>CAKZWF010000020.1 GCA_937921865.1 uncultured Pseudomonadales bacterium | reverse complement strand
CTGCTGCCCTACGCTGAGGGCTTTGGTTTTGGTCCACGTCTCGCAGACAGTTTCACAACAGTAGCGCTCAATCACCCTCACTGTGCCAGGTTCTGCGTACTCGGTGGCGGCAGCTGCTCCGGCTGAGCTTACAAAAATCGGAAAAATCGGGGTCGAACCGAGGTTTTCGACGCTGCGCTTCGACCCCAATTTTTCAGACCGAGGTATTCAGAAAAGTGCGGTTCGACCCCACTTTTTTGAGCGTTATGGCGAATTCGAGTTTCCAGCACACACCCGGTCCGAAGCTCTGGCGTGTTGAGCGCGGTTAACCTTTTACCGCATTCCAGGCGGCGTCTGCGAAGACTTCGCGCACCTGTTTCGGTCCTATGTTGTGGTGCCCCGACAGCCAGCGCCGGACATACTCCTGTATCGGCCCGCTGATCAGAGGCACATAAGTATCTATGGGTAACTGGCGCATCTGACCGGCTTCCACAAAAGGCGCAAACCAGAGAAAAACCGCGGCGATGTAATCCTGGTGAATGCGTTTCAGACGGGCTTTGGCGTCAGTGGAGAAGTCGATATCCCGGGAATGCAGATAGCGCGCCAGCTCCCGATGCCGCGTTGACCAGTCACAGTAGTAGCCCACCACCGCGCGCACACTTTCTTCCGCGTCCTGGCACTTCTTAAGCTGCCGCACCATGCCCTTATTGAATCGGGCGATCCCATCTAAAAACAGCTCTTCGGCAATCCCCTCTTTGCTGCCGAAGTGATGATAAATACTGCCAATACTGCAATTAGCTTGACGTTGTATATCCTGGATAGTCGTTCCATCGGTACCCAGCCGGGTAAAACAATCCAATGCAGCCGCAAGAACACTGGCTTTGCGCGCTTTGGTTGCAACGCTGCGGGGCGAACCTGCGCTGGAGGCTGATGGGCTGGAAACCGTCATATGAACAACATCGTAATCTAGAATTCGATTCTAGTAAAAAGTTCTAAGTTTGAGTAAGCTCCGCGCTCCCTTTTTCACCTCAGGAGCGCTAGCCGTGGATATTGAGCTCAGCAACGAAGACCTGGAGTTCCGCAACGAAGTACGCGCCTTTTTCGAAGAAAATGCGTACAAAAACGGAGAAGATTTCAACAAGTGGCGAATGGACTGGTTTGCCAAAGCCCGCGAAAAGGGTGGCTGGGATGTGCCCAAGTGGCCAAAAGAATTTGGTGGTCCGGGCTGGACACCCACCCAGCACTATATCTGGGAGCAGGAAACCGCCACGGCTAACCTGCCCTGGGACCTGCCTTTTGGTCTCGGCATGCTGGCACCGGTACTGATGGCCCATGGCAGCAAAGAACAGCAGGATCGCTTCCTGCCCGACATCCGCGACCGCAAGGTCAACTGGTGTCAGGGCTACTCAGAACCAGGTGCAGGCTCCGACCTCGCCGGTCTGAAAACCAAAGCTGAACTCAGCGCTGATGGCACCCACTATGTGGTCAACGGCACCAAAATCTGGACGACCATGGCGCATATCGCCGACTGGATTTTCTGTCTCACCCGAACCGATGACTCCGGCATCAAACAGCAGGGCATCACCTTTCTGCTGTTTCCGATGAAACAGGAAGGCATAGAAGTGAAGCCGATCATCACCCTCGGCGGCTCACACAGCGTCAACACGGTATTCCTAACCGACGTTAAAGTCCCGGTAGAAAACCGCATCGGCGAAGAAGGCCAGGGCTGGACCTACGCCAAAGGCCTGCTGCAGCACGAGCGCACCGGCCTGGCCGGGATCTCCCGTTCGCTGGTCGCCCTGGAGAAACTCAAAGAGCAGGCAGCTTCGGTTCCCCGCGGCAACGCCACACTGATGGACGACCCGGCATTCCGCGGCAAGATCGCAGAGCTGGAAGTTGATCTGTGGGCCACTGAATACACAGAGCTTCGCAGTCTGGCATCTGCAGCAGCCGGTGCTGCACCCGGGCCTGAATCTTCGATCCTGAAACTCAAAGGCACCGAAATTCAGCAGCGCATCCAGAAGCTCACCGTAGAAGCTGGCGGCATCTACTCTGCCAGCTGGGGCGCAAAGCCTGCAGGACCCGCATTCGCCAAGAACGGCATGGGCGGTTACATGTCCAGTCGCGCTTACACCATCTACGGCGGCGCCAGTGAAGTACAGAAAGACGTGATCGCCAAAAACGTTCTGCAAATCAAGAGGTCCAGCAAATGAACTTTGATCTGAGCGAAGAGCAGCAGATGCTGCAGGACAGCGTCGCCCGCTTTGTCCAGGACAACTACGAACTCGACAAGCGCACCGAACTGGTTGCCAGCAAACAGGGTTTTTCAGACGACAATTGGAAGACCATTGCCGAACTCGGCTGGCTGGGCATGCCCTTCTCAGAAGCCGACGGCGGCTTCGGCGGAAACCAGGTTGATACCATGGTCATGATGGAGCAGATGGGCAAAGGGCTGGTCTGCGAACCCTTCTTCGCCAGCATTGTCCTCGGTGGCGGCGCGCTGAAGCGCGCGGCCAACGCTGAACAGAAAGCTGCCCTGCTGCCAGGGGTGATTGACGGATCTCGTCAGCTGGCGCTGGCGTATGCAGAACTCCAGGCACGCTTCGACCTCCACGATGTCACCACCACAGCACGCGCTGAAGGTGATGGTTATGTGCTCAATGGCCACAAGTCCATGGTCCTGAACGCAGCCACCGCCACGGAGATCGTCGTCTCAGCCCGCACCAGCGGCGGGCAGATTGACGAGTCAGGCATCAGCCTGTTCATTGTCGATCCCAAAGCGGACGGTGTGAAACTCGAAAACTTCCCGACCGTTGACGGCCTGCGGGCTTCAGAAATCAGCTTTGATAACGTTGCCCTGACAGCTAACAGCCTGCTCGGCGAACTCGATGGCGGTTTCGCAGTGCTGAACGCCACTGCCAACGACGGCATCCTGGCATTGGCTGCCGAAGCCGTCGGCGCGTTAGAAGTGCTCTACAAAGACACGGTCGCATACACCCAGGAACGTGAGCAGTTCGACCATCCACTCTCAGACTTCCAGGTCCTGCAGCACCGGATGGTGGAAATGTTCATGGAATACGAACAGTGCAAGTCTCTGCTCTACCGGGCCACGCTGGAAAGTGTTCAAGGCGACGACGCAACCGCGCAGCGGAACGTTCATGCGCTCAAGCACCTGATCGGCAAGGCCGGTATTTTCATTGGTGAAAATGCTGTGCAACTGCACGGTGGAATGGGCATGACCGAAGAGCTCCGGGTTGGCCACTACTTCAAGCGTCTGCTGGTGATCGATTCCCAGTTCGGCAATGCGGATTTCCATCTGCAGAAATTTGCAGCCTGAGTAGAATAGCCACCTACTGATTCAGGAAGGTGACGGGGAAGACCCGTCACCTGCACGTGGCGATGCTTTGCTGAAACGATCCGATCTGACCCGCCCCGGTGAACAAACCGCAACAACCCGTGCTGAACAACCTGCAATGAACAAGCTGTTGCGGGACCCCCTGTTCGGATTTCTGCTTGCGGGCGCTGCGATCTTCGCTATCGACGCTTTTACCGGCAGCACGGCCGAAACTCCCGTCATTGAGGTCACCGCTGCTCAGCTTCAGCGGATCAGCGATCAGTGGCAGGGGCAGATGGGCCGACCGCCTTCCGACCAGGAATTCAACGGCCTGCTGGAAGCGTGGCTGCGCGAGGAAATCTACTATCGTGAAGCCCGGGCAATGGGTCTTGACGACAACGACACGATTATTCGTCGCCGCCTGACCCAGAAACTGACTTTTCTGACCGAAGATCTCGCAGACGCCAGTCCGTCGAACGAAAACGAGCTGCGTGCCTTCTACGACCAGGCACAAGACCAATACAGCGAGCCCGAACAGTTCAGTTTCGAACATCGTTTTTTCAGCAGCGAACGACGCGCAGATGCGCAAGCCGATGCGCTGGCTGCAATCAGTTCAGAGCAGCCGGCCAGCGATCCGTTCATGCTGCAGTCAAGCTATGCGTTGCGTTCGCAACGGGAAATTGGTGACCTGTTCGGGCGTCAGTTTGCCCTTGAACTGGCCGCTCTCAAGGTTTCGGATGATTCATCGGAAGCTTCTTCTGAAGCCTCTTCAGACCTTTGGGCAGGTCCGCTGCAGTCTGCTTACGGCTGGCACCTGGTTAAATTGATTGAACACCGGCCACAGAGGCTTCTGCCGTTTGAGCAAGTGCGCGGCGCAGTGGCCAGCGATCTGCAGATGCAGCAGCGCAAGCTCGCAAACGATACCCTTTATGCCGAACTTCGCAGCCGCTACGAGATCAGGTTGCCGGACGAAAAGCCGTGACAGAGGCACTGTGAAGCCCAAACACTGCATTCTACCGATCCTGTTGCTGCTCAGCCTCGGCACCATGCCAGTCCATGGCCACGAAGTGCGACCCGCTTACCTGGAACTTCTGGAAACAGCGCCGCAGCAGTTCGCGATCACCTGGAAGCAACCGATTGCAGGAGACCGGCGCCTGCCTATCGATCCGGTGCTGCCTGAAGCCTGCCTGATTGTGGAACAGGCGCTGCCGGAAAACACCGGTGATGCACTGATTCAGCGTTGGCGGGTGGCCTGTGACCTGCGCACCGGGTCAATCCACATCAGCGGCTTGAGTCGCACCCTAACCGACGTACTGATTCGCGTCAGCTATCTGGATGGTTCCAGCTTGAGCCAGTTGCTGCGATCGGATACACCCACATTGAACCTGGATGACGACGCACCGCCGGTTGCCAGTTATCTGTTTCTCGGTGTCGATCATCTGCTGTTTGGTATTGACCACATTCTGTTCGTGATCGGTCTAGTGCTGTTTATTCGCGACCCCTGGATGCTGCTGAAAACGATCACTGCTTTTACAATTGCCCACTCCATGACACTGGCACTGTCAGTGCTGGGTCTGGTAAGACTGCCACCGCAGCCGGTGGAAGCGGTGATCGCGTTGTCCATCTTGTTTCTGGCCCGGGAGCTCATGCTGCCAGAGCGGCAACGCTCAGCGCTGACCCGGATCAGACCCTGGATCATGGCATTTGGATTCGGGCTTCTGCACGGCTTCGGCTTCGCTGGTGCATTAGTCGACGTTGGTCTGCCGCGCGAACAGCTGGCGCTTGCCCTGCTGCTGTTTAATGTGGGTATCGAGCTTGGTCAGCTGCTGATCATCGCCGTCATATTCACCGCGCTGTGGTTGCTGCGGAGCTTGCCCGTTGGTCGGTGGCCTTTGTGGCAGCAGACCTTCTCGATCTTCATGGGCACCATGGCCGGCTATTGGACCATCGATCGGCTGTCGGTACTGATATGAGGTACCGGGGTAAACGGTTAAACTGAACCCTACAGATAATTCAGATCCGGGGGGGATCCGATGACATACACAATCACTAGCCACTCGCTGGCCCGCTTTCTGCCGGTAATTGTGCTGAGCGCCATGCTGAGCGCCTGCGGGCAGCCTGAGAGCGCAGCTCCTGCAGAACAACCGACAACCCAGATCAGCTACGAAGAGCAGCTGCGTCTGGCGCTTGAAACTGCCAGCCCGGGTGATGTCATCACTGTACCCGAAGGCGTCCATCCAATGACCCGCAGCCTGGTGCTGAACACCGACGGGGTGACCATTCGCGGTGCTGGCATGGATAAGTCGGTACTGAGTTTCGCAGGTCAGCTTGCCGGTGCAGAGGGGTTGCTGGTCAACGCCAGCGATTTCACGATCGAAGACATCGCAATCGAAGACAGTAAAGGGGACGCGCTGAAGGTCAATGAGGGCCGCAATATCATCATCCGCAGAGTGAGAACCGAGTGGACACGAGGGCCTCACACTGAAAACGGTGCCTATGGCATCTACCCGGTACAGACAGAAAACGTTCTGGTGGAAGGATCTGTAGCTGTTGGCGCATCAGACGCGGGCATCTATGTTGGCCAATCACGCAATGTGGTCGTCAAAGACAGTCGCGCTGAATACAACGTTGCAGGTATCGAAATAGAAAACACCATTCACGCCGACGTCTTCAACAATATCGCGACCAACAATACCGGCGGAATCCTGGTCTTTAACATGCCCGACCTGCCCCAGCTTGGTCACAGCACGCGGGTCTTCAACAACACCATAGTGACCAACAACACCGGTAACTTCGCGCCTCCCGGCGGAGCGGTTGCAGGTGTGCCCGCCGGCTCAGGCATCGTGATAAACGCCAATGACAAGGTGGAAATATTCGACAACGACATTGCTGACAACCAGACCGCCAACATTCTGATCAGCAGCTATTTCAGCGCCGGATACTCAAGCGACCGGGAAACAGCTGAAGCCTTCGATCCCTATCCCGAAGGCATTTTCATCTACGCCAACCGATTCCGGGACGGTGGCAACGCGCCCGACCGCGAGGAGCTGGAAATGCTTCGACTAGCGATGTTTGGTGAAGAAGGTAGCCTGCCGGACGTGGTCTGGGATGGTTTCGTCAATCCAGAGCTGTCAGCTGAAAACGTCCTGTGCGTCGACAACGGCGAGTCGCTGGTGATCAATATCGACGCCGCCGGTGGTTACGAAAACGTGACCGTAGATATGACCGCCCATACCTGTGAGCTTGAAAAGCTCACCGAAGTTGTCCTTGCTGCGAACTGAAACCTGATGCTGATTCTGACGCAGCTAACGGGACTACGCAGTGGCAGCTGACAAACACGCTGCCAGTCTGAAGATGCTGACAGCAGCGCTGATCGTGCTGCTGTTTACAGGTTGCAGCGACGACGGCGCATCGGTGCGGCAGTTCAGCGCCGACGCCTATCCACAGCGGTTATCTGAGTGGGGTCTTTTCGACTACTCCGGAGCGCAACTTCGGCTGAGTGACGGGGTGGAAGCCTACGATCTGAACACCCCGTTGTTCACAGACTATGCGCAGAAACTGCGCACTGTGTGGATGCCATCGGGCAGCGCTGCGCAGTACAGCTCCGACGCAACCTTCGAATTCCCCGTTGGCACCATCATCAGCAAAACTTTTTTCTATCCCATGACAGATACCGGCCTGGTACGCGCCGATTTCACCTGGCCCGAGAACACCAGAACTCTGTCCACGGATGCCGTGACCCTGATGGAGACGCGCCTGCTGGTGAAACAGGCGTCAGGCTGGGACGCGCTTCCCTACGTCTGGCAGGGCGATGATGCCTATCTGAAGATCGCCGGAGATCTCAAGATGTTAGAAATGTCGCTGCCAGACGGTGAGGCGCAGACGTTTCCCTATATCGTGCCAAGCCGCAATCAATGCGCGTCCTGTCATGCAACCAACCACACCACCGGGGCACTAAAACCCATCGGACCGAAAGCCCGACACCTGAATCGCGGCTACCTGGGTCGCGACGGCAACCAACTGCTCGAGTGGCAGTCGGCCGGACGATTGCAGAATCTACCGGTTCTGGAAGAGGTTGCCATCAATGCCGACTTCACCGACAACAGCCAGTTTCTGGCAGCGCGGTCTCGCGCATATCTGGATATCAACTGCGGGCACTGCCACAACGCCCAGGGTGCGGCAGACACCTCCGGATTGCTGCTGGACGCCAGCGTCGAATCCAACCGCCAGCTCGGTCTATGCAAACCGCCGATAGCCGCAGGCGGAGGCACCGGCGGCAGAACCTACTCCATAGTACCCGGCGAACCCGATCACTCGATTCTCATCTATCGGCTTGAGACGACTGACCCTGGGACCATGATGCCCGAACTCGGTCGTTCCCTGGTCCATCAGGAAGGGGTCACGCTGCTCAAGGACTGGATCACCAGCCTGGACGGCGAATGCGTCGAGATGAGCAGCGACTGAAATTCAGAGTTCCGGTTCCGTCAGCGACGGATGGAACCGGTAGACGAATTTTTTTACCAGCAGAAAATTACTGACCGTCGCCAGCGCGCTGCCGATCACCAGCGCGGCAATCGGCCAATCGCTTAACGGCCCCAGTATCAGCACGGAATAGCAGCCCAGATTGATAAGACCACCAATCGCCTGAATCAGCAGATAGCTGAAGAATCGGGAGTGTCTGATTGATGCGCCAAAAGTGACTTTCGCGTTCGCAAAAAACGCAGCTGTAATCGCAACGGCCCAGGCAATCATCCTGCAGACAATCAACTCCTGCTGACTATCCGCAACCGCAAAGCCATAAACGAGCAGCGCCATCACCGCGACGTCGATCGCAAACGCAAGCCCTCCAACCAGTAAAAATCGCCACAACTGCTGACGGATGTTCCTGTCAGCTTCGGTCAAAAGAACCCCGGACTGCGGAGCCGCTCATTGCCGGCTCTGTTTCCGTTTAGATTTGCGTCTGGATTTACGTTCAGACTTCTGGCGCTTACGATCAAGCTCCGCCTGGATTTTCTGATCACGATGCACTAAAAGCTCTGGAAGCAGGTGATCAAGATGGGGTTTCAACAGATACTCGAAAGCCGCATAACCAGCCAGCAGCAACACCAGACCCCCACCACCCCACAACTCAGCCACCATCAATGGCCAAAGCAACGCCTGAAATGCATTGATGAACGACATCCAGCCAAGCCGTAGTACAGTCTCGATCAGCTGGTGGAAAACAAAGTCCTCAACACCTTGCGCCTCAGCGAAATCTTCGACCACCATTCGAATCTCAAAGAAGACAAACGCGATCACATAGCCGACGCCATAGAAGCCACCGCCCTTGGCACCCCAGATCTCAACGAGCAGACCTCGGAGTTTGACCACAATCAAACCAGGTTCGGCAGCAATTTCCTGAACCAGAAGCCGTAAACGGGCAATGCGGCCAGTTTTTACTGGCACCTCGGGAGCAACAGAATCAGGCGACGCTCTGGACTTCACTTTCATGGCGTCTCGCCAGTTCACGGACAATCTCCGCGTGGCGATACCGGTCCAGACGGTGTTTCGAATAGCAGTACAGGCACACCACCGCAAAACCCGACACAATCGGCCCGTAGATCAGCCCAAGCCAGGTGAGCGTCTCTGCAGGCACGTCGGCGGCTGTCTGAATCGCCACACCGCGCGGCCAGCTGATCAGATCCAACGCAATGCCACCAACAACGTTGCCAATGCCAGTAGTGAACTTTCCGGAGAAAGACACGGAGGCGAAAAAGATCCCTTCCTGGCGCTTGCCGGTATTGAGTTCGTGTTCATCAACAATGTCTGCAACCATCGAACCGAATGTGATTAGAGCCTGCACAACCCCAACACCCTGCACAAACTTGATAGTCACCAGCGTGTACAACAACTCATCGGTACCGTTTTCGGGAAACCAGCCAAGCAGCCGGAGTACAACCGGCACAATCTGGCACAGCGCCCACCATGCGGTGCCATAGACTACCGAAGGCTTTTTGTCGAAACGCTCTGTCAGTGCCCGGGCGATGAACGCCCCAAACATGATGCCCAAAGGGGTGGCGGCGAAAAAGGCGATATTGTCTGAACTGCTCAGCTCCCAGAAATAGGTATTCATGTGCAGATTCAACGCATTGTCGACGCCAACCATCATGAATACGATCAGCACGCCGGAGAACAGCCAGGCGAACGAACGGTTGGTCAGCGCCTGCTTCATCTCAACAAGCATACGCACGACAGCAGCTAGGACACCGAGCGGTTCAGAGCTGCCTCTAGGCTTCGGCAGGTAGGGAATGTGTTTTCTGGTTCCCACGGCTGAATAGAGGATGGAACCAACCATCAGCACCGCGAGCGTGAGCGCAAACGGACTGTAGGCGCCGGTTCGAAATTGACCTCGCGGGTACTCGCTGTCTGCATAGAAGTAGATCGCAAAGCCAACAAAGTAGGCGATCAACGCACCAAAGGTGCTGAAAAACTGCCTGAAGGCGACGATCGTCGTGCGCTCGTTAAAATCTTCGGAGAGTTCTGCTCCCAAAGCGATATGTGGCACATGGTAGAGAGTCATCGCCCCCCGGGTGAGAATGGCAAAGCACAACAGCCACAAAAACAGCGAAAAAGAACTGAGGCCTTCAGGCGGCGTGAACAGAAAATAGAAGGCAATCGCCAGCGGCACAGCGGCCATGTACATGAACGGATGGCGACGACCGAACTTGGATCGCCAGTTATCGGAGAGCGAACCGATCAGCGGGTCAGTTATCGCATCAAACACCAGGGCAATGCCAATCGCCAGACCAACATAGGTCCCCGGCAGTGCCAGCACCTGGTTGTAGTAGAAAAACAGAAAGACACCGAACGCACCGTTCTTCAGACCTTCAGCTGCCTGACCGGAACCGTAAGCAAATTTGGCGCCCAGCGACAGCGGCGGTCTTCGACCTGAGACCCCTGCCTGTCCAGACCCCTGCACCGCATCAGTTGCTGACGAATCCGCCAATTCACGCTTCCTCTATTACCAGTTCGAGTGACCAGAATGAGCTGTCAGACTGACTGTCCGGACCGACCCCAGCCAGGCCAACGATCTTCAATGCTCAGATCACAATGGTCAAGGTACTATACTCGATCGCAGAACAGGCAGCGGAAGGCCGGGAGATCAGATTGAAACAGGAATGGACTGCACCACACACTTGCCCGACTCAGCGGGTTGACGCCTCGTGGATCGACTACAACGGCCACCTGAACATGGCTTACTACCATGTGATGTTCGATCGCGCAGTGGACCACGTTTACGACGGGCTGGGAATTGGCGCCAGCTATGTGGAACACGCCCAGGGGTCCTGCTTTACGATGGAAGTGCACGTCAACTACGTCAACGAACTGGTCTTGGACGATCCGGTTCAGATCACCTGGCAGCTGCTGGATCACGACAGCAAACGGCTGCACTACTATCAGGAGATGTTTCATGCCGAAACAGGGCAACTGGCCGCCACCTCCGAACAGCTGGCCATGCACGTCGATATGCGGCAGCGGGCAAGCGCACCATTTCCGCAGCAACCCTACCAGGCCATCTGTGAGCTGATGGCCCGGCACCGATCATTGCCGGTGCCTGAGCGAGTTGGCCAGCGCATGGGCATCAGGCGTAAATCCGGCTGAACTCAACCGCCGGTAATTTCCATGATCCGATGACCATGGTGGCTGCGACCAAACTCATCTACAGCCCTGACTGATAGTGTGTAGACACCCATAGTCAGATCGTCTGGCACATCAGCCTGCCAGATATGAGAGGACGGAGTTGCAGACAACCAGGACTTCTTGGTGTCCGGGTTGCGGGCAAACACCTCGAACATGTAAGGGTCCGGGCGGAACACCTGCCGCATTTTCAACCAGGGACCATCATCCACGCGAAACTCCACCTGTGACTTCGGACCACCATCAAACAGATTCACCAGCACCGACGCAGCGGGCACCTGAGCTTCGCTGAAGCGACCGTCAAACAGTTCACCGGCTCTGAAATCCCGCAAGCCATCCACCCGCAAACCATGATGAGCGACATCAAACAGAATGCGCATCTGGTAGTCGTCAGGGAATCCGGCTGCCTTGTAGCGCACCGTCATATCGACCCCGTCCACCTCCAGCACGTGATAGCCGTTGGGGGTACCGTCACGTTGATCCGTCGTCGGAATACCGCGTGGATCGAAAGGCCCACTCCACCAGGACCCGGACACAGTGCCGAGCACATGGTGATGAAACTCACCGGGACCATTGAATCCATCTTCAGGTCCAAAATAGCGGTGTTCGGTAGTATGGGTATGACCAGCTACTGCGTAGAGGTTCGGGCGACCGGATAACAGCTTGAACAGCGCCTTTCGATCCGCCGTCGTCACACCGGCTCCGTCAGAAACATAGGTTTCCAGCGGTGAGTGCATGGCCAGGAAGATCAGACGATCCGACGGCACATGGCTGAGCTCTTCTTTCAGCCAGGCCAGCTGGCGCTTACCCAGGTTGGCCACATAGCCACCGCTGCCACGAACATCGCCAGGATCCGCCTCACCGTTGCCGCGATATTCAATATTATCGAGCACCACAAACAGCGCTTCGCCATATTCGAAGCTGTAGTACGCAGGGCCGTAGAAACGCTTGAAGGTTTCAAGCGAGTGCTCGTCATTTTCAGCCAGAAGGTTCAGCTCGTGATTACCCGGGACGTTGTACCAGGGGATACCGATCTGGGCGATGATCGCATTCAGACGGGAAAACATGGACAGATCGTCAAAGACGATGTCGCCCATGGTCATGCCGAACCGGGCGTTGCTGCCGATCAGTTCAGCCACCACATCGTCGCGGATATAGTCGAGTTCCGCATCGGTCTGTGGCTGGGTATCTGACAGGAGAATGGCTTCGAACCTGGTTGGTTCAGACTGACGCATTAACGGAAAGTTGATCGACTCCGGCAACACGCCCGTCGGCTCAATACCCCGATAACGCAGCTGCGCTGGGGAACCTTCGGGTTGGTGAACATAGTAAAAGCGCGGAATCTGATGTTCGTTTACCGGTGTCGCATACCCTCGAGGCTTGGTAATGCGTATCACTGCCTCATCTGCGATTTTGAGCTCGTATCGACCCTGCCCGTCGGTCAACACAATCCGCTCACCGTCTGTGACCCGAACGCCGGCAATACCCGCTTCTCCCGTATCCAGCAGGCCGTTGCCGTTGCTGTCTGCAAATACCTGGCCGCTTGCGTTAGCCGAATGGGCAGTGGCCGGCAGCAGCACTCCAAACACCAGTGCTGCAGCAATGGTCCATGAACCTGCGCGCGACATTAAGGTTCGAGCATGTATCCTCATCTCATCTCCTCTCGTTTGACATCCACAGACAAAAAAGGGGAGCGTAAGCTCCCCTTCTCGTCAGTCTGATGAACGTCGACTAGTAGCCTTCGAGCTCACCATAGCGGTTGCGATGGAAATTCACATCGCCAAGCGTCTGCTCAGTTACCGCCGCCCGCTTAAGGAAAAAGCCAATATCGAATTCATCGGTCATGCCGATACCACCATGCATCTGCACCCCTTCGCGGGACACCTGGTGAAAAGTCTCACCCACCTTGGTTTTTGTCAGGCTGGCAAGTTTGGCGACCTCTTCAGGGCTGCGGCCCTCATCAAGTGCGCTCAACGCTTCAAGGACACAGGACTTCGACAGTTCCACTTCACAGAACATATCCGCAGCCCGGTGTTTGAGCGCCTGGAAAGAGCCAATCGGCACGCCAAACTGCTCCCGTTCCTTCAGGTACTGAACAGTCCGCTCGAAGCACTCCTGCAGACTGCCCAGCATCTCCGCCGCGATACCAATACGGCCGATGTCCAGCGTTGCATCGAGCACGTCCGCGCCCTGGTCCTGGGTACCGACCAGCGCATCAGCCCCAACCTTGACCGAACTGAAGCTGACGTTGGCCGCATTGCGGGAATCGGCCATTTTAGTACGGCTGACAGTGACGCCATCTGAACTGCTGTCTACCAGGAACAGCGACAGGCCATCACGATCGCCGGCATTACCCGAAGTTCGTGCCACCACGACAAATTTGTCCGCGACATTGCCGTCGAGCACAAAGGTCTTTTCGCCGCTGATTTCAAAACCGCCGTCCTTGGCTGCGGCCGTTGTCGCTATGCCATATGGATTGTGGCGGTGCGATTCTTCAAGCGCTAACGCCAGCAGCAGTTCACCGGCAGCAATCTGACCGAGCAGCTCGCCTTTCTGTGCATCGCTGCCACCGAGGTTGATGGCTGTTCCACCCAGCCAGACGGTTGCGAACAGCGGACTCGCAGCCAGGGTGCGACCGGTTTCTTCGGTCACCACACCAAGCCCCTTGTAGCCGAAAGCCAGGCCACCGTGTTCTTCCGGCCAGGGGATTCCAGCCCAGCCGAGTTCAACCATGGATTTCCAGGTTGCCCGGTCAAATCCGTCAGGATTGTCTTCGTCGCGGAGCTTCCGCAGCTGATCGATTGGTGTGTTGTTGCCGCAGAAATCTTTGGCGCTGTCTTTGAGCATGTTCTGCTCTTCGTTCAATATCATCGGCATTCTGATGGCTCCCCCATGAACCCAGGCTCTGTCACAAACTCTCTATTCTACGTCTTTAATATAAAAACCTTCAAACCAGACCTGCCAGCTGCCAGCGCGCTGTTCTTCGAAGAACTGGCGCACCCGTCCGTCCACCAGTGGCGTCCACTGGCCTCGAAACGGTAGTTCGCTGCCATCTGCCAGGTAGGTGATGGTTCCTGTGAGCCGCATACTGTTGTCCCGCAGGCCGCCGCGCAAGTCTATCAGCGTGCCGCCGGAAACCCAGACCTGTCGCCACTGCTGCCGCTTCGGGTCGTAGAAGTTCATGCTGCTGCCGGTTCCACCGTTTGCGCTTGTCCAGCGCTCTTCCAGCAGACAACCGTTGTGGTTGGCAGAAATCACATTGCTGCCAACAGTTTTACCTGCGGCTTCCACCCGCCAGCGACCCAACCAGAAGTCGAACTGGCGGTACTCGGCAGCAGCGCAGGGAGATGGTGCCGCAATCGACTGCGCAGAAACTGTGATGAGCACTAGCAGAATTACGAAGAACTTACAGGATATACAAAGGCAACGCTGCACCAGTTCACTCCAGAAATTATGCTTTTTCGACTCTCAGGGATAATAACGAGAAAGCGCCGTGCATACAGGGCTACCGCAACCGGCAGACTCGCACCGATTCAGTTCGGTCACAGCCGCGGCCGCAAAATGCGTTGCGGGCACTGCGTTGCTGGTCGCCATCTGCCTGATGCCCGGGCTGCTGAGTGCAGCCAGCACCCAGGCACCAACACCGGTGACCAACCTGACCAGTCCCGCTGACCAAAGCACCGACTCCGTCTCCGCTCCTGCAGCGCGCACCGTCAACTATCCAGACACTGGCAACGGGTCGACTGCTGTCACCTCAGCGGCGGACCTTTCTCTGCTTGGTATCCTGGCGCTGGGTATAATTGGCCTTCTTTGGGTTCGTAGACACACCTCTGAGCTTTAACCAACTGCAACAACAGCTGCGCCGGACTCTGCCTGACGCCCGTATCGAGTCTTATGACCTTCCAGAGTGCGCCGCTCCGAGTGGCCAACCACTGCGTCTGGGCTTAATCAATGCGAATTTCCCCACCGGACCGCTTGCCGGTGCAACCATGAGAGCCGTTATCAGGGAGCCTGCATACTGGGCGTTCTGCTGGGGCAGCGGGCTTGCACTGGCGCAATTCCTGTTGGCGAACCCTCAGTGGGTTGAGGGCAGAAAAATCGTGGATCTGGGTTCCGGTTCGGGTGTGGCCGGCATTGCGGCGGCACTGGCGGGCGCTCGATCGGTTATCGCCTGCGACACCGACCCGGATGCGAGGTTGGCTACCCAGATCAACGCCGCACACAATGGCGTGCAGCTCGAGACTACCGCCCACCTCCCGGATGCGTGTGACATGGTTCTGATGGCCGACGTACTCTACGACCGGCAGAACCTGCCGCTACTGAAGATCGCCCAGGCGCATGCTGCGGAAATTCTGGTAGCGGACTCCAGGGTCACCCAGCTCCCCGACCCCCGCTATGAGGAAATCACGCGGATCGAAGCGCTCACCTGTCCGAACCTCGGCGAATTCGACGAATTCCGCCTCGCACACATTTTCCACTTCAAAGCCTGATCAGAGCAGCTCTTCGGCAAAAAAGCGCAGCGTGTCCATATTGGCGCTGCCAATATTCAGCTGAGTCACGGGACTGTCTTTCCAGCCCTGCAGGCGTTCGCGAACGCGCTCTTTAGGTCCACACAACGCAATTTCATCTACCAGCTGGTCGGGCACCGCGGCGAAAGCCTGATCGCGTTTACCGGCCATAAACAGATTCTGAATCTCTTCTGCAGCGTCCGCGAAACCCATACGGCTGACGTGATCTTTGTGCACGTTAAAGGTCTTCGCACCCATTCCGCCAACGTAGAAGCCGACATTCTGCTTAATCTGCGCCCGAGCCTTGTCGACGTCATCGTCGATGACAACCGGCACAGCTGCCGCGATCTCAAAATCCGGAGTTCTGATACGCATCGCTTCGGCGTATTGCTCGTTCATCCGATATGGCGACAGAAACATGGGTATCCAGCCATCAAACAGCTCCGCGCTGAGCGCTACGTTCTTAGGGCCTTCAGCCCCCAGATAAACGGGAATGTGCTCGCGCAGCGGGTGTTGCATCAGTTTCAGCGGTTTGCCCAGACCGGTCCCGCCATCCAGCGGTAGCTGATAGTGTTCACCGGAAAAAGCCACCGGCTCCTTGCGGGCGACAATTTTACGGAATATGTCTATCCATTCCCGGGTACGGGCGAGGGGCTTGGGATAGGGTTGTCCGTACCAGCCTTCCACTACCTGCGGACCCGAAACGCCAATTCCCAGGATCAGCCGGCCGTTGGAGAGATAATCCATTGCCACTGCATGCATCGCCGCGCTGGCCGGAGTGCGCGCCGAAATCTGCATGATCGACGTGCCCAGGTTTATTCGTGAGGTGTGTGCACCAATCCAGGCCAGCGGAGTGAAACAGTCCATGCCGTAAATTTCCGGGCACCAGATTGTGTCGTAGCCAAGATTCTCCGCCTCTTTGGCGAGCTCGATGATTCGTTCACCGCCCGGTGCGCCGACCGGTCCAATTCCTAACCCCAGTTTCATTGCTTTTCTCCCCGTAGCTCAACAGTGCCGTTAACGTACTGCGAATCTAACGCGAATCGCAGTCGCTTGTCAGCGCTGGAGGGTTATTTCAGCGATGCGGCCAAACGCAAAGCCGACGCAGCCGAACACTATTGAATTAAGACGATTGCCGCAGGTATTTTGCCGTCATCAGCAGCCACGCCTGACGGTCCAGGTGTTTGGTCGCCAGGGTCCGCTCGGTCACTGAGACCGGTTCCCGAAACCAGGCCTGGGCCTGGGCCTCATCTGGAAACGACAACAGTGCAGCATGACTCCAGACGGCTGGGCCGGTGATCCGATCCACAGGTCCCTGGACAAGCACAGAACCTGAAAATGCCGCCAGATTCCGAGTGACCGCCGCGAGCATCGCGCCGTCACCTTCAGCATTGTCCGGGCGTCTCTGCAGCCAGACCAGCAACGTGGTCGTCTGATTGAGATCAACTGGTGCTGAAGACATACCCAGCAACAGCACTCTCCGGTCGCTCTCGAGCTCACGGAATTCCGGACTGGTGATCAGCTGCACAAGGTCAGCACCCCGTGGCAACCCGAACATCATCAAGTCCGGCCACTCATCTTCAGTTCGGCCTTCAAGCAGGCGTTCAAGTCCGCCGCGCCACTGCAGGCCACCTTCCTCCAGCTGCACCAGACCAGTCAGGGTTGCCGCATACTGGCCTCCGGGAACACCCCCATCAGCGAAGTGCAGCAGTTGGTAGGGGGCGCTGCGTCGATCGCCATCCAGCGCCAGCCTGACGGCGTCCAGACCCAGCCACCAGACCCCGCCAGCCGCCAGTACGGCTAGAGCAGCCAGAAACAGCAGAAAACTCGTAAAGGAACGATTCACGAAAGATATTCACCACGTGTTGTACGCCGGGAGAAGTTCACACAGGCAAGCTTATCCCAGCAGTCTGACCCCGACGTTCGGCTCGGATCCACAAAAAGCGCTGACGCAACCAATTGTGTGCCAGTGATGCAATGTTAGCGTAATAGACGCTGGGTCGCCCGGTGCGGTAGATTGCTTCACATTGCACTAAGTTCCTGGGGAGGAATACATATGTCTGAGGTCTATCAGGAAATAATTTACGACGTGGCAGATCCTGTTGCGATCATCACAATGAATCGGCCCGATCAGCTGAACGCGTTCACCAATCGGATGCTCGCCGAAATCCGCCACGCTCTGGCAGCTGCCGAGCAGGACGAACGGGTCGTCGGCATCATTCTGACCGGAGCCGGACGCGGCTTCTGTGCGGGAATGGATATGGGCAGCCTCGATAATCTGGCATCAGGAGCCGAGCAGGCTGAAGATCTCTCAGCGCTGACGGCTCATCCTGGCGATCCGGATCTTGGCCCGGACTTTCAGGTGACGTTTTCTTATCTGCTGTCGATCCGTAAACCGTTGATCGGCGCTATCAACGGCGCCTGCGCAGGTCTCGGCTTCGTGTTTGCGCTGCTGACTGACATGCGCTTCATCGAACGTCAGGCCAAATTCGTCACGGCATTCTCCCAGCGCGGGCTGATTGCCGAACATGGCGCCAGCTGGATTCTGCCAAGACTGATCGGCAGCGGCAAAGCGCTGGATATCCTGTGGAGTTCGCGTAAGTTTGACGGCGAAGAAGCTGATCGACTGGGTCTCGCAGAGCGTCTGTGCGACAGCGGAACTGCGGTGGATCAGGCCAGAGACTTCATTACTGACCTGGCCGCCAACGCATCACCCACGTCCCTGCGAATTATCAAAGCCCAGGTTTATCGACATCTGAACATGCCGCTCGGAGAAGCGATGACGGAAACCAACGACTGGATGGCCACCAGCCTGAAACGCGAAGACTTTCGTGAGGGTGTGCAGTCCTTTATGGAACGGCGGCCTCCCGCGTTTAAAAGGATCAGTTCGGACTGAGCGGCAGTGACCGAACCAGCGTCACGGACAGTGGACTCCGGCGGGGTCGCACTGAACGTCTATTCACTGGGTGATGAGCAGGCGCCGAGCGTGATCCTGCTGCACGCAATGCGCGATGTGGCGCTCAGTCTGATGCCGGTTGCTGAGCTCTTAGCCGGCGATTACCACGTGCTGCTGCCCGATCTGCGCGGCCATGGCCGCAGTGAACGACCCGGCAGCTACGCAATGCCCGCATACCTGTTTGATGTCTCTTCTGTCCTCGATGCATTCGAAAAGGCCACGACCGCGGTGTTTGGTCACAGCCTCGGCGGACAGATTGGTGTGCGCTTCGCCGCCCTGTACCCGGACCGAGTTCGAACAGCCATCCTCGCCGAAGGACTCGGACCACCGGCTCGCAATCGCCCCGACAGCTTTATGCTGGACGGTGCCCGGCTGATGAAAATCGAAGGTCAGCGAATTCTCGATACTATGGCATTGCCGGCCGCGGCCCGCCCTCTCCCCGACCTGGCATTCGCCGCCAACCGTCTGCTCATCAACAACCCGCGACTGACTCCGGAGCGCGCCAACACGCTCGCCGCCAATGCCACAGAAACGGATCCGCTGGGCAATCTGCTGTGGGCGTTCGATCCGAGGGTCGCCTCAGTATTTCTCGGGCTGGGTCACGAAGACAGCGAACGCTACTGGCGCCAGGTTGGCTGCCCTACGCTGCTGATCACCGGCGCACAGGCTCACGAATACTGGTCCCAAGCCATTCCGGCGGGCTCAGACTGGACGGGCGAATATGCGCCAGGCGAACTGGCAGAGAGGCTGAGCGCGTTCCCAGATCACGAACACCTGCGCTTCGAAGCCAGTGGCCACATGGTGCACTACGATGAACCCGACACACTGGCCCGCGCCAGCTACGAATTCTTGAGGAGAAGATATGAGTGAAGTCATTGCCACCGACCAGACCCACCTTGACTGGCCGGCAACCCTGGATGACCTGAACCGGTATCTGCGGTTGCGGACCACCCCGATCGGGATGAAGTTATTCGAAACCCGCGAAACAATGGAAGCCATTCCCAGAATACGTCGGCCGGACGCCATCCATACCACTGATCAGATTGTCGGAATGGCCGCTCGCAATGGCTGGACGGTCGGCATTACGGCTGAAGATCTGGTTGGCGCACAGTGCAGCACGGTGATTGGTCTGCATCCACGCAGCGATGACTGGTTGAGCGGCAATCGCATGCGCGGTGTCTGGTACTCCGAACCTGAAGACGCCGCCGCACACCAGGCGGCCATGGACGTGGTGCCACACGGACAGTATCAGGCGATGGCCGTCAGCCCTCTGGCCAGCGGCCGTCTCAATCCACCGGACATCTGCCTGATCTATGCCACACCGGCACAGATGATTCTGCTGATCAACGGTCTGCAGTGGACGGGCTACAAAAAACTCGAATGGGGCTGTGTCGGTGAGTCATCCTGCGCAGATTCCTGGGGCAGAGCGCTGAAAACCGGCGAACCGAGCCTGTCGATTCCCTGTTTTGCCGAGCGCCGTTACGGCGGGGTCATGGAAGACGAACTGCTGATGGCACTGCCACCCCACTTTCTGCCGAAAATTATCGACGGACTGGCACACCTTTCCCGCAACGGACTGCGCTATCCGATCGCCCCCTATGGGGTCAGCAATGATGTCCGTGCCGGCATGGGTGTGAGCTACGAAAGCTAGGATAAAGGAGAGGTAACTGTGGAACTCTACGACGCGATGAGTACGCTGCGCGCGGTCCGGCGCCTGAAACCGGACCCGATACCCTCCGAGGTTTTAGAACGCGTGCTCACCGCGGCAACCTGGGCGCCAACGGGCGGCAATCATCAGGGCTGGCGCATTGTCGCGGTCACCGAACCTGCCAGGAAACAGGCGCTGGAAGATCTGTATCGGCCACACTGGGAAAACTATGTACCCGGCTACGAAAAGCATCTGAAAAAAATGCCGGATTCCGCAAGGGAGAAATCACAGCGAGCGCTGGATGCGGGGACTTATCTGGCCAACCATCTGCACGAGGCACCGGTGATTGCCGTCTTCTGTTTCAACCCCGAACAGATGACCATCACCGATACCGAACTGGGACGACCCAGCATCGTCGGTGGCGGATCAGTCTACCCCGCCGTACAGAACCTGCTTTTAGCCTGTCGCAACGAAGGTCTGGGCTGTGTGTTGACAACGCTGCTGTGCCTGGAAGAACCCTCAGTCAAACCACTGCTCGGCATTCCCGACGGCTGGTACACGTGTGCTCATGTGCCGATCGGCTATCCGGTGGGTGGCGGCCACGGCCCGATCAGCCGCAGGCCTCTCAAGTCCATGGTCCACTACAACAGCTGGGATTAGCCTGCCGAGACAGCGTCCGTTGCAGGCTCTGTCAATGCATCAAACCGAGCCAGCAATGCATCCCCATTGTCATGGGCTTCAATAGCCGGTTTTAAACTGTCGTAAGCGTTTGCCGCGGCAATCTGCGGCTGCTCCTGAGTAGCCCACTGCACCATCCCGCTCCAGAACCGATCAATCAGTTCCGAACCTTTAACCGTCTCACCGGCGACCGTCTTGATCGTCAGTTCTCGAAGCTCGCCGAGATACAGGCGCAATGACTCCACGTGGATTTCTTCATCCGTGCGAATTCGTTCGACAATTTCTGCGGCTTCTTCGGCCGCATCTCTGCGGTCTGTGAACAGCTCCGGATTCCGCAATATATCCTGAGTCGCCGCAAAGCCGATCTCGGCTCGGAATTCGATCATCAGCAGATTCATCAGGAAGCTCATCAGACCTTCGTATTGCGGTTCAACCTCTTCCATCCAGCGCCGACCCGCTTCCGGTCGGGAAATACTCTCAGGCGGTTCAACGTCTGGATACGCGTCTTTGCCGAACACCAGATCGCGAGCCACGAACCACATCACGTCATGACCGCCAATGCCTTTGTCAGGTTCACCGCCTTCATCGAGACCGTGGATCGCCAGCAGACCTTTGTTCAGGTGGCCGATGGCCATGCCCGAAATGTCTTCGACGATGATGTCCTGGAGATCGGGAAACTGCATTTCCGCAAGCACCCGACCACGGCCTTCGATCTTGCCGGTGATAGTCAGACTGTTCCAGAAAGGCGTGCCGAGACCTTCGGCCAACAACAGGCACTGCTGCTCGACACTGGGCATCCGGGGTCCGGCAAGCAATGAGGCATGGGCTTCAAACAGCTCACCACCGCGCTCCCTCAACTCTGCCGTCCAGGCAGCGATAGCCTCGCCACGACCTTTAGCGCGTGGCGACTGGTATGCGCCACTGGCATCAAAGCCGCCATGCATACGCTGCCCATGCACTTCGTGCAGACTGGCAAAGTCATGATCGCTGTAGAGTTCCGCTTCAGAATAGACGGCCATCGCTGTTCCTCCGTTAGTGTCGGAGAAATTCTACACCAGAACCTCAGATGGCGAGATGAATCAGCAGTGCTGACCGATGCAGAGCTGCAGCGATGAAATCAGGCGCCGCTGGGCAGATCGGCGCCAGCAGGAGTATCCACTTCGCGCCGGGCCGCTAATGAGGCCTCCAGGCGCTCTTCTGTTTCCGGACCACCCCGTAACGCGGCCAGAAAGACTGCGGTATAACTCTTATCGACAATCGCGCCCTGAGCTTCGATTTCCGGCTTCAGCAGCTCATGCAGTTCGACCAGGTTATACCAGGGCACCGATGGGTAGAGATGGTGGCCGATGTGCCAGTTGATGTTGTTCCAGAAATAGCTGTGCAGCGGATTCGATACGATAGTGCGGGTGCCTGCCAGCTGACCGACATTCCATGGCGTACCGTAGTGTTCGGCAATGAATCGAGCCGAATTGAACAGCGAAAAGAAAGCAAATGGAATCAACCAGACTTCCAGCGTTTTAGCCAGCACGCCGTTAGCGCTCGCCCAGGTGACCAGGCCCCAGACAAAGGCAATTCGTATCACCATTTCGACCGCCCAGATCGTCCAGCTTTTCGCATTGAACTTCTGAATCGGATACAGCAGGTTGAAATGCACCAGACTCAACACCGCGCCAATCAACACGTATGCATAAAACAGCACAAAATCGAGAAACCCGCGCTTACCCATTGTGAAAGCGTCCGGATCCTGCGGAGACCGGTTGTAGCGATGGTGTTCCAGATGATCTTCTTTGAAGGCAACGTAGGAAACCAGCAGCGGTGTCATTGCCAGCACACCAAACACCCAGTTCAGCCATTTTCGGACAAACAGCGTGCCGTGCAGGCCATCGTGCATAAAGGTGACGATGCTCATCCACAGATACCCGATCGCTATATAACTCAGCCACCGCAGGGCAATCGACTCACTGCTCCAGGCCAGCCAGGTAAGCGCCAGCATCGCTGCAATGAACATCGGCAATTTGAACAGGTTCGGACCGACACGCAGCTCGCGAAGGCGCATCAGGTCTTCTCTGGAAATCAGGTCTTTACGGGCTTTTTGTGGCTGGGGGATAAGTTTCTCAGTGTCTGGCAGGCTACAGGCCGCGAGCATACCATCGAATCAACGGAAGCGTCCTGCTACCTGGTTAACACAATGACCCTAAATCAGTCGGCATTACTCAGCGTTCGGACGATGTATCCACCGGATTTTTCATCCAGCTCCAGTTCCAGCAGATCTCGCGACTGGGCTTCTTCCAGAAGGTCGCTGAACGAACGAAAGCCATAGCTTGCTTCAGTGAAACCCGGGCGGCGCCGCTTCAGTGTCTGCTTGATCATTGAACCCCAGAGCTTGTCACGCCCGCCACGCTCTGCCAGCAGCGCTTCTGTGGTCTCCAGCAGCAGATCAATCCCCGCCTGTGCAGGATCATCTTCTGCTTTGCCCGCTGAGGTTTTCTTTCCAGCTGTCTTTTCGCCTCCAGCTGCCACCGACTTTTTCGGTCGCGCTTTGCGCTTGGGGGGTTTCACGGACGCTGCCACGAGATCGTCGTAAAAGATGAACTCATCACAACTGCTGGCAAGCAGATCTGAAGTGGAATTTTTCACGCCGACCCCAATAACGGTTTTGGCGTTTTCGCGGAGTTTGCTGACCAACGGGGAAAAATCCGAATCACCGCTGATGATGACAAAGGTATCGATATGCTCTTTCGTGTAACACAGATCCAGCGCATCAACGACCATCCGGATATCTGCAGAGTTTTTCCCGGACATCCGCACGTGAGGAATCTCAATCAACTCAAACGCCGCCTCGTGCATACCGGCTTTGAACTCTTTGTATCGATCCCAGTCGCAGTAGGCTTTGCGGACAACGATGCTGCCTTTGAGCAGCAACCGCTCCAGGATTACGTGGATTTCGAATCGCTCGATTTTGGTGTCACGTACACCCAATGCAACGTTTTCAAAGTCGCAGAACAGCGCCAGATTAGCGTCATCCATAAATCTGATTCCGAATAGCGCTCGGATATCTCACCGAATCAGCCTCGACTCTTGCCTCGTCCGAGAACGATGTGTTTGCTTCGACCAAAACGATCCTGACCACTGACTCCGGTGGGCACCTGTTCAATCTGCTGACCGGATTTGAGGAAAGCTTCAACATCGGCTTCCAGAGCGCGGCGGCGCTCTGCGGTAGTCACCTCGTTCTGTTTGTTTTTGTTCTTCGGCGCAGTCTTGCTGGCACTGGCTGCTGCGGCATTCAGAGCGGCTTTCTTAACCGCAATTTTGGCAGCCGCAACTTTTGCTGATGGCGCTCCGGGCACTTTTGCCTTGGCCTTAGCTTTGGCTTTGCTCACCGGAGCGGCTTTGGTTTTGTCCGAAGCTTTTGTTTTAGCGGCGGTCTTTGCCGTTGCCTTCGTCTTCGCTGCGGCTTTTGTCTTAGTCACTGCGGCTTTTACGCTCTTCGCCGCGGCCTTTATGTTCGTCGCTGCGGCTTTTTTCTTCGTCGCTGCGGCTTTTTTGTTCGTCGCTGCGGCGCTCGTTACGGTGTTTTGGGTCACTTCTGTTTTTGCCTTGGCAGATTTGTTCGCCGCAGCATTGGAAGCGGAACTCTGGGTGCTCTTACGCACCCCCGCCTTTTTCGCCGGGGTTGATCTGGGGGTTGATGATTTTCGAGCTGACGCTTTGCTCTTCGGAGCCTTGGCGGTCGTTCGACTTTTAGTAGCTGCGCCTGCACTGGCGCGTTGAGTTGCCGCCTTCCTGGCGGGAGTCTTTTTCACCGGGGCTTTTTTCACCGGGGCTTTTTTCGCCGGGGCTTTTTTCGCCGGAGTCTTTGCCGTAGCTTTCTTTACTGTGGGCTTTTTCGCCGGAGTTTTCTTCACCGGAGCCTTTTTTACAGGAGCCTTTTTCACCGCTGTGTTCGCGGCAGTTTTGCTCCTGGCAGCCGTTGTCTTGGCTGAAGTTCCTTTCTTAGTGCTTGATTTTGCACGAGTTTTACTCGTCGCAACTGTCTGCTTCTTACCGGCCATCGGCGCATTTTAACAGAGCCGGGCTATTCTTGACAGGTACCCGCAATTAAGCAATAAATCAGCCTTTCTTTCGGGCCTTCTTCGCCTTCTTAGCTTTGTGCACCGGTCCACGCGGAATTTCAGCCCGCCAATCGACCCCAAGTTTGCTGACCAGCTGCGACTCGAGTCGGTCGCAGACGGTCTGCAGCGCTTCGAGTCGGGCATGTTTTTTGTCATTTGCAGCCAGAAGATGCCAGGGCGCAAAGCTGGTATTGGTCTTCGCGATCATGTCGTGCGCAGCCTGCTGATAGAGATCCCACTTCTCCCGGTTGCGATAATCTTCGTCTGTCAGTTTATATTTCTTGTATGGGGTCTTAGCCCGCGCTTCGAAACGCCGCAGCTGTTCCTCTTTGTCTATCTGCAGCCAGAATTTGATGACCGGCACACCAGACTGATCCAGCATCGATTCAAAATCGTTGATTTCTTCATAGGCGCGGCCCCAGGCATCAGCGCTGGAAATTTGTTCGACCCGCTCGACCAGAACCCGTCCATACCAGCTCCGGTCGAAGATCGTGACGTCTCCGGCACCGGGCACATGCCGCCAGAAGCGCCATAGATAGTGCCGCAGGCGCTCTTCTTCGCTTGGCGCGGCGATCGGAATCACTCTGACATTCTGAATCGGAATCGCGGTGGTGATCCGCCGGATTGTGCCGCCTTTACCGGCAGCGTCTACTCCTTCAAACACCAGCACACTGGCAATTTCGGCAAGGCTGGCAGCCCTGGACAGTTCATTCAGCCTGTTCTGAAGTTCAAGCAGCCCTTCGCTGTAGTCTTCGCCAGCCACGGTAGCGCTGAGATCTATCTGAGACAGCAGGTTCACACCGGTCGGCAGCTGTGCGACCGAGGAGACAGGGTCAACAACGGGCTCCGTCGAGGCATCAATTCGAGCCTTCAGAGCAGCAGCCAGTTGCTGGCCTAAAGACAGGTTGCGGAACTGAACATCGCTGCTTTCAATGATGAACCAGGGTGCATCAGGGGTATTAGTCCCACGAAGCATATGTTCCACAAGCTTCAAACCTGGTTCGAAGTTCTTCAGAATCTCCCAGTCCCGGTCTTCAAACTGCCAGTAACGTTCCGGATTTTTTTCAGCATCAGCCAATCGCTTCTGATGCTTATCTTTCGGCAGGTGAAACCAGAATTTGAGCAGCAGGGTGCCATCGCGGGTCAGTTCCCGCTCGAATCTCGCCATGTGCTCAATCGTCGTGTCTGTCTGCTGCTGGCTCCAGTCACGCTCCATAGCAGTGCGCACAAGCAGCGTTGGCCAGCCGCCAAGGAACAGACTGATCTTTCCATCCGGCGGCAGCTTCGACCAATAGCGCCAGAGCACGGGCCGTCGCTCTTCTTCGGGGCTGCCGCCTTCGAACATGATATTGGTTTCTATATGGCGGGTATCGATCCACTCGTGCAGCGTCCTCGCTGCGGCAATCGCGCCTGGGCGATCATCGCCTGCCAGCAGAACGACCATCGAGAAATCTTTATCTTTCAGATCGAACTGCAGATTCAGCAGTTCAACTCTGAGTACTTCGAGGGCCTCATTGTAGGTTGCCTTGTCGACCGTATTGCCAAGCTCTGCCGCCGCAAAAATGCCACTGTGTTCTTCGCTCATCAGACGGATTCTAACCCGTCAAACCACATTTTGGGGGCTGGAGACTCAAGACGTATCAGAGCGGCTTTCGGCGAGCACCTGATTCGACAGGGTGAGCAACGCCACCAGGGCACCGTCAGCTTCAATCCGTTCTGAAATCACCAGTTCCAGCACTTCTGCATAACGCTACAGCAGGCCGGGTTCGTTTCGGTCGATGTAACGCTGCGCGCCGGGATGAACAGGCAACATGCGATCCGCCTCCTGTGTCTGCAGGTGCGGCAGTCCCGCAAGCGGGTAGACAGTACTGATCTGTGCTCTGACCCGCTCACTCATCTCCGCGAGCGCATAGGCCTGATCATCGGTCAGATCAGTCCTGGCCACCAGCACCGATGCCATCGGGTGCGCATTGATCGTAAGTCCGGTCATCTGCTGAAGGTTCGGCGGCGTGCAGCATGGCACTCGAAAGGAGTGCGGCCACCAGCACTATCAGAAAGACCGCGGATTTGATCTTCCCGGATGCTGCAGATTTTCCAACCAGAACAACTTACTTCTGAGTGTTTGGTGACTTTGCGCGACTTTCTGCAAGCATCATTTCGAAATCTCGAGTCTTTGGCAGCGACGCCGAAAATTGGTTCCTGACGCCGCCAGAGTAAAAATACCGGCTATCGGTCTGTGTGGCCTCAAAGGGTTCGGCAGAGATTGTTCAGCTTTCGGCAGGCCATCGAGAACATCGAGAACTCCGGAATGTTCGAGTGCTGGAGTTCTTCGACAATTCGGCGCCATTCACGAACAAAATCCTGCTGCTGGTCCAGCCAGCCGGGCACATCGCCTGCTGTTTCGGTCAGACATCGGGCCACAAGTGCAGCCTGATGGGTCACCACCTCATCGGAAAGAGAATCACGCTCCATGGCCTGCCAGTGGCTTGCTGATGCAAGCATTCTGAGCTGTTCAGACAGCCAGTCCAGATACAGCGCTTGGGACACTCCAATGAATACCCTGGCAACGACCAGAGGGTCTTCTCCAGTTTCATCAGCAACGTTTAGAATCGGCAACGCAACCACCATGTTGCCAGCTCCCGCCGAGCGCAACGCCAGTTCTTCGTTCACTCCTGACGCAACCAGCTGATCATGCTGCTGCTGCCAGTTGTCGTTGCGCATGGTTTCCGAGAGTTTGCTCCGCTCGGTAATGAGCGCTTCAACTCGAGGCCCATAGCTGACAATGAAGTCTTCCACCGTCCCGAACTGTTGTCTATGACGAAGAATCCAGCGGGTACAACGCCTGCCCAGCCGAATCAGTTCGAGCAGCATGGACAGTTTCAGTTCCTCTTCGATCCCCGGGTGCGACGCAATCTCATCAATCCATCGCGCAAGGCCATAACTCTCAGCAAAAGCGACATAGGCCATCGCCACATCCGCTACCGTGCCGCCGACAAACTCCAGCAGATGGACAACATAAGTCACACCCATATTATCGACCATGGCATTCGCCAATTGAGACGCGATGATCTCCCGCTGCAGCCGATGGTTCAGTAGCGCTGCTTCGTAGCGATCCACCAGCTCTGACGGAAACGCGTCCAGAATCACTCTGGAAATATATTGGTCCTGATGCAGATCTGAAGTCACCAGCTGTGACTTGATGAAAATTTTCGAGTACGACAACAGCACAGCCAGTTCCGGCCGGGTCAGACCAAGCCCCTGGCTGGACCGCTCCAGCAGTTCATCGTCGGAGGGCAGAAACTCCAGCGCCCGGTCCAGGCCTGCATCCGCCTGCATGCGGGAGATGAAGCGCTGATACTCAGCCAGGCGCTCGGCTGAATGCCTGGAGGCAATACTGAGGGTACGCGCCTGCCTGTGGTTGTTGGCCAGCACCAGTTCCGAAACCGCGCTCGTCATTGACTCCAGCAGCTCGTTGCGCTGCTTGTTAGTCAGATCCTGTTTGGCGACAATCTCGTTGAGGGCAATTTTGATATTGACCCCATGGTCTGAGCAGTCAACCCCGGCGGAGTTGTCGATAAAGTCTGTATTGACAGAACCACCGGCCAGATCAAATTCGATCCGCGCACTCTGGGTCATGCCCAGATTACCGCCTTCACCGAAGACCATCGCCTGCAGCTCACTGGCATCTACTCGCAGGTGGTCGTTGGCTCTATCGCCGACCAGATCATGAGATTCCGAACTCGCTTTGACATAGGTCCCGATCCCACCATTCCAGATCAGACCCACCGGTGCTTTCAACAATTCGTGGATGAGATCATCCGGAGCCAGATGCTCCGCCTCAATTTCAAAGCACGCGCGCATCTGCGGACTGATCGCGACTGACTTGGCCTGCCTGGAAAAGATGCCGCCACCTTCTGAGATCAGGTTGCTGCCGTAGTCTTCCCAGGAAGACCTAGGCAGGTTGAACAGTCGCAGCCGTTCGGCGTGACTGGCTGCAGGGTCAGGATCCGGGTCGATGAAAATATGCAGGTGGTTGAACGCCGCAACGAGCTGTATGGACTGGGACAACAGCATGCCATTCCCAAACACGTCGCCGGCCATATCACCGATACCCACAACGCTGACAGGATCCTTCTGGACATCAATACCCCTTTCCAGAAAGTGTCGCTGCACCGAAATCCAGGCGCCACGGGCGGTAATCCCCATTTCCTTATGGTCATAGCCGTTGGAGCCTCCCGATGCAAAACCGTCTCCCATCCAGTACTGATAGCTTTCTGCAACTGAGTTGGCTTCATCTGAAAAGCTTGCAGTGCCTTTGTCCGCGGCAACCACCAGGTAGGGATCATCCTCATCAAAGCGCCGTGTTCGTGGCGGCGGCAGCAGTTCGCCCTGCACAATATTGTCGGTCAGATCCAGCAGGCCGCTGATGAATTCACGATAACAGCCGACCACTTCCGGCAGATCGCCACCAATTCTCGCGGCTTTGATGACAAATCCCCCTTTTGCGCCGGTCGGGACGATGACGCCATTCTTGACGATCTGGGCTTTCACAAGCCCGAGCACTTCAGTCCGGTAATCTTCATGGCGATCCGACCACCTCAAGCCACCCCGGGCAATCTTACCCCCGCGCAGATGAACGCCTTCAAAGTGCGGGGCGTAGACGAATATTTCGAACATTGGCAGCGGCCGGGGCATACCGGAAACCTCACCCGGAGCGACCTTGATGGCCAGGTAGCGTTTGCGTTGCTGCTGCTCAGTCTCCTGGAAGTAGTTGGTCCGCTTGGTCGCCTGCATCAACTCGAGATAACGCCTCAGAATCCGATCTTCGTTGAGGAGTTCAACCTCTTCGAGGTCATCGAGAATCTGTTTCTGAAGCGAATCGCTGACCGCCGGATCCTGTTCCGGATGAAAGCGCGCTTCGAAAAAGCCAACCAGCCGACCAGCCAGCGTTCGATGCCGGTCCAATGTTGCACTGATGAACCCCTGACCAAAGCCAAAACGGATCTGCCGCATATATCGGGCATAGGTCCTGAGCAGGCTGACCTGCTCCCAGGTCAACCCGGCGCCCAGGATGAGCTTGTTGAATCCATCATCTTCAGATTCACCGTGCCAGGTCCGAATGAACGACCTTTCAAAGCGATCATCGATCGCGGAGATATCCAGTTCATTGCCAAACAGCAGCGTGTACTCGTGAATCCACACCACTTCGCTGCCTTTGCGGCGAATCCTGAATGGGTTTTCTCCACTGACCCGAAAGCCCATATTTTCCAGTTTCGGGATGATGTCAGACAGCGGCAAAGGTCCCCCGGCATGAAAAATCTTGAGTTTCACAATCTCTTCGGGATCTTCCGGAAGCCGGTAAAAACGGGTCACCAGATCACGATCGGGTCCAAGCTGGCGGATACTGGCAATATCATCTGCAGCAAACGACGCATCAAACTGCTCCCGATATCCGGCCGGAAATGCGTCCGCATATTCCCGCGCCAGGCGGCGGCCTCTGGTTTCACCAAACGCACCCAGCAGCACGCCATTGAGTTCGGTTGTCCAGTCACTGATCAGTTCAGTTATCTGAGTTTCCAGCGCACGCATGTCCACATTCGGCTGGGAACCCGGCGGTATCCGCAGTGACAGCTGTAGGCGAACGTGAACAGATTCCGAAAAGTGGATGTCGAATTCTGCGTCCTCGGCACCAAATGTTTCTGTCAGCAGCTGCTGAATACGCATCCGAGCGGCCGTGTTAAACAGGTCCCGCGGCATGTACACCAGGCAGTTCACAAACAACCCGTAACTTTCGTAACGCGCAAACACACGGATTCGTCGCCGTTCATGGATCGAGGTCACCGCCATTGCGGTTTCGAACAACACGTCTTCGTCAATCTGAAACAGTTCATCGCGCGGATGAGTAGCCAGAATCTGGCCGAGCACCTTGGCGTCGAAACCACCGGGTTCAAAGTGTGATCGCTGGAGAACGCTGGCTACTTTTCGACGCACGACGGGGATATCGGAAGGATGTTCCACATATACACGGGACGTATAAAGACCAAGAAAACCCCACTCGCCAATGACTTCGCCCTCGGCATCAAACTTCTTGATGCCGACGTAGTCCGGATACGCTGGACGATGCACCCGGGACTTTGTTCCCGACTTGGAAAAAGACAACAGCGTAGGCTGCAGCAGAAACGCCTGGGTAGATTCGGGTTGGTCAGACAGCTTCCGCTCGCTGGCACGGTTTCGTTGACTGAGTATTCCCAGAGGGGTTCCACACTGGCGGATCACATCGTCAACATAGTCGAATTCCCGATAACCCAAAAACGTAAAGTTATTGACACTCAACCAGTCCAGAAACACCAGCGCTTCGCTGAGTTCTTCCGCGTCAACAGGCGGCGGATTAGTCTTCAGCTGAGCGACGATGTCGCTAAGCTGTCGTTTCATCGCAGCGAAGTCTTCGACCACAGCGGTGAGGTCGGCCACAGTTTTCTGCAATCGCTGGCTCACCGAGGCCAGCTCGTCATCAGCAACCCGGTCAATCTCCAGATGGATAAACAGTTCTTTGTGGCTGTTTTCGGAAGCAGACTCCGGCAGCGCCAGGACACCGGTGTCGTCACGCTCGACATTGAACACGACATTATTTAGGTGGTGGGTAATGATGCCGTCCTGAGAAAGCGCTATCAGTGCAGAATCCACCATGAAAGACATGTCCGGACCCATGATCCGGACAACTGTATGGGCAGACTGCCAGCCGTCCCTGGCGTGCACGGGATTGGCGACGCTGATGGTCACCTCTTCACTACAACGCTCATCAAACTTCTTCCAGGAATCAATCGTCAGCCCGGCATCATCTTCGACGCTCCGGGAGATCAGATCCGCCTCGGGGGCATGACGCCAGAAGACGTTTGCAAACTGCCCAAGCAAACCGGGTTCCTGTTCATCGCCAAGTCGCAGCGCAATCCGCTTGCTCAATCGATCGAAATATGATCCTGCTGTCGTATCCATACCCGCTCTGTCACCGCCCCAACTGTTGATATATTTCTTAATGTGTCTGTTTGTTCATCGTTTGCCTAAACCATTGATCAGAACTTCTGATCCGGCTTCGTCAGCACAGACTAATTGTAGCTTCGCTCAGTTCAGCTGCATGGCAGCAACCTCAATGTCTGGAGCGGCTTTCATCGTGCAGCATGATCCAGCGCAGCACGTCTGACCCGCGAATGAGACCAACGACGTCCTCGCCCTGCAATACCGCCAATGGCTGATCTCCAGCTTCGGCAAGCAGCACTGAAGCATCCACCGCGGCATCGTCAGAACGCAGTGCCCGCAGCTGCTCCAGAGGCGTCATCACATCAACGACACCAAGCCGACTCCGGGCCGCCCGATCCAGCGCAATCACATCAGCGAGAGAAATGACCCCAAGCGTCTTGCCGGTCTGATCATAGACCGGCCAGAGCACCTGATTACTGCGCAGCAACCAGTTCTCAGCAAAATCCTCCAGACTCGTCGCCGCTGCAACCCGCTCAAAATGCGTGCGCATCAGGTCAGAAACTTTGAGTGGCTGCAGTAACCCTGTGGTCAGTGTCTGAGAGTAACTGGCCACAGCCAGATGACTCAGAAACCAGCCAATCAGTATCAGCCACAGACCGCCCGAAGACTTCAGCACCAGCAGATTCCAGAGCCCGAACGCCATCAGCAGCCAGCCAAACCATTTGCCGGTCTCCGCCGCATAGCGGGTCGCCCGCAACCGATCTCCAGTAAACCGCCAGACCAACGCGCGGAATACTCGACCGCCATCCAACGGAAAGCCGGGAATCATGTTGAAGATAGCCAGCATCAGGTTGACCGAACTGAGCCAGACGCAGGCGCTTGCCAGCGGCGTCAGCGCTGCCGCGCCCGCGTCGGGATCTTCGAGCAGGCTTTCCAACTGCGCGCCACCGACGAGACTGGCCGCCAGCAAACTGAAGATGAAGGATAACGCCAGACTCATTATTGGCCCGGCAATGGCAATCGAAAACTCCGCAGAAGGCGTTTCGGCTTCACTTTCAATTTCCGCCATACCGCCGAACAGAAACAGGGTAATTCTCGGCACCTGGATACCGTAGCGCCGAGCCACCAGCGAATGAGACAGCTCGTGGGCGAGCAGCGAAGCGAAAAACAGCAATCCGGCAAGCAGAGCAGTCGACCAGCTGGTCAGAGGACTCCAGTCCGGGTGCCAGTCTGGAAATAACCCACTGCCAAGACTGTAGACAATGAGGGCAAAAATGAAGGTCACGCTGAAATCCAGGCGGATCTCGATTCCGAAGAGCGTCACAAGACGGAAGCCGGACTCTCGTGACCGACCCGGTTCTTTTTTCGACTGTTCTGTCATGAATTCCGTCTCTGATGTGGTCCGACGCTGGTGTTATCCGAAATAGCAGCCACCGTCTGTGTTGCGCAGTTTATCCCTGGCAATCACCATTCGGTGCACTTCAGAAGGGCCTTCACCAATACGCTTCACCCGCAATTCCCGATACCAGCGTTCCAGCGGCATTTCCTGCGCAACCCCCATGCCGCCAAACATCTGGATAGCCCGATCAACAACCCGTCCGGCCGTTTCCGTGCCATAGAGTTTACAGACCGATGCATCGACTTTCGCACCAGCCCCGGCGTCTACCTTGCCAGCCGCATCGTACACAAGCATTCGCGCGGCCCGCAGTTCGACCTCGGAATCAGCGATCATCCATTGTATGGCCTGTTTGTCTGCAAGGACGCCATCCCGCGTGGGGCGTTGTTTTACCCAGCCACAGGCCATGTCCAGTGCTTCCTGAGCCATACCGATGCAGCCTGCCGCATAAGGTATTCGCGCATCCACGAGCCACGATTGCGCCACCGCAAAGCCCCTGCCCACATCACCCAGCACGTTGCAATCAGGCACCACACAGTCTTCGAGGACAATTTCATAGGGAGAAAGCGCCCGGATGACGCCGATTTCGTTGAACGTTAGTCCCGGAGTATTCGTTTCAACAATGAACGCGGTGATCTGCGGTGGCTGTCCGTCAGCGGCGTCACCGGTACGGGCGAAGATGATGCCGAAGTCAGCGCCCTGGGCGCCGGTAATCCACATCTTACGGCCGTTCAAAACCCACTCATCACCCCGCTTCACGGCTCGCGTGGCAATATTATTGCGCGGATCAGAACCACCTGTAGGTTCGGTGATAGCGACAAAGGCTCGCAGCTGACCTTCCACACAGGGGATACCATACTTTTCAATCTGTTCGTCGCTGCCGCCCCAGATCACATTAGGCGGCCCACCACCAAAAGCACCCAGCGCGGGTGCATAGCCCCCAAGGCGACATTTGGCTGACTCTTCGGCAATGATGACCCGCGCCATAGCACTGACCGGATTGCCGCCATAGCGCTCCGGCACCGTCAGCCGAGTCAGGCCGAGGGCTTCGGCCTTGGCCCTCAGCTGCTGTCGGTCAGCTGATGCACAGCCGGTGGCATCGTGAGGCAGCTGATCTTCAACGGGTTTGACTTCTTCGCGCATGAATCTGCGGATCTGATCCCGTAACAGCAGCAGTTCTTCCGGCAGTCCAAAGCCATAATGGTCATCTGCATTCACAACTCACCTCGAACTCAATCATCAAATTCAGTGCTGAACAGCTATGCGTCTACCGGCTTGTTTTTCGGCATGATGGAAATTTCCATTGGAGCAAAGTGTTCCATATCCACCTCCACCAGATAAGGCCCGTCAGTGGCAAACGCTTTATCCAGCGCTGACTGAAAAGCCTCGACGTTCTGTACCCGCTCGCCAGGCACACCCATGCTCTGGGCCATCAGCGCAAAATTCATCTTGCCGAGGTCTGTCTCATTGATCCTGCCGAAGCGGGTATCCTGCAGCCAGCGCAGTACCCCGTAACCGCCATCGTTGAACACGCAGACCACCAGCGGAATCTGATACTGAGCGGCGGTCGCCAGCTCAGTGGCATGAAACATAAAGCCACCGTCACCGTGTATTACCAGTCCACGCTTACCCGAGCCAATCACCGCACCAATCGAAAACGGCAGACCAGGACCAATCGCTCCAGAGGAGGGATTGATCGAGGTACGAGGCTCATAAACCGGAAACAGCTGGTTACCAAAATTGTAGGCGGCAATGGTCGAATCCCGGCACCACAAACCATCCCTGGGCAATCGCTTACGCATCGCATCCATCAACTGGGCGAAATCCGGTCCCAGCCGCTTCCGCATTGCCCCGTGCACCGCATCCCGGGTGCTGAACACTGCATCATTGAACTGCGCATCGTTGCCGGAGACTTCCCGCAAGCCGGCATTCAGATCCGACAGGGCTGCTTTTGCATCCGCAATCACACCCAGATCAGCCCGGTGGGTGCGCCCCACCATATTCGGGTCAATATCAATCTGCAGGTGTTTGCCTGGCGGCTTGAAAGCAATTCCACCGCCTTCAACGCCGATCGCATATTTGGTGCCGATGGCGATGGTCAGATCCGCCTCCACAAGGGAGTTATAGATACCCGCACTGGTGTAGTAGTTACCAATACACAGGGGATGATCTTCAGGAATCGAACCACGACCATCCACCGTGGTCAGCACCGGGGCATCGAGCTTTTCGGCCAATGCCACCAGTTCCGCACTGGCACCGGCAGCAATCACCCCGCCACCGGCGATGATAATGCGACGGTTTGAATCACTGACCATCTTACGCATCGCATCACTGTCTTTGTCGCTGACCGAAAAATATGGCTGGCGAATTTCCGGGAACTCAAACGGCTCACCGTCCGCATACTGCAGATCGATAGGCACCTCTAATGCACCCGGTGCCGGCCGGCCGGTATGCATATCTGCGACCACTGCCGTCAACGCCTCAGCTACCTGATCAATATGCCGCGGGCTCTCTACCCGTCGAGCAACCGTGGCCAGCATCGGCAGCTGATTCTCCGCCTCGTGCACATAAGAGAGGCCTTTCCCGTAGTAGCGGGTCTCTGCCTGACCGGTGATCACCAGCACCCGCGACGAGGAATAAGTTGCTTCGTAGAGGCCAGTCACCGTGTTGGTCGTGCCGGGACCGGTGCTGGCAATCATCACCCCCATCTCCCCCGTTGCCCTGGCATAGCCATCGGCGGCGTGGGTGCCTGCCTGTTCATGCCGGACATCGATAATGGCCGTTTTACCCAGACGGTTTATCGCATCCAGGATTGGCATATTGTGAATACTGACAATCGCAAACACGTGGCGGACGTTCCAGGCAGCAAGTCCCTGTGCAATGATTTCTGCTCCGGTCATGGTCATGCTGCCACCTCCAGTGATTTCAGATCGATTTGATAGAGCTCGGCGACGTTGTCACAGAGAATGGATTGGGTCTGCTCAACGCTCAGTTGGCGAGTCTGCTCTTCCAGCATGTCCATTGACCAGGGCCAGGTGGAGTCACTGTGCGGGAAGTCGTTTGCCCACATCAACCGACGCCAGTTCATGTCGTTGGCCATACGGAAAGCCACCCAGTCATCCTGAAAGGTGGTGTAGATATTTTCGCTGAAGTACTCAGAGGGCAGTCTGGCCAGTTCAACGCCCGGCGCCAGCCAGTTGCGATGGCGCTTGTAAGCGTGATCCATGCGATACATGTAATGCGGCACCCAACCTGCATCGGCTTCAACGCAAACCACCTTAAGTTCCGGGTAGCGTTCGAATACGCCCCCAAAAATCAGTGTGCCCATGATGTCCTGATTACCGCGAATGATGGACAGAAAACTGTTGATCCGCGGACCACGAACCGCGCCTGAGGGCCCGGTAAGAATGTGGAAAGACAGCGGCAGCTGCAGTTCTATGGCCTTTTCCCAGAACGGGTTGTAGATATCCGAGTCATAGTCAGCCTCGGCCGGTTCCCCGGGCATCATCACCCCGCGCAATCCCAGCGCCTTGATCGCTTTCAGGTCAGTGATGCCCTCCGCCGGTGAACGCATCGCCGTCTGGCCGCAACCGAGCAGCCGGTTCGGAGCAAAACTGCAGTACTCGGCAATCCAGCGGTTATAGGCATCAAAGCAGGCTTTCTTGTAGTCGAAATCAGGGTGATTACACAGCACCATACCGACCGTGGGATAGATCACCTCTGCCGCCACACCATCACGCTGCTGGTCCGCCAGCCTGGCACTGGAGTCCCAGCCGCTGCGATGCAGATCGGCGAACTTCACGCCCTCAGTAGTGATTTCTTCAGCAGGTTTACCCGCCGCCGCAACCAGGCCCATCGCGATGGTCCGCGGCATCCCGTCGATCTGAAACAGGTCGCCACGTTCACCACCATCAACCACTCGCGGCGCTTTGTCTTTCCAGGCTGAGTCGATGTGTGCCAGGTAGGTGTCCGGATGTTCGGTGATGTGTGAATCTGCCGATATCACCGGATAAGGTGCTTGAAATCCCATATTCTCCCCCAGGATATTTTCTGTTTCGCCAGTTAGCCTAATTGTCCGTTACTGCACGTTTCCGCAGGCGCTGCTCGCAGACTTGCAGTTTTACTACAACTCAGAATAAGCCCAAAACAATTTGGTAGCTTCTCATCATGGACGGCTTTAGGGGCCTTTGCTACCGTGACCGGCTCTTCAAACAGCCTCGAGAGACCATCAGCCAGATCGAAGTCGAATCCCGCAAACGCAGTCTCGCCAAAGGCGTCACCTGGCGTGTCGTGGCCACCCGCACAAAAGTGAGCATTGCCTATATGATCACTGGCGAGGTCGATGCCGCGCTGCAGATCGGATTCATCGAGGTCTTCGCCAAAATCGCGATCTGTTATCTGCACGAACGTGCCTGGGCCCGCGTGCCGATCTGATTCCGCCGCCGCGCACTCGGCTCTTCCCCGGCTGACAATCACCGCAGCGGCAGCCGGGCTGGCTATCTTTTCAGCCTCTCATTAGTTGTGCCAGACTCTGTTCCCAGGGAAAAGGGGACTACTATGAAATTCGGCATATTCTACGAACACCAGTTACCGCGTGACTGGGAAGAGTTCAGCGAACACAAACTGATCAAGAACTCGCTGGCGCAGATTGCGCTCGCTGATCAGCTCGGCTTCGACTACGCCTGGGAAGTTGAACATCACTTCCTGGAAGAATATTCACACTCTTCAGCACCGGAAGTTTTCCTGGCGGCGGCGAGTCAGCTGACTAAAAACATCCGTCTCGGCCATGGCATCATCCAGCTCACCACCAATCACCCGGCCAGGGTTGCCGAAAAAGTGGCAACGCTGGATCTCGTCTCCGACGGTCGCGTTGAGCTCGGACTCGGAGAAGGCGCATCCGTCACCGAACTGCATCCGTTCAATCTGCGTTTTCGTGACAAACGCGATGTCTGGGAAGACGCAGTGCGCTGCACGCTGCCGATGTTCTATAACCATGGTTGGGAATATGAAGGCGAGTTCTTCAGTTTTCCGAAGCGGGCCGTGATCCCGAAGCCGCTACAGAAACCGCATCCTCCGCTGTGGGTGGCCTGCTCCCAGCTGGATACGATCAAATACGCTGCTCATCGCGGCATGGGTTCGCTGTGTTTCAAGTTCGTTAATCTCGATGCAGCCCGGGCCTGGGTCAACGCCTACTACAACACCTATCTGAATCACCTGGAAAAACTCACCGACTACCAGACCAATCCCAACATCGCCGTTGTTGCCGGCTTCATGTGCGCACCCACTGACGAAGAGGCCTGGGCGAAAGCCGATGGCTGGACGTTTTTCCAGTTTGCCCTGCAGCTGTATGGCAAAGAGGGACCGTTCGAACCTGGCAGCGTGAACTTCTGGGAACGCTATCAGGAATGGAAGCAGACGCCGGAAGGCAGCAAACGCACGGGCAGCGAACTGATCGGGTCTCCGGATACCATCCGGCAACGTCTTAAAGAACTCGAAGATGCCAACGTCGATCAGGTCATTCTGCTAAACCAGGCTGGCAAGAATACCCACGAAGACATCTGCGACAGCCTGCGGCTGTTTGCCGACGAAGTGATGCCGGAATTTCACGGCCGACATCCTGAGCACGAGGCCTGGAAAGCCGCGGTGCTGAATCGGGAGATTGTGCTCGAAGATATTGATACTGAACCGTTCAATATGACCCGTGGCCGCAAACCGACCATGCCATCCACCCGGGAAGCCCGGGATATGGTTGCTGGTGTTGTTGGTCGACCGGAATCCAGCACCTCAACAGGCGACTGAACAGCTTCACACGGACCTATTCAATCTGCGCGGCGGTCGCTGTTACAGCCGCTCCGCGCACTACCAGGACACAGGAAAACGACGATGAAAATTGGTACTTTCGCGACCTTCATGTCGCCTTACGCAACCCCGGCGATGATTGCAGATTTCGGTATTCGAGCTGAACAGGCTGGGCTCGACTCCATCTGGATGGGCGAACACGTGCTGCTGTTTGATGAGATGGAAAATCCCTATCCGGGCTCGCGGGACGGACGCATTCCGGTACCCGAGGGCGGTGGCATGCTCGATACGGTGGCCACCTTCGGCTTCCTCGCCAGCGCCACCAGCACTATTCGTCTCGGCACCGGAATCTGTCTGGTACCTCAGCGCAACCCGGTCTACACCGCCAAAGAGTTCGCAACCCTCGACTGGCTGTCCGGCGGACGTGTCGACTTCGGCATCGGCGTCGGCTGGTGCAAAGAAGAAGTCATCGCCTGCGGTTACAGCTGGGAAGACCGGGGTGGGCGCTGCGATGAATTTCTCGAGTTAATGCAGAGTCTGTGGACCGAAGAGGTCACCAACTACGACGGCCAACACGTGCAGGTAACCGGTGCGCGGCTGGACCCGAAACCGATTCAGCAGCCGCACCTGCCAATTACTGTAGGCGGACATGGCGCGCCGTCTTTGCGACGAGCCGCTCGATTCGGCAGCGGCTGGTATGGCTTTGCACTGACACCAGCACAGACCGCACCGATCCTTACGCGATTGGACGAAGCCCTCGCAGAGACAGATCGCGACCGGGAGAACTTTGAGATCATCATCACCCCGCCCTACGACATCGACGATGCGATGCTCAATGAATTCGCTGAACTTGGCGTTCACCGGCTGGTGGTCCAACTCGGTTCTCAGAAGAGCGAGAAGATCACCAAGCGCCTGGTGCAGCTGGAAGCATTGGCAAAACGAGCAGAACAACTGTGAGCATCAGGATCGGCATGCACGCCGGACCTCAGGATCTCGACATCGATGAACTGAAACGACTCTGGCAATTTGGTGATAACAATGGCTTCCACTGGATCTCAGTCTGGGATCACTTCTATGCCAACCCGCTCCAGGACCGTAATAACCCCTGCTTCGAAGGTGTAGCATCGATGGCGGCGCTGGCAGCGCTTACTGAGAACGTTCGGGTCGGCTGTCTGGTGTTCTGCGCGCTGTTCCGAACTCCCGGCATGCTGGCAAAAGCCGCGGTCACCATCGATCACCTGTCCGGGGGACGGGCCGACATTGGCGTCGGCGCAGGCTGGCTGGAGGAAGAATTCCGCGAATTCGGCTACGGCTTTCCGCCGCTGGGCAAACGACTCGACCAGCTGGAAGAAGCGCTGACCATCATCCGCTCACTGCTGCACGACGATGTCACCAGCTTTCACGGTGAGTACTATCAGGTCGACAACGCAGTGTGCAGCCCCAAGCCGGTCAATCCCAACATTCGCCTCTGGGTCGGTGGCCGCGGCAAAGAACGCACCCCGAGAATTGCCGCCCGCCATGCTGACGGCTTCAATATGCCCTATCTCTCGCCGGCCTCAGTCCGCGATCGCCTGGAGCGGCTCAATGCCGCCTGCGAAGAACAGGAACGCGACCCAGGTGAAATCGAAACCAGCGTCAACGTCGGATTTTATCTCGGCGACCGGGAACCCGATGTCAGCGCTGCGGGCAGCCTGGTGGGTTCACCTGCGCAGGCAGTTGACCGTATTGGCGAGTATCAGGATACCGGAGTTGGCGGCTTGAACATCGCGCTGCGACCGCCCGTGGACTGGGTGGGCCTGCAGCGTTTTGTCGAAGAAGTGATGGTGCACTTTCCGAAGTGACTCCTGAGTAAAGCTCAGGCGCCCGGCTTCAGGACACTGCCGGCGCGTCCGGGCGTCAGCACACTCGACTCTCTGGCAACCTGGCCGTTGACAATAACCACATCGAAACCCTCTGCGAATTGCAGCGGATCGATATAGGTGGCGTTGGCGCGAACGTTCGCCGGGTCGAAGATCACCAGATCCGCCGCATAGCCGGACAGCAGCCTGCCACGGTTGCGCATACCAATCTGATCGGCCGGGAGCGAAGTCATCTTGCGGATCGCTTCAGGCAGCTCCAGCAGCTTGTCTTTGACTACATAGTCTTCAATCACCCGCGCAAAGGTGCCGTGACCGCGGGGATGAAAACCGGTGGGACTGCCGTCAGAAGACACTGACACATTCGGATCGACCAGAAAGGCCGACAACAGCTCATCGTCCATCACAAAGTAAGCGGCATAGCTGCCTTGCGGACCAATCACATCGATCAGCACCTCTTCGAACGGCATTTCGAAGCGTGCCGCAAGATCGGCCAGTGTCTCTCCGACGAAAGGCTCGGTACCGAGCAGCGTTGCCTCCGGGCCGTTGCGAGCAAGAACTCTCTGGCGCAGATAATCGGCCAGTTCCTGGCGTCGGGTGGTTTTTGCCACCGCAAACTGCTCGGCAGTTTTAGCCCAGACCGGGAACAACAGCGCCACACCCGTGTAGCTGGCACTGTACGGATAGCTGTCCGCACTGATCTCGATGCCATCGGCCCGCGCCGCTTCAAGCCAGCCGAGGATCTCATGAGCCCGCGCCGCTCCTTTGCCGTAAACGGATTTCAGATGTGCCACATGGACCCGCGCGTACTCGCCCTGGGCAATCAACTCGTTGAGTGACGCCTGCAACTGATCATCGTCTTCGTTACGCATGTGGCTCATGATCAGCCGGTCTCGCGCACCGACCACTTCGGCCAGCAAGTTCAGCTCTTCGGGTGGCGCATGCAGACCCGGGTTGTACTCAAGCCCGCTGCTCATGCCGAAGGCCACATCGAGGGCTTCATCCAGCGCCTTGCGCAGCATGCCCAGTTGCGCCTCATCCGGGTTCGGGGACATACCGATACCCACCTGGTCACGCAAGGTGCCGTGGCCGACGAACATGGCCAGATTAACACTGATGCCGTTGGCGGTTACCTCAGACAGGTAGTCCGCAAGACTTGCAACCTGTGGACTGCTGCCATCCTGACCAAGCGAGATAGTGGTGACACCCATCGCCAGAAAATTCTCGAAATCAGGAGTTTCCAACGGCTCGCCATGGCTGTGCGGATCAATGAAGCCAGGTGCAACAATCCGGCCGGCCGCATCAATGGTCCGCTCGGCGACCACCTGCGCAGCCCGATCTCCGCTGGGTTGAATAGCCACAATCACACCTTCACGAATCAGCACATCGGCTGCGATCGCAGCATTGCCCTGGCCATCGAGCACTCTGCCATTAACAATCAGCAGATCTACCGACTGCTCCGGCTCGATGGCTGATGGTTCGGGGGCACGATCGCACGCAGAGGCTGCAACGGTGAGCAGCAGAACTCCTAGCCATCTCATCACGCGGATGATCTTTGCAGCGCCCGCCAGATCGATTCTGAAGTCAACGGCATATCCACATGTTCAATACCTCGCGAGCGTAGTGCATCAATCACCGCGTTCACCAGCGCCGGTGGTGCGCCACAGGCACCGCCTTCACCGATACCTTTCACACCAAGTTCGTTATTGGGATCCAGCACTTCGTTGAAACTCACGTCGATGTCCGGTGTCTGACTGGCTCTGGGCATTGTGTAGTCCATGAAAGACCCGGTCACCAGCTGGCCGTAGTCGTCATACTGCGCGTGTTCGAGCAGCGCCTGACCAAGACCCTGAACCACTCCGCCATGTACCTGTCCACCGGCAAGCAGCGGGTTGATCACCCGGCCACAATCATCGACGGCGGTGTAGTCGACCACCTGGATCACGCCGGTTTCCGGATCCAGTTCAATCTCCGCAACATGGGCACCATTAGGAAAGGTGTAACCGGCTCCGCGATCATAGCGATGCGTTTCCCGCAGTTGTTCGCCACCCATTTCTGAAGCTGCCCGCGCCACATCCGCCAAACTGACCTCAGCATTGTTGTCTTCACAACGATACACTCCGGCTTCGAAACGCACCGCTCCCGGCTCGGTCTGCAACAGTTCCGCGGCAAGCGCGATGCCTTTGATCACCACGCCCTCGCCTGCCCGTTTGACAGCGATGCCGCCCATCTGAGACGAGCGCGAACCGCCCGTGCCACCGCCAAACTTCACGAATTCTGTATCACCCTGAACAATGTTGATTCGATCGAAGTCGATACCCAGCGATTCGGAGAGGATTTGAGAAAAAGTGGTTCCATGACCCTGACCATGGGAGAAAGTCCCGACCACAACATCCGCGCTGCCGTCGTCATTGATGGTGACCGTCGCTTCTTCCTGGGGCCCGCCACCGGAAGACTCGATGTAGTAGCCGATGCCAATGCCTCGCAGCTGGCCATGGGTGCTCGACTGCTCGCGTCGAGCCGCAAACCCTGACCAGTCGGCGCGCTGCAGCGCAAGATCCAGAGTTTGTGCAAAGCGGCCGCTGTAGATCGTGACTCCGGAGTGATTCTCAAACGGCATGTCAGCGGGTTCGATGAAGTTGCGCTTGCGCAGCTCCACTGCACTCATCCCCAGCCGTACGGCAGCAGCTTCAACCAGCCGCTCCATGACGTAACAGGACTCCGGACGGCCCGCACCACGATAGGCGGCAACGGGCATCGTGTTGGTGAACAAACAGCGCACAGAGTGATAAAGGGCCGGGATCTTATATACGGTACCGGTGATGCGCCCACCTGCCATCGTGGGCACAAAAGGCCCGACCGCACTGCAGAAAGCCCCGAGATTGGCCAGCGTTTCCACCCGCAATCCCAGAATACTGCCGTCGCTGGTCAACGCCAGGGTGCCTCTGGTCAAATTGTCTCGCCCATGCGAATCCGACAGAAACATTTCGGAACGATCCCCCAGCCAGCGGACCGGTCGCCCCAGCAGACGGGCCGCATACAGACACAACACCGCCTCGGGATGCACTTCGCCACGAATTCCGAAGCCACCGCCGGTATCGCCGGATATCACCCTCACCTGGTCAAGAGGGACTTTTAATATCGCGTTGGCCAGCGATGCCTGCTGAGCAACTGCACCCTGACTCGGGTTGTGCAGAGTAAACCGACCGTCTTCAAACAGACCAACACACGCACGTGGCTCTAAAGGCGTAGGTGCGACACGGTTATTAATCAGATCCACCTCCACCAGGTGGTCCGCCTGATCGGCTGCCGCACGGAACGCACCTGCATCGCCATTTTCGAAATGGATGCACTCGTTGGAGCCATGGTCCGCGTGCAACACAGCAGCATCCGGACTGCCAGCTTCAGCAAGGTCTACGACTACTGGCAGATCGGAAACCTGTAGCTCAATGAGTTCGGCTGCGTCTCGTGCGGCCTGCTGGTTGTCCGCAATCACCGCGGCAACTGCCTGACCGCAGAACAGCACTTTGTCCTGGGCCAGCACTGGCCGGTTGGGAATGTAGCAGTCGTTGCCAGCTCGATCTTTGAGTACAGCCCGGCAAGGCAGAGCACCGAGTTCAGTCAGATCGTCAGCAGTAAGTACTGCAACAACACCGGGAGCGGCTAGCGCAGCGGCGGTGTCCAGCGCATCAATATAGCCATGGGCGTAAGGAGAACGCAGCACAGCAAGGTGGAGTGCGCCCGCGATCTGAATATCATCGGTGAAGGCACCCTGACCGGTAATCAGTCGCGGATCTTCTTTTCTCGGAACCGCCTGGCCAACGCCGAACTTCACCCAGCCTATCCAACTACTATCCGGTTGCGCAGGATGCCGATTGGTTTGACTTCAACTTCGATCACATCCCCTTCATCCATGAACACCGGCGGTTTGCGGGCAGCGCCAACACCGCCCGGCGTGCCAGTGACGATCACATCACCAGGCACCAGCTCGATAAAGGTTGAACAGAATGCGATGAGTCTGGCAAAACCGAATACCAGCAGATCGGCGGTCGCATTCTGCATCACATGGCCATTGAGGCGGGTGATGATTTCCATTGCATCGAGATCGCCAATTTCATCCGGCGTCATCATCCAGGGCCCGAAGCCACCGGTGGCTGCAAAGTTTTTACCTGGAGTGAACTGCGAGGTGTGTCGCTGGTATTCGCGTACGCTGCCATCGTTGTAGATGCCAAAACCTGCTACGTGAGACAGCGCGTCAGCCTCTGCGATACGGCGCCCGGCCCGGCCGATCACCATCGCAATTTCACCTTCAAAGTCCAGAGTATTCGATTCGAGCGGACGCACCATCGGCTGCTCGTGCCCCATCTGCGCCCCGGCAAAACGAACGAAGATGGTCGGATAGTCTTCCCCACCACGACCGGTTTCTTCCTGATGGGCTTTGTAGTTGAGGCCTACACAAAGGATCTTGTCGGGGTTCGGAATCGTCGGCAGATACTCGATATCAGCGAGCGCCAGATCAGCCTGGTCGCCCAGATTCTGGGCTGTAACAGCAAGCGCATCCGCAGCAATAACAGATTTAAGATCGGCGAAGTCGCTGCGTTTACCAGCATCCACCACGCCGCTGCCATCACTGGTCAGATAACCAAAACTGTCACCTGCTGCGGACGCAAACGTCAACCAGCGCATGATCAGTCGAACATGATCACGTTGCGGGCAATCTCTCCGGTCGCCAGCTGATCGAACGCATCGTTTACGTCTGACAGTTTGATGTGGCCCGAGACCAGGTCATCCAGATGCAGTTTGCCCTGCAGATACAGCTCAACATACCGCGGCATATCGACACGAAAACGATTAGAGCCCATGAACGAACCCTGGATTTTCTTTTCGAACAGGAAGTCGACGCCATGCACGCTCACCATGTCGCCGGGTGGGATCATGCCGATAACAGTGGCGGTACCACCATGACGCAGCATCTGAAATGCCTGCTCCGTAGTCACTTTCAGGCCAATGGCTTCAAACGAGTAGTGCACGCCGCCGCCAGTCATCTCCAGCACCTGCTGCACGGCATCGCCTTCTTTGGCATTGACCACGTCTGTAGCGCCAAACTTTCTCGCCAGATCCAGCTTGCCGGGAACCGCGTCCACCGCAATGATCCGGCTTGCACCCGCAATGGCTGCACCGTTTACACAGGACAGACCTACGCCACCACAGCCGATCACAGCAACAGTCGCGCCCGGCTCTACCTTGGCAGTATGAATGACTGCGCCGACGCCCGTGGTCACGCCACAGCCGATCAGGGCCGCTTTATCGAGGGGCATGTCCTCACGAATTTTGGCAACCGCATGTTCGTGCACCAGCATATGGTCAGCGAAGGATCCAAGGTTCGCGAACTGGCCAACACCGCTGCCACCCTGACTGATGCGGGGCTCGTCAGCTTCACCACGTTTGGTTTCCGGCTCCTGGCATAGCGACATGTGCCCGGTCAGACAGTATTCGCAATGGCCACAGAAGACCGACAGACAGGTGATCACATGATCGCCCGGTTTGACATAGTGCACGTCGCTGCCAACGGCTTCGACTACGCCAGCACTCTCGTGGCCCAGCACCATCGGCAATATTCCGGGGTAAGTGCCATTGTAGAAGTGCAGATCACTGTGACACACGCCAGCGGCCACGGTGCGGATGAGCACTTCACGCGGTCCGGGCTTGGAGACCTGGATGTCTTCGATCTCCATTGGTACGTTCACTTCGCGGAAAACGGCTGCCTTCATGAAATCCTCCCTATCACTGCATTTCTAGACGCGGACAGGCAGTTTGCCCCAGTGGACTAGAGCCGCGCAAGCTGTCCCGAAACCAGCGCGCCTGCCGCATCGAGCGCAGCCACCATGCCCCGCTCATCCGCGACCCCTGTGCCGGCAATATCAAATGCGGTGCCGTGGTCAACGGATGTTCTGATAAACGGAATCCCGAGGGTGGCGGTGGTACTGGCGTGAAAGTCGTGCACCTTAATCGCGATGTGGCCCTGGTCGTGGTAGAGCGCCAGCACTACGTCGAATTCACCCGCGATGGCTCGATTGAATACCGAATCCGCCGGGATCGGCCCAACTGCATTGATGCCCTGGGCCTGCGCGTCACGTACCGCGGGCTGCAGTTCTTCGATTTCCTCAGCGCCAAGCAGTCCGCCCTCCCCACCGTGGGGATTCAGCGCCGCCACCGCAATTCGGGGCTCCGGCATACCCCAACGGGCAAAGGTCTCCTGGGTGAGCTGCAGTTTTGCAAAAACCGTGTCCCGGGTGACAAAACGCGCGGCTTCGATCAGCGATTTGTGGGTGGATAGATGCACGACCTTCAGACCCGGCGTCATCAGCACAGTGGCTGTCGCTGTAGCGCCGGTCAGGCGCGCGAGAATTTCCTGATGACCGATGTCATTGACATAGCCCGCGGCATGAATGGCTTCTTTATTCAGCGGACAGGTGACCATGGCCGCAGCTTGACCTTCCAGACACCAGTGAGCAGCCTGCTCCACGGCTCTTACCGCTATCTCGCCACAGCGTCCGTCAATCTGTCCAAACTGGAAGCCGTCGAATTCACCGCCCAGATCAACCATCGCCAGCGGCGTGTTCTGCTGATCCGGAGAAAATACCGCCGGCAACTCGGGCAGTTTGACACCCGCTCTGGCCGCCGCCAGGTCAAGCGCCCAGCGGCTGCCCAGCAACGTCAAAGGCTGTTGCTCGGGTCGAACACTCGCAGCCAACAGCGCTTTGGCAAGCACTTCAGGACCAATACCCGCCGGGTCGCCAAGGGTCACCACAATAGGTTGCGTCATAGTCTGGTTCCGCCGTTGTTGAGCGCGCTTTAGAGTGCCGTCAGCGCAAAAATACCGAAGATCAATTTGAGCCGTTGGGCATTCACGCCCGATTACTGTATATATATACAGTATCATGCTGTTGAACGATCTCCGCCTGAGGTTCCAATTATATGCGCTGTGCTCGGCGTGTGATCGTATGGAAGCGGTGAACATTGCCGCGCTGCTGGAGGTGCTGCCGGCCGATACCCCGGTGGACACGATCCGCCGCCGCGTTCGCTGCAGCAGCTGTCAGTGTCGCACCGAAGACATCCGCATCGTCTACGTCGGCGAAGGCGAGCGAGCGGCGACTTTTCAATACCGAAGCTGATCAGCCGAACAGTCTGCGGCGTCTGGACCTCGAAAGCTCAGGGCGTCAAAAGCTCTGTCGATTCGAGGGTCAGGCCAAAACCTTCAACACCCACATATTCGACTTCCCGACCGGCAATCAGGCGAATTGTCGTCAGCCCCAGATCCCGCAGAATCTGCGCACCAACACCAATTTCCAGCCACTCCCGACGGCGGGAATCTTCTTTGGTCTGCTCCGCCAGCGACTCCAGAGGCACACCGACAGCCCCCGAACGCAGATATATCAGCACACCGCCGCCGAGTTTTTCGATCCGATCCAGCGATACATCCAGCAGATTCTGCGGGTGGTTGGTCTGGGAGCCGAACACGTCATCGAGCAGCTTTTCGCGATGGATGCGCACCGGCATCGACTCACCGACGTCACCAAACACCAAAGCCAGATGCTCGGCATCTTCAAACCGGGTGCGATAAGCGATCGCTTTGGCCGGCCCGATGCGGGTGTTGACCTCAAACTCCATGGTCCGCTCAACCAGCTGCTCACGCATCTGCCGGTAGGCAATCAGATCTGCAATCGAGATGATCTTGAGCGCATGGGCTTTCGCGAATTCCTGCAGCTGAGGCAGACGCTGCACGGTGCCATCGTCATTTACCAGCTCCGCCAGCAGGCTGACCGGCGGCAGACCGGCAAGAATCGACAGATCGATACCTGCTTCGGTGTGTCCGGAGCGCACCAGCACGCCGCCACGTCGGGCCACCAGTGGGAAGATATGGCCTGGTCGCACAAAATCCTCTGCCGCCACGTTGCTCGTGGTCAGCGCTTGCACCGTTGCCGCACGCTCTTCGGCAGAAATGCCCGTGGTTAAACCCTGCTTGTAATCGATGGATACGGTAAAGGCAGTGCTCATCGGCGCATCGTTGCGCGCCACCATAGGCTCGAGATGCAGCTTCTGGGCATGCTCTTCCAATATGGGCGTGCAGAGAATGCCGCTGGTATGGCGAATCATGAAGGCCACCTGCTCTGGCGTGGCCTTGCTGGCGGCCATGATCAGGTCCCCTTCGTTTTCCCGGTCGTCATCGTCAACGACCACGACCATCTCGCCGGTTTTTATCGCGGTGAGCGCGTCTTCTATGGTGTCGAATGGGCTGCTCATGGAACTACCTCAGAAAAATGAGGCGCGTAGCCTATCACGCAATGGGCTTACTGTTTATATCGAAGCTCTGGCAGCTTAGACAGTCGCTCTGGCAGCTTAGACAGTCGCTCTGGCAGTTTAGTTAGCCGCTCTGGCAGTTTAGTTAGCCGCTCTGGCAGTTTAGTTGGCCACGCTTACGCTCACGGGCGCATGAACGCGTAGTCTTCGTCTCCCTGCGCGTTGTCGAGCTGAAACTGCAGGATTGCCTTCAGATCTTCAGGGCCCATCCGCTCCCGATAGGCCTCGCAGAGGCTGCCAAGCAGCGCCCGCAATAAAAGCTCTTCGTCAACATCAGTCTCAGCCGCCTCTGCCAGCGCGGCAGCAAGCGTCTGTTTAGCAATGGCGTAAGCACTCATGTACCGATTCTCCAACAGTTTCACGCAGTTTACGGCAGCTGAAACCGCTGCCTATCAGGGACTTCCCGGATTCTGACCTAACAAGGAAAATGGGGTCGAACCGGACTTTTTTCAGATCAACCCACTAAACCCCGGTTCGACCCCATTTTTTAGTCAGCGGCGTTGTAGGCTTTTTCGCCGGCTGGCACTTCGAACGACAACCAGTTGGATCGCGGGGGTATCGGGCACGGCAGGGTCGGGTTGTAAGCACAGTAGGGATTAACCGAGCGATTGAAATCAATCAGTAGCGGTTGTGGCAACGGCAGCAGAAACTTCAGGTACCGGCCTCCTGTGTAAGTACCATTGCCGTTGCTGAGATCCCGAAACGGCACAATCACCGTCAGCTTTCCCACAGCACCCTGGTCCTGTCTCTGGAACACCGTCAGCTGAGAGGTTTCGCCATCCGGCGCACAAAAAATCAGCTGGCCAAATTCGCTGTAGCGCTGCAGTTCGCCGTTAAACGTAGGCAGATCGAATACCCGCTCTCCGCCTGCGGGATGAAAAGCCGCCCGTAACAGAAACTCCGAGCGCACCGGGTAATAATTCAGACCGTCGAAGCGTTCGCGATCATCGGGCAACAGTGGCGAACGAACAGGATCGCGGAAGATCTGATCGGCCATGCGCCGTTGTGTGGTCACCGCCTTCTGACTCCAATTGCGCTCCAAATCAGCGACTCGTTCTAATGCACAGGCTTGGCCGAGCCCACTCGATTCAGCACCGTCCAGCCGGTCGTCAGCCGCACTCGCTGATGACACCAGCAGCGCCAGCAACACGATGTTGGGCAGCGTGGTGGAGCACATCACCTCGGGTTAAGCACCGGCAAGGGGCTGCTCTCCAGAGCGACCTGGGCATCCAGGAATGCAGTTCGTGCACGCATGAGACATTGCGCCAGTGCTTCGAAGTCCACAGCCTCCCCAGCATCGGCAAAAAGACGCCTGCGCAGCACGTCCAAGTGATTCGCCAGCACTTCGTCATCAATCTTCAGACAAAAGCCTTCCAGATCGAGTCCCGGCTCCAAACGCTCAACCCAACTCAACAGCCGCTGAAAGCTTTCCCGTTGGTCTTTCTGACGCAGAGATTGGCAGACCATTTTGAATGCGTAAGCCTCACTCTTGCGATGCAATGCTCTCGCCTGCCGCCACTGAGCCGTCAATGCAAGCAGACGTTTGCGCAGAAAAAACCAGAGCAGAGTCAGCGCTCCAGCCCCCAACACAGTCATAATCAACAGCGCACGCCAGTCACGCCCAGCGACCGACACTGCCGAATTAACGACGCCGGGACCGCTCACAGATATCGTCAGCTCATCTATCCGAGCAGTAGCCAGCTCGTTAAGCCGGGTATCCCACCACGCAAACTCCACCGCAGGTAAAGTGAATTCGCCACCGCCATCGAATACTAAAGTCAGCTTCTCGTCACGAACTGCACGGCCATCTTCGTTATGGATCACCGGCTCCTGCGCATAGACGGACAATCCGGGGATCTGTGGATCGGCAAACAGATCCGGCAGAAACATCGCCGGTAGCCCCTCAAGCGTTGCCTGATAGGTCATCTCAACCGCGTCACCTGCAGACAGTCCGTCGCTGCCTCCCGACACTTCGCGACGCAACTCGAATCGTTCGCCAGCAATATACGGATCCAGACTTTCCGCACCCGCCGGAACTTCACTGCTGAAGTTGATCACCGGCAAAGCCAGATCCATTTCAATCGGCTGCCGCGACTCAGGATCTGCATAGGTGACCGTCACTTGCCGACCGTTGATCTGAAACTGACCCGCTATCAGTGGGTATATCTGATAACGACGCTGAATACCCGACCAGGTTGAACGCCCCACCCGCTCACTGATCGGCCCGGAGCTATTTGCTGGCAGTCGCGTCAGGGTGTTGGGCAGCTCAAAGTTCGGAAAAACCGGAGGCTGTGGAAACCAGGTCGGCGCCAGCACAGACACCCGCAGTGTGATCGCCTCTCCTACTCGGACAACTTCCGGCTCCACGTCTACTCGGACTCCGGGCGTCTGAGGGTCTGCTGCAAACAGACTGCTGCTCACGCACAGCCCAGCAAAGGTGAATGCAGTCCGCATTAGAAAGCTCAATTTCGTGACCACAGGACTCACGGAGATGGGCTCCGATTGGCTTCCAGGGCAAAGCGTAAACCGAGAAATTCACTGGTTTCAGTGTCCACCGAACGCATCCATTTCTCAGCCGACTGCTGCCTGACCTCACTGGCATCGCGGATCACTGCACTCTCTCCGCGGTCGGCTGAAGCGTCATAGCGATACTCGTCAGCGCCCAGTTTGCCATCGGTACCCGATTGTTCACGAGCACTTTCCAGATAGTCGAGGATGTGCCTGGCCAGTTCCAGATTGCTCTGCGCCTCAGGCCAATCCGGCGTCTCAGCAACCGCGAGCTCAAACGCCGAAATAGCCTGCCTGTATTCGCGCGCTTTGAGCAGCGCAACTCCGCGGTTGTAGATTCCGGTGGCGGTAGCATCGAGCGCAAACGCTTGCGCTGATTCCAGATACTGCCCCGAACTGTATCTGGCAACACCCAGCCAGCGGGGATCAGTGAATTGTTCCGCTGCACCGGCAAAGTCTTTACGCTCATAGGCAACGCGGCCACGCTGATCAGCAGTCAGCCACAGCGACGCAAAACTGTCCGCACGCCACCACAGAATCCCCAGCGTCAGAGCTGCCGCCAATGTCACCAGCCCAAAAGCCTGCACAGAACTCGGTGCTTTCATCCTTGAAACCCCAACCATCCAGTCCTCATCACCACTGCATCGTCCAGCCACGCCGGAACCAGAACAACACCAGCAACGCAGCCGGCAGCAGAAACCACCAGCCTTCATCCCGCCAGCGGGCATTGGGATCATCGGCCTGGCGAAGATTGGACGTGAGAATCCGATTCAGTGCCCGAACATCGCCATCGCCGGTCCCGGCTCTGACTATGGACACATCACCAGCCGAGGCGACCCGACGAAGCAGAGCCTCATCAACTGCTGTGTCTAACCTCCCACCGCTGGCGCTGCGCAAAGGCGTGCCATCGGGCAAAAGAGCCAGACCACCCGCCTCGGTGCCCACCACCAGAGCAGCCAGCGCTGGCGCTCCGGGCTGAGCCGCAAAGTCTGCAAACGCCTGCGCGTCTGCCGCATCAAACCCATCGGTGACAAAAAGCACGGTCGCGATCGAAGATTCTGCGCCGAGCAGAGTTTCTGAAAGCGGCAGCACGACCCGCGCGCTGGCCCCGGGTTCGGGCATGATCAGCGGGTCAAGACCCTCCAGAAACGGCTTGATCACCGCGGCATCTTTGGTCGCCGGCATCACCACATGGGCACTGCCCGCATACGCGATCAATGCAGTACGCGCGCCGGTGCGCTTGGCAATCAGATCCAGAATCTTGAAGCGGGCGCGATCAAGCCTGGTAGGCAACAGATCGTTAGCGCGCATGCTGTCGCTGACTTCGATCGCCACCACTAAAGGTGCAGTCTCGGCAAACCAGGGGCTGGGTTGTTTGCTCCAGGTTGGGCCTGCAGCCGCGATCACCATCAGCAACAAGGCCAGCAGCACGTTGTCGACCGGGCGAAAACGACGTCGCTCGGCGTTCCCCATCGTCAGCGCTTTCCCGAGATGCTCAGGCAGTGCAGAGATCAGACCGGCAGCGGCCCCTTCGCGCTTATGCACCAGCCAACCAGACAAGACAACCAACGGCACTGCAAGCAGCCACCAGGGGCGAAGGAAATGGAACAGTTCCAGCTCACTCATGTTCGAGCCCTGGCTGGACGCCTGGCCAGCAGCAGGAGAGCCGTCAGCAGACCAAGGAGCAAACCAGCGCCCGCGGGCCAGTGCACCAGCGAATCCCGAGGTCGCCAGCTCTGAATCTTGACTTCGCCGGGGTCCATCGCATCTATCCGCTGATAGACTTCCTGCAGGCTGGATTCGTTGTCCGCAGTAAAAAAGCTGCCGCCGGTACGTTCGGCGATGCTGCTCAACGTCTCGAAATCCACTCGATCCTCGCCAGTCGCCCGGGGATCGCCAATGCCAATGGTGAATATCTCCATCGCTTCGTTACGGGCAATCTCGGCCGCATTGATCGGCGTCATCGTGCTTGCGGTATCGCTACCATCACTCAACAGAATCAGCAGACGACGATCCACAGTGCTGTCGGCAAAATTGCGAATCGCCAGACCAATCGCATCGCCCAGCGCAGTTCTCGGGCCCGCCATCCCCACTTCCATCAGCGCCACCAGCGATCGGGCCGCCTGCACATCCCGGGTAAACGGCAGCTGCAGATAGGCCCGATTACCAAACACAATAAGACCTACGCGATCCTGAGTACGCTGGGCAACAAACTCATCGACCACCCGTTGCACTGCGGCAAAACGGCTGGTCCGTTCACCCTGGGTGTCAGTGAAGTCCCGATAGTCCATAGAGCCGGACAGATCAATTGCCAGCATGATGTCGCGCGCAGCATCGCGGCGTTCTATCGGCTCCCCCACCCACTGCGGTTTGGTCATGCCAAACACCAGCATTACCCAGACCAGCGCCATTGGCAGAATCTGCAGCCAGCGCCGGGACAAAATGACCGCTCCCGGACGGGCTTCAATCCCCGTGGCTGCAATCATCTCATCAAAGAACGGCACCCGAACGGAACTCACCCTCTGGCGGTAAGGGGGCAGCAGCCAGTACACCAGCAGCGGTGCCGGCAGCAACAGTAGCAGCCATGGATAAACCAGCTCAAACACGGTGCAGCTCTATCCAGCGACGAGCGCCTTGTGCAATTGCTGCGGAATCGCCATTCAGGCAATAGGCTGCCGATGCAATACTGTCTGCGGCTGCGACAACTCCAGCATCCTGCGCAGCGCTGTCGCGCAGAAATTCGGCCCAGTCATGGCCGGTGAGGCTGGCCACCCTATCTCTCGGATAGACCGCCAGTGCAGTTCGTTTCAACAACGTGGCAATTTCTGCAGAACGGTAACTTTTTTCCTGAGCGACAATCTCTTCCAGTTCGCGCAGTGCCTGCCGGCGATAGGCGTTATCACGCCAGCGCTGATAACCGCGCCAACCGGCATACAAAGACAGGGTCAGCAGCCACGCAGCAACCAACCACCATCCCGGGGTCTGCGGAAAGTAAGCAACAGGCTGCGGAATCACCAGCGGCTCCAGCCGATCAAGCAGCTGGATGAGATCAAGTCCATCGTAGGATTCGTTCACCGCACCCGCCTCGCGCTGGCGCGCTGACCCATCAGCGCGCGAAGCTGTTCGAGAGTCGCGGTTCCTGCAGACAGTGGCAGCACCGACAGGTTGATCTCCTGCTGCCAGCGCAGTATCCGGTCGAGACGCTGCTTGTAAAATCCACCCAACGCTTCCCGAACTTCTTGTGATCCGAAATCTGCTTCTGCCTGCCGTTCTCCTGCACCGACAACCAGTCGTTGTGTGAAATTCAGGTTTCGTGCTGATGGATCATAGGTAAGCAGCAGCACCACATCATTGTGCGCAGCCAGCCCGGCAAAACGTCGCCGCGTTGTCTCATCCAGACCTGACAGATCACTGAACACTAAAATCAGCTGATCATGACCGCCCATGCGTGCCAGTCGGGATAACACTTCATTCAACAGGCCCGGGCGAGCGGGCGCATCACGATCAGCATTCAGAGCCTGATTGAATTGTGCAGTTTTTGACAACAGCTCATAGAGCGCCCGTCGACTTCGCCGGGGATGGATCTCAGCAATCTCTTCATCGTCAAAGACAATACCCCCCACCCGATCACCTTGAGCGAGCACACTGAATGCAGCGAGTGCAGCCCCTTCAGCCGCAGTCACCGACTTCATATTCAGCACTGAGCCAAAGAACATCGACATACGCTGATCGATCACCAGCAGCGCTGGTCGATCGCGTTCTTCCGTGAACACCCGGACATGGGGTTTACCGGTACGCGCCGTGGCTTTCCAGTCAATCGAGCGAATGTCATCGCCCGGCAGGTAATCGCGCATTTCTTCGAAGTTCAAACCTCGCCCACGCAACCGTGAGCGATGGCGGCCGTTGAGCACACTTCCCGCGGGCTGACGTGGCAGGAACGACAGGCCACGCGCAGCAGCTTCCAGACCGCGCAGATGCGCCAGGTCAACGTGAACTCTCAGGTCGAGATTGGGCATGAATTCAGCTTAAGGTAACGCGACCAGTTCGACGAGTTTGTCGATGACCTCATCAGGGCGTATGCCCTCACCCTGCGCCTCATAAGACAACATCAGCCGATGCCGCAGGACATCATGAACAATTGCCCGCACGTCTTCAGGGCCCACATAGTCATGACCATTCAGCCAGGCGTAGGTCCTGGAACACTTGTCCAGCGCCAGCGAACCCCGGGGACTGGCACCCACATCGATCCAGCGGTCAAGATCTTCGTGGTATTTCTGCGGTTCTCGCGTCGCGTAGACCAGATCGGCCATATAGCGGGCCAGCGCATCAGATACGGGCAGTGCGGCAATTTCCTCACGTGCCGAAAAGATCACTGACTGAGGAATCCTGTCACCTTCAGTTGCTCCGAGCGAACCACCCGCCTGCGCATTGGCGGCACTTTCTTCTGCCCGTACCAGTTCGATGACCTTCACTTCATCTTCGACGGTCGGGTATTCGATGTTCACGTGCATCAGAAACCGGTCGAGCTGTGCTTCCGGAAGTGGATAGGTGCCTTCCTGCTCAACCGGGTTCTGAGTGGCCATCACCATATACAGGGGTGGCAGGGTGTGGGTGGTGCCAGCAACGGTGACCTGGCGTTCTTCCATCGCTTCGAGCAGCGCCGCCTGCACCTTGGCCGGCGCACGGTTAATCTCATCACCCAGAACAATGTTGGCAAACAACGGGCCCGGCTCAAATTTGAACTCACCGCTGCCCTGGCTCTGCAGATAGACTTCCGTGCCGGTGATATCCGACGGCAGCAGATCCGGCGTGAACTGAATGCGGCTGAAGTCTGCCTCGAGGTTGGTTGCCAGCGCTTTAATAGCACGGGTCTTCGCCAGACCCGGCAACCCTTCCACCAGCAGATTGCCGTTGGCCAGCAGACCTATAACAAGGCGCTCCACAACTCTTCGTTGACCGACAATCGAGTGACCCATACGCTCGATAAGCGCGAGCACATCATCTCGTACCACTTGCCCTCCTTGGACTATCCATTTTTTCTGGCGGTCTATATGTCTGGCGGTCTATTGCTCGGGTGAAGGTATCTTGTTCAACGCCGCCCACAAGGTCGGCACCAGCACCATTGTTATCACTGTGCCAAAGGTCAGGCCTGCCATGATCGTCATCGCCATTGACACCCAGAAAGCATCCTGCAGCAGCGGCATTACTCCGAGGACCGTTGTCGCGGCACCCAGTATGACCGGTCGCAACCGCGAAATACCTGCTTCAACGGTGGCATCATACGGATTCATGCCAGCCGCACCATTTGCAGAAATCTCATCTATCAGCACAATGGAGTTTTTAATCATAAGGCCAATCAGGCTCATCGCACCCAGCAGGGCCATGAAGCCAAACGGCGTTTGGGTTGGCAGCAGAATCGCAGTCACCCCAATGAGTGCGAATGGGATGGCTAATGCAATCACCAGCACCGGCCGAACAGCATTGAACAGTGCAACGATGATCACTGCCATGATCACAAAAGCCGGAACCATCCCAGGAATCAGCGAAAGCTGTGCTGTAAGGGTACTGTCGGCTTCTCCATCCCAGAACATCTCATATCCGGGCGGAAGCTCTATAGCCTCAAACTGATCCTCGACATCAGCACGCAGTGCTGGATAAGTGACGCCATCTGGCGAGGCTTGTATCGCAATCTGGCGATGGCGCTGGAAGCGCACGATAATCGGATCTTCAAATTCCACCTTGACCGCATCGGTCACCTGTCCGAGCGGCAGTGTTTTCAACCCCAGCGCTGGTCGGACCTGCACCAGCTCCAACTGGCTGGCGGTACGTTGTCGATCTTCTTCAACTTCCCGGGCGATGATCGGAATCAGCGTATCGCCGTCGCGATAGAGCCCCAGCGGTACGCCATCAAACGCACGCTGTGTGGCACGGGCGATATCCGAGCGCGAGACTCCAGACCAGCGCGCTCTTTCCAGGTTGTAGTCAGCGACCAGTTTCGGCACCCGCTGGCGCATATCTGTGCGCACCTGCTTGGCGTAAGGGGAGGCGTTGAGGATCGCCATACCCTGATCGCCCAGATCCCTCAGCACATCGAGATCCGCTTCCGCCGGTCCGCTGATGCGGACTTCAAACGGCCAGTCATCACCCGGACCCACAGTGTATTTGCGGACCCGGCTCATCCCCTGAGTAAAGTTCTCATCGAGCCAGGCTTCCATATCCGCGATCAGCGGATCCACTTCCGCAAACGACGGGGTGTTGATGATCAGCTGAGCGTACTCCGCATAGGGAAACTCCGGATCAACCGGCAGGTAAAATCGCGGACCGCCCATACCAATAAAGGTGCCGACGTTGGTCACCCGCGGATCGCCGTCGAGTTTTGCCTCAATCTGCCGGGTAATCTCCGAGACTGCGTCAATCGGCGTACCTTGAGGAGCCCAGTAATCGATCCGAATACTTGCGCGGGTGGAGTCGGGGAAAAACTGCTGCGGCACGGCAGAGAATCCGAGCACGGCTGCAATCAGCAATCCGGAAAGGCCGAGCACGCTCAGCGCCCGATAGCGAATGGCCCCTTCGAGCACCCTGCGATAGCGCCGAAAAAACGCTGTGTCATAGGGGTCGTCGTCCGCATTCCCGGCTTTGGGCGGCTTTAATAACGCAATACAGTTCAGCGGCGTCACTGTCACCGCTATGAGCCAACTCAGCGCCAGAGAAATAGCCACCACAATAAACAGACCACGCCCATACTCTCCCGCGTCGGCTTCCGCCGCATACACCGGATAGAACGCCATCGCTGCCACGACGGTTGCACCCAGCAGCGCCAGGCTGGGTTTGCTGGCTGCCTCAACAGCGGCATCAACAGCCTTCTTACCACGAGCCAGTCCCACGGACATGTTGTCGGCCACCACAATGGCGTTGTCCACCATCATGCCGAGCGCCACCACCAGCGCACCCAGCGAAACCCGTTGCAGGTCAATGCCCATAACCCGCATGACAATGAAGGTGCCGAGAATCGTCAGAATCAATGCCCAGCCGATGACCAACCCCATCCGCCAGCCCATTGCCAGTGCCAGCACCACTAGCACGATGAGTACCGCTTCCGCCAGATTCAGCACAAACGCGTTGACCGACTCACTGACCAGATCGGATTGCCAGACGAACCTCTCGACTTCTATACCTGCCGGCAACAGCGGCAGTAGCTCTTTGAGGCGCGCATCCAGATTCCGCCCGGTGTCGACAATGTTGCCGCCGCTGACATTGGCCAGCTGAATCGCCAGGGCAGGTTCACCGTTGAAGCGCATCTGGGCAATGGCGGGCTCCAGATAGCCGAGACGCACGGTAGCCACATCCCGCAACCGCACCAGCTCACCAGCAAGCACGTCAGATCGCGACCCGCTGCGAGCCGATCCAAGTGGATTGCTGTCTTGGAGTTCACGGGAAAAAGGCGCCAATTCACTTGTGGAGTTGAGCAGCATATCCAGACCGGAGCGCCGTATAACAAGCTCGCCAATGTCTTCCGGTCGATCAAACTGACCTTTGACTTCAATCCGCAGGCGCTGGTCGGGCACTTCGACAGCGCCCGCATCAACCACCATGTTCTGCAGCGCCAGCGTAGCAATCACGTCTTCGGTAGACACACCAAGTTCAGCAAGCTGGCTCTGCGCTATATCAAGATAGAGGACTTTAGGCTGCACGCCCCACAGGTCCGCTCTGGACACACCCTCAACAAGGCTCAGCTCTTTGCGCAGAGCTTTTGTATAGTCTTCCAGTTCTGCGTAGCTGTAGCCATCGCCGGTAACCGCCAGCACAAAGCCGAAGACAAAACTGAAGTCGTCCATGACTCTGGGGCTACCGGCGCCAGGAGGCAACTGGCCGGCTGTGTCATTGACCTTGCGACGCATCTCATCCCACACCTGAGGCAATCGGTCTGCCCAGTACTCCTGCTGCATCTCCACCCGGATTATCGATAATCCAGCTCTTGAGTATGAGGTCAGATAGCGCAGCTGCGGCATTTCCTGGATCGCTGCTTCCAGTCGATCAGTGACTTCGAGTTCCACCTCTTCGGGAGAAGCTCCCGGGTATTGGGTAATGATTGCAGCAACTTTGACCGTGAAGTCAGGGTCTTCCAGTTGCCCGAGCTGGGTATAGGCAAACAGACCGCCGAGCGCTACCAGGCCCACCAGAAAATTTGTCAGCGTCTGGTTCTTGATAGCAAATTGAGTCAGGTTCATGAACTGCGAACCTGGCTACCGTCAAACAGTCGAACCACTTCTCCTTCACTGAGTGTGTGCACGCCCTTGGTGACAACTGTTTCTCCCGTCGCAAGCCCCTGCGAAATGATGACGCCGAATGGGCTTATCCGACCAAGCACAACTTCCCGTCGACTCAACGTGCCGTCTACTGGATCAATCACCCAGACATAGTTTGTACCTTGTTCTGTACCGGCAAAGACTGCGGTCAAAGGTATCTCGATACCCACTTGGGGAGCGCTCTCCGGCAACCGGGAACTGATGTCAGCCCGCCCCGCCATCCCCGGGAGAATTTCTGCGCCATCTGGCTGACCCATGACCAGGGTGACCGGGTAGGTGCGGGTCGCCCGGGTCGCTTCCCGGCCTATTTCTTTGATGGTGGCCGGAATATCTACATCGGGCAGAGCGTCAAACGTGACGCTGATCTCCTCGACATAGGGCGCCAGGGCAATCAGGCTCTCGGGAATCTGTATCACCATTTCAATCGAGGTAGGATCCAGCAGCCGCAGAATCGGCTGGCGGGCCAGGACAGTTTCAAAATTTTCGGCATAAGTCTCGACGACAACACCTGCAAACGGCGCCTTAAGATTGGTGTAGCTGAGTTGATCGCGGGCATTCTCCACAGTCGCCTGCAATGACTGCACGGCTGCATTCGCTGACGCGCTCAACTGCCGAACCCGATCCACGGCTGCCTGACTGGTAGCACCCGGATCTTCGCGCAGGACATTTTCAATCCGCTGCAGATCCGCGCTGGCACGTTGCTGATTGGCCACTTCACGTTCGAGTTGACCCTCCAGCGTACGCAGTCGGGTCGCGAAGTCCTGCGGGTCGATGCGCGCCAGCAGCGCGCCTTCGGCAACCTTGTCACCCACATTCACCGGCAATTCAATCAACGGTCCGGAAACCCGAAATGAGCGATTCACCTCCTGACCCGCCCGAGCGCGACCGGGGAAAGAGCGTGCCGCAAACTCCGAAGCATCAGCAATGAGCACCGCGTGAACCAGCCGAGGCAACTGCTCGACGGGCGCCTGCGGCCCACACGCTGACAGGAACAGAATAGAGCTCGCCAGGAAATAACTGCGGGAGCGATTGAAAGTCACGGACATAGTAAAACTCACCAGACGTAGTTAAAGACGATGGGTAGATCCTAATAAGAGGTAGTTGGTGATTCTGAGACACTCCCAACCAGGGTTTCGCCAAAAAATAACCCTCTCGACTCGCCGAACAATCACAGCCCGTGTACGATTCGACAGCGCCCCCACTCTAACAAACCGAGTACCCGTGTGCTGATGAAATCAACCACTACAGCAGCAGCCATATTGACCGATTACAGCCACCGACTGGGCTTGTTCCTGCTCTGTTCGACCTTACTGAGCGGATGCATGATCGGTCAGGACTTCAGTAGACCTGATGCGGACGTGCCGGAAAACTGGCTGACGAAGAGTGATGATGCGTTGCGCACTACAGCGCCGAAATACTCACAGTGGTGGGAGAGTTTTAACGACCCGTCGCTTAGCGCCCTGATCGATGCGGCAGGCAGCGACAGTCTGAGCCTGCGTATTGCTGGATTAAGAGTATACGAATCTCGAGCCTTGCTCGGCAGGATCAGGGGCAGCCTCTACCCCCAGATTCAAACATTGAACGGCGGCTACAGTCGGGTCGATCTCAGTAAGAACTCTGAGCTGATCCAGATCCTCCCCGAACCGATTGGTGATCTCACCGACAGCACCTACGACAACTACGGCATTGGCGCGACTGCCGCATGGGAAATGGACTTCTGGGGACGCTTCCGGCGGGGTATTGAAGCGGCCGATGCTAACCTGGAGCGCAACCTGGCAAACTTCGGCGACGCCCTGGTTACGCTGCAGGGAGAAGTAGCGAGTACCTATATCCTGCTGCGAACACTGCAGGAACAACTGGCAATCGCCCAAACAAATGTCGATATCCAGACCCGCAGTCTGGAGATCGCGGGAGTACGTTTTCGCAACGGCCTGACGACCGAACTTGACACTCAGCAGGCGCGAGCGCTGCTGCGAGACACGCAATCACTGATTCCCGAACTGCACACCGGTATTCGCCAGACAAAAAATGCCTTGAGCCTGCTGGTTGGACGATCGCCCAGTGACCTCAATGATCTGCTGGTCGGCGATCAGAATCGACTTCCAGTGGTACCCGATGTGCTCAGCGTCGGAGTCCCCAGCGAACTGTTGCGCCGACGTCCGGACGTCCGCCGGGCCGAAATGCTCGCCGCCAGCCAGAGCGCACTCATTGGCGTGGCTAAAGCCGACCTTTACCCGGCGTTTCGTCTGGCAGGCTCTGTAGGTTACGCAGCTGACAGCACCGGCGACCTGTTCGAAAGCGACAGTTTTACCGGTATCGGAACATTCGGCTTCATGTGGAAATTTCTCGACTACGGACGCACCAAGAACCGCATAAGAGCTCAGGATGCGCGTTTTCAGCAGGCCATTGCCGGTTATCAATTGGCCGTCATCAATGCCGCAAGAGAAGTGGAAGATGCCATCGTCGGTTATACCGGCGCTCAGGATGAAGCAGAACTGCGGGCAGATGCGGTGTCGGCTGCGCAACGTGCTGTCGAACTGGCTATGGTGCAATACCGTGACGGTGTCACTAACTACACCACAGTACTCGATACCCAGCGATTTCAGCTGCTCGCTCAGAGCAGATACACCCAGACTCGCGGTGATGTCGCTGCCGCCGTCGTTGCCACTTACAAAGCACTGGGTGGTGGCTGGGACCCGGCGTTCAACGGCAATTATGTCCCAGACGACGTTCTCGAAGAAATGACTACACGCACCAACTGGGGGGATCTGCTCACCCCGGCTGGTGGTTCTCAATAAGCCAGGTTTCCATCAACCGAGCCTCAATCAGCTGGCGAATACCAGATCGGCGAGGTGTAGGCCCGCTCCTGCGTTGACGTTGGCGCACCTTCGGGGATCGGCACGTTGTATCGGAACGCATCGATCGTCGACCACCTCGGCGTAGGAATCTCCAGCACCCGGGCATAGTAAAAAGCCTGCTGATCCGGGTCAAAATCCGGGTCTTTCCAGACTCTGGCCAGTTCAGACGAGCCGATGGTGTTGGTCCAGTTGGCATTGGCGACATCAACAGTGTTTCCGACCGGTTCCAGTTTGCCATCAGCATCAACGGCTCGCTCCCCTGCCCAGACCACGTCATACACCTGTTCTTTAAGTTCGCGGCCGTCCATCCAGCCTTTGACAATCTGAATACGGTCGAGATTAGCGCCAATGGGATCGCGCAGTGCATAAACCATAAATATCGGTGCATCTTTGCCTTCAGCTGCCGCCAGGTCACCGCCCATAGGCACACCTTTGGAGTAACCTGCGAAGGCAATTTGCCGACTGCCGAGGTCCTGCTCGGTATAGTCCCAGCCGCCAAAAAACCGCACCATCATGCGACTGCCGGTGGTGGCGTAGGTTTCTTTACGCTCCATTGCATCAAAAATGGATTCGCGGGTATTTTCCCGCGCCCACACGGCCGCCAGCCCCGACGCGACCTGCTGCCAGCCCATGATGGTGCCGTTGTCGTTTTCCATGAACGGATGGCTCATGCGCACGGGTGACGGTTCAGCACCCGAGTGTTTACCAAAGAAGTTGTCTTCCTGCGCAGTCGCCAGCGAAGTGTGGCTGTCCGTTGAGCCAATCATGCCGAATTTATAGGGATTGACGCCGAGCCGGGCTTCGATTGCCAGGCCCCGCTTGAGGGCTTCGCGCGCATACTCGCCCGCCAGCATGTCCTCAGTTTTCGCCTCAGACACATCGAGATTACCGATGTCCCAGGTCTCATAGTCGGCAAACTCATCGTTGGGCGACAGGAACGGATGAGTTTCACCGTCACCTTTGATCTGTGTTGCTTCGTAGAGCGGTTCCCAGCGCGCCCGCTCGGTCACATAGTCATCGTCCAATTTCCGACCATCATATTGCTCGCGCAGCGGGAACATGATGCCGTTGGCCAGGTTGCCGTTGTGCGCTATTGCCAGCACATCGCCGCCCGTGTTCTTTTCGTATGAGTCCAGCCACTTCCAGAGGTCTCTTGGATTGGTGCTGCCTTCAGGAGCAATGGTGGTGTACGGCACCATCTGGCCACCCCGCTCGGCGTTATCCCGATATACGACCACCCGGTGCATGTTGTTGCCCTCGACCAGCGAGGTCCACTCGTAGCCAATGAACGCGGTGAAGGTGCCAGGATCGTTGTAGCGTTCAGCCGCAGCAACCGTTCTCGCCCAGGCACTTTTATAGGGCGCTGAGTCGGGTTTGTAGATCAAGGCTTCGGGGAATTCGCCCTGCGAGAACAGGCCAATCAGTTCAAGCGCAACACCCACCCCCTCGCCTCGATTGATGCGCTCATACCAGTCTCGCCCGGTTGGATCTTTGAGAATGTGCGGCGCGCCGCCGATCATATCCGGGAAGAATCCCATGTTGTCTGAGTGATCCGCCACTACCAGCCAGTCGAGCGGGCGCGACAACCGCGCCGGGATACCGCTGCTGGAAGTCACTTCTTCACCCCGGGCAAACTGATAGGCGGCATCGAGCCCGAGACGGTTACCGAAGGCACCCGCGTCCATCGAAATGTCGGTATGCAGGTGGCTGTCACCCCATAGTGGCATGGAGGCGAAACCACGACCCGCATACGGTGAATAGGATTTACCGGTATAGGCTGAAGACAAAACAGACTCCGGGTCTGCGGGTACCGGTAGACCTCCCGCAAACGAGGGGACTGTCCATGCTGACAGCAACAACAGCCAGCTGTTCAACACGCACTTCCTCACCACATCACGACTCAACATCAACCTTCTCCCTGAAACGACAGTTACTCAGCCATTAGACCACTACAGTCGGGATATACAATCAGCATACTCCGAAGCCGGGCTTCGCAGACACAATCGTTGCCAGCAGGTTGACTCAGACCAGCACCTGCGACAGGCTTTTGCGCTATCTCAGATCATCGTATACAAGGACCCAACCATGGCGATCCGTTTAGTCATTTTTTCGCTCCTGCTGGGTTGGTGCACGACCGCTTTCAGTCAGGACAAACCAAACATTCTCGTTATCTGGGGCGACGACATCGGCCAGAGCAACATCAGCGCCTATACCTTCGGACTGGTTGGTTATCGCACCCCGAACATCGACCGGATTGCCCGGGAAGGCATGATGTTCACCGACTACTACGGTGAACAATCGTGTACAGCAGGTCGATCGAGTTTCATCACCGGTCAGAGTGTGTTCCGCACCGGCTTGTCTAAAGTCGGTCTACCTGGAGCCGAGCTGGGCTTGCGCGAAGAAGATCCCACCATCGCTGGACTGCTCAAAGAATACGGCTACGCCACCGGCCAGTTCGGAAAAAATCACCTGGGTGATCAAGACGAACATCTGCCGACCAACCACGGCTTCGATGAGTTTCTCGGCAATCTCTATCATCTGAACGCGGAAGAAGAACCCGAAAACGAAGACTATCCAAAAGACCCCGCGTTTCGTGAGAAATTTGGCCCGCGTGGGGTGATCAAATCATCAGCCGACGGCGAAATTCAGGACACCGGCCCACTGACCAGAAAGCGCATGGAAACTGTCGACGAAGAAGCTACCGCGGCGGCAATCGATTTCATGGAACGATCGGTCAAAGGCGACAAGCCATTTTTTGTCTGGTGGAACGCCACCCGTATGCACTTCAGGACTCACGTGAAAGATGAGCTGCGTGGAATTTCCGGACAGGACGAATACGCTGATGGCATGGTTGAACATGACATGCACGTCGGCCAGATTCTCGACAAAGTCGACGAACTGGGCATTGCTGACAACACCATCGTGTTCTACTCCACCGACAACGGTCCGCATATGAACACCTGGCCGGATGCCGCCTGGTCACCATTCCAGGGAGAAAAAAACACTAACTGGGAAGGCGGCTGGCGGGTGCCTGCCATGGTGCGCTGGCCTGACAAAATTGCTCCTGGTTCCGTGTCCAACGAAATTGTCCACCACATGGACTGGCTGCCAACTTTCCTGGCGACCGCAGGTGCCCCGGACATCAAAGAACGTCTGAAAGACGGCAACGTTCGAGCCATCGGGCGCAACTACAAAGTCCATCTCGATGGCTACAACATTTTGCCGATGCTGACCGGTGAAACCGACGAAAGCCCTCGTCAGGAAATATTCTACTTTTCTGATGAAGGCGATCTCACCGGCTTACGCAATGGCGACTGGAAATACATTTTCATGGAACAGAAAAGCAAAGAGACGCTCAGAGCCTGGATAGAACCCTGGACGCCACTGCGGGTACCTCTGATTTTCAATTTGCGGCGTGACCCTTATGAACGGGCTTACTTCACCTCCAATACCTATTACGACTGGATGATCGATCGCATTTTCCTGTTGATACCAACACAGGTATACGTGGCTCAGTTTCTCGAAACCTTCAAGGAGTTTCCGCCCCGACAGAAGGCCGGGTCCTTCAGCGTCGACCAGGTTCTCGAAACCTTGCAGAATGCCAAGGGCGTGAATAACTAAAACCGGATGCAGCACTGAAAGCACCAGATAGAGCCGGCAGAGGGTGACACCAGGCGGCCCTGACGGCGGAACTGACGACTGTGTTCAAGCCATCTGTCAGGTAATCGTCAGACTGAAAGCCGGTCATCTAAAAAGCATGATCCAATTATGATGAATTGATGATCTCTCGAATGCCCCGCTTGCGGTAAACTCTCGCCACTTATCTGATGAGTCGACAATGCCAGATCCTGCTGAAATGTTAGCCAACAACCGCCTTTGGGCTCGAGACGTCGTGGAGCGGGACCCCGACTTCTTTCACCGGCTTGCAGAGCAGCAGGCGCCGGATTGTCTGTGGATTGGCTGCTCCGACAGCCGAGTTCCTGCGACTCAGATTGTCGACGTCCCCCCTGGCGAGATTTTTGTGCATCGCAACGTCGCCAATCAGGTGATCCACAGTGATCTGAACTGCCAGTCGGTTATTCAGTTTGCGGTAGATGTTCTGGTGGTAAAACACATTCTCATCTGCGGCCACTACCACTGCTCGGGCATCGCCGCAGCGGCTGAAAACGAACGCCACGGACTGGTCGATCACTGGCTGCGTAATCTGGTGGATCTTTTTGAGAGCCATCGGCCGATGCTGGACGCGGTGAAGGATGACAAGCGCCGTCGCCAGCTGCAATCCGAACTCGGTGTTATCCAGCAGGTCAGCAATGTTTCGACCACAACAACCGTTCGTGACGCCTGGTCACGCGGTCAGGATCTGCACATACACGGTTGGGTCTATGACGTTGCCGATGGGTTGGTAAAAGATCTCAAGGTCACGCTGGGTCCGGATTCGGACAATGCCGCAGTCATCAACCAGGCCATTCGCAAGGCCGGCGAAGCTGCACTAAAGGAATAGCCTAGCCAACGTTTGCGGCAAAGCCGAAAACTCGGTAATTGAGCGAAGCGAAAGACTGGCAGGTCTGGAGCACAAACCTCGAACTCGACGTCGCTCGAAACTGAAACACTGCTGGAAGGTCAGAACGACGTTTTCGGTCGAAGGCCGAAAACTCGGTAATTGAGCGAAGCGAAAGACTGGCGCGCCCGCAGGGACTCGAACCCCGAACCCCCAGGTTCGAAGCCTGGTGCTCTATCCAGTTGAGCTACGGGCGCGTAGCGGGGCTATGATGCCTGCATTCTCGCCTTCAGGTCGAGTAAGATTTGCCGTTTGCGCCAAAAATCCTCGAGGCATTCATGGGTCTGGATTCAACACCCCATCTGTCAACGCTCAGAGCGCTGCTCATCGTCACAACCGTAATAGGGTTGCTGGCAGGGTGTGAGCCGAAAGACCGGCGCCCGGGAACTTGGCTGTCAGGTGCAGTGGAGACCGCGCCCATCACCGACTGGTCATTTGTTAACGACCAGATGGAAGTCTTCATCGAAACCCGCCCCTGGTATGGGGTGCCATTTTCCGTGACCACGGTCATCGCTGAAATAGAAGGCAAGGTGTTTGTGCCCTCGATCTACGAGCAGCCGGCCGATTTCCCAGGCAGCAAATACTGGAACAGCGTGATTGCTGACAACCCGCAGATCCGTTTGAAAGTGGGTGGCAGACTCTACGAGATGACCGCAGGACCGGCCACCAACCCTGCTGAATCCGCCCTGGGATTATCCGCACTGGCTGCAAAGTACGATTTCTGGCGCAGTGTTCAGAATGGCGAGTCGGACATCGCGTTCGTCATCATTCGGTTAACTCCACGGCCGGGATCGTAAACCGGAACTCAGCAAGCTGAGCGGACTATGCAGATAGTTCACCTTGCCCACTAATCCGCGTGCAGATGCGGCAGTGTGAACACCAGGAACATTCCAACCAGAATGCCCAGCCGATAACCCCAGGCATCCACCTCGGGTTTATCTCCCGAAACCGGTTCGCCTTCGACATGGCTGTCGTGGCTGTGGCTGACCCCGAAGGCAACGATGTGTACCAGTGAACCGGCCACAAACGATTGGAAATACGCCAGGCTGCGGGTTTCCGTAACTTCCAGAATCGGACCAGCAAAGCTGTAGCTGATCGCGCTGGCGACAATGATCACCGCGAAAACCGCCACCGCAACATTAAGGCCGAACTGAGGCCGCAGCGACCACCAGATCGCCATCCCTACCGGCAGACGATGCAGGATCACGCCCAGCGCCAGCTGATTGGACCACAGTGCAGCCATAACCCCCTGCGCCGCTTCCTGCTGAACGGGCATCAGCGCGATGCCATCGATCAGCGCATGCACCACCAGCCCAAGCGCTGCGACAAATAGAATAAAGCTGTGCGCCTGGTGGACAGCCCGACTGAATATCCGCTCCAACGCAACTGGGAAACCTAAACCCAGCAGCAGGAACAGCAGCGCGGCGGAGCCGCCCGCAGATAGCGCGGACGGCACAATGTGCACACAGACAATGCCGGCAATCGTGATGAACACGAAACCATCGAGAAACTGGCGCGCGGCCAGTTGCCGCTGGCCGAGGGCATAGACGAACGGCCCCGCCAGCAGCGCGGCCACACTGAGAAACAGGGCCATAGTGCTATTCGATTCCGATCAGACCCGCAGCAGCCGACCGGGGGTTGCGCCGGTGTGCTCATTGTTTTCGAGCAGCACTTCGCCAGCAACCACCGTGTGACTGATGCCGTCTGCCGTCTGTTTCAGACGCTTGGCACCCGCAGGCAGGTCATGAACCACCTCAGGCATGCGCGGCTGCACGGTGTCCGGATCAAACACCACCAGGTCAGCGGCCATCCCTTCGCGCACCAGACCGCGATCGTGAAAGCCCCAGAACGTCGCGGTGTCATAGGTAATCATTTTGATCGCTGCTTCCAGACTGAGCGCCTGCTGCTCGCGAACCCAGTGGCTGAGCAGGTGGGTCTGCAGTGAGCTATCCATGATCTGCGCGACGTGGGCGCCCGAATCAGAGAAAGTCGCCAGCGATCTAGGGTGTTTCAGCATCTCCAGGACGTGGCTCTGATCTTCATTGGCGATGGGCTGGCGGAAGAAAATGTCGAAGTCGTGCTCCAGCGACAGATCAATCATCAGTTCCACCGGGTGCACGCCGCGTTCCGCAGCAAGCTGCGCCATGCTGGGTTGGTCGTAGCGTACTTCAGCCATCGGATACACCCACTCCCACTGGGGCGGACGCGCTTCTGCGCCAACAATCCGCGGTCCGGTGTACTCCCGGCTGGCGACTTCGACCAGGCGGGCTTTGACCTGCGGATCTGCCAGCTGGACCTTCTGGGCTTCGAGCGGCAACGCCCGGATTTCCTCCCAGAACTCCCATTTATCGAATGGCGTATGGGCTTTGAATGACAGCAGCACGTTCAGTGCCCGGGTGTGAGTCTGAGCATAGATCCGCCCCCCGGCAGCCGCCGCCTCGTCCAGCAGATCGAAATAGGGTCGCCACAGCTCTGGTGCAGCGCGCACACTGAACATTCCCCAGGTCTGCGGCACTCCGGATTCCACCGCCAGATCCAGCAGGCGCTGGTGATACTCGCGGATGCGCTCGGGATCCCGGCCGGGTGCCTCACCGGCAATCTCGAAAATTCCTTTGCCGGTCTCACCCATCGCATTGACGATCGTTCGCACTTCCTGCCAGTCGGCAATACGACTGGCTACCGGTCTTTCGTCCGCGGTGATGTGATTGAGCGTGCGTGAGGTGGAAAAGCCAATGGCACCCGCCCCAACCGCCTGTTGCACCTGCCTGCACATATCCGCCAGATCGTCTTCGGTCGCAGTCTCTTCAAAAGCCCGCTCACCCATCACATGAGTGCGCAGCGCCGAATGACCGATATAACCTGCGTAGTTGATACCTTTCGGCAGCGCATCCACCGTATCCAGGAACTCCGGGAATGACTCCCAGCTCCAGCGGATACCGGCCAGCATGGCTTCGCGGGAAAGATCTTCGGCCCGCTCCAGGTTACGGAACACCAGATCGGCCTGATCTTCACTGCAGGGCGCAAGCGTAAAACCGCAATTGCCCATCACCGCTGTCGTGACCCCGTGGTAACACGAGCAGGACCCAATCGGATCCCAGAAGATCTGTGCATCCATGTGGGTATGACCGTCGACAAAACCGGGCGAGACCACCTGGCCCTGGGCATCTATGGTCCGCCTGGCGCTCTCTCTGATCCGGCCGATAGCAGCAATTTTCCCCTCGCTCACCGCTATATCAGCGGGATAGGGCGCGCCGCCGGAACCGTCTATGACAGTGCCGTTCTTGACGATCAGGTCGTAGCTCATGGTCTTAGTCCTCCCGTAGCGCGAGTCTAACACCGCACAAAGGCGTTTTGCGTCCGGTCCTTGCGCACTTCCCGCCAGTCGAAGATCTCTCCGTTCATCGCGATATAAACCCCGGACTCCAGCGTTTGAGCCGCCGCAAAAGCCATCCCGACGTTGAACAGTGCATCTGTTTCCGCAAACCGCGCAGGAGCCAGCGCGCCGGTCATGACGATGACCCGGTCAGTCAGCTCACTGAGCACGGCGGCGGTGTCCGTCATGGTGTCGGTTCCATGGGTCACCACAATCTGGCGCTCAGGTCGGCCGCCAATCGTCTGACAGATCAGCGCTCGGTCTGCGTCAGTCAGCTCCAGGCTGTCTTTGCGCAGCGGGCTGACCACCTGGAACGGACAGCGGACACGGGCCTTCAGCAGCAGCTCGCTGACCACCGATTCACCGACCTCATAGTCGCTCTTGGCGTCAAAATAGACCTTGTCAATAGTTCCACCAGTGGTGACGATGAGTAGCGCGGACACGTTTTGCTCCAGGTTAAAAGCGCGGATCATAACCCGGCCGGGCAGGCAATTCTGGCCATACCCGAAGCACTCGATTACGGTAGCCCCTGCCACCCACGGAGTCTTCACATGATCAGATCTTTAGTTCTGCTGGCCCTGATCTTCAGCCTGAATCCAGCACAGGCTGCAGTTCCCTATCAACCCACTGCCCAAGCCGACTTACCCCCGGCTGTGCTGGGCAACGCCGGCCCCCTGCAGGGTGAAGAGGTCGGCTACTACAGCGACAATCCCGCCGCGCGTGGTTATCTGGCACTACCTGACAGTCCCGGTCCGCATGGCGCCATTATTCTGATTCACGAGTGGAATGGTCTGGTACCGAGAGTTAAGGAGACTGCAGACGCTCTGGCAGCGGAAGGTTACGTGGCTCTGGCCGCAGATCTCTACAGCGGCCGCACCGGCAGCAATCGCGATGAAAACATGGCGCTGGTCCGCGAAACCCTCGCCAACCCGGACCAGATCATCAGCAACCTGGATGCTGCTGTGTCATTTCTTCAGGCACTTCCTGGAACAACCGGCAAAGTTGGCACAGTCGGCTGGTGCTACGGCGGCGGCGTTGCGCTGTCATTTGCGCTCGGCAGTGATAGCCACGACGCCACAGCGATTTTCTATGGCCGCCTGCTCAACGATCCGCAGCAGATGCAGCACATCCATCACGAAATTTATGGCACCTTTGCTGCCACCGACCAGGGGATTCCAGTCGCTGACGTCAATGCCTTTGTAGCCGCTCTCAGAGGCGCCGGGATCGAAAACGATTTGCACATTTACGATGACGTCCAGCACGGATTCTGGCTGCACGTAGATCGCGACCCGGAAACCAACACCGGTCCGGCGCTGGATGCCTGGCAGCGCCTGAAAGCCTATTTCAAACGCACTCTGGATGATTGAACCGGGATAACTCTCAGTACATGCCTGACACACTACCGAATTGGCAACTTCACCAAGGCACTGGTCCCTATCTGCTGCTTGTTCATGGCTTCCTGTCGAGCAGTGCCCAATGGCAGTTGAATCTGAGCGCACTGGGACGCGTCTGTCAGCCGGTAACAGTCGACCTGTTCGGACATGCCGGATCGCCGACTCCGCTCACGGATGGCTGTTATCATCCCGATTACTATGTTCGCTGTTTTGAACAGATTCGGGACATACTGGGCGCGCAGCAGTGGTTGGTCCTGGGTTATTCATTGGGGGCCGGTTTGACCATTCGCTATGCGCTTGACTACCCCGAGCGGACAATGGGTCACCTGTTCACCAATTCCACTTCCGCTTTCGCCGACCCGGAACTGCTGGATACCTGGCGGGCAAGTCTGCCGGACACCGCAGACAGGATTGACCAGCAGGGCCGCAGCGCGCTGGAACGCATACCCGTACATCCCAAGCACGCCTGGCGACTCCCCAAACAGATACACGGTGCCCTGCTCGACGATGCCGCGCGGCACCAGCCTGCAGGCATCCTCAAGACCCTGGAGACCACCAATCTCAATGCCAGCGTCCGCGACCGGATTAAAGAAAACACTCGACCCGCTTGTCTACTGTTTGGTGCCAAAGAAAAGCGTTTTCACCCTTACCGGAAATTCGCGCAAGACAATATGCCGCAGCTGACCATCGCCGAACTGGACGCGGGGCATGGCATGAACATGGAGGCACCTGAAGCCTTCAACTCCGCAGCCAGCAGATTCATAACAAGATGCGCCATATAGTCGACACACTGATCGAAGAGCGCGCCGCATCGCTGATGCGCAACCCGACTCTATGGCGGGCAGTAAGAACCTTCATCTATCCGTTGCTCGGCTACGATCGCGCCGTCGACATGGCAGACACCATCCGTAACATGTCCGCACTGGAGGTCTTCGAGTACCTCAGCCAAACCCTTTCCATGGACGTCCGCACCACGGGTCTCGAATACGTTCCGCGCGAGGGTGCCGCCATCATCATGCCGAATCACCCAGCCGGCATTGCCGATGGCATTGCAGTGTTTGACGCACTGCGGGGCGTTCGCAGCGACATAACATTCTTCGCCAATCGCGATGCGCTGAGAGTCGCCAGGGGTTTGTCCGACATGATTGTCCCGGTTGAATGGGTCGACAGCCGACGCAGTCACGGGCGACGTAAAGAAACCGTGCGGCACATGGTTGAAGCATTCCGCAGCGAGCGGCTGGTGGTGATCTTCCCTTCTGGCCGGCTGGCAAAACCGACACCGCGCGGGCTGGTGGAGCGGGAGTGGCAGACTACGGCGATGAATCTGGCGCTGAAGTACTGCTGCCCGGTGGTGCCGATGCACATCAAGGGACACAACTCAGCCCTCTACTACTTCTTCTACTACATCCACACCGAACTGCGTGACATGACTCTGTTCCGAGAACTGCTGAATAAGAAAAACAACAGCTATGAGCTGACTCTCGCGGAAGCGTTTGCACCTCGGGGGGACTCCGAATGGCTGACCGCGCAGTTGAGAAAATTTGTCTCCGAAGATCTGCCTCAGGGAATAAGGCGTTTTGATCCCTCACTCACAGAAAGCCTTGAGTGCCGGGAATTCAGTCGCAGCTGAGCCGACTCGATGCTGCCTTTAAAGAAGCTGGCAGTTGTACGGGAAAACGGCTTCCGTCTCAGCGCCACAGCTTTTCACGGTTGCTATCGCTCGACTGCTTCGTTGGACTTGAATCTTCACGGTGTCGTCGCCTGTGTTCAACGTGATCTGTGCAGTCTGCTCGTCACCAGCAACGTGCAGTAGTTTGAGATCGGAGCGGGCAGCGGTGACTTCTGCCGCCTGAACGTGGCCCGGATACCGGCAGCGGCCGCGCAGTCGCGCAAAGTCCCAGTCGCCGGCTTCAATTATCCCCACGAATTCTGGTACATCGTCTTCGCTGACACGGCCATACATCGCGGCTTGTGGAAACACCAGCAGATTCGGGGCGAAACGATGTCCACCCAAATGAGTGATCTGCCAGACCCGATCGCCAACCTGCTCACGCAGTGCGGCATAACTGCGCAGGCCGAATCGGGCGCAGCAGACATCGCGCTGACCGTTGGTGCAGACAAAATATCGGGGTTCGACCAGCGCAGGATAAAGTTCCGGCCGCCTGACAACCCGCAGCAGATCCAATTCCGACAGAAAGTCGTAACCTGTGCCGCTGAACGACAGTAGCCGATCGGCGACGCCAATGAACAACCTGGTATCGACCTGTTCAATTTCCGGTTGCCGGATGAACTGCAGTTTAGGCCGAAATCCGGCGTCGCTGAGCAGACTGATCGCATAATCCAGCCAGCCGCGGACTTCACAACTCAGTTCATTGTCCTGATGGGCACGCGCCTTCCACGCCGGGCGGTATTCCAGCAATAACCAGACATCCGCATGTGGCGCGGTTCCGGCCAGTGTTTCATCAGGGTTGCGCAGTGAACAGTAGTCGCGTTCGCTCATCTTCTTCGTCCCACAAGCTATCTCGCCTGTAACTTCTAGTCGCCTAAATCATGGCAATAAACGTACCGGCAAAAGTCAGCAGCACATTCGCTATCGTGTAGGTTCCGGCATACCCGAGAGCAGGTACGGGACTGCGCGCAGCCTGATTCAATACGGTCAGAGCCGGCGTGCTGGTCATCGCGCCGGTGACCGATCCCAGCAGCAGCGCCGGGTTCAGCTTCATCATGCGGGTGCCCACCAGGTAGGCAAGACAGGCTGGCACCAGCGTGATTGCCAGGCCGGAAAGGATCAGTAGTGGACCTACCGAAGACAGCGTTTCGACAATGCCACCACCGGCATTCAGTCCCACTCTGGCCATGAACAACATCAGACCAAGTTCCATCAGAAGATATTTCGCGGGTTGCGGGACTCTGCCAAAAGTCGGATTCACCGAACCAGCAAATCCAATCAGCAGACCCGTCAGCAACAGACCCCCGGCCATTCCCAGACCAACCGAAACATTGCCGATCTTGAACAGGATCAGGCCAATGGCAACCCCTGCCGCGATCCCAAAAGAAAAAGTCACCAGGTCTGTTTCTTCAACTTCCTCTTCTATGTAACCAATTGCTGCTGCCGCCGAGTCGAGCCTGGATCGCTCACCCGTCACCTGGAGTCGATCACCGCGATTGAGCACTATGTTCTCACTGAACGGCAGTTCGATACCCGAGCGGGTTACCCCGCTGGCAAAACAACCGTGTCGACCGATCAGATCCTGCTCCCGCAGCGGTTTGCCGATAGCGGCATCCGTAGACACTACGATCTGACGGGAGACCACATCGTAGTCCAGCAGCACTGGGTCCAGAACCTCTTTACCCAGTTGCTCCTGCATCAGATGATGCACATCCAGACCGGCAAAAATGGACACGATGTCGCCTTTATGCAGCACCGTTTCCGCACTCGCGTCAATAAAGTCGCCACCGCGCTTGATACGCAGAGGCACAGCCGCCAGACCAAGTTCCTGGCGAGCCTGAGCCATGGTCCTGTCCTGTTCTTTCGGATTAACCTCATAGGCTCGGATGATCGGCAGAGAGTCTCGTGATACGAAGCGGCGTCGGTTGCCCATGCCTCGCTGATCTTCCAGAGCCCTTGCTTGCGCGGCGAGATCAATCTTCAGTATTTTGGGTAGCTGGCTGACAAAGGCAATGACCCCTGCGGTGCCGCCGAGATAGGTAATCGCATAGCCGATGCTGACGTTCTGATGGGCCTGCTCGATGCTCAGATCCTCGGTGTTCGCCAGTCCGCTGAGGAATGCATCCTGCGCGCCTGCAAGCGATGGTGTGCTGGTTAACGCACCGGCCATCATGCCGGCATCCAGACCCGCGGGCAGATCAAACAGGAAGCCAAACAGCAGAGTCAGAAGCACTCCAACGATCGCGACCAGAAACGACAATCCCACGTAGCGAACGCCATCCGCAGCAAAGGCACTGAAGAAACTGGGCCCTGCCTGCAGGCCTACGGAGAAGATAAACAGCGCAAATCCGAAGGTCCCGACCATTTCATTAATCGTCAGGCCGAAATGACCAAAAAACAAACCCACCAGCAGGACGCCAATTGTCGATCCCAGCAACATACCGGCAATGCTGATTCGACCGACCAGAATTCCGAAGCCGAGCACCGTGAAAATCAGCATCAGCGGGTTGTCTTTAAGGATCTGATAGAAGTCGACTTCCATAACGCATCCTTTGCTAAAGCGGCTACCCTAACGAGCACCATCAGCACTTACAACACGCGGCCCGGACACCGAGACCCTGCCTGCTCTATTGCGCGTCAGGTAATCAGGAAGAGGTCGACCGGGAAGTATGCGCTGAGCCTTTGCAAATTCTCGCAGATCTGGCTAGCGTTGCTGTCGAGCGGGGCCATCAACGACCGTCCCGCCTCCGGGGGGAGATATGGACACCACCAAGATGCTGGCTCAGCGTGTTGCGAGCAGCGATTATTCACGACTGCCAGATGACACCACAGCAGTGGCCAAACAAGCCATCCTGGACTTTCTCGGCGTGACTCTGGCTGGCATCAATGAGCCTTTGAGCCGCATTCTGCGCGAAGAAATCAGCGAGCAGGGCGGCAACCAGCAGGCGCAGCTGTTCGGCATGCACCAGCGGGGAACGCTGGTTCAGGCAGCCCTGCTCAACGGTGCGGCTGGTCATGCTCATGACTACGACGATGTACACAATGCCATGTCCGGCCATCCCACCGTCCCCGTGGCACCGGCTGTGCTCGCGCTCGGCGAACATCTGCACAGCAGCGGCAAAGACCTCATCAATGCGTTCTGCACCGGCATCGATGTGGAATGTCTTCTCGGCCGTTATGCCGGTCCGAGCCACTACGCCAGCGGCTGGCACAACACCGGCACACTGGGGACCTTCGGTGCAGCCGCCGCTGCGGCCCGACTGTATGGTCTGGACACGCATGCCACTACCGCCGCTCTGGGCATCGCCGGCACCCAGGCTGCAGGCCTGAAAGGCCAGTTCGGGACAATGTGTAAACCCCTGCATGCAGGTCACGCTGCAAGCACGGGGCTGCAGGCTGCATCACTGGCGAGACGCGGGTTCAGCAGTTCTGGAGACATCCTGGAAAACCCACAGGGTTTCATGGCCACTCAGGCACAGGGGGCGTCAATCGAACGCTTTCACGAAGCGCTGGCCGTCCCCGCCTATACCCAGGACATCTGTTTCAAATATCACGCTGCCTGTTATCTGACTCATTCAGCGATTGAGGCCACCGGCAGTCTGGTCCATAGCAACCGCTTCGATCCAAACGACATCGACAGCATTGTCGTCGAGGTCGACAAGGGTCATCTTCGAGTCTGCAACATTGCTGAGCCCGACACGGGTCTCCAGGCCAAATTCAGCCTGCGGCTGACCACCGCGATGGCGCTGACCGGCGTGGACACTTCCAGCATCGCCGTCTATGACGATGAACTAACGCGCGATCCGCAGCTTATCGAGTACCGCGATAAAGTGCAGGTGCGCGCCCATGATGGCTACAATCCGGACACCATTGTCACAATCAATACTCGATCTGGTGAACGTTTCGAAGCGGCCTGCAACGTTGCCATCCCTTCACGGGATCTCGACGCACAATGGCACAAGCTGTCCAGCAAATTCCTGACGCTTGCCAGTCCGGTCATTGGCAGCGCCAACGCCGCAAGTGTCGTGGACTTCTGCCGGACTCTGGAGGACGCCGATAGCGTTGCGCCACTCATTGCTCTACTCGCCAACCCCAACCGGACACCCTCACAATGACAGACGTAGCCGACCTCAAAGCCCGCGCCACACTATGGCCGAAGGGCAACCGCTTCGAAGACATGACCCCGGGACGGGTATTCGATCATCACTGGGGACGCACCATTACCGACGGTGACAACGCGACTTTCACCACCTCGACACTGTCTTTCTGTCCGCTGTACTTCAATCAGCCCTATGCCCGGTCACTCGGTCATCCAACCACCCTGGTGAATCCAATGCTCGTGTTCAACACAGTGTTCGGCATTACCGTCGAAGATCTCAGCGAAGGCGGCGGTCCATTTCTGGGTGTGGATGAATGTGATTTTCTCGTGCCGGTCTATGTCGGCGATACCCTGACTGCACGCAGCACGGTGCAGTCGGCGCGGGATTCCAAAGGTCAACCCGGATTCGGCATCGTCACCTGGCACACAGAAGGCTTCAATCAACACGGCACCAGGGTCATCGACTTCAAGCGCACTAATCTGGTCCGGAAATCCCGACCGGAGGATCAATGAGCATGGCGCTGACCGGCAGCAATAACTACTTCGAAGATTTCACACCGGGCCAGTTAATCCGCCATGCCCGCGGCAAAACCATGTGTGAACAGGACAATGTCGGGATTACCCTGCAGGTGCTGAATACTGCTGAAGCCCATTTCAATGAAGACATCATGCGCAAAAACGCGACCGGTCGGGCCGGCTGGACCAGCCGGGTGCAGTTCGGCGGAGTGACGATCTCGATGATCATCGGGCTGGCAATGCAGGACACCGGCGAAAACGCGCTGGCTGAGCTGAAGCTGGACAAGATCCGACTGAAGTCACCGGTATTTCACGGTGACACGCTGTACGCCTACAGCGAAGTGCTGGAGACCCGCGAATCTGAAGTGGAACACGCTGGAATCGTGCTGTTCAAACACGTTGGCCTGAATCAGGACGATAAGCTGGTGTTCGAAGGCGAGCGCACCGTATTACTCAAACGCAGGAGTTTCGATGGCTAATCTACAACCACGGCGTCCCCGACGCTGCCAGCTATCCGTGCCCGGATCCTCGGAAAAAATGATGACCAAAGCAGCTGCCCTGGAGCTGGATCACGTATTTCTGGACCTGGAAGACGCAGTTGCTCCTTCCGCCAAACCCGGCGCCCGAGGCATGATCGTCGAGGCACTGAATTCTCTCACCTGGACACCCCGGACGCGCTGTGTGCGCATCAACGACGTGGAAACCGAATGGTGCCACGATGACATTATCGAAGTGGTCACCGGTGCAGGCGCCAACCTCGATACCATCATGCTCACCAAAGCCAAGTCCGCCGCAGATGTCATGTTTGTGCATCTGTTACTGGATCAGTTGGAACAGAAGCTGAAGCTCAAGCGACGCATCGGCATCGAGTGCCTGATCGAAGAAGTCGAAGGCATGATGCACGTGGAAGAGATCGCCGCCTGTTCTGATCGCCTGGAATGTCTGGTCTTCGGCATGGGCGACTATTCCGCCAGTCAGCAGATGCAGCTGGCCGAAGTCGGCAGCACGGGTGGCTACCCACCTGACATCTGGCACTATCCCCGCTACAAGATGACCATCGCCGCTCGCGCCAACGGCTTGGATCCAGTCGACGGCCCCTACGCCAACTTCCGGAATGCCGAGGCTTTCACCAAAGAAGCTGAGCGTTCGCTGATTCTCGGCATGGTTGGCAAGTGGGCCATCCACCCGAGCCAGGTTGAAATCGCCCAACAGGTGTTCTCACCTGACCCGCAGGCTGTGGACAGTGCCCGCCGCCAGAAAGCCGCATACGAAGCAGCGCTGGCCGAAGGCCTGGGCGCAATCAACGTGGATGGGGTGATGGTGGATGCCGCAAGCATTCGTATTGTCGAAAACCTCATCCACCGAGCCGATCTGATAGGAAGCTGAAGTGACCGAACACTACCTTACTGACGAACGCCGCATGATTCAGGAAGTGGCCAGGGACTTTACCCTGCGCGAAGTCCTTCCGGTGGCCAATGAACTCGACCCCATTCAGGGCGATATACCCCTGGAACTGCGAAACAAGATGGGCGAACTCGGCTACTTTGGTATCCGCATGCCCGAAGAGCACGGCGGGATGGGCCTCGGCGTATTCGAATACGCATTGGTTGCAGAAGAACTGGCCCGTGGCTGGATGAGCGTCGCCAGCATTATTGCGCGCGCCGGGTCGCTGATGAGCGTTGGCGGCTGGCCACTGGAAAAGCGTCAGGAACTCACTCGCAAAGCTGCGCAGGGTGAATATCTCTCAGCGGTGGCTTTGTCCGAACCCGACGTCGGCTCTGACCTTAAAGCCGTCAGCTGCCGTGCGACCCTGGACGGTGATGAGTGGGTGATTGCGGGGAATAAGTACTGGTGTACGTTTGCCGATGGTGCCGACTACATCCAGCTGCTGGCGAGAACCGATGGCGCACAGGCCGAAGCCGCAGGCTTTACCGGCACCCGCAGCTTCATCATCGAAAAACCCCGAGGCGAACTGCCGGAAAACTGCAACGGCTCAGCAATTCCCAAAATCGGCTATTTCGGCTGGAAGACCTGGGAGTTGGCATTTGACGGCACCCGCATCCCGAAAGACAACGTGATTACCGGCGGTGAGTCCAGTGGCAGCGACGGCTTCAAAAACGCCGTGAACTGGCTGAATGCTGCCCGGGTACATACCGCGGCCCGTTCTATAGGTCTGGCTCGGGGTGCGCTGGAAGACGCCATAGCCTACTCCCACGAACGGGTTCAATTCGGCGTACCCATCGCCGATTTCCAGGAAACCCGCTTCAAACTGGCCCGGATGGCCAGCGAAGTGGAAGCCTCGCGCCAGCTGATGTACCACGTCGCCACGCTGATGGATGGCGGCGAGCGTGCCGACAAAGAGGCCTCGATGGTGAAGTGGCAGGCCAGTGAAATGGCTGAGCGGGTGACCTCCGATGCGCTGCAGATCCTCGGTGGCGCTGGCTACACCAAGCTGCACGCGGTAGAACGACACTGGCGGGACGCCAGGCTGACAAAAATCTTCGAAGGCACCAGCGAAATCCAGCTGCGAATCATTTCCGACCGCATGCTGGGTCGACCAGGATCCCGCACCGCCTGATCGGTGCGTTGCCGGACGATGCCGGCTGATCAGCCGCTGACCGACTGGCCGCCATTGCCTAAAGCACAGCCGCCTGCGAGACTGGAGTTCACTGAACCTGAGGCTTGCGTACTATGAACTCTGCGGATCTGGCAACGACATTTGGTGAGCTGAAAGCTTCCGGATATCAGGTTTTACCCGTCAAAGCGGAGCTGCGACGCAACCTTATTGCCCGCCTGAAAGATCGCCAGCCGCTATTCCCGGGGGTAATGGGCTATGACGATACCGTCATCCCCCAATTGACCAACGCACTGCTGGGAATGCAGGACATTATTCTGCTGGGGGAACGGGGACAGGCTAAATCCAGAATTGTGCGCAGTCTGACCCAGCTGCTGGACGAATGGACTCCCATTCTCGACGGCACAGAAATACCCGAAGATCCCTACCATCCGGTGTCCGCTGAAGGCCTGAAACTGATAGCCGAACTCGGCGACAAAGCACCAATCCGCTGGCTGCACCGGGACGAGCGCTACGCTGAAAAGCTGGCTACGCCGGACATCACCATTGCTGACCTTATAGGCGAAATCGACCCTATCAAGGTTGCAGAAGGTCGCTACCTGTCCGACGAGCTCACCCTGCACTATGGCCTGGTACCGCGAGTGAACCGAGGCATATTTGCGATCAACGAACTGCCCGATCTGGCCGAGCGAATTCAGGTCGGATTGCTCAACCTGCTCGAAGAGCGCGACGTGCAGATCCGCGGCCACAAGATCCGCATGGCTTTGGACGTCTTCATCGTCGCCACCGCCAACCCGGAAGACTATACCAACCGCGGCCGCATCATCACGCCGCTGAAAGATCGCTACGGAGCTCAGATCCGCACCCACTACCCGGCTGACGTGGCGCAGGAAATCGAGATCATGGAACAGGAAGCGGCCATAGTCGACCTCGGTGATTATCACCTGACGGTCCCGGATTTCATGAAGGAGATCGTTGCTGAAATCACTCATCAGGCGCGACTGTCTCCTGATATCAATCAGCGCTCCGGCGTTTCGGTGCGCACGTCGATTGCTAATTATGAAGCTCTGGCGGCGAACGCTTTCCGGCGTGCTCTGCGAATTAACGAATCGGAAATTGTGCCCCGCATCTCCGACCTGCCTTTTCTCGTTCCTTCATTCCAGGGCAAGGTGGAATTCGAAGCAATGGAAGACGGTCAGGAAGACAAGATCACCCAGCGGATTGTCAACGGTGCAGTAAAAACCGTATTCGATCGTCACTACGACGTGAACAATCTGGAATCCATCGCCATGGCATTCAATGACGGCCTGACCGTGGACACTGGTGAAGCCGCACCGGCAGACGACTACGGCCGCATCTGCGAAAACATTCCTGCGCTGGCGGACGTCTTCCCCGATCGGAATGCCGTCAGCCCGGCACTACGCGCGGCCACTGTCGAGTTCATTCTCGAGGGTCTGCACCTGCACAAGCTGCTCAACAAGTTTGACCACGATGGCACCAGCACTTTTGCAGGTTAGAGCATGAGAAAGCCCATCAAAGGCTACAAATTCAGCGCCTGGGACGGCACCCAGGAACTGGGTCTGGATCCAGACAAGATCTTAGAAGCGCTCGCCGACGACCTGATGGAATACGGCGACATGCGCTGGGCAATGCGCAACCTGATGTCCCGAGGAATGCAGATTCCCAAAGGCGGCTATATGCAGGGCCTGCGGGATATGCTGAAAAAGCTCCGCGATCAGAAGCGGGCACGCCTCGAACAGTTCAATCTCTCCAGCGTTTTTGATGCGTTTCGCGAAAGGCTCGACGAGATCATCGCGATGGAGCGTAAGCGCATCGACGAGTGGTTGAATCGTTCAGACGACCCGGATAACTTTTCCGATGATGTGCTGAAGAATATCGCTGCGCGAAACCAGGATATTCTCAACGATCTTCCACAAGACATTGCCGGGCAGATCAAAGAACTCGAAAAGTACGAGTTTCTGAACCCGGACGCTCAGCGTAAATTTCTCGAACTCTTAAACGAGCTGCGTAAAGCAATGGCCAGCACCTTCTTCAAAAATGTTGAAGACATGGTCAACAACCTGTCCGATGGCGACATCGATCGCATGAAAGACATGTTGCAGGCTTTAAACGACATGCTGGTAAAGAAAATCGCCGGTGAAGATCCGGGTTTCGAAGAATTCATGGCGAAGTTTGGCGATATGTTTGGCGACAATCCGCCGCAATCTCTGGACGACCTGCTTGAGCAGATGCGCCAACAGATGGCCGCAGCTCAATCACTGATGAATTCATTGTCCCCGGAACAGCGCCAGCAGCTCAGCGATATGATGGGAGACCGTTTCAGCGATCCCGATCTGAATTCTGAACTGGCCAGACTCGCAAAAGAACTCGACTTTCTGAATCCGGGAGGCAGCCAGTACAACTTCTCTGGCGACCAGAACCTGGATCTGCAGGCTGCGATGGAGCTGATGAACGAGATGGACAGTCTCGATCAGCTGATTGATCAGATGCAGAGCGCAGAACGCGGCGGCGATCTGGATCGTATCGACCAGGATCTGTTGCGTGATCTGATGGGTGATGATGCGGCCGAAGACCTCAATAAGCTCGATCAACTGATGAAAGCTCTGGAAGACGCCGGCTATATCCGTCCGACCGATAGCGACGGCTGGGAGTTGACGCCACGTGGATCACGCATGATCGGCCAGAAAGCGCTCGGCGAAATATATGAACGCCTGAAACGCCAGAGCCTCGGCAACCACGCGCTGCCGGAAGAAGGCCGATTCGGAGAACGGCTGGAACAGACCAAACCTTACGAGTACGGCGATCCCTTTCATCTGCATCTGCCACGCACCATCCGCAACGCTATCGGCAGGAACGGCCCGCAGACACCCGTGCAGTTACACCCGGATGATTTCGAGATCTATCGCAGTGAGCAGATCACCTCTACAGCAACCGCTTTGCTGGTCGACCTGTCATGGTCCATGGCGTTGCGGGGTTCGTTCCAGGCTGCCAAAAAAGTCGCCATGGCTCTGCATAACCTGATTACTTCCCAGTATCCGAAAGACGATTTCTACATCATCGGTTTTGCGGCTTATGCCAAAGAGCTGAAGGCCCATGATCTGCCCTACCTGCAATGGGACGAATATGTCCTGGGAACTAACATGCAGCACGCGCTGCTGCTGGCCGAGAAGCTGCTAGCCAAACACACCGGCGGTACCAAACAGATCATCATGATTTCCGACGGTGAACCAACCGCTCACCTGGAAAACGGCGAAGCGCAATTCGCCTATCCACCCACTGCAGAAACCATTCGGGCCACCTTTAAAGCGGTCAAACACTGCACCACACGCGGTATTGCCATCAATACCTTCATGCTGGATGCGAGTCCCTACCTGAAAGCCTTCATGGACGAAATCGCCCGCATCAACGGTGGCCGGGTGTTTTATACGTCACCGGAAAACCTCGGCGAGTACATTCTGGTGGATTATGTGCAGCATAAGAGGAAAAAGCTGGCGCGACGTTAAAGAGCCAGATGCCTGATTGGAGCGGGCTATGTGGTTCTATTCAGAGTTCCGTCGTTGCGGCGGCGTTCCTGGCACGTACTCGGGATCGCTAGGCACAGCTGAAACCGAGGTCTACGCCTCGCTTTCATCTCGGCACTCACCCTGCGTGCGTGCCAGCAACCCCACCACCCCGTCGACGCTGAACTGGCTGCAAGACCTCCTGGATCAGGACTGACAACATCTGCCGAAGCGAGAAGCACTATATCCGGGCGATCACCACAGTCTTACGCAAATTCGCCAGCAGAGCCTGTCGGGAGCGGGGTGCGCACGCAGCGGCGAGTGCCAATGATTTTGTGCGGCGCAGACCGCACAACAATCGAGAGCCTAGCGAGCCCGAGTACGCACCCCGCTCCCGGCAGGCTCTGCGCAGGGAGCAGAAAACATCAGCAGATCCAATTCCAAAGGTCCGAATAGGCTGCTCAGTAAGACCTCGGCAACCCCAACACATGCTCCGTCACATAATTCAGAATCATCTCCTGCGAAATCGGCGCTATGCGCATCAGCCGGGCCTCCCGCCAGTAGCGCTCGACGTGATACTCCTTGGCATAGCCGAACCCACCATGAGTCTGCAATGCCTGATCAGCGGTCTGAAACGCGGCATCCGCCGCCAGCCACTTGGCCATGTTGGCCTCCGCGCCGCAGGGCTGGCCGCTGTCGAGTAACCATGAGGCTTTGCGGATCATCAGCTCGGCCGCATCAAGCCGCATTTTTGCTTCACCGAGCGGAAACGCCACACCCTGGTTCTTACCAATCGGCCGATTGAAGACCACCCGCTCATTCGCATAGTCCACCGCTCTGCGCAGCGCCGCCCGGCCAATCCCCAGCGCTTCAGAGGCAATCAGAATGCGTTCAGCGTTGAGTCCATCAATCAGATACTTAAAGCCTTTGCCTTCCTCGCCGACCCTATCAGTCACCTGAACAGGCAGATCGTCGTAAACGACTTCGCAGGTCGCCACCGCGTTACGGCCCAGCTTGTCTATCGCAGAAATTGCCACCTCAGGCCGTTGCAGCTCTGCCAGTAAAAGAGTCATGCCATCGGTACGTCGCTCCAGCTTGTCTTTCGCCGTGGTTCGCACCAGCAGCAGCACGCGTTCCGAGACCAGCGCTTTGGTTGTCCAGACTTTGCGCCCCCGCACCAGGTACTGATCACCATCCCTGCGCGCAAAGGTCTCAATTGCTGTGGTGTCCGTGCCGGCATTGGGTTCAGTTACCCCGAAGGCCACATGCAGTTCTCCCCGGGCTACCGCCGGCAGATACTTCTGCTTCATGTCTTCACTGCCGTATTTGACCACCGGGTGCATGCCGAAAATGGACAGATGCAGCGCTGTTGCACCGTTCATCGCTGCACCGCTGGCGGCCACTTCTTCCAGCACCAGGCTGGCTTCAGTGATGCCCCGACCGCTGCCACCATAGGCTTCCGGAATCGCCACCCCGATCCAGCCCGACTCCGCCATCGCGTTGTAGAAATCCCACGGAAACTCGTGGGCTTCGTCTTTCTGTGCCCAGTACTCGTCCGGGAAGCCAGCACACACCTTGCGTACCGCGTCGCGGATCAGCTGCTGCTCATCTGTTATCTGAAAATCCATAGCACCCTCGTGTTGACTGAGCTAGTTTCAGCTAATCAATCGCAGTTGGCAAAGTTCGACCAAGCGTTTAGGGTCCCCGCTGGATCTGTGAGTTGAACGAACAAGAGACGCTGATGAGTCGCGAACTGAAACTGGATACCCGGAAAATTATCGGCCGCATTGACGATGACGGCATTGGCTGGCTGATATTTAACCAGCCGGAGCGCCATAACGCGCTGTCACTGGAGATGTGGCAGGGCATTGGCGATGTGCTCGAAAGTTATGCGGACGACCCTGACGTACGCGTTGCCGTCATGCGCGGTGCCGGCGGCAAAGCCTTCATTTCCGGCGCTGACATCTCCGAATTTGACAATAAACGAGGCAGTGCTGAGCAGAAAGACCAGTACGGCATCGTCGCCGGACGCGCCAACCACTGGCTGGCTAACTTTGAAAAGCCGCTGATTGCGCTGATCGAGGGCTACTGCATCGGCGGTGGCCTGGCGACGGCGCTGTCAGCCGACATCCGCTTCGCTACCCCCGACTCACGATTCGGTATCCCGGCGGCAAAACTGGGGCTTGGCTACGAGTATCCGGGCCTGGCCAAACTGGCCAGACTGGTGGGACCCGCGCGAGCCCGCGACATCATGTTTTCCGCCCGTTTCATGGAAGCTGATGAAGCCCAGCAACTGGGCTTGATCAATTTCATCGTCGACCGGGACAGTATCGAAACGCAGACAATAGCCTATGCAGAACGGATCGCCGGAAACGCGCCGCTGACAGTCCGAGCGGCCAAAGCAGCCATCAACGCCTGGGAGCGTGGCAGCCGGGAAGCAGAGGTGAAGGCAGTAGAAGCGCTGGTAGATGGCTGTTTCGATTCCGCCGACTACAAAGAAGGCCGGCGCGCCTTCAAGGAAAAGCGAGCCCCAGATTTCCAAGGCCGCTGATGCAGCCCCATCCTTGAAAACGTGCTGTCACCAACCGACATCGGCGAACCACAGGTGCGCGCAGCGAGTCGGGCGAAGAGTCAGGCACCAGCTCCCTGGATCGCATTGACACCTTCTTCAACGAGGTAGTCTGTGAAAGCGTCGCCTTTGAGATTTTCCATCGTTGTCCGATCGTCGAGCATGAACTCGCGAATCACCCGCTGAGCCAGATCCGCAGAGACACCAATCAGCACTGATTTCAGCATCTCGGCATCCACTTCGGCTTCGAACCTGTTGCGATAAGGACCTACATCAACGCCTTCACGGGTATGGAAGTACCAGACGCCGTCGGAACAGAACACTCTATCCGAGCGGAACCAGGTTTTTGCTTGTTCGTCTTTGCGAGTCGCCATTGCAGCCTCCTCAGCCTTTCGAGATCCATTCTGCCCGGACTGCTCCGAACTTCTGTGGCTGGCATGTATGGGCTTTAGGTGGCTTGTATGCTGTGTAAGCGGCTTTTCAACACCCGGTTAGCAGGCGCCGTGAACCTCAGCTTGTCGTTAGCTGTCGAGAAGCCTTTACTGGCGGCAGTCGAACAGTTGCAGGTGTGAACTGGATCACAACTGCAACGAGGATTGCGCAGCGAGATTGTGCCCTCAGGAACACTCAGGCAGCCAGACTACTGAGCTATCTTTACGACTTCGTTCGAGTAGGCACTTTCGTTGCCATCCAAATCCAGCGAAGTCATGGCAACATAGTAGGTTCCCCTCGGCAGGATCAGTTCCTTACGGACAACAGCAGGATCCGTAATTTCCAGAGAGTCTGAATAGTCTCGCGACGCCGACCCATAGTAAAGACGATATCCGCCTAGATCTGTCAGCGCTGACCCGTCCACATTCTGTGTCGGCGCTTGCCAGTTCAACACGAGACTGCCGTTTACAGCAATGCTCACCATCGCAATTGCACTGCCACCAGGACCGGTGCAATTCAAACTGAAAGTTTTAGTCTGCGTAAGGTTGGTCATCGCTTCGGATCCCGCATTCGACCTGGAACCGTTCCAGCCCCCGGACGCGGTACAACTGTCCGCGCCGGTACTTGACCAGGAAAGAACACTGGCGCCGCCAGCATCAACGGTTGCCGGTGATGCCTGCAGAGTCACGGTCGGAGCGGCTTCGGATTCCTGTTCCGATGGCGTTGGCGCTGGATCTGTACCCGGCACCTCTACTAAATTTTGTACTTCAACATTTATTGTGATTGATTCTGACGTAGTGCCACCCGGACCACGACAGTCCAGTCCATAGGTTTGGTTGATGGTCAATGGCCCTATGAGCAGAGTACCTTCTATGCCTCTTGCGCCAGCCCAGCCCCCAGTTGCCGAACAGCTATCTGCATCCACCGTAGACCATGCCAGTTCGATATTTCCGCCAAATGGTACTTGTGTGCTGGATGCGGTCAGCGTGACGGTTGGGGCCCTATCAGTCTCATTGGCGCTATCCGATTCGATCTCGACAACAACCGTAGCTTCTCTAGTACCGCCCAGCCCTACACATACCAGTTCATAGCTCGACCGCGCGGATACAGGTTCAGTTCTCTCCAGGCCTTCAGTATTCCGAACACCGGTCCAATTACCCAAAGCAACACACTGATCAGCATCACTGGATGCCCAGCTCAGATTCGCAACGCTGCCGGGACTGACGGTTGTATTGTCAGCGGACAGGGAAACCACTGGTGCTCGGGCGTCGCGCACCTGCACAATCCGTTGCCACACAGCCTCATGCAGCGCATCATCGGCCAAGGCTACTCGAGCGGCCAGGCTGTCCAGGTTGATCCGGGCAGCCGTATCCAGATTGGGTTGAATCAGACCACGCGCGGTAGTTTCAGTGGCATCACGTAACGCAATCTCCAGCATCAGCAACTCCGTGTCTGGATAGGCACCCTGAAATACGCGTAAGCCTTCCGACACCTGATTTATCAGCGCTTCAGACGGCGCTACTTCCAGCACGCTGGCTTCGCTGGCTGGCATAATTGTGCGCATTGCACTATCGAGCGCATCGGCCACGGGCTGATCATCAACATGGAGATTTCCTGCCAGAACTTCCAGCTGTACGCTGAGCTTCGCAGCGACAGCAGGGACAGTGAGTCTGTGGCCGGTAGCTGTTCCAGAGCCATCGAGACGCCCGTCCGCAAGGTCACAGGCCAGGTAAGTCACTAGGTCTTCTGGTGCAATGTCCAGACCAGCACCAGCAACCGCTTTATGAATTCTCCTGAACATTTCTCCGAGCGCTTCGCTGGACAGCAATATTGTTGCGACATTCCCTATGTCTATGGCAGCTGTCATTGGATCGCCAACCTGATCGGACCGCCACCCCAGGTTCAACTGCTCGTCAATTGTCGTCCAGGCTTTCTTCAGTCCTTTAGGATTCAACTCATTCCGGCAACTGGCCAGCTCCACCGCCAGCGTGGTATACGGCGTCATATTCAAGGTGACTGGGCCCGACCCAAAAGTAATTGCCTTCAGCGGAAATTCCGCAGCTCGACCTGTTACCAAGTCGGTCCCGCCCGTGGCTGTTACGGTCACCGGCAGTGGCGTGCGATCCGGAATCACCAGCTGATAGCCGGCTGTCAGATCACTGGTCGTTGCGATGACTAAATTGCCGGTCGCGTCAACGACCTGAATATCCGCGTTGACGAGTGGTCCGTCACCCACGCTTCCCGACACGCTCAAATTGCTGCTGTAAGCATCCATCGAGTCGGTGCTGCCGCCGCCGCTACACGCAGAAAGTATAGAAACGCCAGCCACCACCGCTATAAATCGGCTAAGCTGATGTCTGATTGTCCACCCCAGATCTTGTTCCAATATTTGCCCTACCATCGGTCGTCCTGTCCGTCGTCCCATTCGTTGCCAACTGCGGCTGGAAGGCTCAGATTGAGCACGGTCCACCTAGCTGCAGAATTCGTCTGAGTCTAGATATCTCCGGATTCATTCCCGTGAGGAAGTCGACGTTTTTGTAAACCAAGTAAGGAATTGGTGACTGCGTGACGTGAGTCACATCTTTGCTGTGCCTGCTCGATTGGTACGATGCTTGGATACGACGTGCGTTGGCGTCTCCGAATTCTTCAGAACTCAACCTGCTGTCGGCGAGGCTCGACAATTCACGGGTGAAAAATCCGTTGTCGGGTAGCAATCACAGCGCTGAAGGGACATGCAGAAAGTCGTCCGGAACCAAGCTATGACATCAAAATTGCCAGCCCGCTATACTTGACCGCCCGACCCACCTGGCTAGACGACTATGGACAGCAGCGCCGTCACCGCATGTGTACTCATCATCGGTAACGAGATTCTCTCCGGGAGAACCCAGGACACCAATCTGCAGCATATTGCGCTGACCCTCGGCCAATGGGGCATTCAGGTACGCGAAGCCCGGGTTGTGCCTGACGTCGAGGAAATTATCGTCGACAGCGTCAACGAAGCGCGAAATGGCTTCGATTACGTGTTCACCACCGGGGGTATCGGTCCAACCCACGACGACATCACCGCCGAGTGCATTGCCAAAGCGTTTGCGGTGCCACTGGTCACCCACCCGGAAATCGCCCGGATGCTGGAAACGCGGCCAGCCCCCCCGGACGTTATGGCGGCACGGATGCGCATGGCCCGGGTCCCGGAAGGTGCGTCACTGGTCGACAACACTACCGGCGGTCCACCCGGTTTTCGCATCGAGAACGTCTACGTGATGGCGGGTATTCCAGGGGTGATGAAGGCCATGCTCGGCAGTCTGGAGGGCAAACTGAAAAGTGGTCCGGTAGTTCGGTCGCGTTCTGTTACCGCTTTCCTCGGAGAAAGTACCATCGCCCAGGCCCTGGCGGAGATCCAGGAAAAGTTTCCGGACGTGGACCTGGGCAGCTATCCGTTTTTTCGTCAGGAACGCTACGGCACTTCCCTGGTAATGCGCGGTACCGACGAGGCGACCCTCGATGCGACGCTCGATGCCGTGAAGTCGGCAATTATTGCAGCTGGTGAGACCCCTCAGGACGTACAGCACGGATGAAGCCTCGGTTCCGGTATGTCTGGACACTCCTCAGTTTATGGATGCTGGCCCAGGCAGCCTATGGACAAGCTGCGGCTCCGGATCAGTACCCTTCACTGCCCGGCGCCAAAGCACTGGCAATCAGCTCAGACAACGACAGCATCATCGGTATCGCCTACGGTCAGAGCAATGACGTTGCCGCCGCTACCGTAGCGCTGCAGCGCTGCGATGCGCAGCGCCCAGTAGACGCGGGCCTTTGTGAAATTCATAAGCTGAATTCAGAAACCGTCACCCGCGGCCGCGACATCCTGGCTCAGGTGCCATCTTCACCACACCCACTGTACCTGTGGAAATATCAGGGTCCTAAATCAACTGTCTTTCTCGCCGGTTCTATTCACCTGCTCAAACCCAGCCTCTATCCGCTACCGATACAGTATGAACAGGCGTACGCTGACACCGACCATCTGGTCCTCGAGGTCAACACAGACGCCTACAGTCCCCAGGATATTGCGCAGCTGACATTGCAGATTGCCCGTCTGCCCGCAGGGCAACAGCTGACCGACGTGCTGCCCGAGCCTATGTACCAACGGCTTCGCAGCCACCTTGACCGCTATGGCCTGGGCGGCGCGGCCATCGACGGCCTCAAACCAAGTCTGCTGATGAACCAGCTGGTGGTTGCGCGACTGCTCGCACTCGGCTATCTGCCGGAACATGGTGTGGAGGAACACTACCTGGTGCAGGTCGGTTCACGGGAAGTGATGCAGCTGGAAACGCTGGAAAGCCAGATGAAGCTGCTGTTCGAACAGCCGATGCCTGTGCAGGTTCAACTCCTCGCCAACACTCTGGAACTGGAAATGGCCATTGAGCCAGTCCTGACCGGCCTGCTGGTGGCCTGGCTGTCCGGCGACGATGCGGCGCTGGAGAAACTGTTCGAAGCCCAGACGGGAGACTCAGATCTGGTGCGTCAGTTCAATGAACAACTGCTCGACCAGCGCAACGTGGCAATGGTTGAGCGAATCCAACAAATCATCACCAAAGGTGAAGGCAGCTACTTCGTGCTGATCGGCGCTGCGCACTATCTCGGTGAAAACGGCATTCCGGCGCTGCTGTCGGCCCAGGGTATTCACGGCCAACGGATCACCAGCGACACCCCACTATCAATTATCAATGCTGACTGAAGGAGATCACTGTGGACATCAAAGGTAAACGTGCGCTGGTTATCGGCGGTACTTCCGGCATCGGTCTGGCGGCGGCCAGAATGCTCGTTGAGAAAGGTGCAGAAGTCATCGCCATGAGTCGCAGCGAAAGTAATCGCGCCACCGCCGAGGCGGTACTCGGTGAAGAAGCCAGTATCCGACAGCTGGATTCCCTGGATCGCGAAGCCATGGCTGCTCTGTTCGCAGAGCTTGCGCCATTCGACATTCTGGTCAACGCGGCAACCGGCGGTGAGCGGGCAACCGGCCCTTTTATGCAGATGGATCTGGACGGTTTCACCGGTTCATTCCGGAAACTCTGGGGCTATGTGAACTCTGTTCGCCTCGCCGGTGAACATCTCAGTGATCACGGCTGCATCGTGCTGGTCAGCGGTTCCCCGGCCCGCAAATGTCAGCCCGGAATGTCCGCTATCTCAACGGTTGGCAACGCAGTGGAGGGCTTCTCGCGGGCGATTGCGGCAGAGATAGCACCCAAGCGCCTGAATGTTGTGTCTCCAGGCACCATCGACACACCGATGTTCCCTGTTGAAGGGGAGGCCCGGGAAGCGTTCTTCGAGCGCGCCGGTGCCAGCGCCCTGTTGAATCGTGTGGGCAGTGCAGACGAGGTCGCCGCAGGCATCATCTTCGCGATCGAAAATGACTATGTCACCGGCACCACAATCGACGTAGACGGCGGCGCCCTGCTGCCTTGAGTCGAGACCTTCACAGGCACACGCGGCGATGACTGAGCATCAGTTTCTGCCGCCAAGAGCTCTGCGATCTCCGCACGTTCAGACCCTGCTCGGCAGTCGCGGACGCGGCTACTGGGTAGCGAAGCGGGCCGCCGGCCTGCTTGCGGTCAGTCGTCAGGAGATCATTACCTGCAGCGATGGCGTCAAGCTGGAAGCCTGGGTAAGTGCCCAACCCGATTCCGCCCCCACGGTGGTTCTGATCCACGGTTGGCTGGGCCATGCCGACTCGGGCTATGTGCTGTCAGCCGGCGCGGAGCTCTGGGCACAGGGCTTCAGCGTGGTGAGATTGAATCTGCGCGATCACGGCGATACCGCTCACCTTAACCAGGAACTCTACAACGCTGCCCGCACCGGGGAAGTCGTCGAGGCGGTGACGAACATTCGCAACCAGCACGCCACCGGCAACTGCGGCGTTGCGGGGTTCTCTCTGGGTGGCAACTTTGCGCTCAGGGTCGCGCGCGAACTTGGCATCGACACAATTGCCATCTGTCCGGCAATGAATCCGGCCACAACAATGCAGCAGATCGATCTGGGCTGGGCCGGATACCGGCTGTTTTTCGTCCGTAAGTGGCAGAATGCCATGCGCCGTAAACAGCTGGCTTATCCCGATCACTACCGCTTCGATAAAGCACTGCGCTTGAGCACCGTCAGTGCGATGACCGATTTTTTTATCCGCGAGTATTCTGACTATGCCAGCACCGAAGAATATTTTGCCGCCTATACCCTGACCGGCAGCGAGCTGGATGAGTGTCAGGCCAGCATTGTATTCAGCGAAGATGACCCGGTGATTCCCGCTGACAACTTCCGCAATCTGCCAGGTTCACTGGAAGTCACCGCGTTGCGCCATGGCGGTCACTGCGCGTTCATTCAAACACCCTGGCAACCAACATGGATCGATCGGTTCCTGGCTGACAGATTCACGCAGCTGCTCGCTTAGCAACCACAACCCCACTCACATTCTCGCGTTTGACAAAATAACGGTGCCTGCAGACGATACCCCGGACATGGGAGAGGGTCTGACATGACTGCAGACTTCACAACTGCGGGCGACACGAGCGCTGCTTACAAAGTGATAGGCGCCGAAGAATCGCCTTACTCGGTGAAAGTGCGCGCGTATCTGCGTTACAAGCAATTGCCACATCAATGGTTGAGTCGCGCCGATGTACCCGAACTCTATCAACGGCACGCCAGGCTGCCCCTGATCCCGCTGGTGGTCACTCCAGACGATCAGGCACTTCAGGACTCAACCCCGATCATAACGACCATTGAAGCCAGGCATCCGGAGCCCTCTATCTACCCGAGCGATCACGTCTGCAGATTCATCTGTTCGTTGTTGGAGGAGTTTGCTGATGAGTGGGGCAACAAATGGATGTTTCACTACCGCTGGGCACGCGAGGCCGATCAGCTGGCCTGCTCTCGTCGCCTAGCCGAACGGATGGCGCCAGGCCAGGATGAACAGACTCTCGCGGCAGCCGCCCGAACAATACGGGAGCGTATGGTCGACAGGGTGTGGTTTGTTGGCTCGTCAGCTGCAATAGCGCAGCAGATTGAAGATTCTTTCAAAGATACCCTGGCGTTGTTGGAACCACATTTTGCACAGCGGGAGTACCTGTTCGGACGGCAACCGGCTTTCGCTGATTTTGCGCTGTGGGGACAACTCTACAATACTCATCGTGACCCCACACCGCGGAACATCCTCGAACACCAGGCCCCGAACACGCTGGCCTGGATCAAGCGTATGGCATCACCGGAAAGCTCCGGAGACTTTGAATCCTGGTCGACTCTGTCGGCCACGTTGAAACCACTGCTGATCGACCAGGTCGCAGGCCTGTTTCTGCCCTGGAGCGTCGCCAACGAACGAGCGATCAAGCAGCAGACAGAGTCGTTCACAGTTACGTTGCGCAGCGGAGACTGGACCCAGAAGCCACAGAAACACCACGCCCGCTCACTGCAGGCGCTGCAGAACCAGTACCAGGAACTAAGCGCTGACAAACTTCTGAACGAAGTACTAGAGGAATGCCGTTGCCTGAAATTTCTGATCGGGTAGTCAGCTCTCGACATGCATCCTGCGCTTTAGCACTGGTGTAAGAACCAGAACCCCTAACGCAACAACCGCGGCAATTTCTGCCACCTGCAGAAATGTTGTTGAATAAACCTGCAGTGAATCCACACTTGCCGCCTGGCTTCCACCTTCGATACTGGCCATCGCCGCGATCAGCCCGGCGACATAATGAGACACGGAAGACGACAGAAACCAGACTCCCATCATCAGACCCAACACCCTGGGTACAGACAGACGCGTAACCATAGACAGCCCGACCGGAGAAAGACACAGCTCACCGAGCGTGTGCAGAAAATACGCGAACACCAGATAACCCAGTGCAACTCTGCCGGAATCGCCTGCACTCTGGGCACCCACGACAAGCGCAGCAAAGCCGGCTCCAACCAGCAGCACTGCGACAGCAAACTTCATCGGTGTGCTCGGTTCAAGGTGGCGATTTCCGAGCTGCAGCCAGAGCGCAGACATCACCGGTGCGAGCAGAATAATGAACGCCGGATTCACAAACTGCAGTTGAGATGCGCGGATTGTAGTTCCGTAGATTTCCCGATCCACATTGCGATCCGCAAACAGATTCATGGTGCTGCCGGCCTGTTCAAACAACGACCAGAACACCACCGAAACTGCAGTTAACAACAGCACGACAAGCATGCGATCACGCTCGACGGGTGCGCAGCGTTGGATGGAAAACCAGATGAGCCCGCCAACAGCCACCGCACTGGTCACTGACAGCAGTTGACCTACCAGTTCGCGATGCTGCACCAGCAGCCAGACAGCAACGATGCCGCCCAGCCCACCTGCATAAACGAGCCATTCCCGACTGATGCCAAAACTGCGACTGCTCAGATGCCGGGGATTCGGCGGCAGTCCAGCGTCAGCAAACAGATGCTGGCCTCGCACAAAAGTGATCAGCCCGCTGAGCATGCCTAGACCGGCAAGACCAAAACCATAAGCCCAGCCGTAGGTTTCACCCAGATACCCGCAGGTCAAGGCCGCCACCGTCGCACCAACATTGATGCCCATATAGAAGAGGGTGAAGCCCGCATCCCGGCGTGGATCATCAATAGAGTAGAGCTGGCCGACAATGCTGGAGATGCTGGGTTTCAGGAAGCCCACCCCAACAATAATGAACGCGATCGACAGGTAGAAGGCCTGCAGTCCCAGGTCATCCCGGACCACAATTCCGCCAACGATCTCCGCCGCCTGCCCTTCATATGCCATACCCAGATGACCAAGACACAGCAGCACCGCGCCAAAAATGACCGCCCGTCGGAAACCCAACAGACGATCAGCAATCAGTCCGCCGATCACCGGCGTGAGGTAAACCATCGCGCCGTAGGTTGCATAAATCCCCGTAGCGGTGGCATCGTCGAACAGAAAGTGTTTGGTCAGATAGAATACCAGCAGTCCGCGCATGCCGTAGAAACTGAATCGTTCCCACATTTCGGCAAAGAACAGCACCAGCAGACCACGAGGGTGGCCAAACCATTGCTCTTCATGCGCACCGGCAACAGCGCCATCAGCATCGCTACTGATATCCGCAGTCACTCAGATTATGCCGTCTCGGGTAAAACCCGCCAGCTCATCATCACTGAGGTTGAGCAGTTCCTTATAGACTTCCTGGTTATGCTCACCCAGCCCGGGACCACTCCATCTTATCGCCCCCGGGGTATCCGATAGCTTTGGCACTACGTTCTGCATCTGCAGGTCAGGGAAAGTCTCATCAGCCACCTTCACAATGGCCTGCCTGGCCTGAAACTGCGGATCGCTCAGCATGTCAGGTGCGCGATAGATACGTCCGGCTGGAACACCATGTCTTTCCAGCAGGGCAAGCAGAGAATCGGCATCGAAACCCTTCGACCAGTCAGCGATCATCTCATCCAGCAGCTGCTGATGTTCACCACGCGCACTATGACTTTCAAAACGGGCATCTGAGCTGAGCTGGGGCTGCTGCATCGCGTCACACAAACGTGCAAACACAGAGTCCTGATTCGCGCCCATGACAATCATCTCGCCCTCGGCGGTCGGATACACATTGGATGGAGCAATTTTGGGAAGAATTGCACCGCTGCGTTCACGGATCACACCACCGACGGTAAACTCCGGAATCGTAGACTCCATCATCGCCAGCACGGCTTCATAGATAGCAGAATCTACAATCTGACCTCGCCCGCTGCGTTCTCGGCTGTGCAGCGCTGCCAGTGTTCCGACGCAGGCAAAGGTGGCGGCCAGCGAGTCGCCAATCGACAGTCCGACCCGACTTGGTGGTCGATCCGGATCGCCAGCAAGGTTGCGGATTCCGCCCATCGCTTCACCAATCGAACCATAACCGGCACGCTGAGCATACGGACCCGTCTGACCAAAACCGGACACCCTGACCATAATCAATCCCGGATTTACGGCAGCAAGTTGCTCATAACCAAGCTGCCACTTCTCCATGGTCCCGGGTCGGAAGTTTTCGATCAGTACATCAGCCTGCGCAACCAGCTTGAGCAGCAGCGCCTGGCCGGCGCTCTGGCGCAAATCCAGCGTAATAGATTTTTTGTTGCGGGCAATCACCGACCACCAGACCGGGACTCCCTGCCCCCAGTCCCGCATCGGGTCGCCACGTCCGGGTGCTTCAACTTTGATGACTTCAGCACCAAGATCACCGAGCAGCTGGCCACAGAAAGGTCCGGCAATCAGCTGACCAAGTTCAAGTACTCGCAGATCGTGTAGCGGGCCTATTGCGCTCATCGCTGCACCTCCGGGTTGTCATCGAAGGTAAATGGTCCGGCTTTCAACAACATGGAAGGCAAAGGTTTTTCCAGCAGATCCTGCAGCCATCCGGCGCTGTCGATCAACTGTTCCAGTTCAAGATCATGCTCAATGCCGCTGCGATCCAGCATGTAGACCAGATCTTCTGTCGCCACATTGCCGGAAGCATTGGGCGCAAACGGACAACCGCCGATACCACCGATGCTGGCATCAAGTGTCGCCACACCGGCGGCGATAGCCGCACAGGCATTCGCAATTCCGGTATTGCGGGTATCGTGGAAGTGCGCGCGCAGCGGCATCTGCGGCAGTTTTTCCCGCAAGCTGGAAAAAAGCCCTGATACCTGCATCGGCACCGCGACCCCGATGGTATCCGCCAAGGCAATTTCACAGGGACCCTGGTCAGCAAGCTCACAGGCTATGTCCAGGACCGCGCCAGGCGGCACGTCGCCGGTAAACGGGCAACCAAAAGCCACAGCAATGGTAGCCTGAGCAGAAAGGCCGTTGGCCTTTGCGTCACGAATAATATCCGTAGCCATTACAATGCTGTCAGCAACGTTCGTGCCCTGATTTCTCTCACCAAAGACGTCGGTCGCCGGAACCACAATACCCACTTCATCGAGGCGGCCGGTTGCCTTCAGTCGCTCATAGCCGCGCCAGTTCAATACCAGGCCGGTGTAGCGTACGTCACCTCGTTGCGGCAGGTTGGCACAAACAGCCTCGGCATCAGCCATCTGCGGTACCCGGCCCGGATGTACAAAACTCGTCACTTCAATCCGGCGGGCGCCGGCTGCAAGCGCGCGATCGATGAGTGCCAGCTTGTCTGCGGTGGTGATCACCGCAGATTCATTCTGCAACCCATCGCGTGGGCTGACCTCCATTACACAGACCTCAGTCATGGCGAGATATCCTGATCGTGCGACTGGGTTGCCAGTCGCTGTTGCTGTTTGAACAGGCGACGATCGCCCTGCACGGTCAAACGTCGTCGGCTGCGTATGTCGGTGCTGGAAGCCCCAACCATCAGATCGATACGCCCGGGTTCGACAACATATTCGAGTTTCCGGTTGTAGTAGGCCAACTGAGAGGCATCGAGCTGGAACACGACCCGCTTGGCCTGGCCTGGCGCCAGCACAAGCCGGTGGAATCCAGCCAGTTGCCGAAGTGGCCGCGTTACCTCTGCCACCAGATCCTGCAGGTACAGCTGAACTACTTCTGTGCCTGCAAGTTCCGACTCATTGATGATCACGACCGAAACTTCGATTGCACCATGAGTGTCGACAGTGTCCACACTCTGCAATTCTCCATACTCAAAATGGCTGTATGTCAGGCCATGGCCAAATCCAAACAGCGGTGCCTGCGTCGCCCACTCGCCAGGGAACTGAGGCACTGCGACCGGCAGCCGGCCGGATGGATTCACCTTCCCCACCAGCGCTTTCGCAAGTGCCTCAAGCCCAACGGCGCCCGGAGACCAGTTGATCAGAATTGCTGAAAGCTCTGCTGGCAACAGCCCAATGGCAAACGCGCTGGTGCCGCTGAGCACCACACTGACCGGCAACTCACAGGCCAACAGATCGCGCAGCAAATTCAGCTGTGCCTCGCCAAATCTCGGCAATTCACCTGCATCTGTGGGTTCAACTTCAAGACAGACTATCGCTGCATCGCATCCGGAAGGGATCAGCACTTCGGCCTGATCAGCAATCTGAGAAGTCTCAACCTGTACACCTGCGACCAGACCGGCAACTGACAGCGCATTTGCCAACGCTGAGATATCATCACCATAAAGGGCCAGACGAACGTCTGTCGACAACGGCAGTGCGCCAAGCGTGTTTTTCACCAGCACCACCGCTTCATCAGCCAAGCGTGCGGCAAGGCGGCTCAGCTGTTCTTCACAGTCAGAGTCAGCCCCAGCTGCCGGAGTCTCGGAGTCTGGTTCCACACCTGCTGATGCAGCATCAGCAACGGATTTTACCGGTTGATCATCCAGCAGACCGATCTGCAGCTTCTGCCACAGAACTCGTCGAACTGCCGTATCCAGCGCTTCGATGTTTATCAGCTGCCCTTCGAGCGCATCTTCCAGGGTTGCCGAATAACAACCGCCACTGAGTTCAACATCGACACCAGCACTCAGCGCGAGTGCGGTTGCCGACAGCTCATCAGCGGCTACTCGATGCCGTTCGATCAGATTTCGCACGCCATTTGCAGCGCTGACCACAAGCCCTCGGAAACCCAGCTCCGTTCTCAACAGATCGCTCAATACCTCAGGTGCACCGGTACAGGCGATGCCGTCGATTGTGGTATCAGCCGTGACAATGCCGCTCAGGCCTGCCTCGCGAATCGCGGCGGCAAACGGCTCAGCCAGAATTTCCCGAAGTTCACGACGGCCCAGATGTACGCCACCCTGAGCTTCACCCGCAGGATGACTTGAAGCCGTGACAAAGCTCATTGCGGTCGCCAGAACATTGCCCTGGTCAGTTTCACCCCGCATGCCACGCAGATAAGCGACGCCCATACGTCCTACAAGATAAGGTTGAGCGCCAAAACTACCGGACAATCCCATCCAGTGAGGTGCACGCACGACAGCCAGCCCCGGTGCCAGAATCTGACTGACTCCCAGCGCAGACAGCTGAGCACGCAGTTCACCAGCCATTTCCCTCACCAGCGCAGTATCGAAACTGGCCGCCATCGCAATCGCTGGTGGGATCAGATCACCGTTAAACAAACCCTGCTGGGAGTGCGGGCCTTCACAGATAAACGCCGGGATGCCCAGCCGGGTCTGGCCGTCCAGATAGCTCTGCAACCTGCCACACACGGCCAGATAACGTGCAGGATCGATGTCAGGTATTGAAGATACTCCGGTTACAGCTGCAGTGCCGAATGACAGTCGTTGTGCCAGCTTTTCCGTATCAAGCTCACCAGCTGTAATCAGATCAGCAACGCGGACGGCCGATAGCTGAGCAATCTTTTCTGTAACCGTCATCTCCCCGAGCAGACGTTCCAGACGTTCCTCTATGGGCCGCTGTGGATCCCGATAAACGGGCAGTTCCGGAGATCGAGAAATGAGACTTTTCCTTTCAACCAGGTTTGTAACTGTCCCGAAGCGTCACCGTCCTGTTGAAGGTATCGGCCAACTCCGAGTCTCGAGCGTAATAACCCAGCCGTTCGAACTGAAAGTGCTGCATTTCACTGCTGGCAACGGCGGCTTCAACAAAACCGGAGAATTCCACTACCGAATCAGGGTTGAGCGCGCTCGCCAGATCATCAAGATCCGGCACCGGATCGGTGAACAGCTGCTGGTAGAGTCGCAGCGTGACCGGTTGTGCGCTGGCCGCATCGACCCAGTGAATGACCCCTTTGGGTTTCAGCCCGCTGGTGTCACTACCGCTCTTCGATTCCGGGAAGTAGCGACAACGCAGCTCGACAATCGCACCGTCAGCATCTTTGATAACCTCGTCACACTGGATAATGAAGCCATAACGCAAGCGCACCAGGCCACCGGGTGACAGCCGCTTGAACCCTTTTGGTGGTTCCTCGCTGAAGTCTTCGCGTTCGATATACAGCTGCCTGGAAAAGCTCAGAGCCCTGTTGCCGAGTTCCGCATTCTGAGGGTGCCAGGCAGCTTCCAAAGTTTCGCCATCATCAGGGTAGTTGGTGAGAGTAACCGGCAGCGGATCCAGCACACTCATACCGCGCGGTGCGCTCTTCTCGAGTACCTGGCGGATACAGAAGTCCAGCAGCGCCATCTCTACCAGTCCGTCCTGCTTGGTGATGCCAATGCGCTTACAGAAGTCCCGAATTGCGGCGGCTGGCACACCGCGGCGACGCAAACCCGCGATGGTCGGCATGCGCGGATCGTCCCAGCCACTGACCACAGCATCGTCAACCATCTGGTTCAGCAGGCGTTTACTCATCACCGTATGCTCCAGCGCCAGACGCGAAAATTCGATCTGCGGCGGATGGAAATTGATGTTGATGTTGTCCAGCACCCAGTCGTAGAGCGGGCGGTGATCCTGAAACTCGAGCGTACACAGCGAGTGAGTGATGCCTTCCAGCGCATCACAGATACAGTGGGTGAAGTCATACATCGGATACACGACCCAGCGATCACCCGTGCGCTGGTGTTCAACATGTCGGATCCGGTAGATGACCGGATCACGCAGATTCACATTGGCTGAGGCCATGTCGATCTTCGCCCTGAGCACGTGTTCGCCATCGGCAAATTCTCCGGCCTTCATGCGGGCAAACAGATCGAGGTTTTCTTCAATACTGCGGCTTCGATAGGGGCTGTCTGTGCCGGGTTCGGTGAGCGTGCCGCGACTGGCTCGGATCTCTTCACCGCTGAGCGAACAGACAAAGGCTTTACCCCGCTCGATCAGCTCCACCGCAAAGTTATAGAGCTGATCAAAATAGTCAGAGGCGTGAGTTAAATGGCTGCCCCAGTCGTAGCCAAGCCAGGCCACATCGCGCTTGATCGACTCAACATATTCATCGCTTTCCTTGGCAGGATTGGTGTCGTCAAAACGCAGGTAAGTGTAGCCACCAAACTCTCTGGCAACGCCGAAGTTCAGGCAGATCGATTTGGCATGACCAATATGCAGATAGCCGTTAGGCTCCGGCGGGAAACGGGTTACCACACCACCTTCGACTGCACCCTGATCCAGATCCTGCCTGATTCGCTGACGGATAAAGTCTGTGGCCTCTTCACTCATCTGTTTGTTCAACTGTTTTTTCTACTGCTTGTTCAATTCACCCGGAAACGACCAGCCACCTGCCGAGTGCCTCGCCCGACGTTTCGTCCAACCGTCGTGGCTGGGGTGGTAGCCACCGGAGTTCGCCATTCTAACTAACTTGAGGCCGCTGCAGGCAAAGCATCAACCATTGTCTAGACTCACAGCATGGATGAACAAAACTCAGACGAGAGTGATCAGAAGTGGATTGCCCGCGCCCGTCGGGCACGCGAACTCGTGGACCGTGTAGATCTCGACGAAGTCGCTGGCCATAGCCCACAAGTCTTTGAAAAGCTTGCGAAAGTTGCCGCTGCACTGGGTGAACTCAGCGCCGGAAGAAACGTCGAATACATTTCCGACGTCGATGGGGACGAAGCCCCGTTGATGGACGCTGATAAGCTGCGCCAATCACACCGCGTTATCCGAAGCCGGACTGGCTGAACGCCTCGGCAGGGTTCACATGCAGGGTCAGGACAATCCGCTGACCATAATCGATCTTATTCCACATCGGGATGGACTACCCGCATTCGAAGTCCGCCTGGCACCCGATCATTCTCCCGCAGAAGGTGCGCACGGAATCTTCATTTCTGAACGCGGCGTGTTCTCCGCACCGATACCGGAGCCTGTGACCCGTCACAAATGGCGGATTCTGCGCAGCAGACCCTTCGATGATTTCGGTGAGATGCTGGCTACCGTTGAGCGCTTCATGAACAGCCACTGACCTCGATCATGCTCCGCGGCCGCAAGTCCGACAGACGATTCGGACCACCTTCCGCCAGCACGCCACACGCGCTACTCTGTGCCGCCAACCCAGATTTTCAGTGCTTTGCACATGCCGATCCTCCGACTCACCGTCACCGCAGCTTTGTGCGCGCTGCTGGCCGCCATCGCCTGGCACCAGCAGACGCGGACGCAGCCGGAGGTTCAGCGGGCCAACGCATTGCTGGGCGAGCGCTGGTATCAGCTGTCCCTGGCGGGCGAGCATCTCGGCTATTGGGTCACCAGAACCGCTCGCAACCGGTACGGTCAATGGGTATTCGAAAGCGAACAACGCTCCGCACTTAACCCTGAGGATCCGGTCACGATAGCCACCCGACGGGTATTTTCTGCAATCGCACCATTCAAGCTGCTCGAAGCAGAGTACTCGCAGCGCCGACGACGCTGGCAGGAGTCCACCAGAATTGAACAGACCACCAATGGCTACCTGGGTCATCGACTGCAGGCCAGCGCCAGACGCAAAAGCACGCCAGTCGAACTGAACTGGGAGTACTCTTTAAGGGACTATCTGGATTTCGAAGTCTGGTTGCATGAGGCACAGCCGGCACTGGGCAGTCAGCGCGCTATCACTACCCTGGACTTTTCCAGGCTGGACGTTGTCTCCAGGCAACTTCTGGTCAAGGACTACAACGCGGTCGGCTATCGGATCGAAAATCCGGCCCCCCAGGCCGCCACCAGCATCCAGCTGGATCATGATCTGGCACCGCAGAGCGTGCGCCTCGCCGGACTGTTCGATCTTACTTTGTCTGACCGGGCGAAGGCTCTGGCACCGCGCAGTGCGCTGCACGCCGCCAGTTACTACGTGCCGATTGATCAGCCTCTGCGCGATCACACCCGAATCTCCCGCTTGGACCTTTCGGTGGTCAGCGACCTACCGGCCGATGACCTCTGGCACAACGCCCGCCATACAGATGGAGAATGGATACTGACACTGAACGCAAATCCGCTGTCGCAACGGATTTTCGCTGAGTCATCTGGATCGAGCCTCGGATACCCTGTGGACGACGAGCGCATTGTCCAGTTGGCTGCGTCAGCCATCGGCAATCTGCACGATCCGGGCGCGCAGCTTGAAGCCCTGGTTGGCTACGTCCACGATTACCTGAGCTACCAGCCTGGCAGTCAGACTCGCTCAGTACTTTCGCTACTCGACAATCCGGTCGGAGACTGTACAGAGTTCGCCGAACTGCTGACAACTTTGGCCCGCAACATTGGCCTGTCATCCCGGACGGTATTCGGACTGGCCTACGCGGATCGTGAAGAACCAGCGTTTGTGTTTCACGCCTGGAACGAAGTCAAGGTCAATGGCCGCTGGCAGTCTGTGGATCCCACCTGGAATCAGATGCGGGTCGACGCGACACACATTCCGCTGCCTGTCAGCGAAGCCGTCGCCCTGAAAATGCTTACTGGCAGCATCGATCTTGCGTTCGAACTCCGCGATATTGCGTACTTTCCTGACTGAGTGGCAACATGCTTGAGAAAAGGGTCCTGTCGAGAAAGACAGCTTGAAAAAATGAAGTCTCAGGAAATAGTTCTAAGCAGGCCTTCCTGGGTAACCGAGGCCAGCAGCACCCCGTCACGGGAAAAGAAGTCAGCGTGCGTCAATGCCCGGGCACCATCAGCCGTGCTGGTGTGCTTGTGAAACAGCAGCCATTCATTGAGCGGCAGCTGTCGATGCACCCAGAGCGCATGATCCAGGCTTGCCATCTGCACACTCTGTCTGGGGACTTCACCACCGTGAGGCAACAGCGCAGTAGACACCAATCCCATATCGGAAGAATACGCGAGGAGACATCGAGCCAGCATCTGTCGCTGATGGTCGTCCGCATCGGCTGACCGGCTGATGTCCAACGGAAAGCGGATCCAGACAGGATTCCAGAACCGGTGCTGCTGCCACGCGGTTGAGCCGAGCGGAAACACTGAACGCATCTCGAAAGGTCTGGCGCGGCCGGCCATCGGGCTCAGATCAGGGTGTCGCTCACGCAGGCTGGCCACCACATCCAGATCATCTTCGAGTTCTTCCGGTGGCGGGACATTGGGCATCGAGTGAGTGTGCTCAAAGCCGCTTTCATCCACCTGAAAAGACGCGCTCATACTGAAGATCGCCCTACCATCCTGAATTGCGACAATTCTCCGGGTAGTAAAACTGCGGCCGTCGCGAATACGGTCAACCTCATAAAGCACCGGAAGCTCGGCGTCACCGGCACGCATGAAGTACGCGTGCAGAGAATGCACGTGTCGATCTTCAACCGTGTTACTCGCCGCCCGCAGCGCCTGAGCAAGCACCTGACCGCCAAACAGCCGGAAACGACCAGACACCTCATTGTGACCGCGATAGAGGTTTTCTTCGATCCGTTCCAGGTCAAGGATCTCCAGCAGCCGCGTTGCCCGACTGCGCTGTTTGGCTTTTTCTGCGGTAGCGTCCGCCGGATAAGACTCGGCCGCGGGCTCGGTCAGATCATGACTGATCGTCGCCTTGTCGATTGGTTTGTCTTCACGCACTATCGCTACTCATTCAGGAGAAGGTCATCGTCATGATAAGCCGCGAAGTTCAGCTCAAACAACGTCCGGAAGGCATGCCAACCGTCGACGACTTCAACGTTGTCGAAGTCAGCGTGCCGGAGCCCGCAGAAAATGAAGTCACGGTGCGTAACGTCTGCATGAGCGTTGACCCCTATATGCGCGGGCGCATGGTCGATCGGAAATCTTACACGCCGCCATTTCAGCTTGGCGAGACGCTCACCGGTGGTGCCATTGGCCAGGTGGTCGCATCGCGCAACAAAGGCCTGGCTGAAGGCGACTATGTACAGAGCAACTTCGGCTGGCGGGAAACCTTTACCGCACCGGCTGATCAGCTCAGCAGCCTTGGCACGCTGGCCGCACCTCCATCAGCGTATCTCGGCGTACTCGGTATGCCGGGTATGACCGCATACGTTGGTCTGCTCGAGGTAGGGGCACTGAAAGACGAAGAAACAGTTTTTGTATCCGGCGCCGCAGGCGCTGTCGGCAGTATCGTTGGCCAGATCGCCAAACTGAAAAAATGCCGTGTGCTGGGCAGTGCTGGATCCGCTGAGAAGATCGCCTGGCTCCGCGATGATCTAAATTTCGACTACGTTTTCGATTATCACGACGGCGACCTGCTCGCCCATCTGCGCGAAGGCGCGCCACAGGGACTCGACGTCTACTTCGACAACGTTGGCGGCGATCACCTGGAGGCGGCCATCTTCCATATGCGGCCATTTGGCAGAATTCCATTGTGTGGTGCCATCTCCCAGTACAACGCCACAGAGCCTGTGCCCGGACCCGTGAACCTGACCATGGCGATTGGGCTTGGACTGACCCTGCAGGGTTTTATCGTCTCTCACTTCAACCATCTTGCCGCGCAATTTCGCAGCGACATGGAAGGCTGGGTCAACAGCGGTCAGATCAAGTACCGCGAGACTGTTTACCAGGGTGTCGATCACGCCGCAGACGCTTTCATCGGTCTGTTCACAGGTGATAACACCGGCAAAATGGTCGTCAACCTGAGCGAGGACGCTTGATGACAGCGGCCATGGTACTGCCTCATCTGCGCCGTCTGGCGCTGGTCATCGGCTGCACCCTGGGCACCTTCAGCAGCATCGTCGCAGCCGACCCGCTCAGTGATGCCATTGATCATCCCGACCGACCCGCGGCTGATCGGCAGCGGGACGCAACCAGCCTACCGAACCAGGTTCTTAATTTTTCCGGCCTGCCTGAGTCCGGGGTGGTCGTGGATCTGTTCGGCGGCCGCGGCTACTACAGCGAGATTATCGCCAGAGCCATGACCGACTCCGGTCGCGTCTACCTGCACAACAATGCCGCCTATCTGAACTTCACTGGTGATGCGCTCACCATGCGGCTGCAGCGCAACCGCCTGCCGAATGTGGTTCGCTACGATCGCGAGATCGACGAGTTCGACCTGCCTGCAGACTCGGTAGACCTGGTTATCGCGGTGCTGGCGTATCACGATCTCTACTATAAAACTGAAGCTTGGGATCTGGATCCGGAAACGTTCTTCGCCACGATTCACCAGGTCCTGAAGCCTGGCGGCACGCTGCTGATCATCGATCACGTGGCACTCGCCGGTTCCGGAAAGACCGCAGCCCAGGAACTGCATCGGATAGATCCCGCTTTTGCCCGCGAGGATATTCGCAGCCACGGTTTCGAATTCGCAGGTGAACTCGACGTGTTGAAAAATGCTGACGACCCGCTGAACGTCAGTGTTTTTGATGACGCTATTCGCCAGCAGACCTCGCGCTTCGTTTACAAATTCGTTGAACCGACCGACTGATCTGGTTAAGATCGCCGGCCAACCTACTCAGGAGGTGGAGATGCACATCACTAATCACGCATTCAATCTGGCGCCGGCACGGCGACCGTGGATGAGCATCTCGAGCGTGGATACCAGCTATGGATCTGCGACGGGCCTCACCATCGGAGACGATGCCAGCGCCCGGTGAGCGCTTCCTGAGTTCTACCTCGGAAACCGCGCCACCGTAAGGAGCGGTTTCCAGATCCCACAACGTCGACCCTGTTTATTAAGTTCCGACGTCGTCACTAAAGAATCCGGATGCTGCTCCCGAGCCAGAAGGCTCGCAGGCAGGGCTGTATTTGCCCGAAACCCGGACCAACAGACAGACGACAGACATGACGACGACAAAATCACATAACCTCTGGCGCATCACACGCGGCCAACGGTGGCGCTACGGTATTGCAATTGGTGCGATGGCGTTGATGAATCTGTTCATGTTCGGCGCACCGCTGATCGGCAAGTACGCCATCGATCTGGTGGTAGAGCGGGATTTCAGCTACGCCAATCAGCTGCTGCTGGCGCCAGCACAGGCATTGGGCGGCAGCGAACCCTACGTTGCCTATCTGGCATTGTCCGCCGTCGTAGCTATTGTCATGACGGCAATCGGCGGGGTGTTTCTGTTCGTGCGCGGCAGACTGGCAGCAGTTTCATCAGAAAACATCGTGCAACGTCTGCGCGAGGAAATTTACCGGCGTATGCAGCATCTGCCGGCACGCTTCTTCGACGCCGCGGATACCGGTGATCTGGTACAGCGTTCCAGCTCCGATGTCGAAACTCTGCGGGTATTTCTGTCCAGTGATCTGATCGAGATCGGCCGGGCGATCATGCTGTTGCTGTGCGTGTTGCCTTTTCTGTTTTATCTCAACGTTCAACTGGCCTGGTATTCCATCTGCCTGATGCCGTTTCTGGTCATTGGCGCGTACCTGTTTTTCTCGCGGGTGAAAGATATCTTCCAGGTCACCGATGAGGCAGAAGCCGCGATGACGGCAACCCTGCAGGAGAACCTGACTGGTATCCGGGTCGTACGGGCATTTGCCCGGCAGAGTTATGAAGTCGAAAAATTCGGCGCGAAAAACGCCGAATTCCGTAATCGCAATTATCAGCTGATCCGACTGATGGGCTACTACTGGAGCATCAGCGATTTCTTTGCGATGGGACAGATCGGCGTGGTGCTGATCGCCGGGGCGTCACTGATCATGGCGGGATCTCTGAGCGTCGGAGAGCTGTTTGCGTTCATGACCTACGTAGCGATGGTGATCTGGCCGGTACGTCAACTGGGACGGGTGCTCACCGACACCGGCAAAGCAGTGGTATCACTGGGCAGAATCAATGAAATACTCGATGAACCCGAGGAAAGCCAGGAGGTCACACCCGCCCAGGGCCGGGCGCGCGGCGATATCGTGATCGAGAATCTCTGCTTTGGTTACGATCCCGACCTGCCGGTGCTTAAGAATATCTCGATCACAATTCCCGCAGGGGAAACGCTCGCCATTGTCGGTCCGCCAGGCTCAGGGAAATCCAGCCTGATTCGGGTGCTGCTGCGGATGTATCCCTATCAGTCCGGTTCGCTGAAGCTCGACGGCGAAGAAATTGCCGACCTGAACCGACAGTGGCTGCGCCAACAGGTTGGTGTTGTGCTGCAGGATCCGTTTCTGTACTCGAGAAGCATTCGCGCCAACCTGGCTGTTGGCCGACCGAATGCACCGGAGGCGGAAATCATGGAAGCCTGTCAGGATGCCGCCATCCACAGTGCGATCGAAGGTTTTCCAGACGGTTTCGATGAGATGGTCGGCGAGCGGGGTGTCACTTTATCGGGTGGTCAGCGGCAACGTCTGGCATTAGCGCGGGCGTTGCTGAAAGATCCGCCGGTACTGGTCTTGGATGATTCTCTATCGGCGGTGGATACCGGCACAGAGAGACGCATTCTCGATGCAATGACCCGACGCAAAGGCCGTCAGACGACGCTGATCATTGCCCATCGATTGTCTTCGGTCATGCACGCTGATCGAATCATGGTGCTCGACGAGGGGCAGCTGGTGCAGCTCGGCGATCATCGGACACTGGCAGCCCAGGACGGGCCCTACCGACGGCTGTGTGAGATCCAGGGCGCGCTGGATGCGTCTATTCGCCAGGATATGAGCGCCGCGGCGGCTGGAAAAAGCGCGGCGGCTGGAGAAAGCGCGGCGGCTGGAGAAAGCGCAGCGACAGGAGAAGACCATCGTGGATAACTACGACGACGAAACTTACAACGACGGCTTCGACGATGACGCGCTGGCATCGCGTATGAATATGGATCTGTGGAAAAAGCTGTTTGCTTACGCAAAGCGCTACCCGAGAGATCTCGGCTGGCTGGCCGCCTTTGCCTTCGTGACCGCCTGCATGGAAGTTACCTATCCACTGCTGACCAAAGGTGTTGTGGATGCCGTGGAAAAATCCGGCGCGGACGCAGAACTGTGGCCATGGGCGCTCGGCTATCTGCTGTGCACGATCACCATCGCGTTAGCCATTGGCGGCTTCATCTGGATGGGCGGCAAGATCCGTACTCACGTCAGTCACGATATTCGCCGCGATGGCTTCGACAACCTGCAGCGGCTGTCTTTCAGCTACTACGACTACCGCCCCGTCGGCTGGCTGATGGCGCGAATGACGTCCGACTGTGAGCGGTTATCCAACATCCTGGCCTGGGGATTTCTGGATCTGGTCTGGGGTTCAACGATGATGATCGGTATCGCCGCAGCAATGCTGGTGATGAATCCAAAACTGGCGCTCATCGTGCTGGCAATCCTGCCGTTTCTCGGCTGGATTTCCGCAAAATTCCAGCGTCACATCTTAAAGAGTGCCCGAGAGGTGCGTGCCACCAACTCCCGCATTACCGGATCCTATAACGAAGCGATCATGGGGGTTCTGACCAGTAAAGCTTTCGTCCGGGAGAAAGCCAACCTGGGTGAGTTCCAGTCTCTGACCGACAAGATGTTCTCCTCTTCAGTCCGCAATCAGACCCAGGCGGCAATCTATGTGCCCACCGTTATCACAATGGCGAGTCTGGCAACCGGACTGGCGTTAGCGATCGGCGGTCACGACCTGCTCGGAGGGCTGATCAACGCCGGGACACTGGTCGCATTCATGGCCTATACCCGACACTTCTTCGAACCCGTCGAGCAGATGGGTCACTGGTTTGCCGAAATGCAGATGGCCCAGGCGTCTGCGGAACGCATTCTGAGTCTGATCGAAGCTGATCCAGAAATAAAAGATTCGGCATCGGTGCTGGATGCGATGGCAGCACCCGCCCTCGCCGCAGGTGACTATGCGGCGGACGGTGGTGCGCAACAGATTCACAGCATCGAGCTGAACAATGTGAGCTTCGCCTACGACCCCGCCCAGCCGGTCCTCACCGACATCAACCTGAAGGTTGAGCGCGGTGAAACTCTGGCGATTGTGGGTCCGACCGGGGGTGGTAAAAGCACCCTGGTCAACCTGATCTGTCGTTTCTATGAACCAACGCGTGGCAGCGTCACCATCGACGGGCTCGACTACCGTAACCGCAGTCTGCACTGGCTGCAGTCGAACCTCGGCATGGTGCTGCAGAACGCACACGTTTTCAGCGGCTCTATTTTAGAGAATATCCGCTACGGCAAACTGGATGCCAGCGATGCCGAAGTGGAGGAAGCTGCGCGGATGGCGGGTGCTCATGATTTCATCGCGGCAATGGAAGAAGGTTATCAGACGCAGACGGGCGAAGGCGGCAGCCGCCTGTCTGGGGGTCAGAAACAGCTGGTGTCGTTTGCCAGGGCCATTCTTGCCGACCCGCAGATTCTGGTGATGGATGAAGCCACTTCTTCGGTGGACACAGAAACCGAGCAGCGTATCCAGCAGGGTATGGCCAATGTGCTGCGAGGGCGGATTGCGTTTGTAATCGCCCACCGGCTGTCGACCATCCGTACCGCGGATCGCATCGCCGTGATCGAAGGCGGGCACATCACTGAGCTGGGTACGCACCAGCAGCTGATGGCGGCGCAGGGTCACTACTATGAACTCTATCGCCAGCAGAGCCTGCAGGAAGCCTCTGCCGAACTGCTCGATATGCAGCCCAGCAGTGCTTGAGATCGACTAGAGCGCGCGACGCAGAGCTGACCGTTCAGGGTGTGGATCGAGATAGGTCTGATAGGCAATGTAGTCGTCGGGATGGCGCCGGAAGTGATGTTTCAGCAATGCTAACGGCGCCAGCAACGGCTGCTCGCCAATGCGATAGGCACTGATCAGAGCGTCCAGTTCCTGACGGCTGTCAGTATCCAGCGAGCGTTTCAGATAGCCCTGCAGATGTGACAGCACGTTGGCATGACCTTTCCGGGTAGCCGGTCTGCTCAAGCCCGCCATCAGCGCTGCCACGTATTGCCGGGCTTTTTCGGGCAGATCGCGTTTGAGATCGCTCAGCAGGCGGCCTGCTTCGTTGTAGTGCGCCACGCTATGAGCCATCAACAGATATTTGTAGCGGCTGTGGAATTCGATCAATCGCCTCGCCGATAAACCCAACTCCATCAACTTCAGCCAGTGGCCGTAGGTGAAAGTTCGCAGCACGAAGTTCTCGCGCAGCACAGGATCATTCATCCGGCCGTTTTCTTCTACCGGCAGATTCGGCAGTTCGTCAGTCACTGCAGCTGCATAGATGCCTCGACCGCGCAGATCGGGAGCTCCGGTGACCTTGCCCTGCTCATGCGGGTAAACCTTGACCCGGAACAGACCACAGCTTGGCGAACCCTTCATGAACACATAGCCGCACACATCCTGCAGACCGGTTACAGCCTTGCGGCCATAAAGATCGAGAGCATCAGTCACGTCCAGATCGGGTTGTTTCACCCCTACGGCCCTGGGCTGCATGGCTTTACCCACCAGTCGGATCGGCTCTCTCGGGACACTCATACCAATGCCGACTTCTGGACAGATGCCGCGATATTCGAACAAACCGTCTAACGCGGCGTGCGGGAAGGAGGATTTAGCGCCGCTGCCGTCATAGCGAACTTCGCTCCCGAGCAGGCACTCGCTGATGCCAATCGGCAACGGTGCTGAGGGTCTGCTCGGAAAATTTTCAGTCACGGCTGGCAATGAAACTCCACAGTGCATCGCCACCAGCCGCCGCCAGCGCACTGCCAAGGCGTTGCTGCCAATAGCTTTCGCCGCCAAATTCATCACGCCACGCCCACAACCTTCGCGTCACATGATGCAGTTCATGTTCATAGGTAAATCCCATCGCACCGTGAACCTGGTGGGCAACTTCGGCGACAACGCCACAGGCCTCACCAACCCGCGCTTTAGCTGCGGCGATTTCCAGCGGTAGCCTGTAGGGGTCGGCATTGTTCAGCGCATCCGCCGCTGCATCAGCAGAACGGATAGCAGCTGCGGTTTCCGCAGCCATGATCGCAAGATTGTGCTGGATCGCCTGAAATCCAGCGATAGGTCGACCAAACTGTTCCCGCTCGGTGGCATAGCGCAGAGACAGCTCAAGCGTGCGCTCCAGCCCGCCGGCCATCTGCAGGACCCGCGCCAGCGCCAGCAGAGCCAGCGGATCTTCTTCGCTGTTCAGGAGCTGCAGTTCACTACCACTGACCCGATCCCGGGGTTCACCGGCAATGTTGGTGCCAGCAATCACCGTATCCGCCTTGAGTTCCCGAAGACCCTCAGCGCTCACGGCCAGCACCCGATCTGCGCGTCGGCCCCAGGGCACTGCCACAGCATCGGGATCCTGAAACAGACCCACACTGACAAAACCATCGCTGGCGCCCCGCCAGCGATTTCCCAATATCAGCTCCGGCAACGGCAACGGCACAGCAAACCGTCCAGCGACCTTGAATACGGCAAAAACGTCGGCGAGCGCTATACCGCTGTTAGGGAGAGCCATTTCATGCAGGCCGTTGGCTTCCAGGATCCGCCAGAGCGCTTCAGGAAATTGCCCCGCTTCGGCAGCGTCAAGGGCCTGCTTGTCGGTATGGTCGGTAAAAATTTTCTCTGCAGTTTCGATCAGTAATTGTCTGGTACTCATCAGCGCAACCCCAGCCCGCGGGCGATCACGCCTCGAAGAATTTCCCGGGTACCACCGCGAATCGTGAATGACGGCGAGAGCAGCAGCGTATCGGCAAAGGTTGCCCGAAAAGTCTGCCAGCGATCGTCACTGGTCACCGGGTCTGGTACTGCCAGAGCGCCTGAACTAGCCAGTGCGTCTGGCGCTGCCAGTGCGTCTGGCGCTGCCAGACGGGCCATTTCGGGCAACAGCTTTTCGAAGTCATTACCGAGGGCTTTGACCAGGGCTGCCTCCACGTCTGGACTCTGTCCAGCCTGCAACATGCCGGCCACCGAAATCGACATCCGCCGCAGAGCCAGCAGATGGGCTGTCGCGCGGCCTATCAGCGCCGCTTCGGTTGGCGACGGTCGCTTCCCGGCGGCACGAACAAATTCCACCAGAACTCTGAATGCCGACAGAAACCGTTCCGGTCCGCTGCGCTCATAGGCCAGTTCACTGGTAACCTGCTGCCAGCCGTTCCCCGGCTCACCTACTACACGATCAGCGGGCACCAGCACGTCTTCAAACACCACCTCATTGAAATCTTCACCGCCTGCCATATTTTTGATTGGACGTATCTGAGCACTGTCATTACGCAGATCCACCAGGATCTGCGACAGGCCTGCGTGGCGATTGTCCGATGGGGCCTCGGTGCGCACCAGGGCAACCATATAGTGATTGCGGTGGGCGTCTGTAGACCACAACTTAGTGCCGTTAATCAGCCAGCCGTCCCCTTCCCGTCTGGCTGTGGTTCTCACAGACGCCAGGTCCGAACCGGAATTCGGTTCACTCATGCCGATCGAAAAATAGCTCTCGCCGCGGGTGATGCCCGGCAGGTATTGCTGTTTCTGGGCTTGCGTGCCGAAACGCAGCAGCAGCGGCCCACTCTGGCGATCGGCAATCCAATGTGCGGCAACTGGCGCACCGGCAGCGAGCAGTTCTTCTGTCACTACATAACGCTCAAAAAAGCTGCATTCACCGCCACCGACGGCTTCAGGCCAGGTCATTCCTATCCAGCCTTTTGCGCCAAGCTTGGCGGAAAAGGCTGGATCATGTCCGGTGGTGAAATCCGAATTGCGTGACTGCAGGTGAGCGCCTTCCCGGCTGAGAAAATCTCTCACCTCCTGCCGCAGCGGTTCGGTGTTCTCCGGTAGGCTGGTCGGTTCAAATCGAAGCACAGTGTTTCCTGACTGATTGGGCGAAACGGCAGCTGAAACTACCGGGCTATCAGGTACATTTCAACGCATTGACTGACAGCTTATCCACAGTCAATCATGTAGCCGTGAAATTCCAGGGTGAGCCCGGTGAAATCTGATAAGAAATCTCAGAAGTCTGATGAGCAAGCAAAACCTGCCAAGCCAACTTATCTGGGCCTGCTGAACGCCATTGCAATTGGCGAAGCTCGCGCGGATGCGGTACTGCGCATCTGGCGAGACACAACCAGCAGCTCCGATCTTGCCCAGGTGCTGGATTTTGTGGCGATTCGCGAGCGGGAACATGCCGCTGCGTTCACCAAACGACTGTGTGAGCTGGGTTTTGCGCTGCGGGAAAAAACCTCGGAGACTCACGACGCCCATTTGAGCCTTGCCGCCTCAAACATCGGGGATCGCGAAAAGTTCAAAGCTCTGCTGAACATCGATGCGGAAAGCGCAGCGGAAGACCCCTTCTGCGGGCTGTTTCAGGACACAAGCATTGATCCGGCCACTGGCGCTCTACTCGGACGCTACATCGCGGAAGAACGCGACAGTGATCGCCGACTGCGCGGTGCATGCGCACTGCTTGCAGAAGATGATGCGAAAGACGACGTGCTCGACGACATCGCCCGTCGCCTCGAGCGGCTCACCGAGACCTTAGATGAGCTGAAGTCTTTGAGGGGCTGATGTCACCACAGGAACTCGAATATGCCTTTACACCCGTTCTCGAAGACATCGAGAACCGTTCTCAGGTAGCTGAAAGATTCATCGATCGCAATCTGTATCAGATCTACGTCGCCACCCTGTGGTCGAACGTCGTGATGAACCCGTCTGAGGTCGGTCTCACCGAAGACCAGCTACCGGATCTGCACGATCTGCTCAATCAGCGCATGGCCAGCGTGCTCGGTAAAGGTGCCGGACTGCACAGTTGCTTCAGTTTCATCAACTCGAAAGTCGGTGAGCGGGCGATGGCGGACGCCAGTCTGACCCAAACCCACAAGGAGCTGTTGTTGTATTTCGCGTCGATGATCTTGGATCCTGAAGGCCACAAACGCTGGATGGAGGAAGTTTCCGACTCTTCCAGCTGATCCTCACCAGTTGGAATGCAGCAGATTCAGCACCACTTCGCGCTCACCTCGATGGTGACGATGCTCCCAAAGAAAAATCCCCTGCCAGTTACCGAGCATCATCGCGCCACCACTGACCGGAATCGACAGGCTCGCCGCCGTCAAAGCGGACTTGATATGAGCGGGCATATCGTCTGGCCCTTCAACCGTATGGGTGTACAGCTCGTCATTTTCGGGGACCAGCCTATTCAGCCAGGCCTCGAGATCCCGCTGAGCACTCGGGTCAGCATTCTCCTGAATGAGCAGGCTGGCAGACGTATGTCGGATGAAAACTGTGACCAGACCCTCATCCAGGCCGGCACTATTCAATGTTTCTATGACTTTGTGAGTGATGTCATAGAGACCCTGGCCACCTACCGTAAGCTTCAGGACGTAGTTCATGGACGGAACACCAACCGGTTTTGCCAAGCATAACGAGCACGGTACAAGACCGCCAATAACCTATGTTATCGAAACGCACCTACCAGATTCTGGTAATCGCCTGCCCTGCTTTTGCGCTGGCAGCCGGCGCACTGCTGTATGCCCACTATCCGGAATTCGTCTGGCATTCGGGCGGCGGCATCGTCACAACTTTGAGCCTCATCCTTTACCTTGCCCGTCCCGACCAGCGTCAGGCGCGGGTTCGCCAGCTCACAGCGTCGTTGCGCCAGGTACAGGATGCCTGCGTGGCAGTAAATCTGGATGGCGAGATCCAGGCGTTCAATACCGCAGCAGCGGATCTGCTGGGCGAACGCGCAGACGACTTTATCAGACAACCATTTGGTGAATTGGCCGACCCGAAAACCTGGACTTCGATTCAAGCCGAAAGGCAGAAACTGCTGAATGACGAATCGCTTCACATCGACGCCTCGATCACGCTCCCGGACGAAGAACCCATACTGACCCGCTGTGCGGTCACGCTGATCCGCGATGACGCCGATCGTCCGGAATACATCCTGATTACCCTGTTGGACATCCCCGACAGCCTGGCGGATGATGCCGGCACTGCTGGCGCGGAAACACGCCTGCAGCAGACGCTGGAGCTGACCTCAGATCTCATCATCACCCTGGACGGCAAAGGCCGTATCGCCCGGGCAAACACCAGAGCGAGCGACGTACTGCTGGCTGGTAAAAATTCGTTGCTCGGCACCGGAATCATAGAGTTTGTCGAAGCCGCTGACCGCAAGCGTTTCATCCGGGCATTTTCTGCCAGTCGCAAAACTCCTGGCGAAGAGCAGTATTTGGAAAAACTGAAGGTCCTTCCGGGCGGCAGAAAACAACTCGCGGCCAATGATCGTTTTGTGAGTGTAAAAATGGTCAGCCTTCCTGGCTCGAGCTCATGCACCATGCTCATCTGCCAGGACATCACTGCCGAAAACCAGTCCAGAAATCTGTTGCGCAGCAGCGAAGCCCGCTTTTCGCGAATATTTCACACCAGCCCGGACGCAATTCTGCTGGTGCGGTATCACGACTCGGTCATATTCGATTTCAACCAGTCGTTTACGCGTTTATTCGGATACACGCGCGAAGACGCGATTGGCATGCCGGAAAACGAAATGAGCCTGTTCTACGACCGCGATGACCGAGACAGGATTGTCAGTCAGCTGCAGCAGCAGGGTGAGTGCACTGACATAGAAACCCGGCTGCGCAGCAAATCGGGGCATATTCTCACCGTGGAAGTCTCTCTGCGCCACATAGAAATCGACGGTGAGCTGTGCACGATGTGTGTCGGCCGGGACATGTCGGAAAAAATTCTGGTCGAAAGGGCTCGCAGGGAAAGTGAGGAAAAATTTTCCCGCATCTTTTCTGAGAGCCCGGATGGCATTATCATCCTCAGGCAGAACGATCTCACCATCTACGATGTCAATGACGCTTTCATCAATGCCTCTGAGTATTCACGAGAAGAACTGATCGACAAAGATGTGATGACCCTGAACGCGGTCACCGACATCGAGGCATTTAAAGACACTCTCACCGAGTTTGCCGCCGAAGGCGCGCTGGCAAACGAAGAAATGTCCTTCAAAACCCGCTCCGGCAAGGTTATTCCTGTACTGATTTCCGCAGCGTTGATCGAATTAAACGGTGAAGCCTGTGCCCTGTGTATCACCAAAGACATCCAGGATCTGCGGGACGCCGAGCAGCGGCTGATGCAGAGTGAACAGCGGTTTCGCGGCGCTTTCGAAAACGCCCCGATTGGTATCATGCTGGTCAATGCTTCTGGACAGATCTTTGAAGCCAATCGGTTCGCTGCTGAACTGCTCGCCTACAATCTGGAGAAGATGGAAAACCTGCACATCTCACGACTGATTCCCGCGGAGGATCGCGGCGAGTTTAAAGAAACGCTCGGGCGATTGTTTTCCGGGCAGGACGACACGATGCGCAGCGAAAAACGCATGCTGTGCAACGATGGCATGCAGATCTGGACCAATTTTCATATCGGCATGCAGCGCACCGAAACCGGCGGTTACGGCATCGTTCAGATCGCCGACATCACGGAAATGAAAAGCAACCAGCGTCGTATCGAACGCATGGCTTTTTACGACACCCTGACTGATCTGGCTAACCGACGGCTGTTCCACGACCGACTCAGCCACGCCATCAGTCACTCGAAGCGCTCGAAAACGCTTGGCGCGCTGCTGTATCTGGATCTCGACCAGTTCAAACGGGTGAACGATACTCTGGGCCACGAAATGGGTGATGTGCTGCTGCAGGAAGTGGCGACCCGACTGTCTCATTGCGTGCGTCAGGGCGACACGGTTGGACGACCCGGTGGTGATGAATTCACCATTCTGCTCACTGACATCAAGACACCCTCAGACGCTGGCTTCGTCGCCGACAAAATCCTGCAGACGCTTGCCAAACCGATCAGTCTGTCCGGCCACCAGATAGTCATTACGACAAGCATCGGTATAACGATCATCCCCGAGGACGGTACCGAGGTTAACGCCCTGATGAAAAACGCCGACCTGGCGATGTATCGGGCCAAAGAACACGGCCGCAACAACTACCAGTACTACAGTGAAGAACTGAACACCAACGCCGTGCATCGACTGCGTCTCGAATACGAGATGCGCCGGGCGCTGGAGCGCGACGAGTTTGTACTCTACTACCAGCCCAAAGTCAGGCTGTCTGATCAGCAGGTAACCGGCGTCGAGTGTCTGATTCGCTGGCAACACCCGGAGCGAGGTCTGCTGTCGCCAGTGGAATTTATCGACGTTGCTGAAGAAACCGGGGCGATTGTCGAAATCGGCACCTGGGTGATTGAGCAGGCCTGCCGGGCCGGAAGAGCCATGGTGGCTCAGACTGGTCATGAAATCGAAATCGCGGTCAATATCTCACCGCGTCAGTTCAAAGATCCGAACCTGGTCAACAACATTCGCAGGAGTTTAAGAGAAACCGGCTTGAACCCCCACGTCCTGGAAGTGGAGATCACCGAGACCATGCTGATGGGTGACATCGAAGCCGCCAATCAGACTGTCCAGCGGCTGCACGAACTCGGAGTGAAGCTGGCAATTGACGATTTCGGAACCGGCTATTCTTCGTTGAACTATCTGAAGAAATTCCCGATTGATACAGTAAAAGTCGATCGCAGCTTCGTCATGGATATCCCCGAAAGCAGCGATGACATGGCGATCACTTCCGCGGTTATCGCAATGGCCCATCGGCTGAACATGGTCGTAGTCGCAGAAGGGGTGGAAACCCGGGAACAGCTGGAATTCCTGCAGGAACATGGCTGCGAATACGCACAGGGCTATCTGTTCAGCAAACCTATGCCACTCGCCAAGGTGAAGTCCATGCTGGCACCAAACGTTCGGCTGCTGCGCGGCACCTGAACACTTCTAGTCGATGAAAGCCAGACTGAACCACGGTACATAGGTGATCAGCAGCAGTGCCACCAGTAGCACCAGCATGAACGGCAGACAGGCACTGTAGAGTTCCAGCAACGGTTTTTTGAAACGATAGCTGGCAATAAAAAGATTCATACCAACAGGCGGCGTGAAATAACCGATCTGCATGTTCGCCAGAAACACGATGCCAAGGTGCACCGGGTGTATGCCATAGCCGGCAGCCACCGGCAGAATCAGCGGCACCACAATGACCAGAGCGGAGAAGATATCCAGCATTGCGCCGAGCACCAGCAACAGCATGTTCAGTAACAGCAGAAAGCCCAGCGCGCTCTGCACGTGGGTCTGCATGAACTCAAACAGTGCCTGGGGTATCTCAGCGTCTACAAGATAGTTGGTAAAAGCCAGCGCTACACCAAGCACGAGCAGGATACCGCCCACCATGACCATCGACTCAATCATCACCGCCGGTAGTTTTTTCAGCGGAATTTCCCGGTACAGCACCACTTCGACAAGGGTCACGTAGACAGCTGTCACCGCAGCTGCCTCAGAGATCGCGAGAAATCCGGAATAGATACCACCGAGCACCACAAATGGCAGCGGCAGTTCCCACCGGGCGGCTTGCAACGCGCTCCAGAAGGTGGCCCCTGAGAAGGGTATGCGGGGAATTTTGCCGCCGCGATGATGCCACAGCGTCCAGATGACCAGCAGGCTGAGCATCAGCATCAACGGCATCACCCCGGCAATGAACAGATCTGTGATCGTGAAAGGTTCACCCACTTCAAGCTGCTGAGCAACAATGCCATAGAGAATCAGCGGTACTGACGGCACCAGCAGCAGACCGAGGCTGCCTGACGTCGTCACCAGTCCCAGTGAGAACTTGTCGCTGTAGCCAGCCTGCTTGAGAGCCGGCAGCAGCAGAGCACCGAGGGCAACAATGGTCACACCCGATGCACCTGTTAACGCGGTAAATAATGCGCAGGCAACAAATCCGACCATCGCCAGACCGCTTGGCAGCGAGCCGAACAGACTCTGCACCAGGTTCACCAGGCGCTCAGAGGTCTTCGCCTCAGCGAGCACATAGCCGGAATAGGTGAACAGCGGCAGCGCCACCAGTAATGGCGTGTCAACGATCCGATAGACTTCAATTGCAATCACGGACAGAGGAATTTCAGCGGAGTAGAAGCCCAGCATCGCACCAGCCATGAGCACCGCAAACAATGGCGCCCCGGCCAGCGCGGCAGCAATGATCAATGCCAGTGCCGCGAAGGTCATTCCGACACCTGCGCAGGTGGAAAAAAGGTATGCAGCAGATAGCGAAAAGCAATCACTGCACCGCCAACAGGCATCACTGCTTCACAGATCCAGGCGGGCACGTCACCAAACGCCTTCACACCGTCTTCATAGTCGAGCAGCACAAATTCGAGGCTGAACCAGGTGAAGGTTGCCGCAAGTAAAGCTGTGAACAGGCAGCGAAACCGCACCAGCAAGACCTGTGACGAGGGTTTTACATAGCGCGCCAGCAGATCCATCCGGATGTGTTCATCGTTGCGTGAGGCAACGGTTGCGCCGGCAAAGGTAATCCACAGCACCAGCACCCGGACCACTGAGTCGCCCCAGAGAATACCGGTATCAAAGAAATTACGGGCGATCACCTGGTAAGCGGCCAGGCCAATCATCACCGTGAGAGACGAAACGAGGATCGAATCCTCAATAAAACGCAGCAGACGGACCAGCGGGTCAATCAAGCTGGGCTCGATAATCAGCGACGTGGCGCCGCAGCTCTTCAACCTTCTCCCGGGTCAGCACCCCTTCGGTGATCAGCTTCTCTTCGGCAACGTCAGAAGTCTTCTGCCACTCGCTGACCTGACCGTCCTCGGGAGAGTTCCACTCGATGCCCTGAGCCGCCAGCACCTCAACCGCGCGCTCGTGGTCGACCCTGCTGCGCGCGTTGACCTCCGCAACTGTCTCACTCATCACCCTGAAAAACACTGCCTGATCGGCTTCGCTCAGCCGGTCAAAACGGCGGTCCTGCACCGCCAGCGTTCCATAAACATAGAGCAACGGAACGTCCAGCGCGTAACTCAGCTGGGTATGCCACTGCAGCGCAATCGCCGCAATAGGCGGTACCGCAACGCCATTGATCAGACCCGTCTGCAGACCGCTGAGCACATCAGCAATCGACAGCGGAATCGGACTGACGCCGAACGCAGAAATGGCCAGCTCTGACCCCGGATCGCCTTCCGGCACCCAGACCTTCTGGGCTCTAATTTCATCCAGCGTGCGGACACGCTCTTTGGACATTGCGTACGCAAAACCCACTTCGGCAAAGCCGAATCCGACATAGCCATTTTCCCGCAGGCCTTCGAACAGGCTGGTATCCATCTGCGCTCGAACATAGTCGATTTCAGCCATGCTCTCGAAGGCCATGGGCAGGTTGTACAGCTGAATATCGCCATAGGTCTGCGTCAACCCTCCAGCAGTGAGGACCGCACCGTGCAGCTGGCCTGCGCGAATTTTCCGCAGAACCGCCTGGTCGTCGCCCATAACCCCACCGGGATAGAATTTGAATGTGACCCGGTCTTCGGTCTCTGCAGCAATTTCTTCGCCAGCAGCCCGCAACAGCTTCATCCAGGTGGATCCATCCGGAGACAGGGTCGCGATCTTGAACACCACCGCCGCAGCGGGTTGGGCAGTCAGAGTCAGCAGCAGGCTTACAATCAGAGCACTAAAAATACGCATCAGCAGTATCCAGTAATTCGGTCGCCTGTAGTTGGGCAACGGTGTTTATGAGCGTAAGTCCAGGCACTGACGCATCAGCGGCAAGAACCTGCTCGAGTAATTGATCGTGCAGTTCGCGGTCGAACACCAGCCGGGCATACTGAGAAGCGAACATGACTTTGGTCATCAGATATTCACCGTTCGAAATCTCAATGGCACGCTCGAAATGTTCTCGTCCAACTTCCGGCCGTCCGCCCATTCCCGGTGGTAACAAGGTTTCGAATACACCCAGGTAGAGCTGAGGCCCGCCGTAGTCGTATGTCTCGTCAAGCTCCGCCAGTCTCTGCATCAGCGTTTTGACACGCCCGAGCTCAGCAATAGCAGCAAAGTCTTCACTGTTGGCCTGAATCCATCCTGCCCAGGCGCTACCCAGCAGAAACAGCTTCGGTACGTCTTTTTCCCTTCGAGCTGCAAGCCAGGTTTCGTAGTCAGCATATTTTCTGGTGCGCAGCTCACAGGCGTTCTTCATTGACAGACAGATGGCTCGCTGTGCCTGGTCAAAAGCTTTGTCCTGCAGCAACTGAACCCGCACCGGATCAATCACGAACGCGGCGGCGTAGGCGGAATTCAGCCGCGATGACTGCATCAGCAGATTTACGCTGTCGGGATTACTGGCCAGCAACCCATCCATGAGCAACAGAAATGACGGCGCACCATCACGCACCATCTCCAGATCCGGGTTATCCAGGATTGATTGCCCGAGAGAGTCTGTGAAACCGGAGGTGGCGGAACTGATCAGCGACGCACAGCCTGCGTTCATCAGCACAGCGAGGGCCAGCAGGCCTCGCGCGCGCCAGGACATAGTCCAAGACTGCTTGAAAAAAGCCAGATATTTCATCCGAGCGTGCTTGCTCCTGGAGAGATTAGGGGCGCATTTAAGCCGCGGCCTGTGTGCAAATCAACTGCAATCACCAAACGATCTAGCCGCCCTGCGCTGCCTCGAGTTCGACAATCGCATCAAACACCTGCTCAAGCGGCGGCCGACCGCGATAACCGGCCACCGCAAATTTGAGCGCGACAATCCCATCTGGGCGGATAAAAAGAATTCCCGGATGCGGAATGCCGTAGCCCCGATCTCCAGGCACGTACTCTTCGTTCAACACCTGGTAGGCTTTGACATGGGTCGCATCAACATCCTGCAGCAACGGATAGTCGAGCGCCTGATCGTCGTGGAATTTTTTCAGCATTTCCCGGCTGTCGTAAGTCATCCCAGCCAGATTGACTCCCACTTCGGCAAACTTTTCCTGCCACTGTGCCAGTTGGACCAACTGGCGCTGACAGAAGGGTCACCAGTCGGCTGATCGATTGAGAAACAGTAACAGACCCTGATTTCCGGTAAGGCTATCCAGGGTTCTGAGTTCGCCATCCTGATCGAAGGCTTCCAGGAGCGGAATTGCTGAACCCACTTCAGGTCCCCAGTCTTCGGCATAATCGGCGTTAGCCGCTGCGCCAAAAAGTGCCAGCAGCGGCAGCATTGAGGCGCGGAGCCATTGCCAGACCCGCCGATGACGCTTCGGAGTGCCTGTCTGATGATTCATCTTGATTGAAGTTCTCCCATGACTGTCTCAACAACTCAACATTGGTTTGAACCAGCACTGCTCCGCAATCAATCCCGGCTACAGAGCCTACCTGCGCCCTGGGGCATGCTAAGCCTGTTCACCCGTATCGACTGGCAGCAGTGTGATTCTCTGCAGTCCGAGTTCCTCGACGCAGCCCGCTGCCTGCGCAACATAGTCTTCGGGCGACAGCAGGAACGCGCCCTCGGTCAATTTGCGTCGTTGTTTGTCCAGGTGACGGCGCTGCGTCGCCAACAGCAGCTCAAGACGGTGGCGCGCTTTCGCCTTCATCTCAATTTCGACCGCTCGTCGGGTAAACAGTTCAAGTCCCAACTGCTGTTCAACCTTGCCGTGCAGGCGGCGCAGATGCCAGCGCTGCGCGCGTGCTGAATCATCCAGAACACCCCGGATAAGATCCAGGTGGTTGGCTGCGTGGCCAATCCATCGATGGGTGCGAACCAGGCGCTTGGGACCTGCTGGCTCCTGGTCAGCGTTAGAAGCGGCATCGAGGCGACGGCTCAACTTCTCAGCTTTGATGTAGGCACGCGCCATACCGTGTTCAACCAGCTCTGCTTCCGGCACTCGGCGCAGCGGCAGATAGTCTCTCCAGCAGGTGGATTCTTCCTGCAACAAGGTGCTCAGACGTTCACGCCGCTCAAGCCAGGGTGCCAGTTCCGGCAGGCTGGCCTGCGCAGCCACAGCGACCAGTGTCGATTGAACTTTGTCGTGTGAGTATTCAAGCAGCTGGGCTGCGGCCTGCAATTCGGGGTTTGGCGCTGGAACCAGTCCGCTTATCTCCCGCAGACGCTCCGAGGCCTGTTCGTGTACAACCTTGCCCACAGACCATTGCAACATCTGCCAGATCGATTCCAGATGCGCAATCTGCTCTAAGAACAAACGTTCATCTTTATCGGTGAGCGCTTCGTTTGCGGCCACTTTCAACAGACAACGGTTCAGCGTCTGCAACGCATAGCTGACCAGATAGTCCGCGTACTGCATTCGCCCGTACATCCGCGCGAACCCCCTGAAAATCTCGTAAAGAAAGACGAAAGGAACATCAAAGACTCCTTTCTGACAGACCATGCTACGAGCCATCGCCGGCCACGTCCAGCGCCTGCCGGCCCGGCTCCCAGCGCTGTGTCGGTCCACTCCGGAGCAATCCTACGGCCCCTTGGCCCATCCCCACTCACGCTACCGCGCTGTCGGCGCTATCCTTGACAGCACTTATTCAGACAAATTCGATTCCCATCATGAGCAAACTGATCGATATCCAGAAGCACGACGGCATCACCAGAGTCACCTTGAACCGCCCGGATGCGCTGAACGCGCTGTCTTTAGCGCTGCGTCAGGCAATCGCTGAGACCTTTTTCGCGCTGGCTGAGGACGCGGAAACTGAGGTCATTATTCTCACCGGCGCAGGACGCGCTTTCACCGTAGGTCTGGATCTGAAAGAACTGGGTGGAGAAATCCCTGCCAGCGCCGCAGGCGCGGTGGCAAACCTGAGCGACGCAATGGCTGCCTGCAGCCAGCCGATCATCGGCGCCATCAATGGCTATGCAATCACCGGCGGTTTCGAAATTGCACTGATGTGTGATTTCCTGATCGCCTCAGAGCACGCCCGGTTTGCAGATACTCACGCCCGCGTTGGCGTGGTCCCGGGATGGGGTTTGTCGCAACGCCTGCCCCGGCTGATTGGCGTAAACCGCGCCAAAGAACTTTCTCTGACCGGCAATTTTCTGTCCGCTGAACAGGCCTGCAGCTGGGGTCTGGTCAATCGGGTAGTCAGTGCCGAGCAGCTGCTGCCAGTCTGCGAACAGCTGGCCGGAGACATCACCAGCACAGACCCCGCGACCCGTCGTGAAATCAAACGCATCATCGACGCCGGCTGGCAGACCACGCTCGCCGACGGGCTGGCGCTGGAAGGGCGCGCCAGCAGCGCCCACGACAAAGCTGAAGTACGGGCGGACAAAATATCCGAGCGGCGCGCGGCAATTCAGAACCGCGGTCGCCAGCAACAGGACGTTTGAGTCGTGCACCCGGACACCGGATCCAGACTATTGAATTCACTGCTGGCGGGTGCGCTGCTCAGCTTATCGGTCACCGCGGCCACAGCGGTTGCGGCCCAGTACCAGCTTCCCGCGGGTGCGGCAGCCTATGACGACCCCTACATAGCGGCAGGATTCCGCGCCCTGTTCACCTGCTCAGCGCATTTCGCGATGCACCGCCCCCTGGACGACATTATCGCCGTAGAGCTTGCGGATACCCGGGCACTGGAGTTGCCCGAACCGCTCATCGACCAGGCTCGGCGTCTGGTTCGTGCCGATGACGGCCAGGGCAACACGGTTGTTGCCGCCTTTCGCGACACCATGGGCTGCACCGTTCTCCCACCCGACTGGCCGGAGAGTAAACTCGCCTCACTGCCATATGTGGCCCGGGATCTGCCAGCACATGATCCGGACCAGCCTTTCCCGTTGGGGGATGGCAATGACCAACCACCCGATCAACGACTCACAGCTCTGCTCGATGCTGCTTTCAGCGGCGATAACTATGGCGATGGCACGCTGACCGCCGGGATCATCGTGGTCAAAGGCGGGCGGATCATCGCCGAGCGCTACCGGTCGGGCTTTGGAGTGCATCAGGGCTATCGCACCTGGTCCACTGCCAAGAGCATCAGCGCCAGCCTGATCGGCATCGCCGTCGGCCAGGGTCTGCTGCAGCTGGATGCCCCGGCTCCGATCCCTGAGTGGCTGTCTCCGGGTGATCCCCGTCGGGCCATTCAACTCGACCACCTGCTGTGGATGTCGAGCGGTCTGTGGAGCGAAGGATCCAATACCTACGCGATGTATTTCGGCGGTCAGGATGTGATCAGCTCGGCTACGACCACACATCTGGAGGCTGCACCCGGCAGCCGCTGGAAATACGCCAACAACGACACGCTGCTGGCATTACGCGCGCTGCGCCACGTCCTTAACGACGATCTGCGCTATCTGAGATACCCCTACGACGAGCTGTTGCACAAGATCGGCATGTACAACACCTGGATGGAAATTGACCACGACGGCAACTTCATCGGCTCCAGCCAGGTCTATACCACCGCCAGGGATCTGGCCAGATTCGGATTGCTGTATCTGAACGATGGGATCTGGAACGGTGAGCGGATTCTGCCTGAAGGCTGGACGGCTTTCGTCTCCCAACCTGCGCCGAGTCTGCCGTCGGAAAAAGGCAAACGGGGTTATGGTGCCCAGTTCTGGCTTTTCGACCAGCTGCCGGGCATCCCAGTCGGCACCTATACCAGCACCGGCAATAAAGGTCAGTTTGCCACCATTGTGCCAACCCAGGACCTGGTGGTGATCAGGACCGGCGTCGACCCGCTGGGCAGGCGCTGGCAGCAACCTGCATTTGTAGCTGATGTGATCGCCACTCTGGAGAATTGAAGCAGTTCAGCAACCGGCCGACTAGCCGGATCGCTGATCGAACTCCAGACAAGCCAGAGCGCCGCGCAGACCAGGATTCTCCTGCGTTACCACGTACAGCGGAATATCTCTGACGTAATCGCCAAGCACGGCACGTTCATCGAATCGCCGCCGCAGCGGGCTGTCGGTGATGATCTCGCCGAGTCTCGGGACTATGCCACCGGCGATGTAAACGCCGCCCCGGGCACAGAAGGTCAGCGCCAGATTCCCTGCGGCAGAACCCAGCCAACCGAGAAACATCTCCAGGGTCTGATGACAGACAGGATCCGCCGCGTCTGCGCCCAGTTCGCTGATCTGCTCCGCAGTGAGGGCTTCGGGTTTACTGCCCCAGATTGCCGATACCGCCTGATAAAGGTTGATCAATCCCGGACCCGACAGAACCGTCTCCCAGCAGACCTGATCAAACTGCTGGTGTAACAGGGACATGACTTCCAGCTCGAGCATACCCCCCGGCGCCAGATCCGCATGACCGGCTTCAGAAGGCAACACCCGCCAGCGCCCATCCAGTGACAGCAGAACGCCGACGCCCAGACCGCTGCCTGGGCCCAGCACCACACGGGTGCCACTTTTCTGCACGCTTCCGCCTAACTGCTGGAGCGAGGTGAGATGCGGCAGCGCCATGGCCTGGGCATGGAAGTCATTGACCAGCAGCACCTCACAGCCGAGCCGAGCACCAAGTTCGCTGGCCGAAAAGTGCAGCTGCCCGTTGGTTATCGAACCTTCACCATTGACGACCGGTCCAGCAATCGCAATGCAGCAGTCGGCAAACGCATCCACTGCCAGCGCGGTGCAGGCCGCGCTCACCAGTGCAGCCGTATCCTGGTAATCGGCGGTGCCCAGGGTCTCCACTCGCCAGGCACCAGCAGTCACAACGCCAAAGCGGGCGTTGGTTGCCCCGATATCGGCAATTAGGCGCGCAGATTCACTCATGGCCGCATTGTGGCACCCTGGGGGGGCTTTGAGTATCGTGCACGAATGTCACCATCCAGAAAGCGCGTCGACTGCAACCGCACATCACTGCGTCAGCGGGCAGTCGCTCTGGCCATCGTCATCTTCAGTCTGTGTGCAAGCGCCGCCAGCGTCGCGCAACCGGGCACGGTGTTGCGCCTCGGCAATCCAGGCGAACCCCAGACGCTGGACCCACATCGCTACAATCTGCGCCTCGAAGAAACTCTGCTGACAGATCTGTTCATCGGTCTCACCACCTTCGCCGCAGACGGTTCAACCATTCCCGGGGTCGCTTCATCATGGCAGGTCAGCGACGACGGGCTGCGCTGGACGTTCAACCTGCGCCCTGACCTGACCTGGTCTGACGGCCAGCCGCTGACGGCCGATGACTTTGTCTTCGCCTATCAGCGCCTGCAGGCACCGGCAACGGCTGCCAGCCTCGCCTACTTCATGTACCCATTGAAAAACGCCGCGGCCGTTAACGCCGGCAAAATGCCTGTCGAAGCCCTCGGGGTGTCCGCACCTGATTCGCGCACGCTGATCCTCGAACTGGAGCAACCCTATCCCCACCTGCTGGAACGACTGCTTTATCCGACTGCCTATCCTCTGCCGAAACACGCGATCGAGACTCACGGCGATAGCTGGGTTAAAGCTGAGAACTGGGTATCGAATGGTGCCTATAGGCTGCAGGAATGGCGGCCACAAGCCTACGTACACCTGGTAGCCAACGCGCATTTCAACCCGGCACCGGCAATCACCGAGGTTTTCTACTATCCACTGGCGAATGAACAGACCGCCTACAATCGCTATCGCGCCGGAGAAGTCGACGCGATAGCCACCTTCCCCAGCGGGGAACTGGATTACGCAAGACGGGAACTAACTGCAGATCTGCGGACCTCAGTCCAACTCAGCATCATGTACCTGGTATTCAATAGCCGAGTTGAACCGTTTTCTGATGCACGCGTACGCGAAGCGCTGGCGATGATGATGCAACCTGAAGTGCTCACCGACAAAGTGCAGCGTTCCGGCAACGTCGCCAGTCGCAGTTTTGTCCCAGCCATGGTGAGTGACTATCAGTCGGTTCCCGGTCCTCAGTACCAGCTCGACCTGGCCGAGCGACTCAGCCGCGGCAAAGCACTACTGGCAGAAGCAGGTTTTTCGCCCGATCGACCGCTGGAAATCACTCTGCGTTACATCAGCGGAGCCGAGGCTAAACGCACCGCGCTGACAATCGCCGCGTTCTGGAAGCCTCTGGGGGTGAAGACCCAGCTGCACCAGGCTGAGCTGAAAGTACATTTTGCCGATCTGCGCCAGGGAGATTTTCAGGTTGCCCAGGCCGGCTGGATTGGCGAGAACAATGCAGAACACTATCTGTCATTGCTGGTCTCCGACACCGGAGACGTCAACTACGGAGGATTTGCCGACGACCAGTTCGATGCAATGATGGCGAGCGCTCGCCAGGAAGCTGACCTGGATGAACGCAACCGGTTGCTGCGAGTAGCAGATGAGCGTGCGGTTGGTTTGTATCCGGTTGTTCCAATGTATTCGCTCGGCGTTCGTCGACTTGTCAACCCGAAGCTTCGCGGCTGGAACAACACTCCGAGAGACGTTCACCCGGTGCGCTTTCTGAGTCTGGAACCCTGAACGGGTCTTCGAGCAGTCATTGACACGATATCTGTCGATTCGCTTACTGCTGACCCTGATAACCTTCTGGGTGATAGTCACTGCGGTGTTCTTTCTGCTGCGGCTGGCTCCCGGCGGTCCTTTTGACGGCGAACGCCGGCTGCCACCGGAAGTCGAGCAGAACCTGCGCGCTGCCTACAATCTGGACCAGCCCCTGCCGCGTCAGTACCTGAACTATCTGTTGATGCTTGGCCACGGTGATCTTGGTCCATCCTTCAAACAGAAAGACTTTTCGGTGGCCGAACTGGTTATCAGCGGTTTGCCGGTGAGCCTGACAGTGGGTGTGATGGCATTGGTGATGGCCCTGACTGGCGGCATTGTCCTCGGCACCTGGGCGGGCCTGAATACCGGCACCAAAACAGATCTGCTGATCATGGGCACAGCCAATATCGGTCTGGCTGTGCCAGCGATTGTGGTTGCGCCCCTGCTGGCACTGATATTTGCGGTCTGGCTGGGCTGGCTACCCGCCGGTGGTACCGGCGGTCCGCTGCACTTTCTGCTCCCCGCAACGGCACTGTCTTTACCTTTTATTGCTGCCATTGCCAGGCTGACACGCGGCAGCGTCGCAGAAACCCTCCAGGAACCCCATATCACCACAGCGATGTCCAAAGGTCTGCCACGCCAGCGCATTATCCGCAGACACGTGCTGCCCATCGCCCTGCTGCCGGTTCTGTCCTATACCGGTCCGGCAGCCGCCGCCCTGCTGACCGGTTCTGTAGTCGTCGAGCAGATCTTCGAACTTCCTGGTATTGGCCGCTATTTTGTCCAGGCTGCCCTGAACCGGGATTACACCCTGGTGATGGGTGTTGTGATCGTCTACGCCGCTTTTATTCTGCTCTTCAACCTGCTGGTTGACGTCTGCTACGCCCGCCTGGATCCCAGAATCAGACTGCGCTCATGAATTCACGCTGGCTCCGGGAAGCATTGTTCGGTTCCAGTCTGGCCAGGGTATGCAGCACCTGGCTGGCGCTGATGGTTCTGGCGGCGCTGGCCGGACCTGCGCTGAGTCCCTGGGATCCCCAGGCAATCAACTGGGACGCATTGGACAACCCGCCCAGCAGCAGCCACTGGCTGGGTACCGATATGATTGGCAGGGATCTACTGACTCGAATCATGCTCGGCGCCCGGATATCCCTGAGCGTGGCGCTGATTGCGACGGCGGTGAGTGTGGTCATCGGCATTCCCTACGGCACCCTGGCCGGTTATCTGGGTGGCCGCGCCGACCAGCTGATGATGCGTATCGTCGATAGCCTCTATGCGCTGCCGTTCATCCTGATCGTGATTCTGCTGGTGGTGGTATTCGGCCGCAGCCAATTGCTGCTGTTTGCAGCCCTTGGCGCTGTGTTCTGGCTGGATATTGCCCGGATCGTACGCGGTCAGACTCTGCGAATCCGGGAATCCGACTACATCGCTGCAGCCCGGATTCAGGGTGCAGGTCCAACGCGTATATTGATCCGGCATCTGATTCCCAATGTCCTCGGGCCGGCTGTGGTCTACGCCACCCTGACCGTGCCGGGCGTGATCCTTGCGGAAAGTTTCATCAGCTTCCTCGGTCTGGGTGTGCAGGAGCCGGATACCAGTTGGGGGGTGCTGATTGCCGATGGCGCTCAGAACATGGAATCTGCACCCTGGGCTTTAGTCTTTCCCGCACTGGCACTGGCCGCCACAGTATGGTCTTTGAACATGCTCGGCGACCGGCTGCGTGACCAGCTGGATGTGCAGGCCGCGCGCGTGTAATCATCCGGGCTCGAACAGTTTCAGCCCAGGAGTCTTCAGGTGACAGTCAGCGCCGGTCTCGGCATCGCCAATTTCCCGTTTGCGGCCGCAGACGCTTTCTGGGACTGGGTGGATCTCTGCGAAACCAGCGGCGTGAATTCCATCTGGCAGAGCGATCGGCTGATCGGTCAGGACCCCAACCTCGAATGCATGTCAGTGATGGCCGCACTGGCAGGGCGAACCCGTCGCATCAAATTCGGCATGAACGTCGCCAGTCTGGGTCTGCGTGACCCGGTACTGATGGCAAAAGCCTGCGCCACCATCGATGTGTTATCGAATGGCCGGCTACTGCCGGCGTTTGGCGTCGGCAGCGCCCGCTCAAGGGACTACACGGCCACAGGAACACCAACCAAGGGCCGCGGCAAGCGGGCGGCCGAAGGGCTCGAAATCATGAGCCGGCTATGGAGTGAGCCATCGGTGAGCTTCAGCGGCGAATATTACCAGCTCGAAGACGCATCAATTTCCCCACAGCCCGTCCAGAGCCCGCTACCGCTGTGGGTTGGCGGCTCAGCGCCCCAGGCAGTTATCCGCACCGCCCGCTGGGGCACCGGCTGGCAGGCAGGGCTTGAGACCCCGGAGGAAGTGGCGCCAGTGATTGCCAGTATCAAAGCCGCGCTGCCCGAATACGGCCGCAGCATCGATGAAGACCACTATGGCGCAGGCTTCGGTTTCCGTTTCGGCTCAGCTGACGAGCCCATAGCCCGCCGCAACAACGAGCTGCTGAGCAAACGTCTGGGCAAAGATGCCTCAGGCCTTTCTGCCATTGGCGGCGTTGACGAAATCATGGCGCTGCTGCAGCGCTTTCGCGATATCGGCGTGCACAAGTTCATACTTCGGCCGATTGCTGCAGATGCGCAAGAAGTCATCGGGCAGACCCGGCAGCTGATTGATCAGGTGCTGCCGGAGATTGCCCGGTTGCACAGGTAACTGGCGGGCAGCCAAGTTGCTAACTGCGGCTGATCCATCGGCGCAACGCGACCGAGCCACTAGCGGGCAGTTAGCCTGCTAACTGCAGCTGATCCATCGGCGCAACGCGCCGATGGATCAGCCATTGATACTCGCCAGGAACTCCAAGGTGCGCTCATAAGCGCCGTCTTCCACATCCATGATCGCCGCGTTGAAGTCGGTGACACCGATGTTTTCTAAACGCTGGATTTCGCCGCGCAGCATATTCTCGTCCCCGGCAATGGCGATATCTGCGGGTCCAGCAACACCCTCACGGTCCAGCATTGCCCGGTAACTGGGTAACTGGCCGTAGATGGTCAGAGTCTCTGCAATCTTCTCTCGAGCAGCGTCAGGTTTGTTGGTCAGGATCACTGGAAAGCCACCCACAACGCGGGGTTCGCTGTTACCCACCGCGTCGGCGCCGGCCCGCAATCGCGCAATGATGTGCTCTTCCATGGTTTTCGGGCCGACCATCCAGGTATTGGTGCCGTCCGCCAGCTCTCCAGCGAGTTTCAGCATGACCGGGCCCAGGGCTGCCACCACCACAGGCATACGCTCCGCACCCGGCACGTCGATTTGCACACCCCCGACCCGATATTCATCACCCTGGAAAGTGACCGCCTCACCCCGAGCCAGCGGCATCAGCACGCTGAGATACTCGCGCATGTGGCGCGCAGGTTTATCGTAGGAAAAACCCAGCATGTTCTCTATCACCACCTGGTGAGAAAGGCCGATACCCAGGGTAAAGCGGTTGCCGCTGGCGGCTGCAGTGGTCAGCGCCTGCTGAGCAATGGCGGTTGGGTGGCGGGGATAGGTAGGCGTCACCGCAGTTCCCAGGCCAATACGGCTGGTTTCCCGGCCGATGAGTGCCAGCGTGGAAATTGCATCGAAGCTGAAGATGTTTGCCATCCAGACATTATCCAGACCGGCATCTTCAGCGCGCTTCGCCACAGCAATGACGTCATCTAAGGTGTTTCGACTGCCGTCCGCGCCGATCATTGTGCCTATTTTCACTTTCCTCTCCTGACTAGACTGAATTTCGGGAAGCAGAAGATAAGCCATGGCAACCAGGATGACGAGAAACTCATCATCCTGGTGAACTACTACCTGGCGACAGGTCTAGCGCCGGTATGTCGCTTAACGGCATAATCCCCGGCCCTCAAAGATTGACGAGACAACTCTTGGACACTGCAAAAGAAACCATCGCCATTCTCGGCGGCACTGGCGACCTCGGCACCGGCCTGGCTATACGCTGGTCGAAAGCCGGCCACAAGATCATCATTGGCTCGCGGACGCTGGAAAAAGCACAGAGCGCTGTCGAAAACCTCCACAAGATCAGCCCGGATACCCCAGCGGATGCAATGGAAAACAGTGACGCCGCGGCGGCGGGTGACATTGTTGTGCTGACCGTCCCCGCCGACCATCAGCTGTCGACCCTCGAGGGCGTGCGAGCGGGTCTGACCGGCAAAATCCTGATTGATGTCACCGTGCCACTGGTGCCGCCAAAAGTTGGCACCGTGCAGTTGCCGAGCGAAGGCAGCGCCGGCAAACGCGCACAGATGCTGCTCGGTGAAGACGTAATGGTTGTCACCGCATTCCAGAACATTGCTGCCCATCTGCTGCAGGAAGACGTAAAAATAGAGTGTGACGTGCTGGTTGCCGGCAATAAGAAAGCAGCCCGTGAGAAGGTGCTGGAACTGGTGACCTCCGCAGGCATGACCGGCTGGCATGCGGGTCCTATTGAAAACTCCGCAGCTGCGGAAGCTCTGACCTCAATCCTGATTCAGATCAACCGGAATACCGACCTGTCGCATTCCGGAATCAAGATTGTCGGCCAGGGTGACCACTGATCAGCGGTAATGGCTGATACCCGCTTTGAGGTAATCGGCGTTCCCGGCCTGCCCATGGTAGAGCCGGGAGACAGCCTCGTGGATCTGATTCAGCAAGCTCTGCGCGACATCAGTGAAAGCCTGCAGGACGGTGATGTGGTCTGTGTAGCGCAGAAGATTGTTTCGAAAGCCGAAGGCCGACTGATCCGTCTCGACGATGTCGAACCCTCAACGGCTGCGGTTGAGCTGGCTGCTGAAACCGACAAGGATCCCCGGCTGGTTGAGCTGATCCTCAGCGAATCTGACGAGGTTCTGCGCAAAAAGCCCGGCGTGCTGATTGTTCGGCACAAACGTGGTTTTGTGATGGCCAATGCCGGTATTGATCAATCCAATGTTGATCACGCCGGCGGTGACCAGGCCCTGCTGCTGCCCACCGACCCGGATGCTTCTGCGGCCAGACTGCGCGAGCAGTTACAGAGCCTCAGCAGTGTCAGTGTTGGTGTGGTCATCGTCGACAGCGCCAATCGACCCTGGCGCATGGGCACCACCAGCATTGCTATTGGTGCTGCAGGCATTGTCGTTCTCGACGACCGGCGCGGTGGTGAAGACGTCTACGGCCGTGAACTCAAAGTCACCATGATCAACAATGCTGACGCACTGGCTACAGCCGCCACGATGGTACTTGGTGAGACCATCGAAAAGATCCCTGTAGCCATTGTCAGGGGCTTGAATCTTGCTGGGGACAGTCAGAATGCCTCGATCATAAACAGGCCGCTGGCTGAGGATCTGTTCCGCTGATGATTCGTTATCTGGCCATCACCGGCGGCGTCGGCGGCGCCAAGCTCGGGCTCGGACTGGCCAGAATTCTGAAGGGTTCGGAGCTTGCCTTCGTGGTCAATACCGGCGATGACTTCGAACACCTCGGCTGGCACATCAGCCCGGACATCGACACGCTCACCTATACCCTGTCCGAGCTGGCCAACCCGGTGCTTGGCTGGGGTCGTGAAGACGAGACCTGGTCGTTCATGGAAACGCTGGAGGAATTCGGCGGCGAAAGCTGGTTTCGACTGGGAGATCGTGATCTGGCGCTGCACACCCTGCGTACCGAGATGCTGCGCAACGGTGCAACTCTGACCCAGGCCACCGCGCACATCACCACACAGCTCGGCATCGAACACCGTATTTATCCGATGTCCGATCAGCCGGTGCGAACAACGGTCAACACAGTGGAAGGGCCGCTGGCTTTCCAGCACTATTTTGTTCGCGACCGCTGCCGACCGAGCGTGACCGGTTTCGAGTTTGTCGGCATAGCAGACGCCCAGCTCAATCCTAAACTCGAAGGGCTGCTGGATTCGCTCGACGCCATCATCATCTGTCCGTCAAACCCGTTTGTCTCGGTCGATCCGCTGCTGAAGATACCCGGCGTCCGCCAGGCGCTGAAGGCTTCACCTGCTCCAGTGATTGCCGTTTCACCGATTGTTGGCGGTAAAGCCATCAAGGGACCCACCGCGAAAATGATGCGGGAGCTGAACGTCCCCGCCACAGCCGCCGAAGTAGCCGGCCACTATGGCGATCTGCTGGATGGTTTTGTCCTGGACGAGCAGGATGCTGCACTGCACAACACACTGGCGATACCAACTGTCGTGGCACAGACCGTCATGGTAACTTTGCAGGATCGAATCGACCTGGCTCAGGGCACTTTGGATTTCGCGCACACACTGAACCGATAGCCAGTTCTGACAGCCTGCTGATTCCGCACTGTCAGGGTGCATACAACCGGATTCTCCTGCACAGTCTTGTTCGGAACCTTTATTCAGGAATCACTACTCAGAAACTTGAGAGGCAGTGCAAGCAGACCATGTGGGCAATAGTACCGCTGAAAACCTTTTCCGAAGCCAAACAGCGTCTGGCTGAGGTGTTATCCGAATCGGAGCGTCGGGATCTGATGCTGGCGATGGCACGCGACGTGCTGACCACCCTCAGCCACTGCAAAAAACTCTCGGGCGTGTTGATTGCGTCTCGAACCCAGGAAGCAGACGCCCTCGCCCAGGCTTTTTCCACCGAACGTTTCAGTGAAAGCCCCAACGCCGACCTGCCAGGCACCCTGACCCAGGCCAGCGAATATCTGCAGCGCCATCTGGGTGCTAAAGGCGTGATGATCATGCCTGCTGACGTGCCAATGATCGACGCCGAAGAAATCGACGCTATCCTCGCCGATCACGACCAGGTCACCTTGATACCAGACCGGGAAAACCTCGGCACCAACGCGCTGATCGCCTCACCCGCAGACTGTATTCCGTTCATTTTCGACGGTCGCAGCTTCCGGCCGCATCTGGACGCCGCAATCGCCGCGGGTATTAAGCCGGCCATCGTTACCAGCCGTAACTTTGCCCTCGATATCGATACTGCCAGGGATCTGAGATCTCTGCTGGAGCAGGCGCCAACTACCCAGACGGGCACATTCTTAGTCAAATCGGGTATAGCACAGCGCCTCGAGGCATCTGATAATGTTCGGTCAGACGGAAACAACGATTCAGCCAGTTGAGTCTGAAGGCTCAGGTCGGGTAACGGCCGGAATTTCAGCCGAAGGCTTTTAGACAGCAGACCTTGGTACCTGATACCCGGGTCAGCACACACTTGAAAGACTGCAGTAAGGGATGTTCATGACTTCCACGCTACTCACGGATCTGACAGCACAATATGCCGGCGGCCAGCTGCCTTCGGTCGAACAGGCGCTTGCCCTTGCCGAAATTGACGATACCCGAGCGCTGGCCGACATCGCCTGTGAGCTGCGCGATCAGGGCTTCAATAACGTTGTCACCTACTCCCGCAAAGTCTTCATTCCGCTGACTCACCTGTGTCGGGACGTCTGCCACTACTGCACCTTCGCTCAGGTACCGCGCAAGGTTCAGGCTCCGTACATGAGCGTCGACGAGGTCCTGGAAATTGCCCGACATGGGGCTGAAATGGGCTGCAAGGAAGCTCTGTTCACACTGGGGGAGAAACCCGAGCTGCGCTACAAAGCTGCCCGCGAGGCACTCGATGAGATGGGCTTTGCGTCCACTGTCGATTATCTGGAACACGTGGCCCGCCGGGTTCTGGAAGAAACCGGCCTGCTGCCGCATCTGAATCCTGGCAACCTTACCCCGGAAGAACTGGCCCGCCTGCGCGCGGTTTCGCCGTCAATGGGCATCATGATGGAGTCAACGTCCGACCGACTCACCGAAAAAGGCATGCCGCATTACGGCTCGCCTGACAAGATTCCCGCCGTTCGCCTGGAAACGCTGGCGGAAGCCGGGCGCCAGAAAGTACCCTTCACCACCGGCATTCTGATCGGCATCGGCGAAACCCGCCGGGAGCGCATAGAGTCACTGCTGGATATCCGAACCATTCACGAGCAGTACGGCCACATTCAGGAAATCATCGTCCAGAACTTCCGTGCCAAACCGGAAACCAAGATGGCCAATGCTCCGGAGCCGGATCTCAATGAACTGCTGTGGACCATCGCCTGCGCCCGGATCCTGTTCGGAGCGAACATGAGCATACAGGCGCCGCCAAATCTCAGCCCCGGCGTGCTGCCACAGCTGGTACATGCGGGCATTAACGACTGGGGCGGCGTTTCACCTCTGACACCGGATTTTGTTAACCCGGAAGCGCCCTGGCCACATCTCGACGACCTGGCACGGGAAACCGGCAGCACCGGCAAATATCTGCACGAGCGTCTGACTATCTATCCCAGCTATGCGCGCGATCTGGATACCTGGGCAGACCGGGCGCTGCACGATCAGTTGCTGACGCTGATCGATGCTGAAGGTTTTCCGCGCACCGATAGCTGGTCCCCTGGCGACGAAGACGACCCGCCCGCCGAAGTGCTCGAGGCGATCCACGCGACTCCGACACACGTCTCCGCCGACATTACCGGCATCATCAGCAAAGTTAACGACGGATCGCTGCTGGACGAAGCGGAAGTTGTGCGACTGTTTGCGGCCCGAGGTGACGACTTCAGCGCCGTGGTGCAGGCCGCCAACAGCCTCAGAGAACAGGTCAACGGCGACACGGTCACTTTTGTCGTCAATCGCAATATCAACTACACCAACATCTGCTATTTCAAATGCCAGTTCTGCGCATTTTCGAAAGGCAAGCTGTCGGAAAACCTGCGCGGGCGGCCCTATGATCTCTCTCATGAGGAAATTCAGCGGCGCACCCAAGAAGCCTGGTCCCGGGGCGCAACTGAAGTCTGCATGCAGGGCGGTATTCATCCGGAATACACCGGCGAAACCTATATCGGTATTCTCAAAGCCGTCAAAGCCCAGTGCCCGGACATGCACATCCACGCGTTCTCACCGCTGGAAGTCTGGCAGGGAGCAGCAACGCTGGAACTGAGCCTGTCTGACTATCTCAAAAAGCTGAAAGCGGCTGGTCTCGACACCCTGCCAGGTACCGCGGCAGAAATTCTCGACGACGAAGTGCGCCAGATCATCTGCGATGACAAGATCAATACCGCACAATGGCTGGAAGTCATGCGTGCGGCGCATGGCGTGGGTTTCAGGACCACGGCAACGATCATGTACGGACATGTTGAGCATCCCGAACACTGGGCACGACATCTGTTGCGGGTACGCGACCTGCAGCGCGACACCGGCGGCTTCACCGAGTTCGTACCACTGCCGTTTGTGCACATGGAAGCGCCCATGTATCTGAAAGGTAAAGCCCGCAAAGGCCCAACTTTCCGCGAAGCGGTGCTGATGCACTCAGTGGCCCGACTCACCCTGCACGGCTATATCCACAATATTCAGTCAAGCTGGGTCAAGATGGGGCATAAAGGTGTTATTGCGACGCTGAACGCCGGCTGCAACGACCTGGGTGGCACCCTGATGAACGAAAGCATCAGCCGTGCGGCCGGTACCACACACGGCCAGGAAACTTCTCCCCAGCTGATGGCGGAACTGATCCGCAGTGCTTCAAGGGAACCACACCAGCGCAACACCCGCTACGGTGAGGTGAGCGAAGAGCGAATCGAAACCGGGCTGCGCGCCGGTGAGCTGACTGAAATCGTCAACACTCCCGCGCGTAAATATGAGCGCAAGCGCAAAGCGCCATTGATCAAACCCGGTCTGATCCAGGCGGTCAGCGTCGAGTAGCCGTCACTTCGACGGCTCTTCAACAACACTGACGCTGCAGCCGCTGACTGCGACGCGGGCAGCGCCCGACTCTACACCTTCGATGCGCTCCGATGGCTCGATTGTTTCGGAATCAAGCCTGCGCGTTGCGTAAATCAACGGCACAATCAGCGTAACAAAGATGACCACGGTCCCCAGCGCCAGCGCCAGCAGAGTCACTTCCATCCCCCACAGATCGAAGCTGTAACCCACGATCGGTCCAGTGATCACGAACACCCCGCGAAAGCCAAAACTGGTCAACGAATTTGCAGTCGCCCGAAACTCACTGGGCACCCGCGAATTCAGCGCATCACGCAGCACCACCATGCCGAAACCCCGGCTGATGAAGAAGCTGAGACTGGCCACATACGCGCCCACCACACCGAAGCCATCGAGGCCCAGGTAACCGAGTGCCGGGGCCAGCCCGATTAGCACCAGCAACGTTGTCGTGCCGAGCCGCTTCTCCACCGCGTGCGCATAGCGGCCCGACAAAGCCGCGACCACACACAGACCTGCCCAGAGATAGCCGAAGTGCTGCAGTGGAATCCCCTGCAGCTCCCAGAGCTTCTGTAACAGCCAGACTGCATAAAAGGTGGTCAGACTCCAGATACACAGTGCCAGTACCGTCAACCGGAGCACGCTCGAACTGCCCAGCAGAAAGCGACATATCCGCAGCATGTTGGCCGTGTGACTGGTCTGATCCAGCCGCTGCATTGGCGGTTCTATCAGCGTCAGCGCAAAGAACAGCGGCAACCAGCCCACCGCAGCCTGCAGGTAGATCACCCAGTCCATTGAAGCGGTCAACAACAGCACGCTGCAGACCACGGCCGCCGCAGCCTCTGAGAAGGTGCGAAACGAGAACAGTCGGCCGACAACCTGACGTTGCGCCTGAGCACCCCGACCAAGAGCCAGTTCGGTATCATAGAGCAGCGCAATATCAGCTCCGGAGATCAGGCTGTGGCTGATACCGAGCGCGAGCTCGAACAGAGCCAGGGTCCAGAATCCATCCGCAGTCAACAGCAGCGACTGACCAATACCCGCAAACACCGCACCGATGATCAGGGTCTGGCGCCGACCAATCAGATCGGCCAGATAGCCACTGGGAACTTCGCTGATCAGCACCACCAGACCAAACAGAGCCTGCAGCGAGAAAACCTCCTGCATGGACAGTCCTTTACTCTGGAAGAACGGCACCGCGATGGGCATGATCACCAGAAATACCTGGAAAAACCCTAACCATAAGGTCCTGATCAGATTGCTTTGCAGCTGTTGTGCGGTCATTTTTGCAGCCCTCTCCCGGCCTCAAATGAAACGATGCGCGTTTGCGCAATACCTGAAACGAAAAAACCCCGAAGGCTTGCGGCTCTTCGGGGTTTGTAAGAAAACCTTTATGTGGTTTTCCCAGTTATCCGCTAGAGCCTCCCTGCACCTCAATCACCATGTCGCTGACAAAGCGGGTGACCAGACGTGCGTCCGACACACACACGCTCACTGCCAGCAGGGTCAGCGGGCATGACCAGACGCTCGACAGAACTGCCGAGGGCTGGTGTTGCTTGGATGTGTGATAGGTCGGGTTCATAAATCTGTAGTTAAACTTTCTGTGCCGAAATCCTGAATGCTCTGGCTCGTCGCGCCGGACGGAACCCTGTAAAAAACCTGCCCGCAGCTGTTTTGCGGGACGAGCATCCTGCGCCTGGGCCAATGCCAAGTCAAGGCGCGCTAACGTAAGTCATGCGAATCAACCGCCGAACGGTAGGATTCCGGCGACGACAATGGCACCATCGCGACACCTGAAGTCCATCTCGCAGGAGCCTTACCTTGGCAGACACTTCACCGCTGAAACTTGGCCTGATCGGGTGCGGTCACATTGCCCGTTTCCACGCCCGCAATATCAAAGATGCCCTGTCTCGCCAGCCTCTCAACATCGCCTATCACGCAACCTGTGATCGGGAACTCCATCGTGCCAGGGCGTTCGCCGACATCGCCGGTTGTGAACTGGTCACCGCAGACGCCGCTGAAGTCATTGCAGCCTGCGACGTGGTCTATATCTGCACGGAGACCGTCGAACACAAAGCGCTGGTCAATCAGGCAGCTTCCGCAGGGAAACACATCTTCTGCGAAAAACCCCTGGCAACCAGCCTGGAAGACGCAACGCAGATGGCCGCTGCGGTGAACCAGGCCGGAGTCGTTAATCAGGTTGGCCTGATCCTCAACTACTCACCGGTATTCACAGTGCTGCAGCAACTGATGTCGGCTGACGACTATGGCCCGGTGCTGTCCGTGCACCTGCGCGACGATCAGTTTTTCCCGACCGGCGACCACTATGGCTCCAACTGGCGTGCCGACGTCAATCGAGCGGGTGCCGGTACGCTGCTAGAACATTCGATCCACGATGTTGATCTGCTGAGGCGACTGTTCGGTGACATCGACGCAGTTAACTGCCGGACCCGTGAGATCAGCGGCCACCCGGGCATTGAGGATGTGGCTGTGGTGAACTTCCATCACCATGGCGGTCACACCAGCACTCTGAACAGTGTCTGGCACGCGATGCCCTCACGCCAGTCCAGCCGAGCATTGGAAGTTTTCTTCAACCGAGCCCGCTTCACCACCAACCAGGATTACTTCGGCTCGATTTCTTATCAGATCGATGACCAGCCAGTCATCACAATGTCGAGCGATGAGGTGCTGGCGCGATTCATGGCGTTACAGGACCTGGAACCAGTCAACGAAGATCTGCGCAGCCTCGGCGGTCTGAGCGATCGGCGCTTTTTACAGGCTGTAGTCGAAGGTAGCCGGGCACAACCGGACTTTGCCGACGCGCTCACCGGCCATGAAATTGTCGCTGCCTGCTATCGCAGCGCCGCCGCTCAAGGTGATACCGTGGTGCTGAATTAACCCGGTTCCGGATGCACTTTCAGGGCCGCCCGGAGACGCAGAAGACCTTACGCGCGCAACTCTGGTAGTCTTCGCCAGGGGAGAAATTTATGTCGAAAATTCGTCTTGGCGTGATCGGCGCCGGAGAAATTGGCCGTTTGACCGCACGGGATTTTTCCCGCCACCCGGACGCGGAAATTGTTGCTGTCGCTGACCTCAACCATGACCGCGCCAGCGATCTGGCAGAGAAATTCTCCGCCGACGTCGCCGATCACCCGGGCACTCTGATTGCCCGCGACGACCTGGACGCGGTCTATGTCGCTGTACCCAACAAGTTCCACGAAGAAGTCGCCTGTTCAGTGCTAGACAGCGGCAAACACCTGATGCTGGACAAACCTTTCGCGATCGATCTGGCAGCCGCACAGCGCATCGCTGCAGCGGCGCAGGCCAGCAATCGAACACTGTTCCTCGGCATGAACCAGCGTTTTGAACGTAACGTCCAACGCGCCCGGCTGTTGGCTGACGCCGGCACGTTTGGCAATATCTATCATGTCAAAGCCTACTGGCGCCGACGCCAGGGGATCCCGCGAATGGGCAGCTGGTTTACCAACAAAGACACCGCCGGTGGCGGCGCCCTGCTTGATATCGGCGTACACGTACTCGATGTCGCGCTGCATGTGCTCGACAATTTTAGTCCGGTCTCTGTCAGTGGGGCCGCTTTTACCCGCTTCGGTAATCGCGGCCTGGGTGAAGGCGGCTGGGGCCGGTCTGAGCGGGAATATGAGAACTTTGATGTCGACGACTTCGCCACCGCGATGATCCGGCTTGATGGCGGCCAGGTAATTACTCTGGAGGCCGCCTGGGCGCTGCATCAGCCCAGCGCCAACGAACACGATGTGCTGATTTACGGCGAAAACGCTGGCATGGCGATTTATGCAGACCAGCTGTTTCGTGATGGTGCAGACGGCGGCTATCAGATCATCCAGGGCGCCAGCAGCCCTGAGCTACCCTTCCCGCACTGCAACCGGGCAACACATTTCATCAATGTCCTGCTGGGTCGCGAAGCCGCCCTGGTCACAGTCGACCAGGCACTGGCCGTGCAGAAAATTCTCGACGCCATCTATCAATCGTCTGCCAGCGGCAGAGAGGTCATGATATGACTCCGCTATCCGTTCAGCTGTATTCATTACGCGAACAGAGCGCAACTGACTTCGACGCCGTCCTCAGCGCTCTGGCTGACATCGGTTTCAAAGGCGTTGAGCCTTTCCATCTCTTCGGGAAATCACCGGCAGAATTCCGAGCTCAGGTTGAAGACCTCGGTATGCGAATTTCCTCGAGTCATTACCCCTGGGCAAACCGCACCGAGCCCCAGGAACTGATCGATACCTTGAGCGCTCTGGGTCTGAAGCGCGCAGTCGGCGGCTACATGCCGGATGACTTCAAAGACATGGCTGCCATCGAGAAGACTGCCGAGGCGACGCAGAAGCTGCTCGACCAGCTGGCTGACGCGGACATCGAGCTGGCACTGCACAACCACTGGTGGGAATTCGAACTGATCGATGGGGAACCCGGCTACCACCATTTTCAGCGCCTGGTGCCCGAGGTGCTGTTCGAGCTCGACACCTACTGGGCGGCAAACTTCGGCAACTGCGATCCTGCGACAGAAGTTGCGCGGGTACGCGACCGGACACCTCTGCTGCATATCAAAGACGGTCCGCTGATCAAAGATGCTGCCAACCTGGCCTTAGGCTCTGGCGTCATCAACATTCCCGAAGTGGTCGCGGCCGCAGACTCGCAGACACTGGAGTGGCTGGTAATCGAGTTCGACAAGTGTGATACGGATATGATGGCCGCCGTGCGCGACAGCTATCAGTTCATGACCAACAACGCTTTAGGATCTGGCAATGTCTGAGATTATCTACGACTTCGGCAGCGGCCGCTCAAACCCTGAGACCTTTCCGATCGCCGCGCTTCAGAAAGCAGCCAGCGATGTGATCGCCCGGGAGGCAGAAGCCCTGAACGACTACCCTGGCAAGCTGGGCTTCGCGCCACTGCGTGAGGCCATGGCCCAACGCGAATCGGACCGCGAAGGTGTTGTCGTCGACCCGGACCACATTGTGCTGACCAATGGTTCCATGCAGGCAGTTACCCTGTGTGGTGAAGCCCTGGCCGAGCGCGGTGACAGCATCATCGTCGAGGAATACAGCTATCCGGGCACCCTGTCAGCCTATCGCAGTCTCGGCCTGGAGATGACCGGCGTGAAACTCACTCCGGATGGCATGTGTCTGGACACACTGACAACAGAACTCCAGCGGCTTCAGGATTCCGGCAAACCGGCAAAATTCATCTATACGATCAGTACCTACCAGAACCCCACCGGTTTCACGATGCCGAAAACCAGACGTCTGGAGTTGATCAACATTGCCCGGCAATTCGATGTGCCAGTAGTGGAAGACAACTGTTACGCCGACGTCTACTATGAAGGTGAGTTGCAGCCGGCACTCTACGCTCTGGACGACGATCCCCGACAGATCTACCTCTGCTCGCTGTCGAAAATTCTCGCGCCCGGACTGCGGCTCGGCTATTTCCTGGCGAAACCGCCCATGCTCGACAAACTGCTGGCGCGGCGCCATGACGCAGGCAGCAATACCCTCGCCGCGGCGATCGTCGCAGAGTTCTACAAAGACGGCGTATGGACTCACACCAAATTTGGTAACGAAGCGCTGTTGAAGAAACGCGATCAGGTTCTGGATGGTCTCGATGAGCATCTTGCAGATCTGTGTGTCTGGTCAAAACCTGAAGGTGGTCTGTTCATCTGGATGCGACTACCAGACGACGTCGACCGCAAAGAACTGTGGAAACGTACCCAGGCGAACGGCTTTGCGTATCTGCCTGGTGTGGCATTTCACTATCGCAATGCCGATGTACCTTATCTGCGACTGGCCTTCGGCCACCTGACCGAACAACAGATCGCAGAAGGCCTTCCGGTGCTGGCTCGGTGCATCAAAGAATCCCGAACCAGCAACGAAGCCATGGTCCACAACAGCCTGTTCTGAACAGCAGGTCCGAGGCACCCGGACTCACATCAAGGACATTTGGCCTTCAGAAAAGCAGCTGACTGGAGACGTTGATCAGATCCTGATAAGCATGGGGTTCTTCTACATCAACTGACGGCACCCCGACATCGCGAACAGCACCCTTGGTTGCCTCACTGAGCGCAAGCGTTCTATCCACAAAAGACCGAATGAGCGACTGTTCGTCCGAGGGCTTGTTTTCAAAGCCACTGCTGTCGTGTATTCGTTTGCGAATGAAAGCATCTGAAGCACTGAGACAAACAAATCCGACTCGGTCGAATGCCGCCGCGGCCACCGCCTCCGGCCAAATTGCAGAACCTTCTAGCACCAGACTTGGATCGTAAGGATTGTTCACATGCGACCGGACGATCGCTTCGATGATCGGCCAGACATTGTTCTGATAGTGCGCAAGAACCGATTCGACCAGCTGTGCTGTCGACAGCTGAGAGTAATGGTCAATGACATCTGCCGGTAGAGAACTGCCGTCGTTGCGCCATGGCCGTCCGGGGTGCCTCGCCAGTTGATCGGTTGTAAGATACCGCCAGCCGAGTTCAGCCGCGAGGCGCTGAGCCATTGTTGACTTTCCCAGATGGGAAACACCGCCGATCAGAAGAACTTTCGGCCGCTCGCCCTGTGTCCCGGTGCGCACTCCAGCCAATTGTTTAGTCCCTTAACAGATCGTTAATCGAAGTTTTCGAGCGAGTGCGTGCATCGACCTGTTTGATAATTACCGCGCAATACAGGCTGGGAATGATGCTGCCATCTGGGCGCTGACCGCCGCCCAGGGTACCCGGCACCACTACAGAGTAGGCGGGAACCCGACCAGTAATGATCTCACCGGAGTCCCGATAGACCAGCTTAGTGGAAGCTCCGATATAAACGCCCATCGACAGCACAGACCCCTGCTCGACTATGACGCCCTCCGCCACTTCCGAACGGGCACCGATAAAACAGTCATCTTCAATGATTACCGGCTCGCTCTGCAGCGGCTCCAGCACACCGGCAATGCCAACACCGCCTGAGATGTGGCAGTTTTTACCTATCTGCGCGCACGACCCAACCGTCGCCCAGGTATCAATCATCGTGCCGCTGTCTACGTAGGCACCAACATTAACGAAACTCGGCATCAGCACCACGCTCGGAGCCACATACGCTGAATAGCGCACCGTAGCTGGCGGGACAGCTCGAAACCCGGCCTGGGCAAAATCACCCGCCTGCCAGTCGGCAAACTTCGAAGGCACCTTATCCCACCAGCTGCCACCACCGGGTCCTCCTGACAGCGTCTGCATCTCGTTTTGGGTGAAACTCAGCAACACAGCTTTCTTCAGCCATTGCTGCACCACCCAGGAATCATCGACTTTTTCCGCCACCCGCAAAGCTCCGGAGTCGAGCAGCTTCAGGGCTGCTGCGACCGCTTCATGAGCCTCCTGCTGATCAGGATCCCGGCCTGAGGTTTGCGCATCCCAGGCCGCATCTATCGTGTTCCTGAGCAGTTCTACCGTAGCACCTGTCATGTTGTCGTCGCTTCCCATACTGAAGATCTGTGCGCGTTGAGCATGCCACAGATGGGCCAATCTCAGTATCAGCGCAATCCTGGACCGCTTGTTACTCCCACCCTGTCTAAGTAGGCTGATCCATCCAGCCCGCAGGAACTTCCTCGATGAACCACCCGATCAGTCAGATCGCCACGTTGCTGTTCGGCAGTGTGCTGGCCGTAAGCGCCTGGTCAGAGTCTGCACCCACCGCTGCTGATGACGCCGCACATTTCGCAGCAGCGGAATCCAGCATTCTGTTCTGGAACTCCGAACAGAAGATCGCCGGATTCCGCAACATCGACGCGCTGTTTCCAACCAGAACAATCAACGCCAGTGAGGCGCCGCTGAGTCTACCAACTTCACTGCAGGACCTGGGCGGAGTCGAAATCGAACATGGCGATGTTCGGATGACTGTGGACGAGTATTTCGACCAAGCCAAAGTTGCCGGACTCCTGGTGATCAAAGACGGCGTGATCGTCTATGAGCGTTATGGGCTGGGTAACAACGCGCAATCTCGATGGGTATCCTTTTCCGTATCCAAATCCGTGGTGTCCATGCTGATCGGTGCGGCCATTGAAGACGGCTATATCAAAAACGTTGACGAAATGGCCGTCGATTACCTGCCCCGTCTGAAAGATTCATCTTATGCTGAGGTAACAATCGGCAACCTGCTGCAGATGTCTTCCGGGGTGGAATGGAACGAAGACTACGCGGATCCGAAGTCTGATATCGCGACAGTCGAATGGGCAACGCTTTCCCTCTACGAACAGCTGCGACACAAACCACGCAAAGCTGCACCAGGGGAAATCTTCAACTACAACTCGGCAGAAACCAATCTCGCCGGGACGCTGCTTCGTTCCGCAATTGGCAACAACCTGTCCACCTATCTCACCGAAAAAATCTGGCAACCCTTCGGCATGGCGGATGATGCAAGCTGGCAGCTTACCGAACCCGGCGGCGGCGAATTCGGTGGTTGCTGTATCAACGCCACACTGCAGGATTATGGTCGGCTGGGACTGTTTGCGATGAACAACGGGGTAACACCAGCCGGCACCCGTATTCTGCCGGCAGGCTGGATGGCGCAATCCACTAAGCCTTCTAAAGGCGCCGACTACTATGGCTATTTCTGGTGGCTGAAACCGGATGGGAGCTACGATGCTTCAGGCATCTTCGGTCAGGGGATCCATGTCAATGCCGCCGAGAAAGTCGTGATCGCATTACACAGCGCAAGAGATGAAGCAGATGGTGGTTTCGAACTCCAGGATGCGCTGTACAACGCACTGGTAGCAGCCCTCAGCACGCGCTGAGGGTACTCCGCAAACAGCGCAGAAAGAGACCTCGGCCTCTCTAAGCGATTACCATCGCAGCACCTTCTGTGCTGCAGGCCGTGCCCGGTAGCGTTCGTCCCAGGCGCGCAGCAGTGGCCGATCGCCGAACAGATCCGCTTCAACATACCTTAAGAACTGCAGTGAAGCCTGCAATGTGCAATCGGCAATTGACACCCGCTCCCCCAGCAGCAGCGGGCGGCCGTCTGCCAGCAGCGATTCCAGATAGTCCAGCGGGACCTGGACGCTGTCCTTCATCCGCTGCGCAAGCTCAGGATCAGGCGGGCGCCCCAACGGGGAATTTTTCGCATGACCGTAGCTGCCCATCGGCCCGGCAATACGCAGATCGATGATTCGCTCCACATCCCGCGCTCTCCCTCGCAATTCCGCATCTTCTCCGAGCAGAGCACTGAATGGGAAACGGTCTTCCAGATACTCAATGATCGCCAGCGATTCCACCAGGTAAGTGCCATCGTCCAGTTCCAGAACCGGCACCGTGCCGAATGGGTTTCGGGCGAGATGTTCAGGCTCGCGATGCCGTCCCTTTACCGTGTTGACCACGATCTGCTCAATGTCCATTTCGGTGCCCATTTCCGCACGTTCGGCAATGTAGAGCATGACTTTGGTCGGATTCGGCGCCAGCGGCACCATGTAAAGCTTCATCAGAGACCCTCCATCAGGTCGACAATATTCTCTAGTAACTCAAAACGTTGTTTGCCTTGAGGGGCACTGTCCAGACCGAGCTTCACAGTTGTGACGCCAGCATCCCGATACCTGCGCAGCCTTTCGGCCACCATTTCCCGAGTGCCAAGTGCCTGAAACTCCGTCACCATCGCATCCGGAACCCGAAGAGCGGCTTGTTCACGCTTACCCGCCAGCCACAGTGACTGAATAGCCCGGGCATCATCGACAAATCCCGCACGCTGAAATGCGTCGTTGTAAAAGTTAGTCGTCGCAGATCCCATGCCGCCCATGTTGAACGCTACACCCTGCTTGCGGCGTGCAATCATCTCATCGACATCGTCGCCGATTTCCACTCGCACAGAAACACACAGATCCAGTTCGCTCAAACTACGCCCGGACTGTGCAGCCCCTGCTTCCAGGTAGCGCAGGTGGGCATCAGGATGATCTGGTGAAAACGATGTGCCAAGCCAGCCGTTGGCCGCCTGGCCGGTGTAGGTCAGTGATCGGGGACCCAGCGTGGCGAGATAAATCGGAATGTCGACCGGATCATGGGCTACCCGCAGCACTTTGCCTTCACTATCCGGCAACGGCAGCTGAAAGACTTTGCCTTCGTAGCGTACCTTCTCTCCGGCAAAAACCATCCGACAGATGTCGACTGTTTCCTGCAGGCGAGCCAACGGCATCTGGTAGCGGATCCCGTGCAGACCCTCAACCACCTGGGGACCGCTGGCTCCAAGACCGAGCACAAACCGACCACCGCTGAGGTCATGCAGCGTCAACGCTGTCATTGCAGTCATCGCCGGTACCCGGGCAGTCGTCTGCATGATGCCGGTAGCCAGCCGGATACGTTCGGTACTGGCGGCTAGATAACCGAGCACGGTCGCCGAGTCGCTCCACCAGGCTTCGGCTGAAAATGCCATTGCAACACCCAGCCGTTCGGCATGGCGCACCCACGCCACCACCGACTTGAGGTTGTCAGCGCGAGCCGGACCAATTTCAATCGCCAGACGCATAGATTCGTTCACCATTCAGATCGCGTTTCGATCATGTCACACCTTTTCGCGCAGGGTCGCCAGTATCGCCTGGTAATCCGATCGGTTCTTCAATAAAACATAGTTCGTCGACTGTGCGGCTGCTTCGAAAAGCATTGGTTTGAGCGTCTGCGGATAGCTCATAATCATCCGGACCAGCTTGGGCAGGATCAATATTTCGGGGCATTTTTCCGGCAGCCCGGGACGTGATCTGAACAGATAAGGCAGATTCCGGCGCAACGCCTGGCGTAAGCAGCGAAGCCTTGGGACATCCAGCACAACAATCAGATCTGCCTGCTGTCGAACATGATCAGAGACTCCATCAATCACCCAGCCCGGCTGGCGGGTCATTGCCAGCTCCAGTTCGGCACGGGGTGCTGCCGGCGTTTTCTTCCAGCCAGGTTGCCAGACAACGGAATCGAGATGGAAGACGGGCAGGTCAAGTGCCTCCGCAAATCTCTTCGCGTAAGTTGTTTTACCCGCGCCTGCACTGCCTGTGACGTTGATTTTCAGCACGGGCCTCAGTTCAACCGGTAATGGCTGGCGGACATCCACACGGGAACTGTTATCGCTCCGATAGCCACTTGTACATCACGTAAGCGTCAACGTAGCCAATTTCAGGATGATTGAAAGCTTTCGGCAAGGTACCGACAATTTCAAAACTGAGCTTCTGCCAGAGTCTGACCGCGCCAGTATTGCTTGCCACAACAAAATTGAACTGCATGGCCTGGTAGTCCAGCTCAATGGCAACTGCCTGTGCATGTTCACACATCAGTTTGGCCAGCCCCCGGCCTCTGGCTGCAGCCGACACCATGAAGCCGCAGTTACAGACGTGACGACCACCGCCGTCGTGGTTGGTTTTGATGTAGTAGGTGCCCAGGATCTGACCACCGTCTTCGACGACAAACGTCTGCCGCGGTTTTTCCATCCAGTGCGCAAACGCTTCTTCTCTGGTGGTGTCCGGGTCATAGCTGTAGGTATCACCTGCAGCGACCACCTCATGAAAAATCGGCCAGACAGAGTCGAAGTCAGCAGCGTGCGCCTCGCGGACCCGTAGCCTGGAGTCGCGCTCGCTCATACGAGTTTGAACCCCTGCTCGCTGAGCGGCATCGAACGGATACGCACACCTGTTGCGGCGAAAATAGCATTCGTCACTGCCGGCGCCAGAGGCGGAAGCGCTGGCTCGCCAAGTCCCGTCGATGTGTAATCACTCTGAATAAAGTGCACGTCGACCTGCGGGGTTGAGGCAATCCGCATGACCGGATACTGATCGAAGTTATTCTGCTCGATGACGCCGTTCTCCATGGTTATCTGCTGCAGCGCCATCGTACTGAGACCATCGATCACAGATCCCTGGACCTGGCTGATCGCCCCGCTCATGTTGATGATCGGTCCCACGTCCACTGCGACCGTGACTTTTTCCACCTCAAAATTGCGATCCGCATCAACGGAGACTTCCGCAATTTCAGCAACGTGGGCTGCGTGACAGAAATAGAACGACAGGCCTTGGGCTTTGCCCGGCGGCATTGTCTTGCCCCAATCAGCCTTCTCGGCTGCCAGCTTGATCACATCGATAGCACGACCCGTATTCAGGGAGTTGACATTGCCTTCGTCCACCCAACGACGTGATCCCATCAGCTCAATCAGAAACTCAAGATGATCTCGTCCCGCCAGCAGCGCGAGTTCGTGAATGAAACTCTGTTCAACAAACGCGTTGGTGTTCGAACCCGGCGCACGCCAGGCGCCACACGGCGTATCGATATCCATCATGGTTTGCGTTACCCGGGCGGTATCCAGTGCAGTCATCGAAAACTCGTTGCCCGCCAGGCCAGATCCAATCGCCTTTCTGCCGTTATAGTTGAAACCTATATAGTGCTGATCCCAGGCAGCGAGTTGTCCGTTCGGATCAATCGCCGCCTTCATGTTCTCGAAGCCGCCGGCTCTGAAGAAATCGTTATGAATATCGTCGGTGCGCGTCCAGGTCAGTTTCACCGGGGCACTGACACGACCAGATATCGCAATGACCTCAGCCGCGAAATCGTGAACCGCCCGCCGCCCGAAACCGCCGCCCAATCGAAGAGCGTGGACAGTGACGTTCTCCGGCGCAATGCCTAGCAGACTCTCGGCAATCTCTTTGACCTGAGGAGGAAACTGACTGCCAATCCAGATATCCATTGAGTCCGGCTGCCCAGCGACAGCCTTTTTGAAGTGTGCGGTGCAATTCATCGGTTCCATGCAGATGTGCGCGACATAGGGAAACTGATAGAAAGACTCGATCTGCTGGTTATCGCTGTTGGTCAGAGCGCTATCTACCTGACCATTAGCAAGTCGAACTTCACCACCTCCCTCACCGGCAATTTGCCTGGCACGGCTGATCATCTGCGACCAGCTGTCGTGTGAGGCCGACGATTCATCCCAATTGATCTTGAGTTTGTTTTTGGCTTGGAACACCGACCAGGTATCGTCACCAACAATCGCCACGCCACCGCGCAGCACAGCCATACCTTCCAGGAAAGCCATTGATGCTTTTCCAGACCGTTCATCGGGCTCCAGGATGAATGCGTCGGTGATGCCAGCCATGCCTTTAATTTCCGCTTCATTAAAGCTGATGGCTTTGCCACCCACTTGAGGACAACGGGTGTAACTCGCGTATTTCATGTCCGGTAGATCAACGTCAATACCGAATTGGGATTGGCCGGTCGCGATCACGAGATTATCGACCCCGCCCACTGAAGTGCCGATGATGGTGTAGGAACGCGGGTCTTTGAAAGAAAGCTGCTCTGGATCGGGCACCGGTTGCTCAGCAGCCAGTGCTGCAAGCTGACCGAAAGTACGGCTTTCGCCCGACTGGTGAACAACCAGACTGTCTCGCGCCTCCAGTCCGTCCCGCTCCACTTCCATCAGCAGAGCAGCGGCGCCAATCAGCATTTCCCGGGCTGTGGCACCCATGCGGCGCATAGTGTCGAAGTTTCTGGGGATGGAAGTCGAGCCTCCCGCACCCTGCATGCCAAATTTGCTGCCATCAATCGGCGCATCCAGCACTTGAACATCTTCCCACTTTGCACCCATCTCTTCGGCAATAATCATCGGCAGCGAGGTCTTGATGCCCTGTCCCATTTCCGGATTGCTGGAAAAGATAGTGATCTGACCGTCAGGGGCAATCTGCACGTAGACGTTCAGTTCTTTTGATCTGACCAGGGTGCTGGAGTCTTCTGCAGCGGTAGCTGCCGGTAGCGTCATTTCCAGCATCAGCCCGCCACCCGCAAGCGCGGAGACCTTAAGGAGATTTCGCCGATTCAATCTGACCCCGCTCATGACTGTGCTCCCCGGTCCGCGTTGTAATACGAAGCTGCGGTATGAACGGCTTTGCGGATTCTGATGTAGGTGCCGCAGCGGCAGTAGTTGCCGGCCAGCGCGGCATCGATCTCACTATCCGACGGCTGAGGGTTACTCGCCAGCAGTGAAGCTGCAGTCATGATCTGTCCAGCCTGACAATAACCACACTGAGGCACATCGTGTTCAATCCAGGCTTCCTGCAGCGGATGCAGGTTGCCGCCATCAGCGAGCCCTTCAATCGTGGTGACGTCACCAGAGACAGCCGAGATGGGCAGCACACAGGAGCGGATAGCGTTGCCGTCTATATGTACCGTGCAGGCACCACATTGAGCGATACCACAGCCAAACTTGGTCCCCGTCAGCTTGAGTTTGTCCCGCAGCACCCACAGCAGCGGCATATTCGGATCCGCCTCCACTTCAAGCTTTTCGTCATTGATCACAAGTTTGAATTTGCTCATTAAACCTACTTTGATAGTTCCATTGATCTGTATTGCATAAGACACAGTCAGGCCGTGAAATCCACATATACGCTGCCCAACCGTACCAATTGAGCGATACTACCGCGGATGTAGTCACAAGCCACAGCCTCCCTGCAAGGTGTCCGGCAATAGTTCGAATTACTGCAATCTGCAGACAGTACAAAGGAGTCGCTCAGCATGAAAATCGGGGTATCTCTACCAGTCCGAGAAATGAAAGACGACCTCGGCGCCATTCGCGCCTATGCGCAGCTGGCCGAAGAGCTGGGTCTGACCCACCTGCGGGTTCCGGACGTGGTGATACGGCCAAACGGCGGGCATCTGCACGAGCCGATGATGCTGCTGGCATGGATTGCCGCCTGCACTGAAAAGATCAGTCTCTGTCCTTCTGTGATTGTGCTGCCAGCGCGTCAGACCGCACACTTCGCCAAGCAGCTGGCTGAACTGGATGTCCTGTCGAACGGCCGGGCGCGCCTCGGTATCGGTGTTGGCGGCAGTAAAGAGCAGTACGATGCACTCGGTCAGGATTTTCACACCCGCGGTGCCCGCTGTGATGAACAGCTGTCCCTGCTCCGACTACTCCTCAGTCAGGAGACGGTCAACTTTCAGGGTCGTTGGGACACAGTCGAAGACATGGGCATCAATCCACTGCCGGTGCAGAGCCACATCCCGATCTGGTATGGCGGGGCTTCGGTGCCGGGCGATGCCGTGGTCCAGCGAATTGGCCGATTCGCTGATGGCTGGTTTGTGCTGTGCACGCCGGAAGAGTACCCGGCAGTCAGGAGTAGAATTGACAACGCCGCCAGGAACGCAGGACGAAATCCCGAAGACATCCAGACCGAAGCTGGTGTTGCCGTCGTCGGTCCGAGACAAGCCGAGTGGCAGGCTCGCGTTGCCAACTGGCGCGATATGGGCATCGATTACGTCTGCCTGCGAACGCTTGGTGGCAATCTCAGCTCGCAACAGCACCTGGAAAAACTTACCGAGGTGGTTCCTGAGGCGATCGAACTATCGAGCTGAACCTTGCTGGTCTAGTCGACTACTGCAGCTCTAGCGGGCTATTCAGAGTGATAACAACAAGTTTGCCGTTCAACCAGTCGGGAAGCCAATCCGGCGCGGTTGGCCGCAGACGACTGAACACATCCTCTGTGTATTCGGGGTCATCCAATATTGTTGTTGCGTGACCGGTCAGCTTTTGACCCTGAATGAGCATTGCCACCGGTTGGCCCTCGCCAACAAACTCCCGCCACCAGCGACCGTCGATACCCATGAACACCAGGCCTTCTTCACGCAGATAGTTCACCGGGTACATTCGACCATCCGCGAGAGTGACCAGCATCGCTCGTTTGGCACGTTCGCCTTGTGGATTGGCGCGAATGTCCTCCGCCACCCGCGCATTAACTGCGTCGCTCCCAAAAATTCGATAGCCGATGAATACAACACAGACAATCAATACTCCGATCACAATCCACTTGAGCATTACTGTCTCCTGTTTGTCGTTTTCCGGCCGGTTCCAACCAGTGTTGATCCCGTCGCTCTCACCGGCGTCTGCAGACTGTCTAAATCAGATGCAGTGTGTCCGGTCTTCTAACGAAGCAGATCAGGTCCCGCTGAAATTCCCAGGACGCCGTTCCGCGACAGCTTTGACCCCTTCTTTATGGTCATTGGTCCGCTGCAGATGAAACTGCTCTATACCCTCATGATCAGTTGCCGCCTGCACTGCGTCTGCAAGCCCACCACGCAGGGAGTTGCGGACCGAGATGAGCGCAAGAGGTGCGTTTTCTGCAATTTCCCGAGCATAGGCGATCGCGGCATCGCGCACCTGTGCCTGTGGAACCAGCCGATCCACGATCCCGAGGGTCAGGGCTTCTTCGCCGCTGAGCCGACGACCGGTGTAGAAGATGTCGGCAGCGACCTGCTGGCCAACAATACGCGGCAGCGTGTGAGTCAGTCCGAAACCGGGCGTAAATCCCAGCTTCACAAAGTTGGCCGTGAATCTGGCTTCCGGGCAGGCGACGCGGAAATCCGCAAACATCGCCAACCCGAAGCCCCCGCCCACTGCCGCACCCTGGACCGCAGCAATCACCTGCTTTTTGTTTCTGAACAGGCGCACGGCTTCCCGATAGAGCGGATTACCCTCTTCGGCCCCGCGCTGACTGCGTTCAGCCCGGTCTGATGAACTGCCGAAATTCGCCCCCGCACAGAAGTGTTTACCTTCAGAAGCAAGTACCACCACCCGGCAGCCGGCATCTTTATCCAGATCATCAAGCGCATCGGCAATACTCGCAATCAGCGCCTGATCGAAAAAATTGTTTGGTCCCCGTTGAATCTCCAGCAGCGCAACGAATCCGCCAACGTCTGAGACTTCCACATCCCCATATTTCTTAGCCATTCAGGCCTCCCCTCATCATGATAAGTATCCAAACCGGCAGCTTCCACGCCGCGTTCAGTAATGAATGCGCAACCGCACACCCAGATTAATACTATACATAGGCACAAAAACATTGACTCGGGACCTGTCAGATCTTCTATCCGGAGGCTCGCAGGTAGTATCGTATAGAGGAGATAACGATCCCGTAGGGTATTCTGACGGCGAGGGGATGGTTGCGCTGCGTACAGCCGGGTACGCCGGGCAATCCCGGAATAACATCCGATTCATCTGCGCCAGCTGGAAAATCTGACCCATCTGGCACGCTTGGACCACCCTCGCCATCCAGTCCACTGAAAAGAGGCAACTTTCATGCAGCAGAAATCCGGATTCCAGACAATCGGTCAACGGGCGCGCAGGGAAGATGCGCTGGACAAAGTCACGGGTCGCGCGGCTTTCGGCAATGATATCAACCTGCCCGGCACACTCGAAGGACTCGTTCTGAGAAGCCCTCACGCCCACGCGAAAATACTGCAGATTGATACTTCGAAGGCCCGCAAGGTGAAAGGCGTCAAGGCAATCGTGACCGCCGAGGATTTTCCGGAACTGCGATCCGGCGGTGCCGGGGACATCGCCCGCGATAATCTGGCTGCAGGCAAAGTTCTGTATCACGGTCATGGGGTAGCTGCCGTGGCAGCGACAAGTCGCGAAGCAGCGGAGAAGGCGTTGAAGCGTATCCGGGTAAAATACCAACCCCTGGCGCATGTCACTGACCTGGATGAGGCAATGCGCCCGGATGCGCCCATCCTTCATGAAGAGCTGGGTTACGAAGGCCACAAAGGCCCCACCAACATCTATGAACACCTCGAAGACAGCTTCGGCGATGTGGAGGCTGGTTTCGCAGAGGCCGACGTGATCCTGGAGCGGGAATACAGCACCCCAACCGTTCACCAGGGCTATATCGAACCCACCGCCTGTCTCGCGGATTTTCAGATCGCTGGCCAGTCCTCTATCTGGACCACCACTCAGGGCCACTTCGGAGTCCGTGATTCCGCGGCACTCATGTGCGGTATGCAATCCCATGAAATCCGGGTCATTCCCACAGAGATCGGCGGCGGGTTTGGCGGCAAAACGGCCGTTTACCTGGAAGCCATTGCGCTGATGCTGTCAAAACAGTCAGGTCGCCCGGTACGAATGAAAATGTCCCGCGAAGAGGTTTTCCGCTGTGCCGGCCCTGGTGCGGCCAGTAAAAGCCGGATTCGCATTGGCGCCCGACGCGACGGCACCATAACCGCGATGGAAGCACAGCTCGCCTATGAAGCCGGCGCGTTTCCCGGCGCGCCGCTCGGCGGCGGGATGCGCTGCCTGTTTGGCGCTTACGATGTAGCCAATGTCCGAGTCGAGGGCTACAGCGTGGTGGTCAACAAGCCCAAGGTCAGGGCCTATCGAGGACCCGGTGCCCCACAGGCGGTATTCGGATCTGAAAGCTTATTGAATGAACTCGCCTCTGAACTCGGTATGGACCCGATCGAATTCCGTCTGAAGAATGCCGTTCGCAACGGCAGCGAAACAGCCGCCGGTAAATTTCACAAGATCGGTTTTGTTGAATGCCTTGAGGCCGCCAGGCTTTCGGACCACTATCAGTCAACGCTGGGTCCCAACCAGGGTCGTGCTGTTGTCGCCGGCTTCTGGCGAAATGCCGGCGGCAACTCAAGCGCAAGCATCCATATGCATCGCAACGGCTTTGCGTCCGTCTCTACCGGCTCGGCTGATCTTTCCGGCACCCGCACCGCTCTCGGCATGATCGCCGCTGAGGCACTGGGCATACCGCTGGAGCACGTGCATACCCAGGTGGGAGACACCGAAAGTGTCGGGATGACCGGCGTCAGCGGTGGCAGCCGTACGGTGAACGCCACCGGTCAGGCGGTAAACCTGGCAGCCCAGGAGATCATCGATCAAGCCAAACAGCGTGCTGCATCCGGTTGGAACGTACTGCCTGGCCAGGTCGAATGGCAGACGGGCAAAGTGGTCAATACTACCCGGGACGAAGCACTGACGCTGCGAGAGATCACCCGGCAGGCCATGGCTACGGGCGGTCCGCTGGCTGCAAATGCCAGCGTCGATGTCACCGGTGGTGAAGGACCGAGTTTTGCCGTACACCTGTGCGATGTCGAGGTAGATGAAGAAACAGGCAGGGCCACTGTGGTCCGCTATACGGCCATCCAGGATGCAGGCTGTGCTGTGCATCCACCCTCTGTGGAAGGCCAACTCCAGGGCGGGGCATCACAAGGCATCGGCTGGGCGTTGAACGAAGCATTCATCTACAACGACGATGGCAAGCTTGAGAACGCCAGCTTCCTCGACTATCGGATGCCGGTGACGTCCGACCTGCCAATGATCGACACCATCATCGTCGAGGTTCCGAATGAGCGACACCCATTTGGGGTTCGCGGTGTCGGCGAGGCACCCATTATTCCTCCGCTCGCCGCTGTCGGCTCAGCTATCAGCAACGCGCTTGGTATCCCGATAACAGAACTGCCCTGCTCACCGCCGAATCTGCTCGCGGCTATCAAGCGTCGTTAATGTGTCTTTACCAGCGCAAAGAAACTCCAAAGCGGCCGAATCTCTCTTGCAACGGCTCCCTAACTCTGGCGGCATACCCAGTGAGACCGCTACTGACAAATCCCGCAGCTATAGCTTCGCGCACCGTCCATGTGTCACGTCCCCTAAGGAAGAGGATGGGAATTTTGACGGGGATATTCAGCCAACTGGCTGAGTATGGAAGCGGCTCGGTTTGCTTCTCACTTAAAGACAGATCGTAGCGGCCTCCTGTGTCAGCGTCGGCAGTCGCTGATCGCCCTGTAGAAATCGCACGGCTCCATTTGCACGCAAGTTCTTCTCAGCAGCGAATCGAGAAGTGGAGAAACAGGTTCACAAAATCTCACGGCACCATTAGTTACGCAGCCACCAGAGAGATTCGCTATTCTGGATTCCGCATACGATTTGCCTTACCGTCAATATGGCTCCAAGCTCTGCACTGACACTTCCCGTGTGTCCGCCTGGGACTAGATCGTCTGAGCTAAGAATCACAGGGCACACGTTGATTGTAAGACACATGAAGGCTGTACTAACAAATAGAACATCAGTGGCCTGTTTGAGGGGATGACGCGTGTGAGGCACAGTCTTCGCCCCCCGTGGACCGTTCGGGTCGCGGAACGCAGCCACATCGCTGCGCTACCATCAGCATGGCTGATTTCCTCTCTGGGTTACTACTGGCTGGTGCATACCTACAGCGAAGGCTCAGGCTGCTGCTGGGCATCAGCCTCCAACCTGTGGGGAACTATCGCGACCTACAGTGCTATCCCAGCCTATATTCTGCTCCTCTCGACCTACCTCTGGCGGCAAACGCGCACGCTCATCGACGACCTGTGGCCAACAGACACAGCCGATATCAAAGCGCAGGTACTCAATCCGCCGCTGCTGTATCCAATCGCATTCTGCACCGTGGCCGCGACCATGGCGATCACTCAGTACGCAAGCACTTTAAAGCAACTGTCACTACTCGATAACGCCTGGCTGGATCTCTCCATGATCGTCAGCAATTTCATCACGTGGACTCTGACCGCTTGGCTGGTCAGCTCTAGAATCTTCGCGGGGATCGCCATGATGAAGCTCGGCAGCCGTTACCCCGTAAACTTGTATAAGCTCTCGGCGGTTCGACCTTTCGGACGCATGGCCATTCTCGATCTGTTGTTCGCGATGGGGATCATCGCGCTGATTCCACTGCAATCACTCGACTTCGAACTCAGATGGGACAACTACAAGGACGCGCTGTTGTTTGTGCTGCCGGTGGCGCTTGCTATGACGCTTCTACCCATGTGGGGTGTGCATCGGGCAATCCTGGAGCAGAAGGTTATGAAGGTAGAGGCGATGCAGATGCGCATCGACAACGCCGATCACGACGATCTGGTTGGAATGGAGGCGTTGCTGTCCCACAGGGATCGGATTGCGGAGTCGGTCACCTGGCCAATCGATGTAAAGCTGGCGTCCAGGATCGCACTGTACGTAGTGTTACCGCCCATCGCCTGGAGTGCCGCGGCAATGGTCGAAATGCTCATCGAGCGGTTTATTGCAGCCTGACACCAGGGAAGTTCGCGGTTGAACTCTGGTACAAAGGGTGGCGAACAAACAGCGCCGTGCAATTTCGTGAACTTGTTTCTCCAAATCTCGAATCGCTGCTATATGCAGATAACAGCTCTCGCTAGAACACAGAATATGTTCATGAAAAGGCACGACACCTGTTACCCCGTTTACCTAAGCAGAGCCCGGAGGTGGCTTGTTTCGAGCCCGGTACCGGTAAGCTGAAGATCAGTAAAGAAAAACGTAAACCAAATAACACCAAAACCAGAAGGCCCGCACTGAGGAGACGCCTATCCATAGCTACACACACCCGATCAACCAGAATAGCCCAGCAACTTCCGCGTCCACCTGCATCGCGGCACTTCTGGGCGACGGCAGTACCAGGCTGTCGCTTTGTTGACACCGTGAGCATCCCAACTCAATGGAATGTTGACGCCCAGTTGTTCAAAACGAGAACTGATCGACATCCTGAGTGCGTAGCGTTAATAGAATGGTGATCTGAACGGGCGCGAACAACGCAGTATCCCGGCGCTATGACTGTCAAGGATTACAGGAATAACGAACACGATGAGACAACTTTTCAGCCGCTTGGTGCTAGGCAGCTTAATGCTTGCCACCGTTCCCGCTTCTGCAGGGATGGAACTCAACAACGTCATTTTTCACTTTCAGCCTGGAGAGGCAACCCGACAGGACCTTGAGGTCCATAACTCCGGCGATACGCCTTTGTATGTCGAGGTGGTGCCAACGGTCGTGTTAGCTCCCGGCGAAGTGGGTGAAGATCGCCTGCCGATCACCGACCCGCGCGAGGCCGGTCTGCTGGTTACTCCGAACAAACTCATTGTCCCCCCCGGTGCAAGCAAGTCCGTACGACTCGTCAAGCTGGCAAACACCCCTTATGAGCAGGTATTCCGTATTGCGGTTAAACCGGTCACCGCGGGTGTCGAGGCCGAACAGAGCGGTCTGAAAATCATGATCGGTTACGAAGTTCTGGCAATTATCTATCCGAATAATCCTCAGCCGGATCTTGTCGTGACCCGGCAGGGTCGAGCGCTGAACATACGCAATGTCGGTAACTCCAACGTGCTGTTACGCGAAGGCTATCAGTGCCAGACACCCGATCAACCGAGGGAAGAATGCGCCCAGTTGCCCGGCAGGAGAATGTACCCAGGCAACGAATGGCAGCTGGAACTGCCTCTGGATTTACCGGTTACTTACTACCAGAGTGCCGGAATGCGCAACTTCGTCGAATCTTACCCTTAGCCGATGTCCATCGGCTTGCCGTGGTGCGTAGCTCAACATTAGAAAAGTTCGCCCACCTCCTTGCAGGGGCAGTTGTCTGCCTGTTCAGCACCCTGGCACACCCCGCTGCCGGGCAATCCAGTGGTGAAGACCGTCCGCTGTTTCGCGTTAGCCCCGAACCACCCCCGGGATTCGAAGAGCTCTCGGCAAAACAGACTACCGAAGCAGATGTTTTTTTCGGCGGCCAGTATCTCATGTCGACGTTTGTCGAGTACGACCTGTACACCGTTCAGATCATAGACCCAGTGCCCGTGGTCGAAGCGATACCAAACCTGAAAAATCCTGAATCTCTGGCTGCCAACTTGTCCGAGCCACTAGCCACTAATGCCGACCGAATATGCAGTTCGCGGGTACGCGATGGTTGTGGCAGTTTACGTCCCGAGACGGTCGACGTAATTTTCGACGACAGCAACTTCCGGCTGGATCTGTTTGTCAGCCCTGATGAGCTGCTCATTCATCACATAGAACGAGAACGTTATCTGCCGCCGGCTAACGGTGATCCCTCGATGTTGCACAATCTGCGCTTGAGTCTGTCCGGGACAGGTAGCGATGGGCGTTACAACCTCAGCAGCGAGAGCTTTCTCGCTCGGGGCGAATCCCGAATGCGCGCACGCTATGGAGTTTCCGATGATGGGGCATCCCTCTACGAGTTGGCCTGGCAGCGCGACGATGAGGACGTTGAGTATGAAGTTGGCAGCTTTCGTACCATAGGCCGGAATCTGTCGTTTACCAGTGACCTCGACGTGTTGGGGATACGGGTAGCTACCTCTACCAAGCGTCGAATCGATCTGGATCAGACGACGGGCACACCGCTATTCGTTTTCCTGCCTGAGCGTAGTCGCGTCGATGTATTCCGGAATGACGAACTCATCGACTCGAGATTTTACGACGCAGGAAATCAGCAGATCGACACCAGCGGCTTCCCTGATGGGGCTTACAATGTCGATTTGCGAATTACCGGCAGTAGCGGAACTGAGCAACGAGACAGCCAGTTTTTTGTGCGCAGCGAAAGCATGCCACCGCCCGGCGAAACACAAGCCTACCTCGAGGTTGGCGGAGTGATGAATACCCTCGATCAGCGCGTTCCCGAGATGGAAGGCGAACAGTGGCTGCGTGCCGGTTTCAGCAGTCGGCTCCGCCAGAACCTGTCAATGGACAACGAAATCGCCTTCGCCGGGGGCACCGGCATTCTCCAGAGTGGTGTCTTGCAGCTGTTTCGCAACTGGCACCTCTATACCGGCGCATTAGTGAGCAGCGACGCGGACTATGGCTTTGCGTTTCGAGGTGGTTTTCAACAGGGTGACATCACCGGCAACATGGATTTTCGTAAAGTCGTCTCCTCACAGGATGCGGTGCCTTACGATGAGTTCACGCTGGTGGGCGAGTCTTATACACAGGGGTCGGCAACGCTTGCCTTCCCACTTGGCAAAAACCGTCTGCTGCTGCGGGGCCGGATTAACAAACGCCGCGACAACAACATCAAAAGCCTGGGTTTCTCCTACTGGGGTGAATTGTTTCGTCGCGGCACGCTGTTGACCAACTTCAATATCGATGGCGCTTACGCCAGCCAGCGCAGCTGGATTCAAGCTGGAGTGGAATTTCGCTGGCAGCGTGAGCAGGAATCCACCAGCTTCCGACCACGGCTGCGCCATGAACAGCGCGAAGACGACGGTGATCGCACAACTGCGCTGATCGACGGACGCTGGAACAGCATGGCTGAAGTAAAAGGTCTGGGCGAAGTCCATCGTTCCATGTATGTCACCCACGATGCCGATCGATCGAGTATCGGCGCACGCTTTGTCCCTCGAGAACATCCCTACGCCGATGCTGAGATTGGCTATCAGCGCTCCGATCGTTCGTCTGACCTATTTTACGCACTGAATAACCGCATGAGCGTGGTGAGCACCAATGGTCAGACCACGTTTGGCGACGGCGGCAACGATGCCGGCGCGGTGCTTGTCCATGTGACGGGTGATCTGCGCGGCAGATTCGAAATCCTGGTGGACAACCGAGTGGTCGGGTACGCAGAGGCAAATGTCGCGAACGTAATTTCGCTACGCCCATATGAGACCTACCGCGTCAAGATCCGTCCGATTGGCGATAAGATCATCGGCTTCGATCAAAGCACACACGAGGTGACCCTGTATCCCGGAAACGTCGAAATACTTGAATTCACCGCGAGACAACTGACCGTGTTGATCGGGCAGGCTGTCTACGCGGATGGTCAGCCAGTGGCTGCCGCCAGGTTTGCCAATGTGGAAGGATACGGAGCGACTGACCAAAGCGGCTGGTTTCAGATAGAGTTCGCCCACCGGGATCCTCTGAGGTTGAAACCGAGAGGTGGGGAACCTTCGTGCCAGATCGATATGCCCGACCTCTATGCAGACCAGGACCTGGCGGTACTCGGCGAATTGGTTTGCCGGCCTATTCAGGACCCACAGTAAGCTGCAGCGTTCCCCGGTACTGCCCACCTGGCGCGCTTTGCACGCTGGATGGGTCGATAACGATTGTCATCATCGTGAACGGAGGGCGGCAGTCGCCGTTCGGTCGTGGCGGCCGCGCCATGAATCCACTGCGAGCGACACCCGGCACCAAGGCCCGACCACGACGGGCGCCCCGACCGCTGGCATAGACGGCAAACTCGATTTCCGACGCGACACCAGCGCCACTGCCCAGCACAAACGCACCCGCGGTCCCGCTGCCCAGCGCTGTCAGCTGAAATGGACCGGCTGGATCTGAGCTGACGCAGAACCGGGTGCGTTGCTGAATTCGCCTGACAGTGGGCGCAACTTCGCCAAGATCAACATCTTCCAGTTGGGTGATTGTCAGCTCGGCAGCGTGCAACGGCTGCATGCCCGATAGACCAGACACCAGCAGCGCTAAGATAGCTATCAGGCGGGATTTGACCATCCAGGCTATGCCTATTCGGGAATGAGCATCAGACTCAAGGTACCCGTATACACACCGCCTGCGCCAGACAGCTGTGCTTCCGGGACTTCAATGGAGATATTGGCGTTTTCCGCGCCGCAAGTGAAGATCATATTGAAGAAGTAGAACAAGCCAAAACTGTTCTGATTGGTCAGCGCCACACCGGCAGTGAGTTCCTGGCGACCGGCTGTTCCGGTCTGATCGTTGAAGAACGCGCGGTAGTACATCTGGCTCGGGCCATTACTCAGCGTGAACGCGGCCGGATCACCTGGCTCGCCATCGCCACTGGCGAGGATGCGGTAGGTTCCCGCGCTGCTGAAGAGGGGCACGCCGGTACGGCCTATGCAGATGTTGTCATTGGCTGCAAGCGCACCAGAGCCACCCCAGACACCCAATGGCATATCTGACAGCCCATTGATGCGTACATTCAATCCCTGCACGTAGGTGAGGTCCACACTGCCGGTTGTGTCAGGTCCGGTACTGCCCTGGACCGCCGCATAGCCAGCAGCCGGGCATAAACCTGCGAGTAAGACTATCGAGAACAACAAAAACCGCAGGGCGAGAGGAACGTATCCCTCGCAACTGCGGCTATGCGTCAAGGCATCCATGCCTCTACATTGTCCCTGTTCGCTTTCTAGTTGGGCGCAACCAGCAAGGTCAAGGTGCCGGAGTAAGTTGCGGCTGGCAATACCGATGCATCGGCCGCTGCAACTGTCACATCGATTGTGGCGTTGTCGTCTCCGAGAGTGACGCAATCGTCGTCATCTTCCGCTGCATTGGTCCTTAAAAGAGCCACTCCGGAGGCCAGCGAACTGGCACCGGTGCCATCATCATAGCTAACTGAGTAGTTAACTGAGTTCGTGCCATCGGTAAGTTGGAAAGCGTTGGCAGCGCCACTACCGGTCGCGGTGATCTGATATTCGCCACCACCATTGGCATAGATACAGGCATCCGAAGTACCGGTCACATCTGTGCCGCTAAATGGCGCCAGATTGATGTCTACCAGATTCGAAATCTTGACTTCGTCGTTCACCGTCAGCGAAATGTCCAGGTCACCCGTTGAGGTGAATCCCGTTGAACCCTGCGTGGCGGCAAAACCACCGGTGGCTGCAGCGGCCAGAACGCCGCCTAAGGCTACCTGACGAACTGCATGACCTAGTTTCGTTCTCATTCTTTGATACTCCATGATGTTTGAGAATAAGTTTCAGCTGGTGGTGATCTTGGTGATCCTGCACCAATAGCTTGCGCAAATTTAGGGCAATCTCAGGATTTCCGTCGTGATCAAGGTCGTTGTTTTTCGAAGCTTTGACATGCGGGAACCCACATCCGGCTCGATGTGTGACTGGGATCACACAGCAACCTCGTGGACGGCCACATCAACGACGACGCAATCCTTCACCGGATGGCTAAGATTGCGCGACTGCAACTGACTGGTCGTGTCCTGAGTGGATGCCTCGAACACACCTATAGCTCGCATTCACCCATAGGGAGGGCGGCTTAGGTCATATCGACTGCCTTGACCAGGCAGACATCGGAGTGCTGATTAGCGAATCAGAACTCCAACCCCGCAGGCACGCCAGGAGTCTGTACCTGCTGCAGCTTTGCCATCACCTCTGCCGCTCTCGCCTGCTGATCGGGTGTCTTCGTTGACATGCCGAACCCCATCTGCGACGCATATTCCCGATTGTTAACAACGAACTGAGGATAGTCGTCATAGCGGCAGGTCTGGGCCAGCTTCAACAGATCATCCTCAGTGATGATCTCGCGCATCTCCTGCCAGCGTCCGTCCAGCGACAACTTATGTAAACGCATGCCCAGGTCTTCCAATCCATGCATGCGCAACACGTGGTGATAACTTCTGGTCGATCCATAGAACGACAGCGGTTGCCGAAAGCTGTCGAGCGCTTTGCTGATCTGCTCGTCGTTCTCGCCAAGCGCCAGATAGCCGCTGGCGGCAACATCAATGTCGTCCCAGGTGCGCCCCGAACGCTCCAGACCAATTTTCACATTGGGCAGCACCGTCTCGCGCATGTACTGGTCGGTCATGATGCCGCCATGAGGCAAAATCCCGTCGGCGACCTCGCCCGCAACACGAGCCATAGCGGGACCTACCACTGCCAGATAAACCTTCGGCTTCGGAAAATCGATGGGGCCCGGATTGAAGTTGGGCGTCATCAGTGTGTAGCGATACTCTTTGCCCAGGAAATCCGCGGGCGTGCCGTCCTGCCAGGAGTCCCAGATCGCTTTCATCATCTGGATATACTCTTTCATGCGGGGCGCCGCCGCGGACCAGGTGCCACCGAAGCGACGTTCGTTGTGCCCTTTCACCTGTGAGCCAAGACCAATACTGAACCGGCCTTTAGCCAGACGTTGAATGTCCCAGGCTTCCATTGCCAGCACCATGGGACTACGCGGGAACGCGATGGTTACCGACGTCATGAGTTCGATCCGCGCTGTAGCATTGGCGGCAAGCGCCATGGTCAGAATCGAGTCGTGGGCCAGTTCGCCGCAGGTCACGATGTCGTAGCCCGCCGCCTCCGCTGCCAGTCCGCGCTCACCGGCCTCATCGGGCCAACCGCCAATCCCAGTTACAAGCTTCATAGTCATCTCCCCTCTTTAGTGTATCTCTCACCTCTCCAGCGCGTCTTTCACCTCTCCAGCGGTCTTTCACCTCTCCAGCGCGTCTTTTGTCACTACACCGGTCACAACTGCATCCCGGATCACACTGTTGGCTGGAGAAGACCTATCGCAGCGTCAGGTGCAGACCTCAGCAAACACGGCTATGCACCATGAACCGACTTAAACCTGCAGCTTCAATGGCAGCGATCTCAGGCGCTGACCGGTTGCGGCGAACACTGCATTGGCGACCGCCGGGGCAATCGGCGGCAGACCCGGTTCGCCGACGCCGGTCGGTTCGGTGCCACTGTCGACGATGATCACTTCCACAGCCGGTGCTTCGTTCATACGCAGAATAGGATAGTCGTGGAAATTACTTTCCCGGATCGCACCACCTTCGAGGTCGAGGTTGCCGTACAACGCAGCGGTGAGTCCGAACATGATACTGCCTTCCATCTGCGCCCGCACAACATCAGGGTTCACAGCAATGCCGCAATCGACCACACAGGTCACCTTGTGGACACGGACCTTGCCGTTGTCGATGGAGACTTCGGCAATTTCAGCGACGTCAGTGGCGAAGGAATGGTGGGCTGCGAAGCCAAGGTAGCGCCCTTGCGCTGGCTGCATTTCGCGCATTACCTCGCCTGCGATTCGAATCACATTGTTCAGACGTGGGTTGTTCTGGGTATTGGTCAACCTGAACTCGACTGGATCCACACCCGCTGCGATAGCCAGTTCATCCATCATCGATTCTTTCGCAAATGACGTATAGGAGTGACCAACCGCTCGCCAGAAGGCCAACGGCAAGCCATGCTCAACCGTGGTATGAGTGACTTTTACATTCTCAAAGTCATAGTCTTCGAAAATACCTTCGATGCTGGTCGGATCAGCAATCCACCCTCGCACCGTAGTGTCTGCCATGCCGACCATCCAGTTAATGGTGCCATCACCCAGGCCGGGAAACAGTCCCGGCAGCATCGATCGCAGTGTGTCGACGCCGACGTTACCGCCCACCCGCTTGGCGTCCCAGGTAGTAACATTTCCTTGCGCATCGATACCCGCGCGAATCTTCATCAAGGATGATGGACGGTAGACTCCATGTCTGATGTCATCTTCCCGGGACCAGACCAGCTGGATAGGCTTGTCTACTGCAGTCGCGATTTCGGTTACTTCGATCACGTGTGTCAGGAAGCCGCGTCGTCCAAAAGCGCCGCCCATATAGGTGTTGTGAACGGTAATGTTTTCAGGATCGATACCTGAAAAGCGTGCCACCAGACCCTGAGCTGCCTGCGAACTTTGTGTCCCGGACCAGAGCTCCGCTTTACCATCGGCGATGTTAAGCACTGCATTCATTGGTTCGAGCGGCGCGTGGGCAAGATAGGGGGTCCAGTATTGTGCTTCCAGAGTGCCATGCGCCGCTTCAAGACCTGCCTCAATATCCCCTTCATCGGCAGCCACTACGCCATCTTCGCCCGCCATCAGCTGTTCATAGTCGTGTCGAAGACTGGCTGAGTCCATCCGTCCGAGCGGCACCTCCTGCCAGACTGGTTCCAGCTTCTGTGCAGCCTGCTTGGCCTGCCAGTACTTCTGCGCAACGACCGCAATACCGCTGGAAATTTTAATTACGTCGGTCACACCCGGCATCGCCTTTGCAGCACTTGTATCGACACTCTCAATAAGTGCACCGGTAACGGGTGAGCGACGAACAACAGCGTGATGCATGCCGGGTATATCGATATCGATGCCGAATTCGGCAGTGCCGGTGGCCTTGGCAACGGCATCGATACGCGGAAACGTGTGGTTGATATAGCGGAAATCGTCAGTCGACTTCAGAGGCGCAGCCTCAGGTGCCTGCAATCTGGCCGCAGTATTGACGAATTTACCATAGGGGTAGCGACTACCATTGGCGATGATGTAACGGTTATCGGTCTCAAGCTGATCAGCGCGGAGATTGAGCTCGATCGCAGCAGCCTCGATCAGCACGGCCCGGGTATTCGCTCCCACCTGACGCAGCGGCAGGTAATGAGCTTTCATCGAGGTGCTGCCGCCGGTGTTCTGAACCATCATAGCGGGGTTATTGTAATCCGGATGAACGCCTGCAAACACGACATCGAACGCCGCGGGATCGACATCCAGCTCTTCACCGATCAGCGTTGCCAGACCTGTTGTCACACCCTGGCCCATTTCATCGCGCGGGCAGTAAAAGCGTATCGAGTTGTCCGGGGAGATCTGCAGAAAAGCGTTCGGAACAAATCCGCCAGCCTCTGGTTCAATCGGCAACGGAGCGCGTCCGCAACCCGACAGCGAGAAACCGACGACCAGTCCGCCGCCGACGATGCCGGAGGACTTCAGAAATCCACGGCGCGAGACATTCAGAATACTCATGCCCCGGTCTCCTGGGCTGGTGCTGCAGCATCGTAAGCGAGCGCAGCGCCACTAACCTGGAGAATGGCTTCTTTGATCCGCCCATAACATCCACAGCGACAGATATTGCCGGCCATCGCGGTGTCAACGTCTGCCGCACTCGGGGACGGATTGTCAGCCAGCAGCGCTGCTGCCGACATGATCTGCCCGGACTGGCAATAGCCACACTGAGGCACACTCAATTCGTGCCAGGCAGCCTGCAGCGGATGCAGGTTTTCCGGAGTGCCGAGACCTTCAATTGTGGTCACGTCACGGCCAGCCACTCTGGATATCGGCAGCAGGCAGGTGCGGATGGCGGCACCGTCGATGTGCATCGTGCAGGCACCGCAAAGACCAGCACCACAGCCGAACTTGGAGCCTTTCAACTTGAAGGTATCCCGCACCACCCACAGCAGCGGGGTATCCGGTGCATCGTCGGTACTGACGATTGCACCGTTCAGCTTGAATTCAATCATCGTTTTTCCTTGTGTCTTTGTGCGTCAAGCACCAATGCAGCTATCGGTGAGCCTTCAGCAGGCGTTGCCGAAAAGTTATCGCGTGGAAAGCATGCGCTTGTGGACTGTTGCACACTATCCAGCAGACAGTTGTTTGCAAGTGCGGTCAGACACCAGCAGGCGAAAAGCCGGGCCCTGACGGGCAGCCTCGCTACCATCCCAGCCCAGCGCGGACGGTTCCGGTCCCTCGCCTCTGACTGAGGTCTCAGTCAGCGTAGATCAGCAATCATGTGAATCACACACCCACGTTCCGACTCAGCTGCGCCGACCTTTGACAAAATCCCTGACACGATCCATCAGGGTGTCGTATTTGAGATCGGTAAATTCACCGGCATCGAAAAACATGCCGTCACACGTCGGGCAGGACTCATACCAGATGTGAGTCTGACGCTCATCGGCGGTCTTCTCCATCATCGTGCCGTCTTCGGGGCACTTAATCTCATCAATATCATTGAGAGCCTTGCCGAGCTTAGGATCACCTGAGTCGAGCACCGCTTCAGACATCCACTCCCGCTTCATTTCCAGTAGCGGCTCGGGTTTGCACCATAAGCCGCCACACTCATTACAGCGATGAACAGTAATTTTCCGTCCATAAGTCCGGGATTCGAGCATGCCCGGACACTTGGGACACTGCATCGTGTTTGTTTCAGACATCAAATTCCTACCTGGCCTTGCGCCGACCGTTCTGCATCCACCTCAGTTACCAAAATCCCATGACTCGCCGGCGTGATAGCGTCGCAGGATATTCTTGGCAATGAGGATCTTGTGCACTTCGTCCGGGCCATCTGCAAGCCGCAGGGTCCTGGCGCCCTGGTACATACCCGCAAGCGGCAGATCGCCTGACACCCCGGCGGCCCCCCAGACCTGAATCGCCCGGTCGACAACCCGATGGTATGCCTCCGGCACAAAAATCTTAATCGCTGAGATGTCGGTGCGCGGATCGGCACCGCTTTCCATCTGCTCAGCGCAGTGGATGGTCATCAGGCGCGCAGACTGGATGTCGATGTAGCTTTCAGCAATGAAGCCCTGCATGAACTGCTTGTCTTCGAGCTTTTCACCGCCGTGTACTTCGCGGGTGGTGAGTCGATGGATCATCAGATCAAACGCCCGCCACATTGAGCCAATGGAGTTCATGCAGTGATAGACCCGTCCGGCACCCAGCCGGTCCTGGGCCGCCGCGTGCCCGGTGCCGGTCCGGCCAAGCTGGTTTTCTTTCGGCACCCGGACATTTTCGTACTTGATCTCACAGTGGCTGGAAGCCCGGCCCCAGACGGGAACTCCTCGCACCACGTTCACTCCGGGCGTGTCTTTGGGCACGATGATCTGAGTCATCTTCTCGTTGTCGCCACCTGGATCGTTCGGATCTGAAGTCCGGCACATCACGATGTAGAAGTCTGCCGCATGGCCGTTAGACGTGAACCACTTGTGACCGTTGATCACCCACTCGTCACCGTCGAGCACCGCTTTGGTGGTGAGCGAGCGGGGATCGGAGCCCGGATTATGTGGTTCGGTCATCGAGAAACCCGATTGCATCGTGCCGTCGGTCAGCGGCTTCAGCCACTTTTCATGCTGTTCCGGAGTACCGTACTTGACCAGGATCTTCTGATTGCCGGAATTGGGTGCGACCACGCCGAACAGTGATGCGGCACCGGGGCTGTAAGAAAGCACTTCATTCATATAGGCGTGCTGCATGAAGCTGAGCCCCATGCCGCCGAACTCGCGTGGCAGATGGGGGGCCCAGAGATTGGCTTTCTTAACGTTGTTCTGGACCTCCAGACGCAGTTCTTTGGCCTGCTTCGCTGTTTCATTCGGCGCATTGGCGCTGTCAGTAATCCAGCCCCAAAGCCTGCCCTCGTTGGGCAGAATGTCCCGGTTAACAATTTCCGCTGTCGCCAACCGGATTTCATTGACCTCGTCGTCCAGGGTTGGCACCGGCTTTACGTTCATGGATAGATTCACGATCACTCCCTCCCAATTGTTTGTGTCATGCTGCCTCCTAATCTAGCGTATAGGCCAGTTCAATGCACTCGCTGGACGGGCTCGCAAAGGGCGCGCCCACAGCTGACGAAACCAGCCCCCTGGAGGGCGCAGAAGCGTCGGTACCCAGCGAATTCGCGAATCGATGGGTTTCGCTATACTGAACGGCCGAACGACCAACAAGCGATCGCTGTAAGGGCCTGACATGAGAGAGCTGCGCTATCCGTATGAAGACCATCCGGCGCCTGGCACCACCCGGGAAGTTGCCCCAGGGGTCCGCTGGCTGACCATGCCCATGGGCGGTTCCCTGAATCACATCAATCTCTACCTGCTCGAAGACGATGATGGCTGGTGGGTGGTAGATACCGGGCTGTCCATCGAGTCTACCGCCGAGCTGTGGGATCAGATTTTCACCAGTGAACTCTGCGGCAAGCGGGTAAAAGCGGTCCTGTGTACCCACATGCACCCTGACCACATCGGTCAGGCGAAAATGATCACAGACCGTTTTCAGTGCCCGCTGTATATGACCCGGGCAGAATTTTATCAGGCTAAAGCCTTTTCCCAGGGCGGGCCGTCCTACCAGGACAGCTGGCTTGGCAAACAGTTTTATCAGCGGGCTGGAATGCCACTCGACTATCTGGAAGATCTACGCAAAGCCTGGGAAGGTCGGGCAGCCTCGGGGATGTCCATGCCACAGATGCCAGCCGGCTATCACCGCCTGCAGGACAAAGATACCCTGACCATTGGTGGTCGCGACTGGCGCGTCGTCGTCGGTGCCGGTCACTCCCCCGAACATGCCTGCCTGTACTGCTCTTCGCTGAAAATAATGATATCCGGCGACCAGATTCTGCCGGTCATCACCAGCAACGTCAGCGTGCATCCAACCGAACCTGAGGCCAACCCGCTCAAACAGTGGATGGAATCCCATGACCGGTTTCTTCATACCCCGGCCGACACCTTCATCCTGCCTGCCCATAATCTGCCTTTCCATGGTGTCAAAGAACGCCTGCGCGACCTGATCAGTCACCACGAGGATCGGATGCTGGCGATTGAAGAACATTGCGCCGTGGAGCCTGCCACCGCCAAAGAACTGCTGCCGGTGCTGTTTGCCCGCAAGCTGGATCCCCGCCAGATGATGATGGCCCTGGGCGAAGCCATTGCTCACATTCATCTTCTGGAACATCGCAATCGGCTGGAGCGACATCTGAGCGAAGATGGCTGTTATCGATTCACATCCATCGATCCGGCACTCAGCCGCAGAGCTCACCCGGACAGCCACGATGCACCAAACGACCGGCCGGTCATGGTCTGATACTGCACTCGCCCGCACAGACCCTCAGACCCTGCCGCGATGGATAGAGACCAACTCAGGCGCACTATTGCCGGATACACCTATCGGACCATGGTCTGGGGTAACAATCATGTGCCGCCAGGGTTGAGAACTCTGCTCGGCTTCGTGTTCATGGTTGGCGGCGTCTTCGGCTTTCTACCTGTGCTCGGCTTCTGGATGTTTCCGTTGGGCGTTGCCTTTGTCGCCCTGGACATTCCGCCAGCCCGCCGGCGCATCAACCTGTGGCTGATCAAGCTGCACAAGCAGGCGCAATTCGACCACGAACACCAGCACCTGGATCAACCAGCGTCCAAGCCGACGTCCAAAAAGTAACCACCGCGCTCGAGCGCTTTGACGTGGCCGGCAGACGGTGTCGCAAAGTGAGTGCCGATGATCAGCACGTCACTGTCGACGTATTTCGCCAGCACGGATTCCCTAGTTTTTTGACCTTGAACAGAATCAGAGTCCGCCGGGCTGCACCAGTCCGTGCGCGTCATCTGACAGGGGTGGTGCATGAAATCTCCGGTGATCAACGCCTCCGCGCCGTTTGAACGGATATGCACACTGACGTGACCGGGCGTATGACCGGGTGTTGGCTCCAGGGAGACTTCAGGACACACCTGATGCTGCCAGTCCACCAGGTCGACAAGCCCCGCATCCACTACCGGACGGACCGAATCGTCCATGATGCCGTCATTCAAGGCATCGGGCTCTTCGCCGTCCCAGTACTCGAATTCCCGATCCGCCAGCAGGTATCGGGCGTTCGGGAAGGTCGGCAGCCATTGCCCATCCACCAGCATGGTGTTCCAGCCGACATGATCCACATGCAGATGGGTACACAGGACCGTATCGATGCTCTCCCGAGGATAGCCGGCGGCTTCCAGATCCGTAAGAAAGCTGGTCTGGAGATTCGACCAGTTCGGAATCGAGCGCTGTTTGTCGTTGCCGATACAGGTATCAACAATGATCCTGCGGCTTCCGGTGTCAACGACAAGCGCATGGATGCTCATGATCAGGTTGCCCTGCTCATCCATGAAGTGCGGTGCCAGCCAACTGATTGGCAGGCAGGCTTCCCTGGTCGCATCCGGCAGAATGAACCGGCTGCCACCCGACACCTGCATTTCCACTACCCGCGTGACCTTGACCTCACCAATCTGCCAACTGTTCATGAATACTCCAGTTTTTTCGAAGTATGCAGCATCTCATATTCGTCTTGATGGAGGGAATGGGGCTGGTTATCTTGAACGCATCGCTCTGGAGAGAAGACTATGGGATTGATCGATACGGTACGCACCCTGACAGAAGTACCCACACTTCTGGCCTTAAAAAAGGGTATGGAACCCAAGCCGCTGGAATTTCGGGACAGTTACGGCGCCCAGGTACAGCGTAACGCCGAAGCCTTCGGCGATCGCATCGCGATGATCTTCGAAGGCGAGCAGGTCACCTGGCAGGAATTCAACGAGCTGGTGAATCGCTACGCCCACAGCTTTGCTGCCAAAGGTCTGAGTCGCGGAGATACCGCCAGTGTCATCATGGAAAACCGCATTGCGTTTCTTGCGGTGATCGTGGCGTTGAACAAGCTCGGGGTCACCGGCGCACTGATCAACACCAATCTGCGCGGCCGACCGCTGCAGCATTGTGTTTCGATCACCGAATCCAAAGCCTGCATTTTCGGTGAAGAACTCGGCGATGCTTTAAACGAGGTCAAAGCCGAACTGCCGCTCAGTGAAGGTGACGACTATCTGTTTGTGCCCGATAGCGGTACCTCACCCGCTCCCAACTGGGCGACTGATCTCAATGATCTCAGCCGCGATGCCAGCAGCACCAATCCACACAGCACCGGTGAAATCACCTTAGGCGACAACGCGCTGTACATCTTCACCTCAGGCACTACGGGCCTTCCCAAAGCCGCGGTGATGTCGAACAGGCGTTTCCTTGCCAGCGCCGGCCTGTCCGCAAAAGCGCTGTTGCGATGTACCGAGCAGGATCGGCTGTATGTCTGCCTGCCGCTTTATCACGCCACCGGCCTGATGATTGGCGTTGGCGCTGCGTTTGCATCCGGCGCCAGCGTGTTTATAAGACGGAAATTTTCAGCCAGTAACTTCCTGCCGGAAGTTCGAGAACACAATGCCACCTGCCTGATCTACATCGGCGAACTGTGCCGCTACCTGACCAACACACCCGCCGGGGCCGATGATCACATCAACCCTCTGACCAGAGCCGCCGGCAACGGTATGCGACCGGATATCTGGCACAACTTCAAAGACCGCTTCGGCATCAAACGCATCAGCGAATTTTATGGCGCCAGCGAAGGCAATGTCGCGTTCGCCAATCTGTTGAACAAAGACTGCACCGTTGGCATGACGCCTGCGAAAATCGCGCTGGTCAAATACGACGTGCACGCCGACGAAATCGTCAGGACGCCGGAAGGCCGCTGCATCGAAGTTGATTCCGGAGAACCCGGCCTGCTGCTCGGCCATATCAACGAAGACGCAGTTTTTGAGGGCTATACAGATAAAGCAGCCAGCGAAAAGAAAATCATTCGCGGCGCCTTCGAAGATGGCGATGCCTGGTTTAATTCCGGCGATCTGATCAAAGAAATCGATGTTGGTTTCAACATGGGTTATCCGCACTATCAGTTTGTGGACCGGGTTGGCGATACCTTCCGATGGAGATCGGAGAACGTATCTACCAACGAAGTTGGCGAAATCATCAACGGCTTCGAGCAGGTGCACTTCTGCAACGTATACGGCGTTGAGATCCCGGGAGCGGACGGCAAGGCCGGCATGGTCGCACTGAACCTGGAGTGCGACCCGAAAGATTTCGACGTCGAAGGTTTTGCCAGGTACGTGAACGACAATCTTCCCGCTTATGCCCGACCGGTTTTTGTCCGGGTGCAGCCGGATCTGGACGTGACCGGCACCTTCAAGATGGTCAAAGGTGATCTGCGCAAAGAGGCCTACGACCTTACCCAGGTGAGCGATCCAATCTACGTGATGAAGCCGAGAAGCGACGGCTATGAATTGCTGGATGCGCCCTACGCGGCCGAACTGGCAGCTGGCACTTCGGGCTTCTGAGCTCAGTCGAGTGAAAAATGCCTGGCAGCCCAGAGCGTCAGGCCTGCAGTAACCGCAGCAAAGTGGTCACTGTCCACCAGCGGCCGGTCCCCGCAGCTGCGGCGCAAATGGTCTCGAACGACAGTCGACCGGGCCATGCCACCGGTCAGATAGACGGCATCCGGCTCGACCTGCGCCTGCGCACGCACTTCGCTGATCAGCGCTTCCAGGTGAGCGAGCAGGCGTCCCGCGCTCTGCTGCAGTTCCGCGCGACTGGAGTCGACGGCCAGCCCGGTCTCCAGAAATGTCAGATCCACTTTGGTCCGATCCTGTTCTGACAACGCAATCTTGCTCAGCTCAATCTGTCGCAACAGCCGGTAAGTGCTGCGGCCCTCGCGCAGTCGACGCAGTCGTACCAACCGCTGCGGCGTAACCGCATCCCGGACAAAGACATCCAGTCGTTCACCTGAATCCCGGCTGTAGAAGCGCTGCTGCGCGTTGACATCGTTGACCGCCAGCGCATCGACGTAATAGGTATTGGGAATCGGCAACCCCGACTTGAGCTCATCACCAAAGCCCAGTTCAGGCATCACCGTATGCAGGCCAAACAGCTGATCGTAATCGTTGCCGCCGAGACGTTCGCCGGCGTGACCGAGAATGTCCTGACTTCGATCTTTGTGGCGTGCCCGCTGTGGGCCTACCTCAAGAAAGGAACAGTCGGTGGTACCGCCGCCAATATCCACCACCAGCACGCGCTGATCGCTCTCCAAACGGGATTCATAGTCGAGCGCAGCGGCCATGGGCTCAAACAGGAACGACACCTCTTCGAAGCCGGCTTCCCGCGCCGCCGCTACCAGCATGCTGAGGGCCTGCTGATTCTCGGCCTCGCCACCGGCACCCTGAAAGTTGACCGGTCTGCCAATCACCGCGTGGGTAACCGGCCGGCCAGCACAACGATCCGCATGGGCTTTGACGTTGGCCATCATCGCCGCGACGACAGAAATGAAGCGTTCTTTGACGCGCTCAGCAAGACCGGGTGCGCCGAGAAAACTCTTCGGACTTTTGACAAAGAAGCCTTCGGTAGGATCTTCCAGGTAAGCCTCGAGCGCATAGGCGCCGAATCGCAGTGACGTATATGCTGAGGTCGTGAGATCGAGCGTTGCGTCTTCGCCAAGTTCCAGCTGAAAGTCCGCCTTGGGTGCGTACAGGGTGGATTCGACCAGCGTTCGATCACCCTGCAGCGGCACCATCTGCACCGCTCCATCACGCCACAAACCGATAGAACAATGTGAGGTGCCATAGTCGAATCCAGCCACACAGGGCGCCGGAGCGCTTACGCTGCGCGTGGAAGATGCCGTCACGATCAACCCCTGGATAAAACCGACGCGCAGTCTAGCGACGCCGGCACGCCAGGAAAAGCGCCTGCGGCGGATTAAAAAGCCTGCGGCGAACTAAAAAGCCTGCGGCAGATAAACGCCCGTGGCGGATACAACGCCCGTGGCGGACAAAGCGCCCGTGGCGGACAAAGCGCCTGCGGCGGCTTCCTTAAAAAGACCCCGGGCCGAAAAGGCCCGGGGCTACCTGCAGCGACTGGGGGACGGGAGGAGCGAGACGGTGTTGTCTGACACCGACGCCACTGCAAGCCCGGTAACGAGCCGACAACTGCATTTCCGAAGAACTGCTTCTCGACGGAGATATCGGCCGCTACCGTTGACAGTCATACTAGGGCTTCGAGACTGAACGGATCCTGAATGCAGTTCCGTAAACCTTTCAAAATTGCCATTCGCAACGGCGAGGTGACCCGCAGCTTTCGAAACTGGCAGCGCCCTCAGGCGACCATTGGCGGCAGGTACAATCTGCACCCCGAAGGTGCTATCGAAGTCACCGGGCTCAAGCAGGTGACGCTCGACAAACTGCGCGAGTCCGACCTGAAATCAACGGGTATTGAGGACCTGCAGGCTCTGCAGAAGCTGCTTGGCGTCGGGGATC
>CAKZWF010000019.1 GCA_937921865.1 uncultured Pseudomonadales bacterium | reverse complement strand
ACAATCTGCTCAATGGCGGCGTAGTGCCGGATGCGGGCGCACCAGGCGGCTTTGTCGGAACCGAGTCGGCCGTCAACGGCGGGCTCGCCGGTGCGATCAGCGTGTATCGACCCTTCAACCGGGTCGATAAGAAAACTACCGGGCGACTGAATCTCGACTGGAACGTCAATGACAGTACGCTGCTCTACCTCGGGGTGACTCCAGGTTATCGCTCAGGTGGCAACAACCTGGTGTTCTTCAGTGCAACACCTGACTACGTATGAACTCGGCTACAAGTTTCAGCTGCTCGACGATAGCCTGCAGCTGAATGGTGCCTTCTTCTATTATGACTATGACACCATCCACACCGTAGCAACGGAACTGTCTACGCCGTTGACTCCAGGTGGTGGGGCTGTGACGACTACGTCTGTTCTAGCTGCTCCCGGCGGAGAAGTTTATGGCGTGGAAGCGGAAGCCCTGTGGCTTGCGACCGATAACTGGACACTCGGCGGTAACTTCAGCTACACCCCAAGTGAATACACTGAAGATCTGCGTGTAAATGATACCTCCGACGTGGACACACCAACGTCGTTGTTCCCGGATGCGGTTGATCTCCAGCAGAATATCAATGGCAATCAGATCCTGCAGGTTCCAGATTGGAAATATACCGGCTGGACCAGCTACATGGTGCCACTGCAGGGTCTCGGCAATGTGGAGCTGTTCGCCAGTTACAGCTGGATAGACGATGTCTACTACTCGCCTTTCGAGGCTGAAGAAGAAATGGCAGAGTCTTACGGTCGGCTTGATCTTCGAGCAACATGGCGCTCCGCTGACGGGCACTGGACTGCGACCGGGTTTGTCAACAATGTACTCGACGACGTTGGCAAGCTGCAGGTGCTCAGAAATGGCGAGGAGGAGTTCTATCGCCAGTCTGCTGGAACCACCGTGCCGCGTCTCTATGGATTCGAGCTTTCCTATGCATTCAAGGGTTCTTAGGATCGATTTGCGGCCAGAGCGCCTACGGGCACTGGCCTGAACCCTTCGCAGCGAACAGAAACGGGCCTTCGGGCCCGTTTTGTTTGACGACAATTTTTCGCAGGTTTTTTGATCTGGCGTATGAATAGGAGCCGGAGCCTGTTTATAATCGCCCCCATGTCGAATCCACATTGTCAGCTGCCCCGACCGGGCGGCCTGAATTTGCTATGAGCGCGCAACCGGCTGCGGCTGCGAACGAGCCGATCGATTTCTCTGGCGCACCGCTTTCAGCTCCACCCATTATTACCATTGGCCTGATGCACGTGGGCGCTGTGGCCGCGCTGTTCTTTCCGAGCACCGTGGGCGTGGTGTCATTTCTGGTGCTGTATGTGATCAGCGCGCTGGGCATTGTGGTGGGTTATCACCGGATGCTGTCCCATCGCAGCTTCCGCCCTAAGAAGTGGGTTGAATACGTTCTGGCCACCTGTGGTGCCCTGGCGTTGCAGGGTGGTCCGGGAACCTGGGTGGCCGTGCATCGATTGCACCATGCCCATTCTGATTCAGATGCTGATCCGCACAACTCTCAGGCAGGTTTCAGCTTCTGCCACTTCCGCTGGGTGTTGAACGCACTGCCGGAAACCTTCTATGAACGACGCTATACGGTGCTTGCCAGAGATATAGATCGAGATCCCTACCTGCGTTTTCTCAGCGACTATGAACTGGTGCCGACAATTGTGATGAGTCTGCTGTTGCTGGCCATCGGCGGCCTGTCCGCACTGCTGTGGGGGCTGTGTCTACGGGTGGTATTTGTTTATCACGTCACCTGGCTGGTGAACTCGGCCGCGCATATGGTTGGCAACAAGCCGTTTCCTGACGCTACCGGCCGCAACAATCTGTTGGTAGCGCTGCTGACCATGGGCGAAGGCTGGCACAATAATCATCACGCCTACCCACGCTCAGCCCGATGTGGTTTGCAGCCACGGCAGCCGGATTTCGGCTGGTGGGTTATTTCTGGTCTGGAAAAACTCGGCCTGGTCGACAAGGTCCATGATGCGCGGAAATATCTGGACAATGGTTTGCGCCCGACAACCTGATTGTCTAACCCTCAAGCCTCGCTCCGGGGCTACTCAAAAACAACGCCGTGGCTGCTCAGAAGTTCAGCGTGAACTTCGCACCCCCTTCGGGCCGGTTGCTGAAGCTGATGGTCCCGTCATGGGCAATCATTACCTGACGGCTGAAAGCCAGACCCACGCCGCTGCCGTCTTTGCGGGTGGTATAGAATGGCACGAACATTCTCGTTGCAACCTCTGCGGAAATCCCAGGGCCCCGATCGGCCACTTCGATGATCGGAAATCCGCGCCGGCTGAGCCGGGCTGACATATTGATCACGCTGTCCGTTGCGCATGCCTGTGCGGCATTCTGCAGCAGGTTGATCAGCACCTGAGAGATCATCTGACGGTCGGCGTGGAGGCTGAGCGATTCGGGTTCGACGCTGATTTCGAGTTCCAGCCGCTGCTGCGGCCAACTGGCGGTTGCCAGTTTACCAACGTCAGCGAGCAGCTCGGTGACCCGAATGGGTGCTTTGTCGGGTTCCGGCAATCGAGTCAGACGGCGATAGCTGGTGACAAATTCCATCAGGCCATCAGAACGTCGGGCGACGGTGCTGACCGCATCTTTAATATCAGTCAGTTCAGTCTGCAGGTCAGGCTGATCGGCGAGCCGGGTGCTGACGTCATCAACCAGGTCTGCGGCAGTGCGCGCCAGCGAGGCCACCGGGGTAATGGAATTCATGATCTCGTGGGTGAGCACCCTCACCAGATCCTGCCAGGCGTCGATCTGCATACCATCGAGTTCGCTCTGGATATTCAGCAGGCTGATCAGTTGTTCTTTGAGCACTCCGACCGACAGTTCACTGCTCACCACGGCCAGGGTCTGCTCGACGTTTTCCAGCTGAAAGGGCATCAGCACCCGCTCCCCTGGCTGCAGTGCTGCAATGCGCTGCGGCAGACCGGGGCCGAACTGAGCTAAGTCACTGAGTTGCTCTACCCTGATTGCGCCGAACAGTTTGCGCGCAGCGTTGTTCCATAAGTGCACCTCGCCGGCGCTGCGGACGGTGATCAATGGCACCGGCACGTGTTCCAGAATGGCTTTCAGGTGCCGCAACTCGGCTTCCTGTGTCTGGCGGTCCTCGCGAAAGCGCTCCAGGATCTGGGTGAAGGTGTTACCGAGTTCTGCAAAGCCAGCACCGAGACTGGCGAATTCAAAACGCTGGCCGAAGTCGGCATAGCGGGCGGCATCCAGGAATCGGGAGACTTCTAGATTGGTTTTGCGGATGAACCGGAAGGTTTCGATACCTAGCAGTGCGGACACGATGGCGACCAGCAAGGTGGCCACCGGATAGTCCGGATTGAGCAGCAGATAGCCGGTCAAGGCGAGCGCACTGAGCAACAGCACCAGCCGAACTGCGACGAGCACCCCGAAACGACTAAAGCCCATGTTTTTCCATTCTCCGGTACAGGGCCGCGCGAGTGAGGCCGAGCGCTTTTGCGGCATGAGAAATGTTGTAGCGGTTGCGGGTCAGCGCGGCTCTGATGGCTTCGCGCTCGATTGTTTCCAGGTTCAGATCTTTGTCGGTGGGGTCGCCGACCTCCTGGTCGACACCGGCAGTGGCTTTGGTTTCGTACGGTGTTGGCGCAACGGTAGTGGAGTCCAGACCGAAATCTTCAGCTTCGAACTGTTCGCCGGTGGAGAGAATCACCGCTCGTTCAATGCTGTGTCGCAGTGCGCGGATGTTGCCTGGCCAGCGATAGTCCTGCAGCGCGCTCAGCGCCTGGGGAGAAAACTCTCTGGGTGCCTGCTGATATTTCCGTGCGTAAAAGTCCGCGTAGTGCCGCGCGATCAGAGCGATATCATTGCGCCGTTCGCGCAGCGGCGGCAGCTCGATTTCAACGGTATTCAGCCTGAACAGCAGATCCTGCCGGAACCGGGATTCGTCATTGAGCTGCTCCCTGGGCAGATTGGTCGCGGCGATGACACGGACATCGATGGCAGACGGGCGGGTGGACCCTACCGGGAATACCTGGCGTTGTTCTAACACCGACAGCAGTTTTGCCTGCAGGTGCAGCGGCAGGTTACCAATCTCGTCGAGAAACAGAGTGCCTCCGTTGGCCGCCTGTATCCGACCGACCCGATCCTCGCGGGCGTCGGTGAATGCGCCTTTGACGTGACCGAACAGCTCGGATTCGAACAGTGATTCCGGTACCGCACCGAGATCGACAGACATGAATACCTCATTGGCGCGCTCGGATTGATTGTGCAGCGCCCGTGCGGCAAGCTCTTTACCGGTGCCGTTTTCACCCAGAATCAGTACGTTGGCTGAGGTCGGTGCGCTGCGCTCGATCAGCGACAGGACCTCGCGCATGGCCGGTGATGTACCCAGCATTGGCGCTGCTTCCGCGCCCAGGGCGGCTTTCAGCTGTCTGGCTTCATTGCGCGAGCGGCGAAGTTTCACACTTGCCGACAGGGTGGCGAGGAGTTTTTCGTTCTGCCAGGGTTTGGAGACAAAGTCAGTAGCCCCGAGCTTCATCGCCTCCACGGCCATGTCGACGCCGCCATGGGCGGTGATCAGCACCACCACCGCATCCGGATCGAGCTGCATGATCTGCTGCAGCCAGTACATGCCCTGGTTACCGCTGGACTCACCGGGGCCAAAGTTCATATCCAGCAGCACTGCGGCATAGTGTTTTTTGTTCAGCAGCTGTGGGATCGATTCCGGGTTAGCGCAGATATCGACAGTTTCGTAATGGCGGCCGAGTAGCAGCTTCAGCGCTATCAGGATGTCCTCGTCATCATCAACAATCAGGATGGCAGTCGGATCTTTGGCCATGCGTGCTCGCCTGCAAGGTGTTCGTAATCGTACAAGAAGTGTTCGGAATCGAACATTCCTCTGATCAGTTATTTTTTAAGAGCTCAATAAAGCGTTTAAAAACAATGACATGATTGTCTGGCACGGCTGTTGCTTTAAAAGAGTGGTACCGCAACAGATTGAGCCACCATGAAAGCCGTTGAACCTGTCAGCCAACGTTCCAGACCTGCCACCGAGGGCATATCCGGAGTTGGCATGGATCGCAAAATCGCCAAGCCGGGCTGGTCGATTCCACTGATTACCGGGGCAGTCGCACTGCTTGCGGCAGCGTTTGCGGGCATCTGGCTGCTGGTGGAACAGTCCAGCAGTCGTTCTCTGGTGATTGCTAACTCCCGGGTGATGATTGCACCAGTGACTGAAGGTCTGTTCGAAGACTACATCCCAATCCGTGGTCGGGTGACACCGCGCAAGACGGTTTATCTCGATGTCATCGAAGGTGGTCGGGTGGAGCAGCGGCTGGTTGATGATGGCGCGGTAGTGGAGGCCGGCGACCTGCTGGTGGTGTTGAACAACGCCTCGCTGCAGCTGGACGTGACCCGCAATGAAGCCATGGTCACAGAACAACTCAACAATATGCGCTCGATTGAACTGCAGCTCGAGCAGAACCGGCTGCAGCACAAACGCAATCTGGTGGAGATGGATTATCAGATCAAGCGGCTGACTCGCACGGTTGGTCGCCTGTCGAATCTCGATAGCGCCGGCGTTGCCGCAAAAAGCCAGCTGGAAGATGCCGCGGACGAACTCGAGTACTACAACAATCGCCGCGCCGTCACCCTGGAAAGTCAGGCCACAGATGCCCGGATGCAGGAAACCCAGCTGGGCTTTCTGCAAACCGCCAGCGCTCAGTTGGAAGCTAACGTGGCGCTGGCCAGGCACAACCTGGATGCACTAAACGTGCGGGCACCGGTCTCCGGCAAACTCTCCGGCCTGGATGTGGAAGTTGGTCAGAGCATCCAGCGCGGTGGGCGGCTTGGTCAGATAGACGATCCGGAGAGCTTCAAGCTGAGGGTCGAGGCGGACGAGTTCTACCTCAACCGCGTAGACCTTGGGCAGCCTGCTCAGTTCGATCGTAACGGCCGCCGCTATGACCTGACCGTCGCAAAGATCTATCCGCAGGTGAACAACGGCCAGTTTGAGCTGGATCTGCGCTTCGACGGCGACGAGCCAGACGACATCCGTCGCGGACAGACCATTCAGGCAACACTCACTTTAGGTGATGCCACCCCGGCGCTGCTCATACCGAACGGGGCATTTTTTCAGGATACCGGCGGCAACTGGCTGTTTGTTCTGAACGACACCGGCAGCGAAGCTGTGAAGCGAAATGTCCGGCTCGGACGCCGCAATGCCCGCCATATCGAGGTGCTTGATGGTCTTGAGCTCAAAGAGCGCGTCATTGTCAGTCCGTATTCGAGTTTCAAGGAAATGGACAGGCTGAGTTTTTCTGCCGAATAAACCCAACGAATCTACCCGACGCATTTACTCAATACTTTTTACTCAACAGATGGGGACGCACATGTTGAAGTTACAGAACCTTTCAAAGTTTTATCGTACCGACGAAGTAGAAACGGTGGCGCTTGATCAGGTCAACGTAGACATTGCTGCCGGAGAGTTCGTCGCGATTATGGGGCCGTCGGGTTGTGGTAAGTCTACCCTGCTGAACATCATCGGCATGCTCGACTCTCCCAGTGCCGGTCACTACCTGTTTAAAGACGAAGACGTATCTGATTACAACGAATCGCAGCTGGCAGAAATCCGTAAACGTAATATCGGCTTCATCTTTCAGTCTTTCAATCTGATCGACGAATTGTCAGTCGCTGAAAACATTGAGCTGGCTCTGCTGTATCACGATATCCCGGCCGGTGAACGCCGAGACAGGGTGGCACAGGTTATGAATTCGGTGGGTATTGCGCATCGAGCCAAGCATAAACCCGGTCAGCTGTCCGGCGGACAGCAGCAGCGGGTGGCGGTGGCCCGGGCGATTGTCGGTAATCAGAGTCTGATTCTGGCTGATGAGCCCACCGGCAATCTGGACAGCGCCCATGGCCAGGAAGTCATGGAAATGCTGCAGGGTTTGAACGATGACGGCGCCACCATTGTCATGGTCACCCATAGCCCGTCGCACGCCGACTATGCACGACGCACGATCAATCTCTTTGACGGCCAGGTGGTTACCGAAAGCCTGCGCGCTGTCGTTTAACGGGGGTCATAAGAATGTTCAGCAACTATCTGACAATTGCCTGGCGGCAGATTGTGAAAAACAAGCTGTACGCGGGTATCAACGTGCTGGGTCTGGTAGTTGGCCTGTTGGTGTTCGTGTTCGGGGTTCTGCTGGTGAACTACGAACGCGGTCATGATCAACAGTGGTCAAATGCAGAGCGTATCTATGCCGCGGGTACACTGTTCGGGCCCAGTGCCGGGGTAGGTTTCTCTCAGTCCAGCGGTATCTATAGCGCATTTGCGCCTTTCATTGATGCCGAAATTGACGGTGTTGAACAGATCGCCAGAACGGTGGGAGGTGAGTTTCTGATCTCCCATAGCGACGATCACTTTTATGAGTTTATCCGCTTCGCTGATCCATCATTGCTGCAGATTTTCGACTTCACCTACCTGGCAGGTGACGCCCGGGCGCTCGAGGATCCGAGTGGAGTGCTTATTACCCGGGAGATTGCGGAAAAATTCTTTGGCTCCATTGATGTGCTGGGAGAAGTGTTGACACTTGATCACGACGTCAGCGTGCACGTTGCTGCAGTGATTGAGAACCTGCCCGCAGACGTACACTTCGTTTCGATGATCGTCGGCGCGCAGACTTTTGGCATCGTTGCTCCGCTGCAGGCGCTGAATGCTGCACGGGATTATGATCTGGCTGGGAACTTCAACAACCTGTCTTCCAGCGACCTGACCTACATGCTGGTGGCGCCTGGAAAAGAGCAGGCGTGGCTGCAGCAAAGTCTGGATGGGGTATTCGAGCGGCACTATCCCGCAGAACAGAGAGATTTCATCGCCGGTCTGAAAGTCCGCCCGCTTGGCGAAACCAACACGCTGCTCTGGGACTCCACTGGACTACCCGTCCTCGACACCATCCGTCTGCTGGCGTTTCTGGTGTTGATTGTTGCGATCGTCAACTACACCAATCTGGCAACGGCGCAATCACTCGGCCGCGCCCGGGAGATCGGCCTGCGCAAAACCATGGGCGCCAGTCGCGGCCAGCTGGTCACTCAGTTTCTGGTTGAGAGCGTGGTCATTGCGGCAATTGCGATGCTGATTGCGATTGCGCTGCTCGAGGTTGCGATACCGATCTACAACGGTATAACCGGCCGAGCACTCGAGATGAACTATGCGCTGACCATGCCGTGGCTGGTGCTGGCAACTGGAGCGGTTGGTGTTGTTGCCGGTGCCTACCCGGCGTTACTGATCACTCGAGCCACGCCGATAGATGCACTTCGTGATGGCGGTAAGCGGGGTGCTCACGGTGCCCGGTTTCGCAGCGCGATGCTGGTACTGCAGTTTTCGATATCCATATTCATGCTGGCCATGGTGATGGTGACCTACTTCCAGAACAAAAAGATAGAACAAGCCAGCGACATCTATCCACGCTCGGAGATCATCACGATGAAACGGCTGGGGGTGGAGTCGATACAGCTGCGGATGGCGACGCTGCGTAATGAGCTGCTCAATATTCCAGGCGTTGAGGCGGTAACCTATTCCAGCATGGTGCCTTATCTGCAGAGTAATTCTTCGTTTGATGTCACCCCGCAAGCGGGCGACGAGAGCCAGTCGTTTCTGCTCAAGCAGCTGATTGTCGATGAGCACTTTCTGTCGACTTACGATACTCCGCTGCTGGCGGGTCGAGGTCTGAGCAGGGAGATAGCGTCGGATAGCATACGCGAGGGTGTGCTGGCGGCAAATGTGGTGATCAATGAATTGGCGGTTGCCCGCCTTGGCTATCCTTCAGCCGAGGCTGCGTTGAATCAGGTCTTTTATGACATCACCAAACAACGGGACAGTCGTGCTTATACCATCGTTGGAGTTTTCCCCGATCAGAATTTCCAGGGTTTTCACAATGAGATCAAAGCCACCGCTCTGTTGATGCTTCCTCAGGGTGAAGTTTCTTCAGGGCCGGACGCTTATAGCTTCGGCTCGATCAGAGTTACTGCTGGAACCGGTATGGCTGATACGTTGGCACAGGTCGAGAGGGTCTGGGATTCGCTGATTGAAGATTATCCGCTGCAGAGTGAATTTCTCGATGAGACCTTCGGGCAGACGTTTGTGTTCTATTCGGCGATGACCTTTGTGCTTGGCGTATTTGCGTTTGTTGCATTGTCACTCAGTCTGGTTGGGCTGTTTGGATTAGCGGCATTCATGGCCAGTTCGCGAACCAGGGAGATCGGCATACGCAAAGTCATGGGGGCAAATACCGGTCAGATCGTCCGGCTGCTGGTCTGGCAGTTTTCCCGGCCGGTGATTTGGGCGCTGTTATTCTCACTGCCGCTGGCATATTTTGCCGCTAACACCTATCTCAGCTTTTTTGCTGATCGAATTGACGCATCTGCGGGTATCGTGGCGTTTTCTGGTTTGCTGGGAGTGTTTGTGTCCTGGAGCATTGTGGCCATGCACGCGATCAAGGTGGCCAGCGCCAACCCGATTCAGGCGTTACGATACGAATGAACGATTGAGCTGAAAGTTGAAAGCGTTATGAGCAACCGCCTGGGTGACCGCGAGTCTGTGCGGTTGCTGGACGAAGCAATCAGATGCGGCGATGTGGAGCCGCTGTTTTTTGAAGGATGAGCGCGTGCATCCCGCTGACGATGCTGTCAGCCTGCTCATGCACCACTGACAGCCCTTTCTGCCAACGCCTTCCGAACCCTGGCGTGGTCTGCTTCGTTGAAGCCGAAGCGCATGAACAGTAACCCACCGATCAGATAGCACACACACGGCAGCAGGGCCAGCAGTCCGCGCATGATCACTTTGGTTTCTTCACTCTGCTCGATGCCGGGTTCAAATCCTCCGAACTGCAGCGCAAATCCTGCGGCCAGCGCAGTGAGCGATGCTGCGCTTTTTCGCACCAGGTTCCATACCGACAGATAGGCGCCCTCTTTGCGTTCACCGCTGAGGTACTCGTCATAGTCGATCACATCCGCCTGGATGGAGGGTGCGACCACGGCACTGCAGCCGCCAGCGAAACCTGCCAGGAACGTCCAGACCCAGACCATGATTCCGGCTTCGGTAACGGTGAACAGGCCTCCGAAAGCGAAAACCGAAATGAACATGGCTGATAGCCACACCTGTTTTTTTCCATAGCGTCGGGCAAGTGTCATCCACAGTGGTGTAAACGCGAACTGCGGAATGATGTAGGTGATCAGAATCGGCACCATCAATGCCTGCATCGGCAGTACGTACTCAACGATGTAAGGCACCATCAGTCCGATGCTGGCCGCGCCAAAGGTTTCAACCCCGTAGACAATCAGCAGCAGACGGGAGTGGGGATTTCGCACTACGTCGAGAAAAGCGCTGACCATCCGCTTGTTGACGCGACCCTGAAAATCGCTGCGTTCCGGTAGTACCCGGGCGGACCAGAGAATCAGTCCGGCAACGAGAATGCTGGCAAAGAAAGACAGCTGGCCTGCAAACTCGCGTTTGTCTTCCGCCATATTCATCAGCTGCAGACAGGCCAGCCCCAGCAGGGTGCCAATGGCGCCAATCATGTGTCGATAGCCAAACAGGCGAGTGCGCTCGTGGTAGTTGGGGGTTAATTCCATGCCCAGCGCGCCGTATGGAACCAAGAACATGGTGCTGGCGGTTTCGTAGACAAGCAGCGCACAGGCCATCCATATCACCAGTTCGGGCACGCTCAGCGTCAGCGGTGGAGACCACATCATCCACAGACCAGCGCCAGTAGGGATGGCGGCGGCCAGCATCCAGCTGCGTCTTCGACCGAAGCTGGAACGGGTGCGGTCAGAGAGAAAACCGGTCAGCGGATCGGAAATCCCATCCCATAGTCGAGCTGCGAACAGCAGGGTGCCCATCACCGCCGGGGCGATCAGCAGTTCGTCAGTGGCGAACTTCATCAGGTAGGTGGCAAACAGCATGCCCATGATGCCGAACGCGATCATGGGTACTGAGTAGGCCCAGATCACCTTCAGTGACAGATGGTCAAC
>CAKZWF010000018.1 GCA_937921865.1 uncultured Pseudomonadales bacterium | reverse complement strand
TCCCCGAACACCCGTCGTGAACTGCGCGCACCTTTCCGCTCGCGGCGCCGGACGCTGTCCATCGCAAGTCAGCTCCAGCACGCTCAGGCTGTAACCCGCCATCTGCGCAACTCCGGGCTGTTGTGGCGGCGCGGCTGTATTGCCGCCTATCTGCCGAATCACTCGGAGGGTGAGCTGGACTGCGTTCCGATCATGCAGGCGCTGTGGTCGATGAATCGGCGCGTCGTGCTGCCGGTGGTGGGCAGACAGCGAGGCTTCATGGAGCTTTGCCGGTACCAGCCTGATACCCGACTGGTGACCAATCGCTATGGTATCGCCGAACCGGAACCTGGTAGCCCGAATGCCCATCGCCTGTCCTGCGCGCTGATGCTGCTACCGCTGGTGGCCTTCGACGAAAACGGCGGTCGCCTGGGGATGGGTGGCGGTTACTACGATCGCTTCCTCGGCAGTCTGCCAGCGCTGCTGCGACCACGACTGGTTGGGCTGGCTCACGAGGTGCAGCGCAGCAATGCCCCACTGCCGAAAGACAGCTGGGATATCCCGTTAGACGACATTGTGACCGAGACTGGCTGGCAGAGCTTTCGCGGCTGACATGCAGATACCAGAACGCAACACATATGAGGAGACAGCATGGCCGTCAGAAAAATAATCCGCATGGGCCACCCCACTTTACGTGTGCCGGCGAGGCAAATCACTGAGCAGGAAATCCGCAGCGATGCCATCGCCAAGCTGGTTGAGGATATGGTCGAGACCCTGCATGACTATGGTGGCATCGGTCTGGCCGCACCGCAGATCGACGAGCCGATCCGACTGGCGATCATAGAGATTCCCGGCGGCGAAAGCCGTTATGGAGAACTCGAAGCGATACCGCTCACCGTATTCGCGAATCCAAGCATCGAAGTCCTGGACGAGCGCACCGCCGGTTACTGGGAAGGTTGTCTTTCGGTGCCCGGACTGAGGGGTTTTGTCGAGCGTCCACAGCACATACGGGTAACTGCCAAAGATCTCAATGGTGAAGACATCGATCTGACGTTAAAGGGGTTCAGCGCGACGGTGTTTCAACACGAGTTCGATCACCTGGATGGCCGCCTCTATGTCGACCTGATCAAAGATCCCCACCAGCTCGTATTCGAAGAAGAGCTGGCCCGCTATGGCGAACCCGACGGCTGACGATAGTCAGCGCAGAAACAGCTGATACGCCGGGTTGTCAGTCTCTTCCCAATAGCGAAAGCCAATCCGCCGCAGATACTGATCCAGCTTGCGGCGATCTGAGTCACCGGCTTCAAAACCCACCAGCACCCGGCCCCAGGCTGCACCATGATTGCGGTAGTGGAACATGGTGATGTTCCAGCCGGAACCAAGCACAGAAAGAAACTTGGCCAATGCTCCGGGCCGCTCGGGGAATTCGAATCGATACAGCAGTTCAGGTTTATCGACAAGGGCACGACCACCAACCATGTGCCGGACATGCAGCTTGGCCGCTTCGTTATCGGTCATATCCTGTACCGCATAACCGGCACTGTTCAGATCTGCAACCGCCTTGTGTCGATCGTCTTCTGCCGTTACCTGCAGGCCGACATAAACGTGAGCTTCTTTTTCACCCGCATAGCGATAGTTGAATTCGCTGACGGAGCGTTTACCGAGCACCTTACAGAAGCGACGGAAGCTGCCCTGTCGCTCCGGGATGGTCACGCCAAGAATGGCTTCGCGCTGCTCACCGATCTCAGCCCGCTCGGAAATGTGCCGGAGCCGATCAAAATTCACGTTGGCGCCACTGACCACCGCGACCAGCTTCTGACCGCTGATACCGACGCAGTATTTCTTCATTCCGGCAACCGCCAGTGCGCCAGAGGGTTCAGCAATTGAGCGGGTGTCTCCGAACAGGTCTTTGACCGCCGCACAGATTTCATCGGTACTGGCGGTGATGGTTTCATCCACACAGCGACGGGCAATCCGAAAAGGCTCTTTACCAACTTGCGCAACCGATACGCCATCCGCAAACAGATCCAGCGTTTCAAAAGGTAAACGGACCCTCCGTCCGGCGGCAAGTGCTGCAGTCAGGCAGGCGGAGCCTTCCGCCTCGACACCGATGATGCGGGTACGCGGGGAGATGTATTTAACATAGGCAGCAATCCCGGCAATCAGGCCCCCACCACCCACCGGCACGAAGATGGCATCCGGCGCACCGTGATGCTGGTTCATGATTTCCAGACCCACGGTACCCTGACCGGCAATCACATCCGGATCGTCAAATGGCGGGACAAAAACATAGCCGCCAGATTCGGTGAGCTTCCGGGCATGGAGTGCTGCGTCATCATAGCTGTCGCCATGCAGAATCACCCGGGCACCCAACGCTGCCACCGCATCGACCTTGATGCTGGGGGTGTTACGACCCATCACAATCAGCGCTTTCAAACCGAGCTCGCGAGCTGCAAACGCAACCCCCTGAGCATGGTTTCCAGCGGAAGCGGCAATCACACCACGGGCTCGATCGTCAGCAGAAAGCTGTGCAATCTTGTTGTATGCGCCACGGATCTTGAACGAAAAGACCGGCTGCATATCTTCGCGTTTTAACAAGATCTCGTTGTTCAGACGTCGGCTGAGATTGGCCGCACGCTGCAGCGGTGTCTCCACCGCAACGTCGTAAACGCGCGAGGAGAGAATCTTTTTAACGTACTTTTCCACGATCTGGCGCTTGTTTCCCGAGCGGTTTTCGCTGATGTTGTCGCTTTTAGCCCAAGCGCGTGAGTATGAACGAAGACGAGCTGAAACGCAGTGCGGCACAAGCTGCCATCGACTACATCAAACCCCGACTCGATTCCAAGAGCATCATCGGTGTCGGAACTGGCTCCACCACCAACCATTTCATTGATGCTCTGGCCGACATCCGGCATCTGTTTGACGCGACAGTTTCCAGCAGCGACGCTAGTAGTGAACGTCTTCGAGGCCACGGTATCCAGGTTCTGGATTTGAATGCTGTTGGCGAGGTTACCTTCTACGTGGACGGTGCGGACGAGGTCGATCCACAAAGAGCGCTGATCAAAGGCGGCGGCGGGGCTTTGACCCGGGAGAAAATCGTGGCGGCTTCAGCAGACGAATTTGTCTGCATTGTCGATGAGTCCAAACTGGTCAACATACTCGGGCAGTTCCCGTTACCGGTTGAAGTCATCCCAATGGCTCGCGGCCTGGCGGCTCGCGCGCTGCTGGCACTCGGCGGCGCACCCGAGTGGCGCGAAGGAATCATCACCGACAACGGCAACATCCTGCTCGATGTGCACGAGCTGTCCATCACCCAACCTGCCGAACTGGAAATGACCATCAACAATATTGTCGGCGTGGTTGCCAACGGCATATTCGCCGCCCAGGCAGCCGACGTGGTTTTTGTTGCAGCGCCCGCAGGCGTCCGCCGGCTCTAGCGCAGACTCTGCCAGGCGGAACCGAAGTTCCAGACTTCAGGATTTTAAGGGCAACAGCTTGCCGGGATTGAGAATCTGGCCCGGGTCCAGCATTGCCTTCAAACCACGCATAATTTCCAGCTCTTCCGGGCTACGGGAAAAGCCGAGAAAATCCCGCTTCAGAAGACCCACGCCATGTTCCGCCGAAATCGAACCCTGGCGATTGCTGACTTCAGCAAACAGTTTCGGGGATATGCTGTGACAGCGCTGATAAAACTCATCAACCGACAACGATTCCGGACGCAGGATATTCAGATGCAGGTTGCCATCACCAATGTGGCCATACCAGCACACCTCAAAATCCGGATAGCTGTCGCTGACCAGGGCATCCACCGTCTCAATGAAATCGGGCATCTGCGATATTCGCACTGAGAGATCGTTTTTGTACGGGGTGTATCCGGCAATGCTCTCGGAAATGCCTTCACGCAGCTGCCATAGCGCAGCAGCCTGGGCTTCGGACTGACTCAACACCCCATCAACTACCCAGCCGGCTTCCACCACCGCCTCGAAAGCCTCGCTGGCCGCCTCGAGCGCAGACGCATCAAACTCCAGCAGCGTATAGAACGGCACGGGCTGCGGCAGCGGTCGGCGCAAATTCCTGTGCGCGAGCACCTTCTGCAAGGCCTGTTCTGAAAAAAATTCGAACGCCGACAGAGTCAGAGCCCCCTGGAAGGTTCTCAGGACTTCCAGAATATCGCGAAACTCCGGCACTCCGAGCACCATCACCTGCTGGGGTTGCGGCGCCGGCGCCAGACGGATCTGGGCTTCGACGACAAACCCGAGCGTGCCTTCTGAACCAATAAACAGATGGCGCAGGTCATAACCGGTGGCATTTTTAACCAGGCCATGATTGCAGCGCAGCACCTCACCATTACCGGTGACAACGGTCAGCCCTGCCACCCAGTCCCGGGTGAGGCCATAGCGGATGACTTTGATACCGCCGGCATTGGTGGCGATGTTGCCACCAATCTGGCTGGAGCCTGACGACGCAAAGTCGACCGGATAGCTGAGCCCCTGCTCGCCGGCAAATTCCTGCAGGGTCTGGGTCACGACGCCAGCCTGACACGTCACCAGGCGATCTGCCGGGTCGAAGTCGAGGATTCGATTCATCCGATCAAAAGACACCACGACCTCACCGTGGCCGGCGACTGCCCCACCGGACAGCCCGGTTCGACCACCCGAAGGCACCAGCTTGAAGTCATGCTGATTGGCCGCCTGAACCAGTTTCACCACGTCGTCTATGGATTCGACAAAGACCACCGCACTCGGCGCCACGGCATAGCTGCGGGTCCAGTCACGTCCCCACTCGGCCAGCGTATCGGCATCACGTTTCAACTGTCTGGGTGAAAACAGCTCATCAAGGGGATCGGACATTTTCGCTTTCAACTGATCGGGGAGCGGCTAGTATATGCGGCCTTTTTCCAGGGATCTTCCGTTGAGCGCGACTTCATTCGACAAGAACAGGATAAAAATTCTGCTGCTGGAAGGGGTCCATGAGTCCGCGGTGGAGACGCTGACCGCCGCCGGGTACCAGAATCTTACCCGGCTCGATCACGCACTGCAGGGTGAGGAGCTGGCGACAGCGTTGAGCTCGGCCCACATGCTGGGCATTCGTTCGCGGACCCAGCTGACCGCCGAAGTCATCGCCCGGGCACCGCGCCTGATGGCCGTCGGCTGCTTCTGCATTGGTACCAACCAGGTCAGTCTGGATGCAGCAACCCGTGCAGGGGTACCGGTTTTCAACGCCCCCTACTCCAATACCCGCAGTGTGGCAGAGCTGGTGCTCGCTGAAGCGATCCTGCTGCTGCGTGGAGTTCCTGCCAAGACCACCCAGATGCACGAAGGGGTCTGGCAGAAGTCAGCCAAGTCCTCTTATGAGGTGCGCGGCAAAACGCTCGGGGTTATCGGCTACGGCAACATTGGCTCACAGCTTGGTGTGCTCGCCGAAAGCCTCGGCATGAAAGTCATCTTTCATGATGCAGTGAAAAAACTGAATCTTGGCAATGCCCGGCAGGTGGATCATCTGGAAGAGCTGCTGAAGAACGCCGACGTCGTCTCCGCACATGTGCCCGCGACCGCAGCCACGGTGAATCTGCTGACCCGCGAGCGGCTGGCGGTGATGAAGCCGGAGGCAGTGCTGATCAACGCCTCACGGGGCAATGTTGTTGATCTCGAAGCCCTCGCGGAAATGCTGCGTGGGGCTAAGCTGCTCGGCGCTGCTATCGATGTTTTTCCCGAAGAGCCAAAGTCCAACAACGAACCTTTCGTGTCTCCGTTGAAGGGTCTGAACAACGTGATTCTGACCCCCCATGTAGGCGGCAGTACCATGGAAGCGCAAGAGAATATTGGCTTTGAGGTTGCAGAAAAGCTGATCCGCTACAGCGACAATGGCTCAACCCTTTCCGCGGTCAATTTCCCTGAGGTTGCGCTGCCCGAACACGCCGGCCAGCATCGGCTGCTGCACATTCATGAAAACATCACCGGTGTGCTGACGGCCATCAATCAGGTGCTGTCGGATTCAAACGTGAACATCGCCGGACAATATCTGCAGACTCAGGGAGACATCGGCTATGTGGTCATCGACGTCACCGCCGACTACTCAGCCGAAGTCCTCGACGCGTTGAAAACTGTGAACGGCACAATCCGTACCCGGGTGCTGTTCTGACTAGGGCTGTGAAACCGCAACTGCTGACGGTTCGATAAATCCGCCAATCCAGCGAAACAGCTGGTCGCGAATAGCATCACTTTCATTCACCAGGTGATGTCGCGCACCGGGGATCCGCAGCACGTCAATGTCGGTGTGGCTGGCGAAGAACTTCAGATTGTGTCGCCAGTCGACGGTTTTGTCGGCATCGCCCTGAGCAATATGCAGTTTGAACGGCAGTTTGCCGCGCTGTTCAAACGACTTCATCCACTCCACCATCGCGGTGACCCATTGCACCGGCAGAATGTCCGGGGCTAACGGATCTATGCGCATCAGCGCAATGAACTCCGGGTTTTCAGTATTCTCAGTGACGATGCGCTTGCGTTCGGTAATGGTTCGTTTCGCCACCTCATACACCCAGCGATTGATTCCCCAGGCTGCCGGCCGAATCAGCGGCGCAAACAGCACGATCTCGCGAAATCGTTCATGACCGTACTGAAGTAGATACTCCATCGCAATGGCGCCGCCCATGCTCTGACCGAACACGTGCCAGGGCTGTGGCAGCAACTCACCCGCGCGCTCACCGAGTTCGCGCTCAAAATAATGCTGCAAATCAACCAGCACCTGAACATAGTGATCAAAGCTGGCGATTGTTGCGCGCGGTCCCGACGACAATCCATGACCGGGAAAGTCGAAGGTCAGTACGTTCAGCTGCTGGTCCAGAAGATAGCGGATCAGGTGCCCGAAAAGACCCACGTGATCGTAATAACCATGACAGACAAATGCGGTACCCCGTGGCTTCGGCTGGGCAAACAGCTGGGTGGCGATCTGAAATTCACCGCTCGGCACCCAGCCGATATGATGCTGCAGCCCCGGATGGGACGCTGCAAAATTCAGGTGGTAAAAGTCGACATAGCCTGACAGTGCGTCCGGGGTTTTCGCCGAGCGCGTGGTAAAATTACCAAGCTGATCGATCAGTTCCCGGGGAACAAACGCACCCTGGCCGCGCATCAGCCGATCACTTCACAACCGGATCGAGTTCACCCGCCGCATAACGAAGGTACATGTCGTCCAGAGAGACCGGTCGGATCTTCGAGGCATTACCCGCGGTGCCGAACGCTTCATAACGATCAACCACGACAGCCTTCATCGCCTTTAAGGTTTCGGTAAGATATTTCCTCGGATCAAATTCCGCTTTGTTGAGCGCCAGAAATTTCCGCACCGCGGCCGTTGAGGCCAGGCGCAGATCGGTGTCGATATTGACTTTGCGAACGCCGTTGCGGATGCCTTCCTGAATTTCTTCTACCGGCACGCCGTAGGTTTCCGGAATTTCACCGCCATACTCATTGATCAAGGCCAGCAGATCCTGGGGCACCGACGAGCTGCCATGCATTACCAGATGGGTGTTGGGAATGCGCTGATGAATGGCTTTGATCCTATCGATATCCAGAATGTCACCGGTAGGCGGGCGAGAAAACTTGTAGGCGCCATGAGAGGTTCCAATCGCAATTGCCAGCGCATCCACCTGAGTCTTCTTGACAAAATCTGCCGCCTGCTCCGGATCCGTGAGCAGCATGTCTTTACTGAGCACACCCGCAGCCCCGACGCCGTCTTCTTCTCCCGCTTCACCGGTTTCCAGCGACCCCAGACACCCGAGTTCGCCTTCCACGGAAACACCGCAGGCGTGAGCCATGTCGACGGTCCGACGGGTTACCTCAACGTTGTATTCGTAGCTGGCGGGCGTTTTCTGATCTTCTTCTAACGAGCCATCCATCATCACCGAGCCGAAACCCAGCTGTATGGAGCGCTGACAGACCGCAGGTGAGGCGCCGTGGTCCTGATGCATAGTCACCGGAATGTGCGGAAACTCTTCAGCGGCAGCAAGAATCAGATGGCGCAGAAAATTCGGTCCAGCATACTTTCTGGCGCCCGCTGACGCCTGAACTATGACCGGGCTGTCAGTTTCATCTGCGCCTTCCATAATGGCGCGCATCTGTTCGAGATTGTTGACGTTGAAAGCCGGCACACCGTAGCCGTGTTCGGCGGCATGATCGAGCATCTGTCGCATACTGATAAGAGCCATTACTCACCTCTTTCTTCGAGTCTTTCTATATTTGATTCGTCTATTCTGGAATCCGGGACGCGGTCACTGCCGTCGGTCCTGGCCGCCACGTTCTCGTCAATCCCTATACCAATACTGTGCAACGATACCCGAGTATCCGTCAGTGGGCAGATCGTAAGCGTCAGCCGTCAGCGCGCTCTGCCAGCACAGCCACAGCGGGCAGGGTTTTGCCTTCGACAAACTCTAAAAACGCGCCACCACCAGTTGAGATATAGCTGATGCCGTCGCGTACTGAGTATTTATCTATCGCTGCCAGGGTATCGCCCCCACCGGCAATCGAAAATGCCTCACTGCCGGCAATGGCTTCGGCCAGAACCCGGGTGCCTTCGCCAAACTGATCAAATTCGAAAACACCCACCGGACCATTCCACAGCACGGTCCCTGCACCGGTCAGCATCTGCGCGTAGCGGCGCGCAGTCTCGGGGCCAATATCGAGAATCATCTCATCTTCGGCCACTTCATCGATGGCCCGCACCACAGCAACGGCGTCTTCAGCAAAGGTCTTCGCAACCATCACATCCACGGGCAATGGCACTTCAACCTTTGCCGCAATGGCCCGCGCGGCGTCGTGGAGATCGGCTTCCTGGAGCGACTGCCCGACCGGGTGGCCGGCGGCAGCAATAAAGGTATTGGCAATCCCGCCGCCAACGATCACCTGATCAGCCAGTTCCGCCAGCGAACCCAGCACATCCAGCTTGGTGGATACCTTGGCACCGCCAACGATAGCCAGCAGCGGTCGCCGGGGTGCAGCCAGAGACTGTTCCAGCGCTTCGAGCTCAGCCACCAGAAGTGGCCCGGCACAGGCAATATCCGCAAATTTCGCCACACCATGGGTCGAAGCCTGAGCGCGGTGTGCTGTCGCAAATGCATCCATCACAAAGATGTCGCACAGGCCCGCCAGCTGCTGCGCCAGAGTATCTGAGTTGGCCTTCTCACCGTCGAGAAAGCGTACGTTCTCAAGTAACGCAATCTGACCCGGCTGCAGGTCCAGAGGCGCACCGATATCTCTGATCAGGCGCACCTCGATGTCCAGCAGTTCGGCGAGCCGCTGCGCCACCGGTGCCAGCGAATAATCCTGCGTAAACTGGCCTTCTTCCGGCCGACCCAGATGAGACATCACCAGAACGGCAGCGTTGGCAGCAAGCGCCTGTTGCAGTGTGGGTAATGCCGCGAGAATTCTGGCTTCGTTGCTGATCACACCGGCTTTGAGCGGTACGTTGAGATCTTCCCGTATCAGCAGCCGTTTGCCCGCCAGATCAAGCTGGGTCATCTCTTTGCGCGGCAGAGCCCGCGACGACTCGCCCGCCATCTCAGCCCTGCTCCGCGGTTGTGAACAGTGAGCGCGCTGCCGCGACAACGTTCTCAACCGTCATGCCCAATGCCGCCATGGCTTCATCACCTGGCGCGGAAATTCCGAAGCGGTCTATGCCGACCACGGCCCCCTGCAGGCCAACAAATCGATACCAGTAATCCGGATGGGCAGCCTCTACCGCAACCCGAGCGCTGCAGTCGGCCGGAAGCACACTCTCTCGGTAATCGGCATCCTGATTGAGAAAGATATCGGTGCAGGGCATGGACACCAGCCGCACACCCAGCCCGTCCTCTTTGAGCAGATCTGCCGCCTGCGCGGCCAGCCCGACTTCCGAGCCGGTGGCGATCAGAATCAGATCCAGCTCACCCTGCTCGCGGCGCAACACATAACCACCGCGAGCGATGGCATTAAAGGCTTCCAGATCTCGAACCATCGCCGGGGTTTTCTGGCGGGTAAAAATCAGCGCGGAGGGTTCCCGCTGGCTGGCAATTGCCGACTCCCAGGCAAACGCGCTCTCCACCGTGTCGCAAGGTCGCCAGGTATGCAGTCCCGGCGTCGTGCGCAGATTGGTCAACTGTTCGATCGGCTGGTGGGTCGGCCCATCTTCGCCAACAGCCACCGAGTCGTGGGTGTAGACAAACACATTCGGGATTTCCATCAACGCCGCCAGCCGAACCGCATTTCTGGCGTACTCCATGAACACCAGAAAAGTACCACTGAATGGCCTCAGCCCACCATGCAGCGTCATCCCGTTGGTGATGGCGGACATGCCGAATTCACGAACGCCATAGCTGAGATAGCGAGCATCCGATGCGCCCGCCCAGCGGGTGCCGTTTGATCCAGTGAGATCCGCCGAACCGCCGAAAAGTTCCGGAACAGCGTCTGCCAGCGCACCAATACAGCGCTGTGACGACTTGCGCGTTTCCAATGGTTCAAGCGCTGCCTGGGCGGATTCCGCCAACGCCCGCAGACTCTCATTCCAGCCTTCAGGCAGCTCGCCGGACATACGCCGCTGGTACTCTGCGGCAAGTTCAGGATAGGTCCGCTGATAGGCGTCGAAGAGCTCCGTCCAGGCCTGCTGCAGCTTGGCGCCACGGGCACGGCAGTCCCACTCCTGATAGAGCCGATCCGGTATTTCAAACGCATCAAAGCTCCAGTTCAGCGTCTTGCGAACTGCACTCACCTCCTCGGCCCCAAGTGCTGCGCCATGCGCGCCTGCCGTACCCTGTTTAGCCGGCGAGCCATAACCGATAACGGTTTTACAGCAGACCAGCGTTGGCAGATCCTGCTGGGTGAGCGCCTGTTCGAGTGCGCCCGCTACCGCTTCGCCATCATGGCCATCCACGTCACGGATCACCCGCCAGCCGTAAGCTTCAAAACGCGCAGGTACATCTTCGGTGAACCAGGCATCGGTTTCGCCATCGATGGAAATGCCGTTGTCGTCATAGATCGCCACCAGCTTGCCGAGACCAAGCGTGCCGGCCAGCGACGCAGCTTCATGAGAGATGCCCTCCATCAAGCAGCCATCGCCAACAATCACCCAGGTTCGGTGGTCAACAATCGAAAACTCATCCCGATTGAATTCGCTGGCGAGAATCTTTTCCGCCAGAGCCAGACCAACGGCATTGGCAAATCCCTGTCCCAGCGGTCCGGTGGTGGTTTCCACGCCCGGGCATTCGCGGAACTCAGGGTGCCCGGGGGTTTTTGAGCCGAGCTGACGAAAGGCTTTGATTTCATCAATGGACAGGTCGTAGCCGGTCAGGTGCAGCAGCGCATAGAGCAGCATTGACCCGTGGCCGTTGGACAGCACAAAACGATCGCGATCGGACCAGGATGGATCCGCCGGATTGTGGACGAGCACTTCCCGCCACAGCACTTCAGCGACGTCCGCAAGGCCCATCGGTGCGCCCGGGTGCCCGGAATTGGCCGCCTCCACGGCATCCATAGCCAGTGCCCGGATGGCATTAGCCCGTTCTACTCTTGCTGACATCGTTCCCCCAAGGTTGTTTTTACACCGTCTGGCGACAAAGCGTCACCTGGAGCTCAGACACTCAAACCGGTGCTGTAACGCGGTGCGGCGCTATTGTCCCCGCTCACCGGATCCCGCGCAATGCACGCTGCGAACGGGTAGCCGGATTGGCCTGCTGCTTCAACTCTTAAATCACCAGCAAAGGCTAGATGCAACCTGGCAACAAATCCCGCCATGAGTTGAGGTAGAATGCGCCGCTCACCTGGCCTGTGCCTGAAACAAACGTTGCGGAAGACTCGCTATGGACTATCAGTTATTTACCTCGGAATCGGTCTCGGAAGGCCACCCGGATAAAGTTGCCGATCAGGTTTCAGACGCGGTTCTGGATGCGATGCTGGCTCAAGACAAAGATTCCCGGGTTGCCTGCGAAACCCTGATCAAGACCGGCATCATCGTTGTCGCCGGGGAGATCCGCACCAAGGCCGTGGTGGACGTCGATAAGCTGGTCCGCCAGGTGGTCAAAGATATCGGCTATGACAGTCATGAGGTTGGTTTCGACGCGACCGACTGCACCGTGGTCAACGCGCTCGGATTGCAGTCCAGCGACATCGCAATGGGCGTCGACGAAACCAACGACCATGAGCAGGGCGCTGGCGACCAGGGGCTGATGTTCGGCTATGCGACCAACGAAACCGACGTACTCATGCCAGCCCCGATCACCTACTCCCACCTGCTGGTCAAGCAGCAGGCCAAAGCCCGCCGCAGCTCTCTGTCGTTCCTGCGCCCTGATGCCAAAAGTCAGCTGTCGTTCCGGTATGACGAAGAAGGTCGACCCATCTCTATTGAAGCGCTGGTCCTGTCGACCCAGCATTCGCCCGATATCAGCCAGACTGATCTGAAGGAAGCTGTGATGGAAGAGGTCATCAAGCCTGTCGTACCCGGCAACTGGCTGACCCGCGACACCAAGCTCTACATCAATCCCACCGGTCAGTTCATCATCGGCGGCCCGGTGGGCGACTGCGGACTGACAGGCCGGAAAATCATTGTCGACACCTATGGCGGTATGGCCCGCCATGGTGGCGGGGCATTCAGCGGCAAGGACCCGTCAAAAGTTGACCGTTCAGCCGCATACGCGGGACGCTATGTGGCCAAAAACCTGGTGGCGGCAGGCCTCGCGGATCGCGTGGAAATTCAGATCAGCTATGCGATTGGCGTTGCTGAACCTACCTCCATCAGCGTGAACACCTTCGGCACCGGCAAACTGTCCGAAGCGAAACTCGTTCAACTTGTGCGTGAACACTTTGATTTGCGGCCTCGCGGTCTGATTGCGATGCTGGACCTCAAGAGACCCATCTATCAGGGCACAGCCGCTTACGGCCACTTCGGCCGCACGGAAGCTGAGTTCAGCTGGGAAAAAACCGACCGGGCAGAAGCTCTGGCGGCTGAGCTTTAACCGCTAAGCCGGCGCTCACCAAACGCCAGAACAAAACCTGGTCGATCATCACGAGGTTTGACCAATGACCGATACCAGCCAAACGGCAGCGGCCAAGAAGCCGCGTGTCAGCTGCGAGTTTTTTCCACCCCGCGGCGATTCAGGCCTAGCAGGGCTGACGCGCGTGGTGGACAAGCTTGCCGCGTTTGGACCGGACTTCTACTCCTGCACTTACGGTGCCGGTGGCTCCACGCGGGACGGCACCCACGACACCATCCGTCATCTGCTGAGTCTCAACCTGGACGCCGCACCACACCTGTCAATTGGCGCAGACGAAAAAGACAGCATCTTTGCGCTGCTGGACGACTATCGGGATATGGGCGTGCGGCGCATCGTCGCGCTGCGCGGTGACGTGCCGTCCGGAATCGGCCGGGCTCGCAACACCCACAACGCCGAAAGTCTGGTGCGCTGGATCCGGGAACACTCGGGCGACCATTTTCACCTCGAGGTCGCCGCCTATCCGGAAGTGCATCCAGAGGCCCAGTCACCCGAAGACGATCTGGAATTCTTTGCCCGCAAGGTTGATGCCGGCGCCGACAGCGCCATCACCCAGTACTTCTACAATCCGCACGCGTTCTATGACTTTGCAGACCGGGCCGCGGCACGCGGTCTGACGCTGCCACTGATCCCCGGAATCATGCCGATAACCAATTTTGACGGCATCGTGCGATTCTCCAAAAACTGTGGTGCTGACGTGCCACGCTGGGTACTCAAGCGACTGGAATCGCTGGAGCACGATGAGCCCGGCATACGCGCGTTTGGCATTGAGGTAGTAACTCGCCTCTGCGAAGACCTGCTCAGATGGGACGTGCCTGGCCTGCACTTCTATACGCTCAATCGCTGGGGTGCGACCAATGCAGTGTGCCGCAATCTCGGCCTCGATCAGCGCCAATGACCCACCGGCTGTATCTCAGCGAGCTGCAGGATCTCTCAAGCGCCGATTCCATCATCGAACTCAATCGAGAACAAAGTCATTATCTGAGCCGGGTACTGCGCCTGAAAACCGGTGCGCAGCTGCTGTGTTTTGATGGTCGGGGTACTGAGTGGCAGGCGTCAATCGCCACCATCGACAATCGACGCTGTACGCTCACACTGCAGGCCAGGATTCGCGAACAGACGGCCACCCGACCGGTTCTGACCCTGGCAGTTTCCTGGCTCAAAGGGGCAGCCATGGACACGGTCATGCAGAAGGCGACCGAACTTGGTGCTGACTCAATTCAGGTACTGCGCAGCGAGCGCAGCAACGTGCTGCTGGATGAAAAACGCACCGCTAACAAGCTGAACCACTGGCGTCAGATCACCATCAGCGCGGCTGAACAATGTGGCCGGCTGTTCGTGCCTGACCTGGGTGCGCCGCTGAGTCTGGCAGAATTGCTGGAGCGAGGCTTCGATGGTCGACGCCTGATGCTGGATCTGGACGCACCCCTGCTCGATGCGGGCAGGCAGCGGGAAGCGCTGAGTCTTTTGGTTGGACCCGAAGGCGGATGGACAGACTCAGAAAGGGCGTTGGCGAGAAGCCACAACATAGCTCTGTGCGGTCTGGGCGGCCTGACTCTGCGCGCTGAAACCGTGCCGCTGGCTGCGCTCGCTGCGGTACAACACAGTTGGGGTTGGAGTGACTAGTCGCTGATACCCCGGATGCACTAACGCAGCAGCGTGGCGATTTTGGTCTCAAGAAAATCCAGATTCGGAATCACCGCTGACTCGGTACCAAGCCGCACCGCAACGCTTTCCGCCTGTCCTAATCGGCCGGACTCGTTGCTTAGATCGTCTGCGGTAAGCTGCAGCATGCGTGGCAGGCCTTCGGCGGCAATCGCATAGAACGGCGGTCCGTTAGCAGTACGGGCGCGATTCATAACGATCATGCAGCGACCGGCTTTGCGCGCTGCCGCACCGCCACCGTTTAAAGACTCAAAGCGCACAACGGGAATCGTCTCACCCCGCCAGCCGAGCAGACCCAGACACCACTCGGGTCCATCAGCCAGTGCTTTAACCCGACGCCACGGCAAGATTTCCGCCACGGAAATATTCGGCAACAGCAGTCGCGTGCCATCTAAAGGGATGAGTACACAGCTGAGCTCGTTCAGTTCTTCTGCCACAACTGCGGCCATTGTTCGTTCCTGTTCAGTTTACCAGCCGATCAATTGTCGCCAGCAATTCATTTTCCTGGAAAGGTTTGCCCAGGAAACTGTTCACCCCAAGCTGAACCGCATGCTCCTGGTGTTTCTCACCCGTTCGAGAACTGATCATGATGATGGGCAGATCTGCGAGCCGATCATCGTGACGAACCTGTCGCGCGACCTCGAACCCATCCATCCTCGGCATTTCGATATCCAGCAGCATCACATCCGGACGACGCTCCTGAAGCAGCGATATCGCCTCAATGCCGTCTTTGGCTACCATCACATCCATGCCCTGCCGTTCCAGCAGCCGCGAGGTAACTTTGCGCACCGTTACCGAATCATCCACCACCATTACAGTACGGGTACGGTTGCCTCCAGTAACCTGCCGGCGCGCGCCTGCCTGACCACCGCTGGATTGAGCTCGAATCAGAGCGAGCAGGTCGAGAATGACCACAACGCTGCCATCACCCAGAATGGTTGCCCCGGAAATACCGCCAACTCCGGCGAATTGCGGACCAAGACTTTTCACGACGATTTCGCGGCTGCCTTGCACGCCGTCCACATGAACGGCGACCGCATGATCTCCAGATCGCACCAGAACCACGGGTACCGAACTCTGCAGTGCAGAAGCGCGGAATTCACGTCCGAGGTAGTGTCCGAGGTAGCGGACGCGATAGGGGATGCCAGCGTATTCGAAGGTATTGCCTTCAGGCGCATACAATCGCTCAAGCTCGGCCGGAGTTAGCAACACAATACCTTCGATCGTGTTCAGCGGGATTGCATAGTAATCATCGCCAACAGATACCATCAACGCCCGGTTAACAGATACTGTGAACGGCACCCGGACAATAAATCGCGAGCCTTTACCCTGGCGGGAGGCGATCTGAATGCTGCCGCCAAGTTGCTTCACTTCGCTGTGAACAACGTCCATGCCGACACCGCGGCCGGAAATCTGAGTAACGGATTTGGCAGTTGTAAATCCGGGCGCAAGCACAAACTGGCTGATCTCGTCGTCGCGCAGTTTGGCACCTTCGGCCATCAAACCGCGTTCAACCGCTTTGGCGCGAACACTTTCCACATCGATACCTGAGCCGTCGTCGCCGATTTCAATCACGACATCGCCACCTTCGCGGGACAGGCGCAGATCAATGCGTCCGGTCGCTGGCTTGCCGTAGTTCTTGCGCAGCTCCCTACTTTCGATGCCGTGATCTACCGCATTTCTGAGCATGTGCTCCAATGGTGGAACCATGCGCTCGAGCAGATTCCGGTCGAGCTCACCTTCTGCGTTGAAGGCATGAAATTCAACGTCTTTGCCGAGTTCACTCGAGACCTGCCTGACGATGCGGCGCAGTCTGGGTAGCAGACGGCTGAACGGCACCATGCGGGTGCGCATCAGGCCTTCCTGCAGCTCCGTATTTATCCGCGCCTGTTGCAGCAGCAGAGTCTCCGACTCGCGGGCTTTAAAAAGCAGTGTGTCTTTCAGATCAAGCATGTCCGACGCACTTTCGGACAGGCCTCTGGACAGCTGCTGCAGCTGCGAGTAGCGATCCATCTCGAGCGGATCGAACTCTTCGTAACTCGGACCATCAGGCCGATCCTGACGGAACAGTATCTGTGCTTCAGTCTCAATCTCCAGGCGACGCAACTGCTCGCGCACCCGTTCAATTGTGGTTTCCATCTCATCGAGCGCGGAGGTGAAATCGCTCATCCCCTGTTCGATGCGAGCTCGGACAATGGAGCTTTCACCAGCCAGATTGACCAGATTTTCCAGCAGGCCCGAACCCACCCGAACCATTTCCTGACTGGCACGATCCGTCTTGTCACGCGCTTCCGCAGGCTCCGGTTGCGGTCGACTTTCAGGTGCCGGTGGCACCAAAGAGGTGACCTCGGCTACCTTGGAATCAGTCTGAGACGCTGTTGCTGCAACATCTTCGTTGACATCGCTTTCCGGCTCTTCCACCGGTGCGGCATCAGCCATCTGCGCATTTGCCTCTTCGACTGGGGGATCTGGCACATCCAGAGGCTGTTGCTCATCAAGGTCTGTCCAGCTGACGGCTTCTCCGGCCAGCGCCGCCTTAATAACGCTGAGCAGGCTGCTCAGTTCATCGAAGCGTCCTGCCAGGTCGGAGAAGAACTCACTGCTTGTCTCAGCTGCACCAGTTTGAAAATCGATCAGGAAGGACTCGAGCTGGTGGGTGACGTCACCAAGCTTGACCAGGCCGGCAAGGCGCGCGCCCCCTTTGAGGGTGTGGAGACTGCGCAACATGTGCTCAAGAAACAGCCGGTTAACCGGTTCGGACGTCCACTGGTGAACGTTATCATCCAGCGCTTCCAGTAATTCATCCGCCTCTTCGAAGAAGACTTCTATGATCTCTTCGTCCAGATCTTCCGGCAGCAACTGCGCAATCGCGGGATCGAGTTCCGGTGCGTAGGCAGGCTGCTGAATTGTGGAAGGCTCTTTATCCGCTGAGGGCTCTTTATCCGCTGAAGGCTCTTTATCCGCTGAAGGCTCTTTATCCGCTGAAGGCTCTTTATCCGCTGAGGGCTCTTTATCCGCTGAGGGCTCTTTATCCGCTGAGGGCTCTCTATCCGCTGAAGGCTCTCTATCCGCTGAAGGCTCTTTATCCGCTGAAGGCTCTTTATCCGCTGAAGGCTCTTTATCCGCTGAAGGCTCTTTATCCGCTGAGGGCTCT
>CAKZWF010000017.1 GCA_937921865.1 uncultured Pseudomonadales bacterium | reverse complement strand
AGTTGTTTCACTTCATCAGAGGTCGCTTCTCGGGTGGCATCACCAGCGAGCCGCTTCTTGCCAGCTTCTAGAAACTCTTTGCTCCAGCGGTAGTAGAGGTTGGTGTTGATCCCTTCGCGGCGGCAAAGCTCCGCAATGCTTTGCTCGCCGCGCAGGCCTTCCAGCACGATGCGGATCTTCTCTTCGGGATTGTGTTTGCGCCGGGTGGCTCAGCGGATATCGCGTACCGTTTTCTCGGCGCTGTCGTGGTCTCTTTTAGTCATCATCGTTTCCTCAGTGTGAATAACGATGAGCTAAAAGTGTCTCTTACTCAATCAAGGCCATCTGTCCAACAAGGGCTGACGGGAACAGTCATCAAACGTGACAATGACTGGTTGAGAGCAACAACAGAAGCTATTCATCGGCAATACATCACCAATCCACTCTGGAGCAACGCCGTTGGTAGAAAGCTGATTACGGTTCATCCTCTTGGTGGCTGTCGTATGGCTGACGATGCCAGTAATGGAGTAGTCAACGACAGATGCCAGGTGTTTCAAGGTGATGGAGGCGGTGTACACGAAGGCCTCTACGTCTGCGATGGAGCAGTATTATCAGGAGCGATCGGAGTAAATCCCCTGTTGGCCATAGCCGCCGTCGCTGAGCGCGCCTGCGCTATTCTCGCGGAACAATACGGCTGGCAATTCGATTCCTCACTCGCTTCGAGCAAGCCACATGAAAAAGGCCGAATCGCAATCATAGCCACTGATCTGAAATTGCGGCGGCAACGCGCACGCATGGCGCTAGAACAGAATGTTGACGGCTATGGAAAATTTCTTTGGCAGCAGTTCAGTAAGGTGGCACCGCATTCTGCAAAGATAGCCCGGGAAGCCCTTTCTTTTCGGCTCCAATTCGAAGAGCGCATGAGCGGATATTTCAACGAAATCGAAACAACACCCGAGCGCAGCAAGCTCGAGACAGAACGAAGAATTGCCAACCCTTTCGATCTGGTACATCGAATCGGCCAGGTTCGGAAAAACGATATGGTGGGCTCGTTCAAAGTTAGAATTCCTGACTTGAAGGAGTTCGAATTGGCGACAGACCATTCTGGCGAACTCAGTGGCACAGTGACCTGTCTTTCCTTAAGCAAACACCCGATGAAGCTCACCGAAGGTCTATTCGAGTTGCTTCGTTCTGATTCCGATCGAGTGGAGACCTGGGAAATGAACTATCGCGGTATCCTGGAGGTGCAGGGCGGACCAAATCTGAACTTCGATGCATTCAAACTACTCGACGAGAAGTCTGGCAGCCACTGGTGGACAGATGTCACCACTTTGTTTGTCGAAATATCGAGACAACATGTCGCAACGGTGGCCGAGACCAAGCCGCGGATCAAACACAGTTGATCATCGGTAGGGGCATTCTTAAGCTGTCGCTGGACGACTTAATCCGACAGATCACAACTATCGAGCTGCAACCGCGAAGTGATGAGACAACCAACGTCGTTGAATACTTGGAGATCTACACGCCCCCGCTACGCAAGCGACTAGAACTATTGAACGCAATGAAACTGGTAAAAAGTTTTTGCCCTTTCGATATTCAACGCCTACGGCGGTTTGTTATCGAATCTGAAGAATTTTGCCAGTGAAGACAATGCTCGCTTCAAACAGGATGAGAGGCAGCTGAATTGCAGGTTGCTGCAAAGCTATCCTGCGATAGCCGGCGAAACAGCAACACCAGGCAATATCAGCAATTCGACCGGAGGCAAATTTGCTCTGAAACGCTATGGTTACGATCAACCAGGGAAACGGGGACCGGTTATTCTCGCTCCTGGCTTCGGGGTTACCGCCTCCTCTTTCGCGACCAACACGGTCGAAGAAAACCTGGTCGAATATCTCTGCAAGAACGACTATGACGTCTGGCTCTTCGACTATCGGGCAGGTCCTCATTCCGGCTGGGCGACTGAGCCCTTCAGCATCGACGATGTTGCAAACGAGGACTGGCCACAGTGCATAGATTTCGTCCGCAAAGAAACCGGCGCCGATTCAGTTCAGGTCGTCGCTCACTGCGTTGGCTCGATGACTCTTTTAATATCGATTATGAATGGCCTGGAGGGTGTTCGCTCGGCCGTCTGCTCGCAATTGACCCTGCACCCGGTTACCGATTGGCTGAACTATCTGAAGGCTGATATTGGCGTCGGCGAGACTCTCGCTGCCACTGGTACTCACAAAATTGATATTCGTTCAGACGACAGCGATGAGGCAAAGGGTATCGATGCAATGCTGTATCGGATGCCTGTACCCCCTGGCGAGGAGTGCAACAACCCGGTCTGCCATCGAATCTTTTCCATATTCGGCCCGTCATATACCCACAGCCAGCTCAACAACCGGACCCACGCAGCGCTGGAGGACATGTTCGGCGAAATTTCCACTTCAGCATTCGAGCAGCTGGCGGAGATCATCCGGCAAGGTAAAGTTGTCGACAGTAAAGGGCGGGATGTCTATCAATCAAATGTCGAAAAGCTAAAGATGCCGCTGAGCTTCATTGCAGGTCAGAAAATTCAGATCTTCTTTACCGAGACCAGCCTGCGCACATATCAATGGTTGAGGGCTCACAATGAAAGAAATGGTGAAAAGTACTATGACCGCAAGGTAATTGCCGGCTATGCTCACATGGATCTTTTTATCGGACGATCCGCGAATGAGGAAGGCGGGCCCTACCAGTACATATTGGAACAGCTGCGAAAACCCACTCCTATCTAATATCCAGGAACCGGCTGCCTTGTCCCGCCCGACCCAAAGTTGAAGCGCAGTGATTGACGTTTTCCTCAGCTATACATCTGAAGATCGCTCGATCGTGGAAACGATTGTGCGAGCATTGGAAGAGACCGGCCTGAACGTCTGGTGGGATAAACATATCCGGTCTGGCAAAGTTTATGATCGAGAGATCGAGCAAGCCATCGAGTCTGCCAGCTGTATCGTCGTAGTCTGGTCACAGCGATCCGTGGAATCGGATTGGGTTCGCAACGAAGCCTCAGAAGGTCTCGAGCGGGATTGTCTGGTGCCTGTTCGGATTGACGAAACCCGTCCTCCCCTGGCTTTTCGTCGCGTCCAGACGATCGATCTTAAGGATTTCGCACAGGCAGGCGATAAGAAACTTCTTGTTCCAGTCATTGCCTCTGTTCGCGCAAAACTATCCGGCGAGAAGAAGCCAGCAACGTCAAAGAGCGACGGCGACCGCCGGGAAATCACCTATGTGGCTGCCCTGGTAACCGGTATTGCCTCACTCGGCGAACAGATGGACCCGGAGGACCTGGAGGAGGTTCGCGAAGAGTTAAGCTCGCGAGTGTCACGAATCACAGCGCTCTACGGCGGCATCGTTAATCATTCGACAAACAATCAGTTCGGCGTAATTTTCGGTTTACCGAGTGCTCATGAAGACGACCCGGTACGCGCTGTTCACTTCGGCCTCGCCCTCGATAAAGAGTTGAAGGAAATTCGGTTCAGCGAACACCAGCAGAGAATGTTGCCTCAACTGGGCGCAAAAGTAGGAATAGACAGCGGCTTGGTGGTCGCTAAAATCAGAGACAGCAGCGCTTTTCAGGTTTCGGGAAATTGCATCAGCGCAGCGGAGAATTTACTCGAACTGGCCGAGCCGGATCAGGTGTTAATCTCGCCAACGACGCAGGCGAGTGTGGCGCCCTATTTCTCGATCCAAACCGTGCAGCAAGGAACGATCCATTCCAATCAGCGCGAATGTTTCCAGGTCACCGGCCCGAGCGGTGTACATACCCGAATAGACGCAGCAAATGCTCGAGGATTCACTCCCCATCGCGGTCGTGAACAGGAACTGTCACTGCTGATTGATGCCGCCTCACGCGCTTTTTCCGGTCGTGGTCGGGTTGCGCTGCTTACCGGCGATGCTGGGGTCGGCAAGAGCCGGCTGGGACGCGAACTGTTAGCCGCTCTCGCAGATCAGAATTTTCAGGTACTGGAAGGCACCTGCCAGTCGTACGGCACTCGAAGCCCATATCTGCCATTCATGGAAGTCCTGGAAACTCTGCTCGATCCAGATACCAGTCTGCGTGACCGGGAAGAAGCACTAGCCATCCGCGCTCGCGAACTCGATCCCGCACTTGAACAGATGGTGCCGCTACTGCTGCATCTCCACTCAATTCCGCCGCTTCGTTACCCAGCCACCCAACTCGAGGGTTTATCGCTGAGAGCTGCACTCCAGGATGCTGTGGTGGCAACCATCACCATCGCTGCCAGAAAAACACCCGTGCTACTGCTGCTCGAAGACTGGCACTGGGCAGACACCGCGTCGGATGAAGTCCTGCAGAGAGTCACCGAAATTGCTGCAGGCTACCCTCTGTTTGTGCTGGTATCAGCGCGGCCTACTCTGACACCAAAATGGATTTCCCATTCGAACGTCGCCCATATCAAATTGGCACCGCTCAGCAGAGAAGACACCAGAGCGTTTGTCTGTGGTCTTTGGAACGTTGAATCCATTCCCGCTGAGTTTGTCGATTTGATGCAGCAGACAACTGACGGAAATCCATTCTTTATTGAAGAGATCTGCCGCGCTCTGATGGACGATGATCAGATAGAGGTCAGGGATGGAGAAGCTGTGTTCAATGCAGCCTTGAGCCAGCTGCAGCTCCCCAGTTCCGTGCAGTCGGTCATCCGCAGCAGACTCGATCAGCTCGCACCACAGACATTGGAAGTTCTGAATTGCGCCTCTGTGATCGGCCGGGAATTTTCCCGACCTCGTCTGCAGGCGATCGCCGCCAGCACAGCTTCGCTTACCGAAGCGCTGAACGAGCTGGTCGAAGCCGAACTCATTGTTCAGACACAGCTGCTGCCCGAACCGGAATTCGAGTTCAAGCATGCGCTAACCCAGGTGGTGGTCTACGATTCTCTGCTGAGAAATGCACGGCGCAAAATTCACGACCAGGTCGGTCTGGCCATAGAGAGCGCTACTGCAGACCGACCGGACGAAGAAGTTGAAATGCTGGCCTATCACTTTGCCCGTGGCGAAGAGCAGCAGCGGGCTATTGAGTATACTCTGCGAGCTGGTGAGAAGGCCGCCGCGCGCTCAGCGACTCAAGAAGCGGCAAGCCATTTTAATCGTGCTGCAGAGCTGATTTCGCACGCCGATGAACAGCGGGAAAACCAACGCCAGCATCTGCGGGCACTGGTCAATCTAGGTACCGCTCTCATGGTCACCAAAGGTTATGGCGCGCCGGAAGTCATTGACGCATTCAGCCAGGCTCTGGATCTAAGCAAAGAGGTTGCCGGGAGCAGAGAACAGTTTTCCACGCTCTGGGGACTATGGCGCTACTACTACAACGAAGCTCAATTGTTTGAAGCCCGAGATGCTGCAGACAAGCTGTTGGAAATCGCCATTGTAACAAGAGACGAAGAACACGATCTCGCCGCACATACAGCGCTGGGGGTCGTCGATCTGATCTCAGGACACTTTGCTGCTGCAGCTGAACACCTGGAGAAAGCCATTCATCATATTGGCGTGGGCGACAGCAAATGGCTGGCTGCACATTACGGTATGTCTCCAGAAGTCATGGCGTTGACTTTCTTCGCGATGGTTAAAGCCTCACAAGGCTACTTTGAGGAAGCTCGAGAATCCGTGACGAAAGCCTGCATGCTCGCGAATTCTATCAACCACGACGCAACTCTCGCGTTCGCGCACTACTACGGAGCGAATGTCGCGATGTTGCAGGGTGATCCAGCCGCAATCCGAGAGCACGTAAGCGAGCTGGCCCGGGTCGCACAGGCGGCCCGTTTCCCGCACTGGATCGCTCTGGCTGACTATCAATCAGCGATGTTAGATGCTGCTGGGGGGAAAGCGGCGGAAGCACTACCACGAATTCTCGATGCCAAAGATCGAGTGGCCAACATGGGTGTCGGCCTGCTGGAACCATCTTATGCTGTGGGCGCAGTGCCTATGAACCTGGCACTGAATCGCTCAGAAGAAGCAGCAGTCGAGCTTGCTGATGCGCAACTGGCTATTGAACGCGGTGGCCTCCACTACTTCGACTCATCGCTGTACCGTGCCAAGGGTCTATTGGCGCAACAGCATGACTCAAACCTGGCTGCCGAACAGTTTGACCTGGCCAGTGAGCGTGCCGCTGAACTTGGGCAAACGTACTTCCAGATTCGTGCATTGTGCGATCTACTGAAACTACAGAGACGAGTCGGTGACGCTGACCGCGCGACGCAGAAACTCTCCAGAGCCCTCTCTGAATGTGATGAGAAACTCTTGAGCTCTCCGGAGTGTGAACGCGCCAAGCAACTGCTGGCCGGATCCTGACTTTCACCCTCCTCAGAGGTACTGAAGATGACCACAGGACTAGAAAGCGGCGGCTATGTCGCTGCAGGATTCGAGCAGGTTCAGGATGTCTTCGAAGAAAATTTCCGCATCCGAGGTGAAACTGGCGCAGCTTGCGCCGCCTATAGCGACGGCGAATGTGTTGTCGATCTCTGGGGCGGCTAAGCCCGCGATAACCAACCCTGGCAGGAAGACACTCTGGTTCTGGTATATTCGCTGTCCAAAGGAATCACTGGCCTGGCCGTTGCCGTAGCCGTTTCCCAGGGCCTGTTCGGCTACGAGATGCCCGTCAGAGAAATCTGGTCGGAATTCGCCGCCGCAGGCAAAGATCAGGTCACTGTGCGGCAGTTGCTCAGCCAGCAGGCAGGATTGTGTTGGATCGACACGAAACTGAACGCAGAAGTCATGCAGAACCCCAGGGCGATGGCAGATATCTTGGCTGCGCAGAAGCCACAATGGCCGATCGGCGAAAAAAACGGCAATCACGCCTATACACTTGGCTGGCTGGCCAGTGAATTGATCTTCCGAAGCGATCCACAGCACCGCTCTTTGGGTGAGTTTCTACGCGACGAATTGACCACCCCCCTGGAATGCGAGTTCTATCTCGGGTTACCGGACACCGTGGATCAAGCGCGCATCGCTGAGATCGAAGGCATTGCTCCTGCTTCCATGTTGAAACATCGAAAGACCCTGGGGGCCCGGAGGGTGTTGCATATGAGTCTGTGGTGGACAATGGCGGCAAAAACCTGGGGCAACCCGAAGTTGAAAATGATTGGCGGTCGCGGACCTGCGGACTTCAACGTTCCTGAATACTGGCGGGTAGAAAACGGCGGCTCTGGCGGCATCAGCAAAGCCAGGTCGATAGCCCGGTTGTACGGCGAATTTGCCACTGGTGGACGCATCCTGAACCTGTCACCTGCCACAATGGGCCGCTTACAGGCGCCTCCGTCCAGACCTCGCAACGGCTGGTTTGACCCCATCATTCAGGATGAAGTCCGCTATTCGCTCTGCTTCGAAAATCCTGCGCCGAACAACAATTTCGGCACGTCAGAAGCGGCCTATGGCACCTTTGCGATCGGCGGCTCTTATGCCTTCGCAGACCCAGCTACGGGGACCGGATACAGCTTCGTTACCCGACATCCCGGCTATTACGTTTGGGGCGATCCACGCGAAACCAGGCTGAGAGAAGCGGTTTTCGCCGTCCGCTGAGAACAGCCCGCTACTGATCCCCCTGCTGATAGGCAAATATCGACTTATAACCTTTCGACCAGTCCGGTGGCATCAGGCACGGCCGCGGGTCAAAACGTGCCCAGCGCGCAGGTTTTCCGCGCACGATGGCCTCACTGTGACTGGCACCACGATTCAGGCTGGTGATCGGGATCGCATCAGCGGCCGAATATGCGCACAGCAGCAGAGGTCGTGGTCGCTCACTGAGATTCGGCGGAGAGCCATGGATGGCACGGCAGTTATGCACGGTGATGGAACCGGCCGGTCCGCCGAGGTACTCGGCTTTACTGAGATCCAGACCTGAAACGTCCTCTTCACGAAGATTGCCCGTCCACTGACCGCGCTCATCATATAGGTCATACAGTGGCACTTCGTGGGCGCCTGGCAGCACGCCCATTGGCGCCATATCCGCATCGACGTCGCTCAAGTACACACCGATGGTCAGCACGTCGTAGTTGGTATGGGGCCAGAACTGGATGTCCTGATGCCACTTCACTTCTTCGCCACCACCACTCCATTTGAAGTTGAGTTTCGAGTGGTGAAATTTCACATCCGGTCCGAGCAGATCTTCGGCCACGTCCGCTATCGGACCCTGACTGGCGAATTCCCAGTAGGTGTCATGAATCTCGACAGGAGAATTCAGCCGCCGGATCCGCGGGCTGTCGGCTCGGTGGTCAGGCTCGAGATCGAAGCGTCCATCTCTGCCAGTGATAGTGCGGGAGAGTTCCACGAACTCCCCGGTCACATCGTTCAGTCGCTTCAGCCATGATGCGTCGATCAGAGAGGCAGCTCCCAGATAGCCGTCGATGAAGTACTTTTCGCGCTGGGAGGTGCTCAGAATCAGCGGTTCCCGGGCAAGAATTTCATCGGGGGTCATAGCCTGCTCCTGTTGTTGTCGGACGTCAGATCTGCATCAGTATATGTCGCCAGCACGGCATCTGCGTTATTCACGCGTCGGGCTATCGCTCATCAGCGTTACCGTACCCGCAGTACCGTCCAGCGTCAGCACCTGCCCGGTTACTATCCGGGCAGTCGCATTGCCCGTACCGAGCACAGCAGGGATGCCATACTCACGAGCAACGATAGAGCCATGCGCCAGAATCCCGCCAATGTCGGTCACCAGACCAACGGCCTGACTGAACAACGGTGTCCAGGCCGGCGTCGTAGTCGCACACACCAGGATACTGCCTGGCCGCATCAGCGCGAAGTCTGCAACAGAACTGATCACTACAGCGGGCGCTGTCACTTGCCCGGGACTGACAGCAAAACCCTTCAGTCTGCTGCCGGTGTCCGAGTTGTGTTTCTGAGTTTCCCAGACCTCGAAGTAGCGGGTCAGATCCAACCAGCCAAATTTGAAACGCAGATCTTGCGGAACGCGCGCGGGCGGATGCAGGTGTTTACGCATCTGCCGCAAATTCCGCCGCTCTTCGATTCTGGCCTGAATCTCAGCAGGATCGGCGTGCCGGGTGTCTGCTGAACATAACTCTTCAAGTTCATCACCGCTCAGATAAAAGACATCTTCGGCCCGACTGAACCTGCCGGCTGCCACCTGTCTTTGCCCCAGCGCAAGCGACAGGCGTCTGAGCGTGGGCCAGGCAGCACCCATATAGAACAACGCCTGCTCCCGATAGGGACCAAAGCGCTGCGCCCAGCCCAGCAGGTGTTTAAAGATCCAGCGTCGCACCGGGCCCAGTGAATTTCTTGTCGTCTGCGTCAGCGCATCCCGATCTGCCGCCAGATTTTCCCGCCCGATCTGCCTTACAGGCTGGCCGTATCTCAGCATGGACTGCAGGCTCAATAACACCGGCGCGGGTTGTTCCGCCTGAGTAGGTGCGGCAAAGTCGAGGTTGTAGACCTGGTGGCCGAAAGTCTGGAGATGACTATCAATTGCCGAAACCAGCATCTGCGCCTCCGGCTCAAGCCGCAGTTGATCAAGCAGATCGTCAGCAGCACAGGCCAACGCCAGATCTCGCAAACGATCGTGCGAACTCAGCTGGCTGGCGATTGCCTCCAGGTCTTCCTGCGCTTCCAAGGTTTTCGATGCAAAGCCACCAAGAAACATGCCGCTGGTCAGATCCCCTTTCACCAGGCGTGACGACACAAACCAGGCAAACAGCCCTTCGCTGACTTTAGCAGCACCAACCATCAGCGTGATGTAGAACCAGTAGATTGCATCCGCACTGGCCAGCGTACGTACGCCTGTCAGCAACTCAGCCTCGGACAGCTCCGCTGCGTTGGTGAGTCGATACCGCTCAATTTCGCCCAAGTACTCTGGCAAACCCGTCTGCTCCCATAACGGCACCAGATTTTTAAGCAGCTTCGGCAGCGAACGCACGTACCAGACCAGGATCTTCGGCAACAGCAGAAGCAGTGACCAGGAAAACCGGAAGTCATAGCGACTGTAGCCGTAGCCGTTTACTGCGACAAACATCGGTCGGGAAATCAGGTCGTCCAGTTTGAAAGGCATTTCCAGTATCGACACCAGGCGATCCATGCCTGCGTCCAGACCCTTGTGCAGATAAAGGTCCTCAAACAGCGGCGACAACGGTTCAGGCATATTCTCTACCACCTGACGCCGCATCAGCTTTGCACCCGCTTCCGGCGGCTGCCACACGACATCTGCCAGTGGCTGCGCGGGTAGATTGGTAATAGGACGGGATTGCAGCAACCAGAATTTGTCAGCAACCAGTGCCCATTCGATATCCTGAGGGATGCCATTGAAAACACCTTCCGCCTGCAGGACCAACTCAGCAAGACCGGAGAGCTGATCCGGCGACAGACTCAGCTCATCACGTTGCTCCATCAACAGAGGCTGTGTCTCGACTCCCTGTCCCTCGCTGTAGACTATCTGCTGAGACTTCTCCCCCGGCGTCGCTGCTGACACCGCCAGTGATTCACGATCAAGCAGATAGGAATCCGGCGTAACCAGACCGCTGACAATGGCTTCGCCGAGACCATAGCTTGAGTTGATCACCAGTTCGGAGCGATCTCCACTGACCGGGTTTGCGCTGAAGGCTACGCCTGAGATCTCAGACTCCAGCATCATCTGTACGACCACACCCATCGACAGCGAGTCCGAGTCAACGACCATACGTTGCCGATAGGCAATCGCCCGCGCACTCCACAATGATGCCCAGCAATCGCGAACAGCGCTCATCACAGAGTCCACGCCACGGACATTAAGATAGCTTTCCTGCTGACCGGCAAAGGATAATCCTGGCAGATCTTCAGCAGTTGCAGACGACCGGACTGCAACCGCCGCTTCGCCGGTGAAGTCCTGATAGCTCTCCGCGATTGCCCGGCTCACGTAGTCTGGAAACTGACCCGCGCTGAACAGTTGTTTTATCGCAATAGATGCAGCCTCGGCACTCTCGGCACGCCCGGGCTGAACGGCTAGCGCCAGTTCAAGAATGGCGGCGCGCAGACCATTGTGACGGACAAAATCCCGGTATGCGCTGGTGGCAATAAAAAATCCTTCCGGCACGGGCAGCCCGGCGCACGCCAGCGCAGCCAGCCCACGGGCTTTGCCCCCGAAGTGCGCAAGTGATAGCGCTCGAGTTTTCAGCGGCATGATCAGCAGCGGGTGGTTTGCCATCTTGTGTTCCGATCACGGCGTCAGGGCATGTCAGCAATAGACCACCAATAGCAGGTACGTGCAATGCTCCGTCAAACAGCAAGCAACGGTTATCATGGGCAGTGTTTATTGTTCCGAAGAAACAGCATGCCTTCAGCAACCTTCTTTTCCGTCGGACTGGGTGTAGCGCTGGCGCTGTGCTTGTCGTTGTCCGCAGGCATGGCCCTGGCGCAGGACGGAGAACCTCGTCCCCGAGCCCGCGAAGCCGGGCTGGTTGTCGGGGTTTTTGAACCCGGTCCGCTGAACGCTATCACCGACGTAACCGGTGTGAAGGTTGGCCATGAAACTGTGATTCGGGGAAACGACATCCGCACTGGCGTTACCGCGATCGTCCCTGCACCCGGCAATCTCTACACTCACCCGATCCCGGCCTGGATTCACGTCGGCAACGGTTACGGAAAACTGATCGGCGAAACCCAGGTGCGGGAATTCGGAGAGATCGAAACTCCGATCCTGCTCACCTGCACGCTGTGTGTCTGGAGCGCAGCCAATGCCTTGAAAGAGTGGGTTTACCAACAACCCGGCATGGGCGAACACACTGTCAATCCAATCGTCGGTGAAACCAATGACGCTCAGGTCAACAATATGTGGGCGGATCCAGTTCAGCAGAAAGAGGTCTTCGCCGCGCTGGCCAGTGCGACTGATGGACCTGTGCAAGAAGGCAGTGTCGGTGCCGGAACCGGCACTCAGGCGTTCGGCTGGAAAGGTGGCATCGGCACCAGCTCCCGACTACTGCCGGAAAGTCTTGGCGGCTACACCGTCGGGGTGCTGGTGCAGACCAATTTTGGCGGAGTCATGAGCATCAATGGTGCCCCTGTTGGCCGAGAGCTCGGTACCTATTCGTTTCGCGACCTGATCAATGCCGCGTCGTCAGATGGCGACAAAGAAGACGGCTCGATCATGATCGTGGTCGCTACTGACGCTCCATTAAACGCCCGTAGTCTGGATCGGCTGGGCCTACGAGCCATCATGGGCCTGGCTCGCACCGGCTCCTTCGCTAGCAACGGTTCTGGTGACTACGTCATCGCGTTTTCCACCCACTCAAGCGTGCGCAACCCTCGAACCAGCCAGACGCCCGTAGCGAATGAAGTGCTGGTCAACGCGTCGATGTCACCGCTGTTCGCAGCTACCGCTGAAGCTACCGAAGAGGCAATCTACAACGCGATATTCAAAGCCACCACAGTCACCAGCGCCCGCGGAAAGCTCGAAGCGGTGCCCATGATTCAGCTGATGGAAATTCTGAAACAACATCAGGCATTGAACTGGGACCGACTGGAAACTCCCTGACCGTCAACAGCCCAGATCTCCCCAGAAGAAACTGGGGTCAAAGAAACTGGGGTCGAACCGAGGTTTTCCACATAATTTGAAGAACCTCGGTTCGACCCCAGTTTTCAGTTTTTTTGTCAGATTGCGGCCGGGCCCGGGAACTGTTCGCGCAGCAGGCGTTTGAGGATCTTGCCACTGGGATTGCGTGGGATCACGTCGATGAAGGTGGCGGCAGCCGGTTGCTTGAATCTCGCCAGCTTGCCGTGGCAGAAGTTCAATACATCTGCTTCGGTCAGCTTCTCAGAACCACGCACGACAATCGCCAGCGGCGACTCACCCCACTTTTCGCTGGGTATGCCTATTACCGCAGCTTCGGAAATCTCCGGATGCGACATCAGCACGTTTTCGATTTCCGCGGGATAAACGTTTTCGCCACCCGAAATGATCATGTCTTTGATGCGATCCTGGATGGAGACAAAACCTTCTTCATCCATGATTGCGACATCACCGGTATGCAGCCAGCCATCGCGCAGGGTTTCCGCCGTCGCATCAGGTCGATTCCAGTATTCGCGCATGATGTGCTTACCGCGGACCAGAACTTCGCCCGCTTCATCAGGACCGCAATCTTCGCCGGTTTCGTTGACCACCCGAATATCGGTGTGGAAAAACGCCCGTCCCGTTGACGATGGTTTGCGCAGAGAATTGGCAGGGTCCATCAGACAAGCCGGCCCACAGCATTCTGTCAATCCATAGACCTGCTGCACACCAATACCGAGATCGGCATAAAGCTGCACCAGCGCCGGCGGTACGGGCGCTGCACCGGTCATCAGCCAACGCAACGCGGAGCGATCAAAACGATGTTCGAACCCTTCCACCTGCACCATGAAATTCAACATGGCAGGGACTGCCAGACCGGTACTGATTTTCTCCCGCTCAATCAACTCCCAGGCCAGCACCGGATCAAAACTGCGCATCACAACAGAAGTCACGCCACTGTAGACGTTAACCGCAAGCGGGGTCAGCGCGCCGACGTGAAACATCGGCAGCGCTGCCAGATAGCGGTCTGAGTCCTGATACGACACAGTCGCAGCGATGGTAATCACCGCCCAGATTGACGACGTATGGGTATGCACAACCCCCTTTGGCAGACCTGTGGTACCCGATGTGTACATGATGTAGAGCATGTCTTCGTCACCGGTAGTGCACTGCGGTTCATCAGCACCGAAGCGATCGCGCTCCTGCTCATACGACTGGGCAAAGTGGGCGCCATCCCCCCCGCCGGTCACCTGCAACCACTGCTTAACGTCAGTTTTGTCTCCGCGGGAATGCAGATCGGCCACGGTATCGGCAAAGTCCCCATCAAAAATCAGTCGCCGGGTGCCACTGTCTTTGAGAATGAACTCCAGTTCATCTGCCACCAGACGCCAGTTGAGCGGCACCACCACTGCACCAATCTTCGCCAGCGCGAAGTAGGCTTCCATGAACTCCGCACCGTTCATCAGCAGCAGACCCACCCGCTCGCCTTTCTCTATGCCATCCGCCACCAGGGCATTAGCAATCTGGTTACTGCGCTCATTGAGCTCACGAAAGGTCAGTCGAAGATCAGAATGAGAGTCAACGTAGGCTTCCACGTCCGGGCTTAAGAAAGCCCGCTTGTAAAGAAACAGACCTAAATTATTGTTCATTGTTGTCTCCGACCCGATTGTTTTGGATGCTCAAATCCTACTGTAACCATTCGTTACAAAAAACCCGGTCATTTTTCGTTCCGGACCCTTGCCCTGCCAACTCGGTTACGTAGAATGCCCGGCGTCTCACGGGGTGCTAGTACAGACCCTCTGAGAAAGGCGTGGCGCGGTGTCTCTCTCCCCTTCCTCCCTATACCGCGAAGACAGTGCCTCAATGTGCTGTTGCCACGCCGACCTTTAACTCCCTGACTCTCTCGACAGCTACTTGCGCATTCGAGCCGATCTCTCCATCCAAGCCTGCCAAACTGCCAACGACGTCATGTGCACGCGTACAGACCCCTGTACACACCTGGACACAATCCGGTTTGTGTGTAGACTCTGTACAGCCATTGTCCTGCTGGCTGAGCCATGTCTATACACGACCTCCGTCCAAGCTTAGATGCTGAAGCCTCCGCAGACTTCGGCGAAGACCTCTATCGTATCGGCACGGTCACAGCGCTGACCGGCATTGCGGTCGAGCGCCTGAGGGCCTGGGAGCGCCGTTATGGCCTGAAACCCGCCCACAAGGTGGGTAAAACCCGATTTTACAGCAGCTCTCAGCTCGACAGACTGAAAAAACTCAAAGCGCTCTCCGACCACGGTCACCCGATCAGCTCCATTGTCGAGCTGAATGATGCCCAGCTCGAAGAGCGGCTCGCCGGGCAGCGCAAACCCGCAGCAACGCCTGGAACACAGGTCAAACTGGGGCTGATCGGCCCGAATCTGCTGGTTTTAGAGCAGCAGTCGGGCGGCTCAGCTGAAACCGCAGTGATTGCGCGCTGGGCCAATATGGCCGGCTTCTGCAGCGATCAGCAGGCCATCGCGCCGCTGGATGTGATCGTCGTGCAGCTGCCCGTGCTGCTGGATCGCCATGTCGACACCATCAGCCGGCTGAGCCCCAACAGTCGAATTGTCGCTGTGTATCAGTTCGCAACGCCCCGGGAGCTGGCCAGCGTTGAAGAACGTGGCATACCCACCCTGGCCTGGCCGGCCAGCTGGGAGGATATTGAAGAAACCGCACTGAACTGCGCGATCCTGCCAGCCGAAGCCGCTAGAGCAACCGACCGCCGCTTCAGTGACGACGAGCTGATTGCCATTGCCGTCAGCGCCAGCGATGACCCCTCCGGCTGTACTACCCACCTCGTCGACATGATCACCCAGCTGAATGCTTTTGCTGAATACAGCGAGGAGCTGGCAGCAACCGATCCGGTGCAACCACAGCGTTTCGAGCGGGTGTACAGCGACGCCTGTCAGGCCCGCACGCAGCTGGAGCTGGCGCTGGCAACGCTGACTGGAGATGGCGCTGATGAACAAACTGACCTCACCTGAACAAAATCTGTACAAAAAGAGAAAAAAGGTGTTGACAGAATATTTGTACAGTACATAATGATCCCAAGTTAAACAGTTTTGGCGTGCAAGCAACTTCATGCAGTCCTCCCTTTCAAGTGTCCTTCCCCCAGAAGACGAAGTTGCACTCAGCGGTACCCACCACTGACACGCCTTTTTTATTCACGGCTGACCCCGTAAACAGGTCGAAAACGCCCGCATCAGCGGGCGTTTTACTTTTCCCAGGACCGAATTAACACTTCCTCGACGGCAGATATGGGATTATCCCGCCCATGACTTCCAAGATCCGCCAGCTCCTGCTGTTCACCTTGTTCGGCGCTCTCTGCGCATGCGGCGGTGGCGGTGGCGGTGGCGGTGGCGGCGACTCGACCAGCACAACCACACCACCAACCACACCGCCGGTGTCCAATCAGCCGCCCACTGCCGTGTTCAGCGTCAACCTCAGCGAAGGTTTTGCACCGCTGAGCGTCAGTTTTGATGCCAGCGCGAGCAGTGATATAGACGGCACGCTCACCAGCTACAGCTGGGATTTCGGCGACGGCAGCGCCGCTGCAAGCGGTCAACTGACCAGCCACGTTTATTTGACGCCGGGCGCATACACCGCGACCCTGCGCGTCACCGACGATGATGGCGCTACCGCCAGCAGTTCACGAATGCTGCGCGCCACGGGGGTCACGGTCAGCGGTGAAGTTCAGATCCTGTCTTCAAGCGCCGTTGATGCAGATGTAAACGATCGTCTCACCACCGCGGTCAGCAACAACACCTTCACCACCGCGCAACGACTCGGCAATCCGGTGCTGCTTGGCGGTTTCGTGAACCTTCCCGGAACCGGACCCACCGACGCCAATGGCACACCCATTACCTTGGGCAACCTGTTTGCCAGCGGCGACGATGCTGACGTATACGCCATCAGCTTAAGCGGCAACGAGTTGATCCTGCTGAGTATTGCCGAAGCGGATGCCGATCTGGATCTCGCCCTCTACGATGCCCAGGGTAACTTTCTGGATGCCTCCATGAGCCTGCAGAGCACCGAGTCTCTGGTCGTGAATACCCCGGGCGACTATTTCATCGAAGTTTTCCCTGCCAGCGCTTTCACCAACATCGCCGGCGCCAGCAACTATGTGTTGAGCGTCGGTCAGAACCTCGGCACCTCCAGTCGCCAGGACATCAGCCGGGTCAGCGATCCATTTATTGGCGGCGAACTGCTGTTGTCCAGCGCCAGCGAGAGCGCAGTCTCAGCTGCCCACGGCCTGCAGACTAGGTCCCGGGCTGGTAAAACTCTGCTGACCCGGATCAGCAGAGACTGGCCAGGAACCGTATCTGCAAGGCGCGAAGCCCGAGCGGAGTTTGCCCGGGAACTTGCAACCCGAGCTGATCGGGGCATGTCCCGCGATCAGCGCAGCAAGTACCGGACCCTGCTCACTCTGAAGCAGCTTCGACGCGACAAACGGGTCTCGGTCGCTGAAGTAAATGCCTTGCGCTTCGCCCACCGCATTCCCGACGATCAATTCTACGGACTGCAGTGGCACTACCCGGCAATCAGCCTGCCGGCAGCCTGGGATATCACCACCGGCGCACCCGCGCCGGGGGAAGACGAGATCATTGTCGCAGTGGTGGATACCGGGGTGCTGCTCGACCATCCGGATCTGCGCAATCAACTGGTGCCTGGCTACGACTTCATCAGCGACCCGGCCCGGGCGCGGGACGGTGACGGTATCGACCCCAACCCCAATGACGAAGGCGATCTGGCTTTTGCCGGCAGCAGCAGTTTTCACGGCACCCACGTCGCCGGCACGATTGCCGCCCAGAGCGACAATGGCGAAGGGGTAGCAGGCGTTGCCTGGAACGCCCGGCTGATGCCCCTGAGGGCACTTGGCGTCGACGGCGGCTCATCGTTTGATGTGATCCAGGCAGTACGCTATGCCGCAGGCCTGCCCAACGACTCCGGCACGCTCCCGGGCCAACCGGCAGACATCATCAACCTCAGTCTCGGCAGCAGCTTTTTCTCTGCCAGCGAGCAGAACCTGTACGACCAGGTCAGGTCTCTTGGCATCATCGTGGTTGCCAGCGCTGGCAACGAATCGTCCAGCAGCGCCAGCTACCCAAGCGGCTATCAGGGGGTCCTGTCGGTCAGTGCGTTAGACATCAACAACGCACTGGCACCCTACTCCAACTTTGGTGCCAGCATCGACGTTGCCGCTCCGGGCGGATACAACATCACCGACCAGAACGGTGACGGCATTGGTGACGGCGTGATCAGCACTCTGGCCGACGACAGCAATCCAACCAGCATCCAGTTCGGCTATGCGGCGCTGAGTGGGACATCGATGGCAGCCCCTCACGTTGCCGGTGTCGCGGCGCTGATGAAGTCTGTCCATCCAGGTCTGACTCCGGAAGAGTTCACCCTGGCCCTGCTCGCTGGCGAGCTCACCGATGACATCGGTCCACCGGGTCGCGACAACAGCTTCGGCAATGGCCGCATCAACGCCCAGAAATCTGTACTCGCCGCACTCGGCCTCGCTTCAGGGTCAGGCTCGGATCCCGGGCCGATTCTGGGGGCATCAACCAGCGCACTGAACTTTGGCGTGCTGGCCACGCAACAGACGCTGGAAGTCCGCAATCTCGGCACCGGCACACTGGTCATTGATCAGGTTGCCAGCAGCGAACCCTGGCTGACCAGCCAGCCGATCAGTGTCGATGCCAATGCGCTCGGCAGCTATGCGGTGAACGTCAACCGCACTGGACTCGACGACGGCAGTTACAGCGGCACGCTGACTTTTTTACCCGCGGACTCCGCTGTGAACAGCGTCAGTATTGCTGTGGTCATGCAGGTCTCGACGGCAAACGTTGAAGCGAACGCCGGCCTGCACTACATCATCCTGGTCAACGAGGCTGGCGAAACTGTCGGCATCCCGGGCGTTCAGGCCGTTGATGCCGGCCGTTACGAGTTTTCCCTGCCGGACATCCCACCAGGCGAGTACCGCCTGTTTGCGGGCAGCGATATGGATGACGACGCCTTCCTGTGTGACTCTGGTGAAGCCTGTGGAGCCTACCGAACGCTTGATGCACCTGAAACCATCGTCGTCGATCCTGCGGTCGCAACAGAGATTTCCGGCCTGAACCTGGTCTCTGAATTCCGCACGGTGATCACCACGCCTGCGGGTGCCACAGCCAGTGCGGCTACCAGCAACGGCATTCGGGTATTCAAACCCCAGCCAACTCCACAGCCAGTCAGAGAACCAAAACAGCGATGAGCAAACATTCCCGAATTCCAACGCTGCTGCGCTGGCTGATAGTCATCCCCCTCTGCCTGAGTTACCTGATCGGCTGTGACCGTGGCCTGGAACTCGCTGCAACCGAGGTACTGAACAATACCAACTGCAAAGGTGCCGAAGAAGGCCTGCGGAAAGTCAGCTATGCGGACGTTGCGCGACTGCGGGGATCGACGCTGCTGTCCATGACCGGCAGCGCCGGGACTGCCGAGCCATCCACAGCCGCCGGCAAGACACAATTACTGCTGTTCGCGGTCTCCCAGGGACGTCAACCCACGCCCGGCTACTTCTTCACGCTGAAAGATGCGCGATTGAAAGACGGCGTGGCAGAGTTGCAGCTCAACTGGCAGACCCCGGATGCAGAAAGTGTCCAGGCCCAGGTCATTACCTACCCCTGTATCGTCATCGGAGTCGAAGCGGGTGAGTTCAGAGACGTTCGCGCGCTAGATCAGGACGGAGAATTGCTTGGCGAAGTCAGAATCTGAGCCGTTGTCTGGGCTGGCGGCGAATGCCGCCAACCCAGAACAGCTTCAGGTCAGCAGCGCCAGAGCCGCCTGCGCTCGCAACTGCACGCCCTCTTTGTGCGCATCAAGATCGACGGTGTTGTCGCCCATCGCCCCAACCAGATAACGTTTGTAAACGCCCTGACCGATAGCGGCCAGCCGCCAGTGCGAGAATGCGCGATAGTAGTTGATCTGACTCAAATCACGCCCGGTGGAGGCCTGGTAGCGTTCACACAGCTGCTCCCTGGTCGGAAAACCACCGGCTTCAACCGGCGTCATGCCGGTACCTTTGTCTTCCGGCTCAACCCAGGAGTTGAGTAGATAGCCCACATCCGCTAACGGATCACCGAGCGTACACAACTCCCAGTCCAGCACCGCACGCACCCGTCTATCACCCACAATAAAATTCCCCAGGCGGTAGTCACCGTGGACAATCGTCGCGCCAATCTGTTCGGGCTGCCCGGTCGAGAGCAGGCGGATGACTTCATCCATTTCCGGAATTTCGTGGGTTTTGGTAGCTTCCCACTGTTTGATCCAGCGTTTCAGCTGACGCGCCAGATAACCTTCTTTACGACCCAGTTCGCCAAGACCCACATCGTCCGGGTTGATGCGGTGCAGCGCGCCGAGCACCTCGATCACGTGTTCACCCAACGCGTTACGATCAGCCTCGCTCAAAGTTCTGGCAGCATCGGCATCATGCAATACGGCACCATCAACAAAATCCATCAGGTAAAAGGGCGCCTGATTCACCAAAACGTCTTCGCATAAACCAAGCGTCTTCGCGACCGGCACCGCCGACCCCTGCAGCGCAGACACGATACGGTGTTCGCGACTCATATCGTGAGCACTTTCCAGAACATGACCGAGCGGCGGACGGCGCAGCACGCCAGCCCGACCAGCCGCATCAACAAATCGATAGGTCAAATTGGAGTGCCCACCGGCAATCAGCGTGAAGTCGAGCGGAGCGCGGACACCCTCAACATGGTCGACTATCCACGCGGTAACCGCATCGTGTGCGATGCCTGCCAGCTGGTCGTTGTTTGTTTTCACCCCATTTACCCCATTGTTACCTGTTCCAAGATTCCCAGATCGCCCTTTGAGTTTTCTGCCGGGATGGTTTTACATGGCGCCGGCGCAAAAAAGCAAACGAAACCCCTGCCACGTGAACCCATTGTCGTTACACAAACCGCTGCGCACCGCTGGACTATGCTGCATCCTGCTGCTGCTCGGCGGCTGCATCGCGCCACAGATCGGCGGACCGGTGGCACCCAAAGGCGACAGCAGCGCCGGGCAGCTGAGCTTGCCTTCAGGCCGCACCGTGCCAGTCTATCCTACGGATCTGGCTTTTACCGGCAACGCGCGGTATCGCTGGCCCGATGGTCGCGAATACGATGGCGACTGGATGCAGGGTAAACCCCACGGCATGGGCAGCGAAGTGCTCCCGAACGGAGAAACCTACCGGGGCACCTGGGTTGATGGCCAACGCCATGGCCATGGAGAACTGAACCGCCTCGACGGCAGTCGCTACGTGGGTGATTTTGCTGACGGACTGCGTAACGGTGAGGGCTCAGAACGCTCGACCGCCGGACTGTATCGCGGCAGTTGGGAAGCGGACATGCCGGATGGCGAAGGCGCTTTTTTCGGTAACGACGGCTCGAGCTACCGGGGTCAATGGCGCAACGGCCAGCGCGATGGCGTCGGCCGCTTCGACGACGGTCGCAGCAGCAGCTACGACGGCGACTGGACCGCAGACAAGCCCAACGGTTTCGGCGTCATGGAGAATGCTGACGGCAGCCGCTACCAGGGCCAGCTGACCCGCAACCTGCGCAACGGCTACGGTCGTCTCGATTCCGGCGGCTTTATCTACGAAGGCACCTGGCTGGCCGGTAAACGCCACGGTTATGGTCGAGCCCAGACCCCGGATGGAGGCAGCTACCTGGGTGAATGGCAGAACGGCAATCGCCACGGCATCGGCCGCGCGAGCGACGCGGACGGCGGCTATCACGACGGTGAATGGCAGCATGATCGGCCGCTTGGGCCCGGGGTCAGGGTTGATGCCAGCGGCATTGAGATCAGCGGAATCTGGAATGATGATGTGGTCAGCTCGGGATTGTTACGGCTGCCCGGCGGCCAGCAATATGCAGGCCCACTGCTGAAGAAGAACCGGGTCGTGGCACCGGCGCTGATCAGCTGGCTGGAGATCGCGTCCCGGGGTAACGATCCCTACGCCCAACTGTTCCTCGGCGAAGTGTTCAGTGACTACCTGGAACCATCTCCCGCACCAGAGCGCGCCAGAGCTTTGTTCCTCAAGGCCGCCGCTGGCGGGATTCCTGATGCGGCTTTTCGAGCTGCACTACTCACCGCGCAACCCGATGCGGGCAATGCCAGAATCAGACTGCTGATGCAGGCAGCGGATGCCGACCACGCCAAGGCCAATGCGCTGCTGGGCGAATACTATGCCAGCGGCAATTTTGTCAGCCGCGATACCGGCGTGGCGGTTACCTATCTGACCCGGGCATCTGACCTGGGCGATCTGACAGCGAGGAATAATCTGGCGTGGATTCTGGCCACCTATCCTGACGATCTGATCCGAGACGGTGATCGTGCGCTGGCGTTGATTGCACCAATTGCCACCCTGTACGACAACTGGCAGCATCTGGACACGCTCGCTGCCGCCTATGCTGAAGTGGGAGACTTCGAACTGGCAGCAGCCACCGCGCAGCGGGCGTTGGACAATCTGTCGGCGTCACCATCAACCGATTCCGCATCAGATCAGATCGCCGTCATCCAACAGCGTCTGCAGCTTTATCAGAACAATCGGAAATTCCGGGAATATAGTCGCAGCTTCGGCGGTGATTCTGACACCGAAGATCCATGAACAAACTCAACCACACGACACGGGAAATGCGAGCATGAGCGAAGTGAACTGGCCGTTTCGACGTGGCAGTACGATGAGTATTCGTTCTGCCCAGGGCGTCTATCTCGAAACCAGCGACGGCCAGCAGATTCTCGACGCGGCAGGCGGCGCGATCGTCAGCAACATTGGTCACGGCCGGGAACGGGTTGTTGAGGCAGTTGCGAAAGCGACCAGGGATTACAGTTATGTAGTGCCACCTTGGCTGACGCCGTCACGCCAGGCCCTGGCTGATGTCCTCAGCGAACACTGGCTGCCACCGGAACTGTCGCGTATCCACATCACCTCGGGCGGCTCGGAAGCTGTGGAGTCGGGAATCAAACTGGCGCTTCAGTACCATGCCGCTGGCGGCGAGCGTGATCGCAGCCTGATTCTCGCCAGAGTGCCGTCTTACCACGGCACCACCCTGGCGACTGCAGGTCTGTCCGGACATGCGGTACGCAAACGCGGCCTGGAGAGTGCGCTGACCGTATTTCCATCTGCACCGACACCCTATCTGCTGCGCTGCCCACTGGGCCGCAATCACCCTGATGCGGGTGAGTACTATGCGCAAGCGCTGCGGCAGGCGATCATCGACGCCGGCCCCAACCGGATTGCCGCGTTGCTGGCAGAGCCCATTACCGGGTCCAGCGGCGGCGCACTGGTACCACCAGACGACTACTGGCCGAAAGTCAGGGAAATCTGCAACGAGTACGGTGTGCTGATCATCATGGACGAGGTGATGACCGGATTCGGTCGCACCGGCAGCCGTTTCGGCTACCAGCACTGGCCCTTCGTGCCGGACATTCTGGTCAGCGGCAAAGGACTGGCAGGTGGCTATGCCCCGCTGGGTGGCGTCTATGCCAGCGAAGCGATTGGTCAGGCGATCGATCAGTCTCCCTTCAACGTGATGTTTCACACCTTTGGCGCTCACCCCGCGGCCTGTGCCGCAGCCGCCGAAGTGCTGACCATCATCGACGAAGAACAACTGGTGGAGCGTGCTGCGCAGCAAGGCAAACGGCTCGCAGAAAAGCTCGACGCGCGACTGCGTCCGCTGCCCTGGGTGGCAGAAGTTCGCGGCAGAGGGCTGCTGCAGGCCGTTGAAGTAGTGAGTGACCCTGACTCGCTGCAGCCTTTTCCGGAGTCGGCAGACATCGCCAACCGGATTGTCGCCCGGGCTCTGGACCACGGGGTTTTCTACTACGGCGGCGGTACCGGAGAATTCCGGGATATGGTCTGCATGGGACCGGCTTTCACAGTGCAGGATGAGCATCTCGACACGATGGCAGAGGTATTGGCGCAATCCATCGAAGAGGTCTGCGGTTGAGCTTCCAGACTGGCGTGCAGGCGTTTGTTGACGGCAGTCGGCTGGCTCGACGCTCAGACCTGATGGCCTACACTCTGATTCCAGCACTGATCAGCCTGGTCATCATCTCCGCGGGCACCTGGATTGCGTTCGAACAGATCGAAAGCTGGGGCAGCGCCCTGTCGGAGCGGCTGCCGTCGTGGCTCGGCTTTCTGGAAGTTGTGCTGGTACCGCTGCTCTACCTGATTGGCGTCGTGCTCGGCATCTGGCTGTTTGGTCTGCTTGCGGTGGTGATCTCCAGTCCGTTCCTAGGAATTCTGTCGAGTGCGGTTGAGCGCAAGGTCTATGGCCGCGCGCCAGAGGAGACTGGAGCCTGGTGGGCGAGCATCGGCCCCACGCTGATGCGCGAGCTGCGCAAACTCGGCTATCACCTGCCCAGGCTGCTGCTGGTCTTTGTGCTGACCCTGATCCCGCTGGTGAACGTTGCCGCACCTTTCATCTGGCTGCTGTTTGGCGCCTGGACCATGGCCGTTCAGTTCTGCGACTTCCCGGTGGAAAACCGCCAGCAGCCGTTCAAAGATACTCTGCTGGTACTGCAGCAAAACCGTGCTGCCGCGCTCGGCTTCGGGCTGTGCACCGCGCTGGTACTCGCAATCCCGCTACTGAACTTTGTCCTGATCCCGGTGGCCGTCAGTGGCGGCACCCTGTTATGGCATGATCTCACTCAGACGGACAACACGACGGCAGACAGGCGACTAAAAACATGAAGAAAGTATTGCCGAACGTCCTCCTATGCACGCTGTTTGCGTTGACGGGCTGTACCAGCCTTGGTCCCGGCGCGATTCAGGTCAGCCGTTCCGACTACAACATGGCACTGCGCAAGACCGACGATGAACAGATGCTGTTGAATCTGGTCAGGTTGCGTTATCGGGACCGGCCTCTTTTCCTCGAGGTCAGCGCCCTGAATACCCAGTTCTCTTTCAGCGCAGGTGCCAGTGCCCGAACCGAATTGGGTCAAGTGGACGATCTGGTTGGTCTTGGCGGTAACGTGGTTATTGAGGAATCCCCGACGGTGACCTACACGCCCCTGCAGGGCGCTGATTTTGTTGAGCGAGTCCTGACCCCGATTAAAATCGAAACGCTGCTGCTGCTGGACACTTCGGGCTGGAGTTCGGAGCGGGTATTCAGGGTCCTACTGGATCAGATGAACGATTTGAGAAATGCCCCTCGATCCACTGGTCCAACACCCGAGCGGGTTACCGAGTTTGAAGAATTTATCCGGGTAGCCCGTCTGCTGAGACAACTGGAACTTGCCGACCTGATTATCGGCGGAGTACAGAACAGCCAGATAGTCCTGCACTTTGCCCAAGAAGCCCGTGTTCTACCGGAGTATCTGGAGTTAACGAAGCTACTGAAGGTGGACCCGACCGTCGGCAGCTATCCGATCACCAGTCTCTGGCGTTATCAGCAGCAGAAAAACACCATCAATATGCGGTTTCGCTCTTTTGCGGGTGTGATGTATTTCCTTTCCCAGTCGGTTGACGTACCAGCTGACGACGTTGCCGCAGGCCGCGTTACGGTGACACTTGATGGTAATGACCAGGTTTTCGACTGGCGGAGGGTCAGCGAGGGACTGATGAACATCCGCTCCAGCCCCACGCCACCCGAGAACACTTCAGTGACCGTTTTTTATCGCAACAACTGGTTTTACATTGATGACTCCGACCTCGACTCAAAATCCACCTTCTCGATGCTCGGTCAGTTGTTTGCACTGCAATCCGGCAACGCCACCAGCATGGTCCCTGTGCTGACCATTCCGGTCGGCGGCTAGCCGCCAGGAAATCACGCCCGGCGATGTGCTAGATTCGGGCTGTTGATCCGGGGCGGGATAGGCAATGAGCAGGACACGACTGATCGAAGGACTGTTGCTGGTGGGAATTCTGTGCGGCTGCAGTCAGGGTAAACCAGAGCCGGTCCCAGGATCGGCAGTCGAAAACAAATCTGCCGCACTAGCGCCAGCCGACGGTGAGACAACGGTCGAGTCCGCTGCAAGCTCTGCCAATCCGCAGAAAAACGCCTACTTCGGCGATACCCACATTCACACCGTGCTGTCGTTTGATGCGTTTCTGATGGGCACACGGCGCACGCCCGATGATGCCTACGAATTTGCCAAAGGTGCCGCAATTGAGCATGCGTCCGGTTTCAGGATGCAGATGAAAAAACCCCTGGATTTTCTGGCGGTATCCGATCATGCGTTCTATCTCGGCATGATGCGGGAAATGGCTGCACAAGGCTCCGCCTACGCCGAGCATCCACTGACGCCGGCAATCCGAGGCGCCACCGACGCTGCCGGATCCGGTGCTGCTTTCCAGGCGGTACTTGGACATCTGCGAACGCGGATGACAGATCCCGAACTCGATGATGATCTCGACAATCGCGACGTGGCCCGTTCAGCCTGGCAGGAAGTCATCGAAGCCGCCGAGCGCCACAACAACCCGGGCACGTTCACCACCTTCATCGGCTATGAATACACCAGCTCAGGCCCGGACATGGAGAACCTCCACCGCAACGTGATTTTCCGCGGCTCAAAAGTCCCCGACCAGCCGTTCGCGCGCCTGGATTCTCTGAACCCGGAAGATCTCTGGGCATGGATGGACGCCAATCGCGACCTGGGCATGGAGTCGATTGCGATACCACACAACTCCAACGGATCGAATGGCTGGATGTTTCCCACCAACAACTGGGCGGGCGAACCGATCGATGCCGATTACGCCGAAATTCGCATGCGTAACGAACCTCTGGTGGAAAATACCCAGGTCAAAGGCACCTCCGATACCCATCCCCTGCTGTCACCCAATGACGAATGGGCGGATTTCGAAATCATGCCACTGCGGGTCGCCAGCAATCTGCCCTCTCAGGAATCCGGCAGTTACGTTCGTGAGGCCTATTTGAACGGCCTGGTGATGGAAGCCAGTGGTGGCTTCAACCCCTACAAGTTCGGAGTGATCGGAGCCTCTGACACCCACAATGCAGCCGGATCTTTCGAAGAGGACAACTACTGGAGCAAAACCGGCATGACCGACATCGAGCCCTATCAGCGCGGCTCGGTACCCCTGCCCGATTCCCCAGCCGATGATCCACAATACGCTGACGGCGCATCTCAGTACTGGGGCGCATCCGGACTCGCCGGAGTCTGGGCTGAAGCCAACACCCGAGACGCGATATTTGCCGCGTTCCGGCGCAAAGAAACCTTCTCCACCAGCGGTCCACACATCAAGGTGCGTTTTTTCGCCGGCTACGATCTCGACAACACCCTGCTTAAAGCACCGGACGCCATTGCTCGTGCCTATGCTGGCGGGGTGCCCATGGGCGCTGATCTCATCGGCGAGCGCGACCGATCACCGGCCTTCTTCGTCTGGGCAGCCCGCGATCCGGACACTGCGGCGCTGCAGCGTCTGCAGATCATCAAAGGCTGGCTGGAAGATGGGCAACCCCGCGAGAAGGTCATCGACATCGGCTGTTCTGACGGCGGTGTAGTCGATCCCACCACTCAGCGCTGTCCTGACAACGGAGCCGGTGTCGATCTGAATACCTGCGCGCTGACGCCTGACCGCGGCGCGGGCGAACTCGCAGCCGTCTGGCAGG
>CAKZWF010000016.1 GCA_937921865.1 uncultured Pseudomonadales bacterium | reverse complement strand
TGACGGGTTCAAGATGGGCCAGAGCTGTCTGCAGTTTCTCGAGCTGTTCCTCCTGCTGGTATATGGCTGCCAGGGTAAGGAGTTCGGTTGGATCGATCTTCAGGCGGCGAAATTCGAAGTAGCTGGTGGCCCTGGGCCCAGCGAGGTAGCGGCTGAGATTGTCATTGGCGAGCAGAGTACGGCGGGCTGCCTCGCTGTCTCCCAGTATCAGCAGTTCTCTCGCCACCAGAATGCGCAGAATGCCGCTGGCGGAATGGGAATCCCGCAGCTCTGAGTCTGCCAGCAGGGTGCTGGCGAACTCGATGCTCAGTGCCCGCTCGCCGGTTGCCCGCAACAGCCTTGCCCGGGCGGCATGCGCCAACAGGCTGTCCGGGCCAAGGCGGATGGCTCTTTCGGTCCAATTGGCGGCAGCTTCCTGGAGTCCGAGGTCCGTATAAGCCATAGCCAGATGGGCGGCAATTTCATAGTCGAGAGGATCCAGGTCTACGGCAATCTCCAGTGCCTGCGCTGCTGCGGCCAGATTGCCGCGCGCGGTCTCTGCTTTGCTGATGAACCATTGCAGGTTGGGATCCCGCGGATTCAGGGTGATGGCCTGCTGAAAAGCGGAAATGGCGCGGTTGGTGTCTCCGAGTGATTCAAGGTAGTTGGCGTAGGCGCTGTGCACTTTCGAGTTCAGCGGATCGATTACCAAAGCTCGCTCAAACAGCTCTGCTGCCAGTTTGAAATCGCCGTGATGTGCCAGCATTTTTGCCCGTTCGACCAGGATCTCACCGTTGCCAGGCGCCAGTTCGATAGCTCTCTGCAGATGCTGGTTGGCCGACGTTCCCTCGCCACGAGCGCTGGCTATCCGGCCCAATGCAACATGAGCTCTGGCCGAGGCAGGGTCAAGTTGCAGCGCTTTGTTGGCAAATTGCTCGGCGTCCGCCAGCGCCTGTGCGCTGGTATCTGCACCCGTTGCATGAAGCAGGTGGCGAGTCAGCGCCAATGCTGCATGAGCTTCTGCAAACTCTGGGTCCAGCGCGATGGCTTCGGTAAGCTGGGCGGCCGCGGTGCGCAACGACGTATAAGAGTTTGTTCTGACCCCCAACAGTGCCTGGAGGTAAAGGTCGTAAGCTCGAGGATCGGTAGTTCTAGACACCGGCGCCGACGCTTCCAGTAATTGCAGCTGTAACGCCCCGGCGATCGCCCGGCTGATCTGATCCTGTACAACCAGTATGTTCGACAGGGGTTGCTCGAACGTCTGGGACCAGAGTTGAAATCCGTTTGTGGCGTCAACCAGCTGTGCGGCAATCCGCACCCGGTTGTTGTCTCGACGCACACTACCTTCGATAAGCTTGGACACGTTCAGCCGCTCGCCAATTTCCCGGGTTTCCAGTTCGCCCGCGCGTACCGCTAAAGAGGGCTCTCGGGATGCAATGCGCAAACCGGGCATGCGCGCCAGGTAGTTCCGCAACTCCTCGGCAACGCCGTCGGAAAAGTAACCCTGGTCCTGATCCGGGCTGAGATCGATGAATGGCATGACGGCAATCGCGATTGTGGACTCGGCAACAGCCGGCGCCGGTGCCGGTTGGGGGCGCTGGGTCAGATAGGTCAGCGTCGCCAGCGCCACTAGTGCCAGCCCGGCAGCGATCACAGCCATTCGGCTGCGCGAATTGTCTGGTGTGCTGGCAGCGGTGGGCTCGATGGCCGACACGGTGGCAATCAGCCGGTAACCGCGTTTGGGAATGGTTTCAATATAGCGCGGCGCGTCTTTTTCGTCTTCGAGCGCCTTGCGCAGCTGGCTGATCGTAAAATAGACCGAGTCGGTGCCAACGACGACTCCCTGCCAGACATGCTCGAGCAGTTGATCGGCAGTGACTACCTCGCCGTTCTGACTGGCCAGAAACACCAGCAGATCCATTTCCCGGGGTCGTAGAGCGACAGATCCAGTCGTCCTGCTGATGCATCCCGCTGCGGGATCTACCCGCCAGTCACCGATCTGAAAAGCCTGTGCCATCGGGAAGTTCCTTGTCACTCAGAGCATTGGACCACGTCAGATGCCCGGTGTTTCAACCTGAATGGCCGTCTCAGAACAATCTCAGGTGCCTCTGAGCCGAATATCGGCGTCCTTTCAGGTCTTATCTCTCGGTGAGGGCTAAGTTCGAACCCACATCAACGAGGAAGAGCGAAATGAACAAATCCATCACTGCTGCAGCCATGGTACTGACCTTATCACTTTCAAGCGCGCCAATCGCCTCAGCCCACGTGGTTACCGCGGCCCCAGGCCAGGAAGATCAGCTGCAGGTCTCGGCCAGCGAAGCAAAGCGCCTGGTGCGGCGCTATCTCAGCGAACAGGGCTACTCAAAGTCTTTAGGACCCGGTGGTGCCGGTATCAGGGCCGTACATCTGGTTGACCATAACTGGGCCATCGATGTCGTCCTGAGGGACGATTCCCGCAAATATGTGGTTTATGTTGATGGCTTGAACGGGCAGATCCGCCAGACGGCTGAGAAAACCTACTCCGTCAGATAGAACATCTCGAGCAGCCAGCGGTTCGGTCAGCTGCCCGGGCTGCTGGCTGGTCTCGGTGCACAAATGATCAGGCGAATTCCAGAATCGGCTGATCAACTTCCAGACTGTCACCTTCTTCGACCAGGATTTTGGCGATCGTCACGTTGTCTGTCGCGCGCAGGCTGTTTTCCATCTTCATGGCTTCGACAGCAGCCAGTTCCTCACCGGCTTTGACTTCTTCTCCTACAAAAACACTCAGACGCACCAGCTTTCCGGGCATCGGCGACAGCAGAAATTTGCTCATGTCTGGTGGTTCGCGCTCGATCATGTGGTTCAGCAGACTGGCGCCGTGTGGCGACAGAATGCGGGTGTCGATTGAGGCACCGCGATGGAAGATTCGATAGCCGGCGCCCTGCTGATCGAGCTGGACACAGATGTGAGCGCCATTGACCTCGGCTTCCACTATCGGATTGCCGGGTGTCCAATCTGTGGTGATGCGATAGACGGCCTCCTGGTGTTCCACCTCGTAACCGTGGGCAACAGCCAGCACCTTTACGGGGAAGTGCTGACCGTTGGCGACCACAACCCAGTCTTCGCGCAGGTTGCGCTCGAAGCGGTGGGTCTGGCCGCTGATCTGGAATTTGCGCTCTTCGCCGATTCGATTGGCCACCGCGGCGATGGCCACCGGCACCATCGGGTCTGCCTGCGGAACATCCGAAGTATGAAATCCATCCGGATACTCTTCAGCGATGAAGTTGGTGGTCAGCTCGCCGGCTTTGAAACGCGGGTGCGCAATTAACGCGTTTAAGAAGCTCACATTGTGATTCACACCGCGGATGTAATAGGCATCCAGTGCATCCCCCATCGCGGCAATCGCCTCATCCCGGGTATCCGCATAGGTCACTAGCTTGGCAATCATCGGATCGTAAAACATCGACACTTCACTGCCTTCTTCGATGCCGGAGTCCACCCTGACCGTCGCTGACTCAGGCGGTTGGCGGTAGTGCGTGAGCCTGCCAATTGATGGTAGAAAATTACGGAACGGGTCTTCTGCGTAAACACGGGCTTCCAACGCCCAGCCGGTCAGGGTCACATCGTCCTGAGCGATGCTCAGGGTCTCGCCGTCGGCAACCCGGATCATGTGTTCTACCAGATCCTGTTTGGTCACCAGTTCGGTGACAGGGTGTTCCACCTGGAGTCGGGTGTTCATTTCCAGAAAGTAGAAGTTCTTGTGGGCATCTACAATGAATTCGACTGTGCCCGCTGAGCAGTAGTCTACGGCCTTGGCCAGCGCAATTGCCTGATCGCCCATCAGCTTGCGGGTCTCGGGGTCGAGGAACGGAGACGGGGCTTCTTCGATGACCTTCTGATGTCGGCGCTGGATAGAACACTCACGTTCGCCGAGGTGGATGGTATTGCCGTGCTGGTCGGCCAGCACCTGAATCTCAATATGTCTCGGTTCTTCGATGAATTTCTCTGCAAAGATCCGGTCGTCGCCAAAGCTGGAGCGTGCTTCGGCGCGGGTGCTGTCGAAACCTTCCCGACACTCATCGTCGTTGCGAACCACGCGCATGCCTTTACCACCGCCTCCGGCGCTGGCTTTGAGCATGACCGGATAGCCGATGTCTCTAGAGATGGAGAGCGCATGTTCGGCGTCTTTGATCACATCGGTGAAACCCGGGATGGTATTGACGCCGGCTTCAGCTGCCAGCTGCTTGGAGGCAATTTTGTCGCCCATGCTGGTGATGGCTTTGATGCCGGGTCCGATGAAGGCAATGCCTGCTTCCTGCAACGCCTGAGCAAACGCGGCGTTTTCGGAAAGAAACCCATAGCCGGGGTGCACGGCTTCAGCGCCGGTAGCTTTGATGGCTGCGAGTACCCGATCCATGCGCAGATAGCTGTCGGCCGATGCTGAACCGCCGAGGTGGAAAGACTCATCAGCCATACGCACATGCAGGGCCTGGGCGTCGGCATCAGAATAAACGGCGACGGTGGCGATACCCATACGGCGTGCGGTGCGAATAACGCGACAGGCGATTTCACCGCGATTGGCAATCAAAATTTTGCTGAACATCAGTTTTCCTGGAACCTACCGATGAGTGGCTGGTGGTTCTTCTTGTTAAAGAGATTTGTTGTTGTTTGCCTCAAAGCGGAATGTTGCCGTGTTTGCGCCACGGGTTTTCCAGCTTTTTGTCTCGCAACATTGCGAACGATCGGCAGATCCGGGTTCGGGTCTCTCGTGGCAGAAACACATCGTCGACATAGCCACGGCTGGCAGCAATGAACGGGTTGGCAAACTTGTCTTCGTATTCTTTGGTGCGGGCTTCGATCAGCTGAGCATCGCCGATATCTTTGCGGAAGATAATTTCCACCGCACCCTTGGCACCCATCACCGCAATTTCCGCGCTTGGCCAGGCAAAGTTGACATCGCCCCGCAGGTGTTTGGACGCCATCACGTCATAAGCGCCGCCATAGGCTTTGCGGGTGATCAGCGTGACTTTCGGCACAGTACACTCAGCGTATGCGTAAAGCAGCTTGGCGCCGTTTTTAATGATGCCGCCGTATTCCTGAGCGGTACCGGGCATGAAGCCGGGAACATCGACCAGGGTGAGAATGGGAATATTGAAGGCATCGCAGAAACGCACAAAGCGCGCGGCTTTTTTCGATGCATCGATGTCCAGACAACCCGCCAGCACCATTGGCTGATTGGCAACAACGCCGACACTGCTGCCCTGCAGGCGGATGAAGCCGGTGACGATGTTCTGTGCATAGCCCGGCTGCAGCTCGAAAAAATCCCCTTCGTCAGCCACCTTGGTGATGACTTCCTTGATGTCATAGGGTTTGGCTGCGTCGGCGGGCACCAGGGTGTCCAGCGAGGGTTCTTCGCGAGTGGCTGGATCTTGAGTTGGCCAGCGGGGTGGTTGTTCCCGATTGCTGGCGGGTAGAAAGTCGACAAATCTGCGGGTCAGCAGCAGCGCTTCCACGTCGTCTGCCATCGCCAGGTCAGCAACCCCCGATTTCTTGCTGTGAATGCTGGCGCCGCCGAGTTCTTCCGGAGTCACAATTTCGTGTGTGACCGTTTTCACCACGTCGGGACCGGTGACGAACATATAGGAGGAATGTTCGACCATGAAAATGAAGTCGGTGATCGCCGGAGAATAGACCGCGCCGCCTGCGCAGGGTCCCATGACCAGGGAGATCTGAGGCACCACGCCGGATGCCAGGACGTTCTGCTGAAAGATGTCCGCATACCCACCCAGCGAAGCAACGCCTTCCTGAATGCGGGCTCCGCCGGAATCGTTCATCCCGATGATCGGAGCGCCGACTTTCATCGCCTGTTCCATCACCTTGATGATCTTTTCCGCGTTGGCTTCAGACAGGGCGCCACCGAACACCGTGAAATCCTGGCTGAACACAAACACCAGACGGCCGTTGATGGTGCCGTAACCGGTCACCACGCCGTCTCCGGGGATTTTCTGATCCTGCATCTCGAAGTCAGTGCAGCGATGTTCGACGAATTTGTCCCATTCTTCGAAGGTGCCTTCGTCGAGCAGCAGAGCAATCCTCTCTCTTGCCGTGAGTTTGCCTTTCAGATGCTGTTGGTGAATCCGGTGCTCACCTCCGCCGAGTTCGGCGGCGTCGCGTGATTCCTGGAGGCGGGCAATAATGTCGCGCATAGAGACCCTGTATCTGTCAGTTTCGCTGGGAACGCGAGGATAGCCCGGCAGGGCTGCGGGGGGCAATCCAGAGGGCCGCCGGGACGCTTTTGCAGCAGGTAAATCTGCTAATATCCGCGCCCACTCGAACCTGCGGCCGCGACCTGCAATCTGGAGCGATAAAACCAGGTCTCTGACACGCCGCAGCCCGATGTCGTCACAGCACTACGAGATTGCACATGTTCAAAATCATCATTCTGACAGCGCTTACAGCGCTGCTTTGCGCCTGCCAGCAGCCCGAATCCGGGATAGAGGAGGCGCCTGATACCGCCGAAGCCCCTGAGGTCAGTGTGGCGGCGGAAACTGCCCGGGTGCCGCAGATAGGCGCCTGGGGTGTCGATCTGGCTAACCGGGATATCAGTATTCGGCCTGGCGATGACTTTTTCGCCTACGCTAATGGCACCTGGCTTGCCACCTATGAGCTGCCCGCAGACAAAACCAGCTTCGGCAGTTTCCAGGCGCTTCATGAGCGTTCTCAGGAACGCATTCAGACTCTGGTTCAGGAGTTGACGGAAGCCGATCCGACGACAGGCAGCGTTGAACAGAAGATCCGCGACTACTACGCCAGTTTTCTCGATACCGATAGCCTTGATGCACTGGGAATCGAGCCGTTGATCAGGGATCTGCAGACCATAGCGGCGATTTCAGATCTCGATCAGCTGGCCGCAGTGTTTGCAGACGCCGATCTGCTGGGCACTTTGTCGCCATTGTCTGCGGGTATAGAGATCGATCGCATGAACCCGGATCGCTGGATTGTCGGTGTCTCTCTGTCCGGTCTCGGGCTGCCGGATCGCGACTACTATCTGGAAGATACTGAACGGTTCATCGAGCTGCGTGAAGCCTACCTTGTCCATATCGAGAAGATGTTGTCGCTGGCAGGGTGGGAGAACGCTGCTGAGTCTGCGGCGGCGATCATGGCGGTGGAAACCGCGGTTGCCGAACTGCAGTGGCCGCGCGCGGACCGTCGCAATCGGGACCTTACCTATAATCTGAAGACACTGGAAACGGTCGAAGCCGACTATCCAGGCTTCCCCTGGCGGACTTTTCTGGCGATAGAGGGAGAAGTTCCCGACGAGCTTAACGTCCGTCACCCGTCGGTCATGGTTCCGCTGTTGGCGCTGATTGCCGAGACGGATCTTGCGGTGTGGCGCGCTTACCTGACCTACAACCTGGTTTCCAGCAACGCGTTTGCGCTCACCGCAGCAGTCGATGATGCCAACTTCGATTTCCGGGGTCGGATTCTGGCCGGGCAGCCTGAACAGCGTCAGCGCTGGCGACGGGCTATCAGTCTGGTAGCTGGTCAAAGTGGGCTCGGCGACGCACTGGGTCAGGTCTACGTCGCGCGCTACTTTCCGCCGGAAAGCAAAGTGATGATGGAGGAACTGGTAGCTAATCTCCGCGAAGCACTGCGCCAGCGCATTGAAGCCCTTGACTGGATGACAGCGGATACCAAAAAACTGGCGTTGGAAAAGCTTGCCGGTTTTACCCAGAACATCGGCTATCCGGACCAATGGAAAGACTATTCATCGATCAATATCGCGGAAGGCGATCTGCTGGGGAACGTCCGACGGCTGCGCGAGTTTAACCGCGCCCAGGCGATTGCCCGATTGAGCAAGCCAACCGACCGTCACGAGTGGTTCATGCCGCCGCCAACGGTCAACGCCTACTATGTGGCTCAATTCAACTCGATCACTTTTCCCGCCGGAATTCTTGATGCCCCGTTCTTTGATCCGGCAGCGGATCCCGCAGTCAACTATGGTGGCATCGGCGCGGTGATTGGCCACGAGATTGGTCATGGCTTTGATGATCAGGGCTCGAAGTCTGATGCCCGGGGTGTGCAGCGTGACTGGTGGACGCCGGAGGACAGGGCCCGATTCGAAGCCCTTGGGGACAAACTGATTACGCAGTACTCGGCTTACGAACCGGTGCCGGGTACCTTCATCAACGGTGAAACTAACCTCGGTGAGAACATCGGCGATCTGGGTGGTTTGAACATGGCTTATTACGCCTATCGGTTGAGCCTTGGTGGCGAAGAAGCGCCGATACTGGACGGACTGACCGGGGATCAACGATTCTTTCTGGCCTATGCTCAGATCTGGCGAGGCAAGATGCGCGAAGAAACGCTGTTGAACCGACTCAATTCCGGTGTGCATTCGCCGAACGAATTTCGTGTCAACGGTGTGGTCCGCAACATGGACGCCTGGTACGAAGCGTTTGACGTCGGGCCTGAAGACGCTATGTATCTGCCTCCGGATCAACGCGTGCGCATCTGGTAAGTCGATGAGTGACCTCCCGCATGAGCGCCTGGCAGCCAGCTTCCGTGAACAGGTAACTGCGGGGGATCTGCCAGACCCAGGCAACGTCAGTGCTGCTTCGGTTGGCTTGTCAAAGCAGGCATTGCTGCGGCTGTTTGAAAGCCAGTTGATGAGCCGGCATCTGGATTATGCCGCTCGCCGCTTCGGCAAAACGGGTCAGACTTTTTACAGCATCGGCTCGGCTGGACACGAAGGCAATGCCGCACTCGCAGCGATATTGCGGCCTACCGACATGGCGTTTCTGCACTACCGTTCCGGGGCTTTTCTGATCGAGCGATTGCGTCAGCGTCCCGGCTCAACACCACTTTGGGATATGGCACTGTCGTTTGCCGCGAGTGCCGAAGACCCGGTGTCCGGCGGACGCCACAAGGTCCTTGGCAGCCATGCGCTCAATGTGCCGCCGCAGACCAGCACTATTGCCTCGCACCTGCCTAAAGCAGTGGGGACAGCCTACGCAGTGACTTTAGCGCGACGGTTGCGTTTTGCGGATGCGCTGTTGCCTGAAGATGCCGTGGTAGTAGCAAATTTCGGGGATGCCAGCGCCAACCATTCGACCGCGACCGGGGCTATCAACAATGCGGCTCTTGCCGGCTACCGGGGGTTGCCACTGCCGCTGATCCTGGTTTGCGAAGACAACGGCATCGGCATTTCCGTGCCGACTCCGGATGGCTGGATTGCCGCCAGCTACGGCAATCGACCCGGATTGCATTACCTGCGGGCAGATGGCGGCAACCTGCTTGATGTTGCTGCAGTGACCCGGGAAGCCCTGGCGATTGCCCGCGGACGGCGCCAACCGGTGTTTGTGCACCTGTCTACGGTTCGTCTGATGGGCCATGCGGGATCTGATCTGGAGAACGTCTATCGTCCGAGCGAGGAGATTTCAGCCGCTGAAGCTGCGGATCCTCTGCTGATGAGCGCTGGGATTGTGCTGGCGGAAGGGCTGCTGGATCGTCGGGGTGTGCTTGAATTGGATGCGCAGCTGGCGGCGAGGGTTGATCGGGTCATGCGCGCGGCCTGTGAACGCCCCAGGCTGCGCAGTGCGGCCGAGGTTAAAGCGTCGATTATCCCGCAGGCGAAGACTAGCGGTGTTGAACTGTCTGCAGACTTCCAGTGGCGCGAGGGGTTGTCAGCGGTTGATGCCCGTGCAGCGCAGACACCGCAGCATCTGTCCCGACTGATTTCGCTGACCCTGGGTGGCATTCTCTCCAGCACCGCCAATTCCCTGATTTTTGGGGAAGACGTTGGGCGCAAAGGTGGTGTGTACGGCGCGACTACCCAGCTGCAGTCCGCGTTCGGCAACGCCCGGATCTTCGATACCGTGCTCGATGAACAGTCGATTCTTGGACTGGCTATCGGCCTCGCTCATAACGGCATGATCCCGATTCCGGAGATTCAGTTTCTCGCCTACGTGCACAACGCCGAAGATCAGATCAGAGGTGAAGCGGCGACACTGGCGTTTTTCTCCGACGGCAAACTGAGCAACCCGATGGTCATCCGAATTGCCGGCCTGGCCTATCAGCGGGGCTTCGGCGGGCACTTTCATAATGACAACGCGTTGGCCGTGTTCCGGGATATCCCTGGATTAATCCTGGCCTGCCCCTCGCGGGGGGATGATGCGGTGCGAATGCTGCGCGGCTGCTATCGGCTGGCGGCGGAGCAGGGTCGGGTGGTGGTGTTTCTCGAGCCGATTGCGCTGTACGGCGTGAAAGATCTGCTGACTGATGGCGATGGTGGCATGAGTTACCGCTACGACCAGATCGACGGCGAACTGCAGCCGGGTGAACTGGGCATCGAAGGTGTGGTTGGTGACGCTGATCTGGCCATTGTCAGCTATGGCAATGGCGCCTATCTGTCCCGCCGTGCGCTGGCCGAACTGACCGAGTCAGGGGCAAAGATCAGACTGATTGATCTGCGCTGGCTGACACCTGTTGATATGCCGAATCTGCTGGAGGCTCTGAGCGGTGCCAGGCGCTGCCTGATTGTTGATGAGTGTCGACGCAGCGGATCTCCGAGCGAAGCCTTGATGACCGGGCTGATGGAAGCCCGCTGGCGTGGTCCGGTCAGCCGACTGACCGCTGAGGACAGCTTTATTCCCCTCGGTCCGGCGAGCTATGAAGTTCTGCCGTCTCAGGTTGGCATAGTCGACGCGGCAAAGGCGTTGCTGGAGCAGTCGATTGAAGCGTGAATCGGTCGTCGTCGTTGCCCCGGGCCGGGGAACCTATAACGCCTCGGAGCTGGGTTATCTGGCGGAACACCATGCGGGTGACAACCCGGTTGTTCACGCGGTCGACGAGCACCGACACCGACTGGATCAGATAGCCGTCAGCGAGCTGGATGGCGCGGATCAGTTTCGTCCCGCGCTGCATGGTCTGGGCAGCAATGCCTCAGCGCTGATCTACGCGGCCGCACTCAGTGATTTTGCTGCCATCGATCGTGACCGTTATGACGTAGTTGCAGTCACTGGCAACTCCATGGGCTGGTATCTGGCGCTGGCGGCTGCGGGCGTCACCGAGATGCTCGGCAGTGGCATTACGCTTGTGGAACAGATGGCAACCCTCATGGACAACCTCGGGGTTGGTGGGCAGCTGCTGTATCCGCTGGTAGACGAGCACTGGCAACCGGTGGCACAGCGGCAGGCGGCGGTGAGCGATGCGCTGGCTCAGGCCGGCGGGGAGTTGTTTGTCTCAATCCGGCTCGGCGGCAGTATCGTTCTGGCTGGCACCAGTCAGGCTCTGCGTGCGGCAGAATCTCAATTGCCAAAAGTGGATGATCAGTTGCCGGCACGGCTGGTGCGCCACTCGGCTTTTCATACCCCACTGTTGAAACAGGTCAGCGAACGGGCTCTGGAGCTGCTGCCGAGTTCGTTATTTGCTTCCCCGGTATTGCCGCTCATCGACGGTCGTGGGGAAATCTGGCAGCCCGGTTCAGACCCGGAGGCTCTACGCGAGTACACGCTGTGCCACCAGGTGCTCGAGACCTATGATTTTTCCCGCGCGGTGACAGTTGCAGTCAGGGAATTTGCACCTGACCGGGTCATCGTGCTGGGGCCGGGCAGGGCGATGGGTGCACCAGTTCTGCAGACGCTGCTTCACTGTAACTGGTTGGGAATCGGCGACAGGCAGAGCTGGCAAACGCGACAGGCATCCGATCCGTTTGTGCTCGCGATGGGTGTAAAGACCCAGCGTGCTCTGGTGACGGGCTGACAGACTGAAAACCATATTCCAGTGATTACCCTGATCGGGTGATCGACAACTCAACGGGAGAATTTACTGATGGCCCATGAAGCGATTACAACAGCCGCGGGTCTGAACGCGGACGAACTGACCGGTGGCAGCCTGAGCGTCTGTTCACCGCTGGATGGCGCTGAGCTTGCGATGCTGAAAGCGCATACCTCTGAAGACGCGGCCCACCAGGTCGAGCAGGCGGTGTCAGCGTTTCACAGCTGGCGCCTGGTGCCTGCACCCCGGCGGGGTGAACTGGTCCGATTGCTGGGGAATGCACTGCGGGAGCGTAAAGAAGACCTGGCCCGATTGGTGTCGCTGGAATGCGGCAAGATCTATCCCGAAGGCCTGGGTGAAGTCCAGGAGATGATTGATGTCTGCGATTTTGCGGTGGGATTGTCGCGGCAGCTGTACGGCCTGACCATGCCGTCCGAGCGACCCGGGCACACCATGCGTGAAGTGTGGCAGCCGCTGGGACCCTGTGCGGTAATCACCGCGTTCAATTTCCCGGTGGCGGTCTGGGCCTGGAACGCGGCGCTGGCTTTAGTCTGCGGCAACAGTGTGATCTGGAAACCCTCGGAGAAATCGCCGCTGACTGGCCTTGCAGTCGCGAAGATTTTTGCCCAGGTGGCTGATGCTTTTCCGGAGGCTCCTGCGGCTTTGAGTCAGGTATTAGTGGGTGATGCGAGTGTCGCTCAGGTGCTGGTAGA
>CAKZWF010000015.1 GCA_937921865.1 uncultured Pseudomonadales bacterium | reverse complement strand
TTGGTCACGAAGAGTTAACTTGGCAGAACCTTTTACCAGCCTGTCTACGAAAGACTACAATTATTTACACGCATGCTTCACCATGCGCTATCTGATCAGTCCTTGAGCGAAGTCGATGAAACAACCCAGAAATTCAGGCATCTCTCGTCGCGATTTCGTGAAAACAGCCGGATCGGCTATGGCAACTGCAGTGGGATTGAGCCTTTCAGATCTTGCAATTGCCAAAGCTTCTGGCCGCTACAACATACTGATGATCGTCACGGACCAGGAGCGTCACATGGAGCCGTCGACGCTGCCGGACGGCTATCGATTGCCGGGGCATGAAAAGCTCGCAGCCCAGGGGGTCGTATTCGAAAATCACCAGATCGCTTCCTGTGTCTGCACACCATCTCGTTCAGTCATCTACACCGGTCTGCATATCCAGAATAACGGCATGTTCGACAACACCAACTTCCCCTGGGCCAACGATCTGTCGACGGATATTCCGACTATCGGAGACATGTTGCGACGCCACGGTTACTACACCGCTTACAAAGGCAAATGGCATCTGACCGACGATTTCGAAACCGCCAACGACGTCACAATGCCCACGCGGATTCTCAGTGAAGAAATGGCTGAATACGGATTCTCAGATTACTTCGGTATCGGCGACATGATCGCCCATACCAATGGCGGCTACCTTCATGACGGGATCATCACGTCCATGACGAGAAGCTGGTTAAGGGGTAAAGCGACTACTCTGGAAGCCGAAAATACGCCGTGGTTCATGGCGGTGAACCTGATCAATCCGCATGACGTGATGTACTACAACACCGATCTGCCAGGGCAGCCCGCCAGGCAAGCGGACACAGCCATGATGCATCTGAACCGGGAGCCCTCCTCAGCACAATTTCAACAGGAGTGGGACTATCGCTTACCCCAGTCACGCAATCAGCCGGTCTCAGGTCCAGACCGCCCGACCGCGCACCTTGATTTTGCGGACTCAAGAAAAGCCCTGGTGGGCCGTGTCCCAGATGAGGATGACCGCTGGCGTCGGCTGAACAACTACTATCTGAACTGTGTTCAGAGCGTTGATCGCCATGTTCTGGATATTCTCAACGAGCTCGAAGATGTGGGGATAGCCGACAAAACCATCGTTATCTACACATCGGATCATGGTGAACTGGGTGGCGCGCACGGTGTCAGTGGCAAAGGCGCAACCACCTATCAGGAACAGAACAACGTGCCGTTCATCGTTTCTCACCCTGGTTTTGCGGGCAATAAACGCTGCAAGGCGGTTACTTCTCATCTTGATATCGCAACCACATTAGTGAGCCTGGCTGGCGGCGATCCTGAAAAGGAAGCCGGTCTGCATGGAAGGGACATTTCTACTGTCTTGAAAGATCCCGAGGCAGCCTCCGCAGACTCGATTCGGTCCGGAACAGTTTTCAGCTACAACATGTTTGCGTATCAGGACCGGGAATTTATGTCGAATGTCTCTGAGTTTCTGCGCAGTGGTGGCAAACCGACTGATCTGGCCAAGAAAGACTGGCGCCCGAACCTGGGTAAACGCGGTGCTATTCGCAGCGTGTACGACGGTCGCTACAAATTCTCTCGATATTTCTCTCCGCAGCAACACAACACACCTGCGTCCATCGAAGCGCTGTTCAGTAACAACGATGTCGAGCTGTTTGACCTGAAGTCAGACCCGAAGGAAATGATCAATCTGGCCATGGATCCCAGGGCAAACGGTGAGCTACTGGTGGCGATGAACGACAAGCTGAATTATCTGATCGCGCTGGAAGTGGGTGAAGATGTCGGGCAGATGCTTCCTGGTGGGGCTGACGCCAACTGGACCTTGGACCCGAGTATCGGCCATTTGAGAATGTAATTTGAGGACTTTGTTTGACGCTATTGGGCAGCGGACATCGAGCTGGCGACCATCAATATCATGCTTTCGCCGACTTACAAGGGCAGTGAAGACATCAGCGTAGCAATTTCAATACCCATAACCTTTGGCGCCCTGGACATGGATGTGTCTATCCCGGGACCAACAACCGGTGCACGGGAGGGGTCTGCAGATATAAAAGATGGCGACTAGAGCTCTTCCAGCAACAGAATGAGCTTGAGCAGACTACTAGCCTCGCACAGATAGGCGGGGCAGTCCGTGCCATCGAGTGGATTCAGTCCCTCAGCGACTTCGAAACCGTCGTCCAGGGAATCGCCATCGGTATCTGGATTAACTGGATCTGTGCCCAATGTGGCTTCTTCTTCGTCTGTCAGCCCGTCATTGTCATCATCGAAATCAGCGTTGTTACCGATTCCATCACCGTCCGAATCATCAGACTCATCTGGATTGAATGGCAGGTCATCGAGCGTATCAACGATCAGATCTCCATCGTGGTCTGGTGCAATGGAACCGTCAGGGTAGAACAACATATTACTGACCAGGCGTTCGCTGCTGGATGGATCCAGATATTCCAGCGACAGAATGATTGGTGTGGTTTCATCGACGGCTAAAGTTTCGGATATCGTCAGCAGCTCGTTAGTGGTGAGCATGCCTTCATTGCCCAACTCTACCGCGCTGATTGTGCTCGCAAATGGCAGGTCAGCTTGATAGGCATTCACGCCACCGAAGGCTTTGAATTCCGCCAGGCTGATCGTGGGTAATGCCAGATTGGTGGCCTCCAGCGTGTACTCTGCCCGCAAGCCTTGCCAGCCTTCGTCTGCGACCACCAACGCAGATTAGATTTCTCTTCTATTAAGGTCCACCTGATCTGTTTCGATACTCAGACGACTGGCCGAACATCTCTGTTAAAATTACTATCCTCCCTGTTCGTTGGTTTCTTCACTCATAATGGGCTTCCCTCTTGTTTGGCTTTAGCGGGCAGTTGATGTCGTCTGACCCCTGATTCTGAAACTCTCTGAGGTCTTCGGCAACTAGCTTCAGCGAATGCCACCAGGCAGTGGCGTCCACCCCATGATTTGATGCGGAAAATCTGAATGGCTACCGAGCGTGTGGTGTGTTGAAATTCCCCAGCCAAATGGCGAAGGGAGGATGTCAGGTGTTTTTTGAGCCAGTGCTGGGATTTACTGAATGATATCGAACGTAGTTTTTGCCGTGAGTTTTGTAATCTCTGGGACGATCGGCTTCCTGTACTTCCGTGATCTGGGCGATGCCACGCAGATGCTGATCAGAGTGAAGCGCGCGAATATGACGCGTTTCATCAGACACGAATATCAGCTGTTGACGCTTGGCCTCAGCGCTGCGGTGATCGCAAGCGTTGCTCATCTGGCTTTTGACGGCGGACCTCGATGGCTGTTTGTAAGCCTGCTTTTCCTGCTGGTGATCTTCTATGCCTATCCCTGGATCTATGTCCATCTTGGCCTCAGAAACCAGAAATCATCAGCCCGCTACTTCAGTATTGAAGAGGCGCAGGACTATGTAAGCCCATCCAACCAGGTCCTGGTGGTTGAGAAGAACGGAGTCGCTCGCGCGCATCCGCAGGCGCAGATCATGCGTCCACACCTTGCGGGCAACGATCAGGGTCTTGATGGTGAAAACGTTGTCATGACTTATTGCGCGATGGCTAATCTGGGCATCGGCTACACACCGGAAATTGAAGGTCAGACTCTTGATCTTGAGGTTCTCGCTCAGCATGGAAACAATCTGATCTTGAGAGACAACAGGACCGGAGAGGCCATCCAGCAGATTCACGGTTTTCTCGAAACCGATGCGGACTCTTCCGATGGTGCGCCGGCCTGCCCACTCAGGCCAACTCTGGCGATGCAGCCGTGGCCAACATTCCGGATGACCTTCCGTGGGTTTCGTAAGGCCTATCCGAACGGTACCGTCTTTCTGAATAAACCTTCATCGAATCCGGCACTCTATCTGCTCGACCTGGTGTTGGATGTTGTATTTACAGCGTCAATCGATCGGCAGCACCGTGAGGCCAAGCCGTTAATGGACAATATGACTCGCTTTGACGACCGTTTGCCGAACAAAGCTTATGTATGGGGCGTAAATATCGGTGACGATGCCTGTTGTTGGACCGATGATTTCATCGTGGAGCAGGGCAATATTGTCAATACTGAAGTTGGTGGGCGTTCGCTTGTCATCGCTTGGGATCCCGTCTACGAGAGCCTCGGTGTATTTTACAACTCCACCGGAGTGATCGTGACTGAAATCGACTTTTATGGTCAAACGCCCACCGATAGATTAGAGCGGGCGGAGTGTCTTAAGCCGGGTATGTTCTGGCATGTGTGGGCTGAGTTCTTCCCGCATACTGATATCAACCGACCAGACCAGCGAAAGGCTGCTTGAGCTTGTGACCTCCTGCGGTCAGGCAGTCTCTGAATCAGCCTATGGTCGAGGAGGGTGTCTGAAGGAGTTAACCTCCAGAGATTGGCGCTGCTGCTTCCGGATTATTTTATCGGTCTAGCGAAGTTCTGGGTCCAGTAAATCCGATACGTTGACGCGGGGTTTTCGGCAACTCCGGCGCCCAGTTGCGTGTACGAAGGGCTCATGATGTTTGAGGGTACTGACAAGTTGATCGCTCCTCTGGCAGCATACCGAGATGAAAAACATTTATAAACGCCACCGATTCCCGCCGTTTATCATTCAACACGCCGTTTGGCTCTACCTTCGTTTCAATCTCAGCGTCCGTGATGTTGAAGA
>CAKZWF010000014.1 GCA_937921865.1 uncultured Pseudomonadales bacterium | reverse complement strand
GCATTGAAGGACGAAAACTCCCCAGGCCGCGACACCATCGTTGTTTATGATGAGTACGGTTACTGCCGAATGATCCGGACTGACAAGTGGAAGTACGTGCACCGCTATCCGGAAGGCCCCAATGAACTCTGGGATCTTGTTAACGATCCAGATGAACGCACCAATCTGATTGATGACCCGGCTCAGCGTGAGCGGATCTCAGAACTCAGGACACAGATGGAATCCTGGTTTGAGGAATACGTGGATACTGACAAAGATGGCATAGAATTCGATGTCGGCGCTGGCCAGAGTCGTCCGGTTGGGATCAAATGGGATGACGGCACAGACGCATTCGTTTACACAGCAATCAAGAGGCGGGCTAATGACCCCAAGTGAAGTCTGGGATTCAGCACAACACCACTACGCGGACAATAACGGCACGAAGATTCACTACGCCACCCTTGGCGAGGGTGATCCGGTGCTGTTTGTGCACGGATTTCCTGACTTCTGGTACTCATGGCGTGATCAGATGGCCGCGCTGGCGCCGCATTTCAAAGCAGTAGCCATGGACACCCGGGGATATAACCTGAGTGACAAACCCGAAGGGGTTGATGCCTATCGGATGGAAAATCTGCTGGCGGATATCAAGGCTGTCATCAACGACCTCGGCGTCGCCAAGGTCAATCTGGTGGGGCACGACTGGGGCGGAGCCATCTGCTGGCAGTTCGCCATGTCATGCCCCGAAAATGTAGAACGTCTTGTCATCATGAACCTGACCCACCCGAACGGTTATGCCGCTGTGGTCGCGAATCCATCCGCCGAGCAGAAAGCCAACGTCGAGTACGCGCGAAATTTCGCCTCTTCAGAAGCCACCGGCGACCCGGTTCCCGATAGGGTCCGGGTCCTTGGCGAATTGAGCGGCGATCCGGATGTGGCCAGACGCTACCGCGAGGCTCACGCTCAGTCCTACTGGGACGGCATGATGAACTACTACCGCGCCAACTATGGCGGTCTGGCGGATCGCGATCCGAAGACTGTTCCTGATATTGCCTGTCCGGTGCTCCAGTTCCATGGCTTAAAAGATACCGCCGTGGACAAAGACGGATTAAGGGATACCTGGAACTGGGTCAGCAAGGATTACACACTCGTCACTGTGCCCGACGCCGGACACTTTGTGCAGTGGGAAGCCGCGCCGCTGGTCTCTGCGACAATGAAATGGTGGTTGCTGGCCCGGCAGTGAACTCAGCAGCCGGCGTAATCTCCGTGGTAATCGATGCCAACGGCCAGTGGATCACAGGTCGCTAAAAAACGACTGTCAGTTTCCAAACATCATTCGCGCGCCAACGCCCACCCCGATGTTATAAGCATCAGAGTCGAACACATCGTCGCCGATCAGAATTTCGCCATAAACGCCCCACTTCGGCGAGACCATCTTGCCGAGCTGCAATTCGACAGTCTGATCAAAATTCTCGTCATCTTCATGGTCGATCGACATCTTCAGATCAGCTTTGAACCATCCACCGATGCTTGGCAGGCTGCGTATCCAGATCAATCGTGGCGCAGTTTGGCTGACGTCGCCATCAAACGCGTTATCGGTTTCATAGGAGTGGAAATACTGCACCAGTGTGACCACAAAATTCTTATCGTTGAGCGACCAGCCGATGCCCGCCAGCGGTGCAATCTGGTCCGCCCCGGTGCCGGTACCTTCTTCAAAGTCACCCAGGTCTTTTAACCACTCGACACCCAGCGCCAGCTTGGCCTTGATGCCGAAGGGTTTGATTTCGCTGAGATGGATGCCCTTGATTTTGAGCTGGTTGAAGTCCTGCTCTGAATTGCCGCTGCTGTCATCGCTGACATAACGCAGTTCGTTGGTGATCTTGATGCGCGGCCGCAACATGAAAGCGCCCTCGGTTTCCAGGCTGTGGCGTTCGTTGTTGCGACTGCGATCGAAGTAGCGATAACGGAAATCCTGGTAACTCACCGCGGCAGTCGGATCGGAAGCCGCAGCACCGCCCGATTCCGCCGCATGCAAGGTAGCTGAAGCTGTGCTGACGAGGATCGCCAGCAGCCATCGCCATGGATTATTCATCTAGTTTTCCGTTTCGGGGTAAGGAAAGTCTCGACCGAGTTTTTCGCTCGCTTCCTGGTAGACACCGCGGAGAACGTCGTCGACTTCACCCCATCGGCCTTCCTTGATGAAGTCGGAGTAACCCAACGATTTGACCGGAATGCCCACCTCCTTGCCGTACTTCTCTCTGTCAGGATCTCCTCCAGGAGGTTGCGCGGCGCTGGCCAGGGGCGGTGCCCATGTGTGCTCCTCCACGACCGCCATCCGCACCCGGATGTCGTCCTTGGTGATGTTCCAGACCATGAAGTCCTCGGCTAAGCTCAGCGGACCGCCATAGGTGGTGCGGATGCGGTCGTTTATTGCCGCTGTCGTATCGAAATCCTTGAAGAAGTGATAAGCGACCGCCATACGTGGCTGAATTTGCTGCATGACCTTGCCAAAAGCTTCGGGGGCGGTATGGATCTGAGTGCCGACCGTTAGAGCCTGCTCCGGTGTGAAGCGCATCTTCCCGACCAGATCGGGCACAGCGACAAAACACTCATGTATCGCAATATCAGCGTCTTTGGCGTATTCGACAAACCATTTGTTGGGGTAACTGTCAGAGCCGAAAACGAATTTCAGCCCATTCCATTCGAGACTGAAGCTGACAGGTCCATCGAGAGAATGGATCGCCGGAAACGAACGAATCGTAACTCCGTTTTCCTCATAGATGACGGCGTTTTCGGCCTTGTAATCGAACTCGTTGACCTCGATCGAGTAGCCACGAAAGTCGACCAACCCCACGCGGCCGGCGAGGTCCCAGGTGTACATTTCTTTCATCTTCTGAACGGCATACGCAGTTCCGAGCTCGGGAGTGCGACCGGTAGGACCCCAGATGCGAAGCGGCTTCTGCCTGCCCAGGAGTGCGCCACCGATGAACATTTCACCCAGCGAACCGAAATGATCCGCGTGCAGATGTCCAATGAAGATCTTATCAAGGTAGTCGTAAGGGATTTGCAGAGACGAAAGGCGTTCGGCCGACCCGCTGCCTATGTCGAAGATGAACTTGTCACCGTTGCCAAGCTCGACGAGAAAACAGGCCGCTGCCTGTGCGGCGCGGGTGGTCGGCATGCCAGTGCCGCAGGCGATGACGCGCATTTCATCAGCAGCGAGCGATTCGCTGTTGGGCGAATAATAATCCCGCTCGCGCGCCTTGACCGGAGAAACCACCGACTCGGCCGTTGCAGCCTCTTCGGCTACGGCAGAAGAAAACACCGATGAACCCGATGCCCCGAAATACACGCCAAGGGTAATTCCCATCACAAACGTTGTTAGAACAACTTTCTTTGGTACCTTCACATTCAGCATCCCTGTGTCTCAGTATCTTTGATGCCTAAGTATATATCGCCTGCTTCCACCGAGCGCGACATTACTGACCCAATGCCGACCAGGATCGTCAGCACCTACCGCCGGGGATTATTGCTCTAGTTTTCCGGGTACGGGAAGTCTCGACCGAGCTTTTCCGAAGCCTTCTTATATATAGGCTCGAGCACGTCTCTCATATCCAGTCGTCCGGCCTCAATTTCCGGTGAGTAGCCCACACGTTCGTCAGGAGAAACCGGCATGGCCGGATACGCCAGCGGCGGATTGACTGAATGTTCATCGAAGATTGTCATCCGCTCGCGAATGCCTTCTTTGCTGACATTCCAGACCATGTAGTCCTGTGCCAGGCTGAGCGGTCCCCCATAGGTGGTGCGGATACTTTCCAGTACCGGACCTGTGGTATCGGTATCCTTCCAGAAGTGATAGGCCACCGCGTGACGCGGTTTCACCATGCTCATCACCTTGCCGAAGGCTTCCGGGGCGGTATGAATCTGAGTTCCTACCTGCAACGCGGCTTCGGGTGTTGATCGGAATTTGGACATCATATCCGGCACGGCGATGAAACATTCATGAATGGCGAGGTCTGCGTTTTTGGCATTCCGGATAAACCATTTATTGGGAAAGGTGTCACTACCGAAGACAATTTTCAGTCCATTCCACTCCAGGGAGTAACTGACAGAACCGTCGATCGCGTGGATGGCTGGGAAGGAACGAATGACCACGCCATTCTCTTCATAGACGATCTGCTCTTTGCGGTAATCGAATTCATGCACTTCAGTGGTGAATCCGCGTACATCTGTCTGCCCCAAACGACCCGCGAGGTCCCAGGCAAACATCTTTTCCATCGCATCAATGGCGGCGGCGGTACCGAGTTCCGGTGTGGCGCCACTAGGACCCCAGATTCTCAGAGGCGAAAAGCGTCCGGCTATGCCACCTGCCACAAACAGCGAACCAATATCACCGAAGTGATCACCATGTAAGTGTCCGATGAAAACCTTGTCCAGGAATGCGGTCGGAATACCGAGGGCGAAAAGCCGCTCGACGGAACCGTCACCGATATCGAAGATGAATTTTTCACCATTGCCAAGCTCCATCAGGAAGCAGGCGGCGGCCTGAGCCGGGCGCGGAGTTGGCATCCCTGTACCGCAGGCGATAATCCGTATTTCGTCAGGATCCAGGGTCTCGCTGTTGGGGGCGTAAAAGTCACGATCTCTGGCGTCCGTGGGAGAGATCAACGGCTGCCCGCGGTCTTCCTGAGCGTCGACCGCGAAGTGCACCCCCAATGCCGCTAATCCCAGCACTATCAGTACTACCCCGGACACATTTCCCCAGGCCATTTTCGAAACACTGCTATTCATCGTTACTCTCTTTCCAGATCTTGTCGGACCATTTGGTAGGCGGTCGAATCGAGTGCAATTCACTCGAAAATCGGCTCCAATGGTACCGTTCAACCACCATTCGGTTTTAGAGGCGAACCATATGGAGCCACCAAAACCCCGACTCGACAGATCAGATTTCCTCCATCGAGGATTGGAAGTTCTCGTAGCAGACGGACCCGGCGCATTGACCGCAGCACGACTGGCAAGAGAGCTGAATGTCAGCACCGGAAGTTTCTTCTGGCACTTCAAAACGGTGGATCGATTTCGTGATGAACTGAAGACGTTCTGGCGCGACGAGGTGATCGTGGGCATCATCAGTGATGCAAAAGAACAGGCTGCCGATGCAGGAAAGGTCCTCGACGAGATCGGAAAAAATATCCGGCGGCGAGGAGCACACCGCTATGACGCCGCGATGCGCAGCTGGGCAGAAACAGACCACGAGACAGAAAAAATTGTTCGCAGTGCAGACCAGTTACGCGGTGATTTGATTACCGCGGTACTAAAAGATGCGGGCGCGAACCCAGAGGGGGCACGAGATAGAGCGAGTCTGTTCGGTGCTGCCTGGCAGGGCTCTCAGGAAATGAAGCCTGACTACCGATTCAAACTAATGGGTTTGATCACCAACGATTCGGATTCCAGTTAGCAGCATCCAGGCGCTCGACCACATCGCCCATCACCGGGCTATCACACGCTCTCTGAGATCGTACAGAGCCTGGCGGAAGTTCACGTAATCGGGTGCCAGTGCCCTCGGAACAATCATGGTCGCGGTGGTGGCGTTCAGCCGGTCCAGATCGGCCATCAAAACCGCTGGACGTTCTCCAGCAACGCTCGACCGGTCAATCTGCTCGAGCTGGCGATACAGGCCGACGAGCCGTAGCTTGCCAATCGCCTTTAACACCATCGGAACCAGCTTCAGCAGCAGCACCAGCGCCGTAAGGACAGGCAACACCAGAAAACCCAGGTGGTTCAGGTAGCGGGTAAGTCGATATGGGAGGTATTGAGACAGTCCGGTTTCCCCCTGTTGAAAAAAGCGCCGTGCTGAGGGTGCGAGCGGAAATGCCAGGTGTTCTTCACTGGGAAACGACCCCGGGAAGTACGCACTCGATTCCGCCCGTATGTCCGCCGCCGCCCCGAGTAAGATGGGGGCAACAGCTGGGTGCAGCGATCGATCGGCAATCAGGTTGGTCGCCGCACCGATCAGCTGTGAGTCCCTGGCGGGAATGTCGCGGGCAAGGTCGAAAATACCGTGCGGTGCTTCGAGCGTCGCTAAACCGGGAATTCTCGCCGTATAGACGGCCGCCTGATCGAATGACAACAGGGCTATGCCGTCTGCGTGGAGCAGATGCTGGATCACTTCCGATCGTCCGGAGCCCGAAAGAAATAGCGCATCAACCCCACCGCTGGTCAGCACTTCGGACAACCCGCCAGGCGCCGCCTGATCGAGTGCTTGAATCTCGACCTGGTCAGTAATGCTGTGCAGATCAACCAGCCTGCGTGCCAGTGCATCGCTGACGGTGCCTCTTCCAGCCGTGGCAAGCGTATGTCCGGCGAGCTCGGCAAAACGCGCGATATTCAGTTCGGTTCGGTAGAACAACCACAGCGGTGCGAAGCCGATGCTGCCGTAGGAAACAAAAGAGCTGATATCGTCTTCCGAATCCATGGCCATAGCGATGATTGAAGGAACAATCGCGACGGTATTGTCACTGTCGGCGGCAAGACGGCGAATGTTGTCGAAATCGCTGTCGGTTTCGATCACGTCTACTTCGAGTCCGCGTAATCCAATCTCCGTGGCGTAGCGACTGCCGAGTTCATGGTAGGGGCTGCCTTCCGGCCCGGTTAACAACCGGATGCGATCCGGCACGGTCGGTTCCATCAACATCAGCACGATAAACAGAACGACAAACAAGATAGCAAACAGCGGAAAGGTCATCCGTGTTGTAGTCGACGCGATAGAATCAGTTTTGGAAGCTTCACCTTTTTGGTGCAATGTGTTTGCGTCCGTCATCTAATAGACCCGTGATTTGCTGCCCGCAATGCAGTCGCCAATACAGTTTCGGAACGCTCCTCAGCATAGCAAGGTATAGAAGGCAGGATTCGGCGGCGTGTTGAACCTGCAGACCACCCTCACCAGGCACTTCAATGGTGGCTGGGATGTGGGCGCACCTGATCTACCGCAATCGTATGACTTCGAGAAGGCTGTCTGGACTACGAACCTCGGTGCCCAGGTCGGCACCATCTTTCCCCTGGGCTATCGGTCGATGCAGATTTTCAGCGCGGTCTACTACAACTCGAAAAAAGGACTACGAACTCGTCTACCGTGAACGGTTCTACTTCAAGATAACTTTCGCACCGTTTTTCGCCGCCAGGTCTACCTGGATATCCTCCCCCCTGAAGCTCAAGTGGATGACCACGCCATTTTCGTTTTTCGCCCACACGCCGACAAGCCCCTCGCCGGCTTCGAACTCAGATTTACTGGGGTTGAAGGTTCCAGCGAATTCCTCAACTGTGTCCAGATTGTAAACCACACCTTTTACTATCACGCCGTCCGCGTTGACGATATCTATCTTCGCGCCCTCTAACGTGAACGTGTGTTGCCAGCCTTCGAAAACCAGCGTGCCTTCGCCTGCCACGCCAGCCGCGGCGTGCATCAGTTGATCTTGTCTGATTGTCACGGTTCCAGACTCGGTGAGACCGGCCGGGAGAGGCATTGTTGGCGCTGAGCTGCAACCGGCAAGCACCGTCAGCAACAGAGCAGCTAGTAGTCGTTTCATATCTTTCATTTTCATCACCTTCATCATCCAGCCGCTATTGCGGGAACAGCCAGCCTACCTGAAATTTGAAGGTCCACTCCGCCGCAGGTATGTCGTCGTTGTCCTCCGAGTTGTAGTAGACCCCACCGAATATCTGCATCGGCTGCCCGCCCACCGGGAATACTCGACCGAGAACGGCGCCGAGGTTCAATGTCCAGTTTTCTTCCTCCCAATCATAGGCTTGCGGTTGATCGGGCAAAGACACATACCAGCCCTTATCGAAGTGTTTGGTCAGAATCGGTTGGATGAATGTTTTGCTGACATCCGGCGCGTCGGAGCGAATGTCATAGACGTCCCATTGATGGAAGACCAGCGCACCGACCTGCAGGCCCTTCATCGGAGTGACCATAACGACCGCAGCAGGGCCTACCTGCCAGGAGCCCGATCCGGTGTAGTTATTGTCACCGGCTGTTGGAATGTTGATTGCCGGACCGATGCCCCAAACCGTTTTCTTAGGCGCGGCTTTTGGAACTGCGAAGCCAAGAAAATTGGTATCACCCATGGCATGTTTGCGTCCGACTCCATTCAGCTCCGGAGTGGAGACGTAGGCTGCAGTCGTACGCGTGACGATGCCCTTCAGGCTGTCGAAGCGGTCCGAAACAGACGGCAGTGGCACAACTGTCTGAATAGTGGCCGCGTTGCCCCAGGAATCAGCATTGTAATTGCTCGGCGTGTAGGCGTTCTGCATCCGGAACTGGATCAGATTCGAAACCGGGTTGGTCGCGGCTTCGCCTAAGTCATCAGCAATGACTGAACCGGCGCTGAATCCAGCGATCAGAGCTACCATTACCGCCAGATGTTTCAAAAGTCTTTCCATATTCAGAACTCCGTGGTCTATCGATCGCGAGCAGATTTGCCGCCTCAGCTCTGCGAGCGATTCTGAGTGATATGCGTGTCGGAATCTAGCCATCTGGCGCCATATCGGCTGTTGCGAGCATTCTTTTACGCGGTGCAATTGGTAGCAGCAAATACGAACTCCAGGAACGTCTCATAACGGCTAACCTCGGTGTTGGTTCCCGGCAATCTGTAATTCAAGTGTTCCACTAATTGCCGCCATGCGACGGCGGTTGACGTTTTGTGTCGAACAGAAACTGCAACCGAAGTACATGGTCGCTGCGATCATTGCTGTCGCGCTCGCGCTGAAAGCGCCAGAGATAGCCGATTTCGAAACGCATCGTTGGCAGGGGTTTGAAACCCATACCGAAGTACAACCGGTTCTGCTCGAATCCGTCTGGCGGGCCTTTACTTCTGCTGGTGAGATTGAAACGGGTGGCATTCTGAGCCACAAGGTAGCGGCCTTTGTCACCAATGGGATGGGTTACGTGCGCCAGATAGCGTAACCGCGGCACAACACCGTTCACACCGCCGACAAACCGCTCCTCCAGCCGAACCTGGTGGGTCCAGTCGAATTTTCCACAGCATTTTGGTGTGTAGAAAATTTCCTGCCAGAGCCCGCGCTCATTGGGGGCTTCGTCTTTTTTCTGGTACTTCACACCGACGCCGAAGTTCAACTCATCAGAAAAGCGGTAGTAGCCGCCCGGCTTGAGAATCAACAGGTCCTGGCGGCTCATATCCTGCGCAGTGCGGTTTTCCACCTGCATGCTGGCCGCCCAGCGTTCATCAAAGTCGTGGTTGAGAAAAAACAGCGACCACTGCTGAAAATCCTGATTGGTGTCGCTGAAAGCGAGTCCACCTGTCAGCGTGAGCAATGCAAGCAATAGGTAACGTAACATCAATCCTCTATGAGGCAGTCACCGGTAGTGGACGCTGCCTCTTATCTAACTGCTTTGGACTTGTTCTCTTGGGTTTGCTTTTCAGAAGCTGACGCTCAGCGAAGCAACCCAGATGCTGACGTTGGTGTAGGTCACGTCTACGCCATTGTTTTCCGGGATGCCCAGATTGCCTTCATAGATCCAGGACAGGCCGCCATTCAGCGTTCTGCCGCTGGGGCGCTGGTGTTTGAACCCCACGCCGTAGCGATACATTTTGCCCAGTGGAATAACAATCGGCCGAGTGCGATCGGATGACATTGAGGAGTCAAAATTAAAACCCGCAGTCAGTTCCCAATCGGGTCGCAGCTTGTACTCAGCACCGAAGCCCACACTCCAGACATCGCGGAAATCCTCTTCGAGGGTGGTACCAACACCGGTGTCGTCGACACCTACCTGTATTCTGCCGAACTGAGAAAACTCTTCCCAGCCGACACTACCAAGCAGCGCGAAATTGTCATTCCACTGGTGGTGTACACCGATATTCAACGTCTGTGGCATGGTGATGCCCAGATCAATACCGTCGAGCCCCAAACCCGGTAAATTCGGTAGATCGGGTCCGGATAGGTCGGGCGAATCTTTGAAGTCCAGATCCGTTTCAGACAACCAGCGAATGCCGATGCGGGTGCGATCGGAAGGTTCGATCATCATGGCCAGATTGCCTTGCACCGCCCAGGCGGTGTCAGAGATCCTCAGCTTGCCATCACGCCCATCGGGCTGCACAGGAGCGACCCGCAGTTTTTCTTTCATATAACCCATGGTGATTGCTGCACCCGCCCCCACTGACAACCAGTCGTTCACCTTGTAGGCAATTGACGGTTGCAGTTGCGGTGCGAGTAGAGCAATGCTGACAGAGCTGTAGCGGCCCACCCAGTCGTCTTTCCAGTCAATTGCCAGGCCGAAGTAATTGTGCGCGCTCACGCCCACGGCAACCTTGTCTGAGATAGGTCGAACGTAGGCAAAAGAACCAGCCGGCACGACACGTTTGTTAACGCTGCCGCTTTTGCCGTCCGCCGTGTTGCCTTCGTTGAGCCTGATGCCCGCATCAATATAGACGCCGGTGCCGCCCGCCAGCATCTGTGGCTCGTCGAAGCGGGTCATACCTGCCGGGTTGGAAAACGCGGTGCCGGCATCGTTGGCACGGGCAACCATTCCGGCTCCGGCATAACCAGCTTCGGAGGCACTGCTCATCTCCGGGAAGTAGAGGGCTCCTGCCTGCACGGCATTAGGGGACAGCGAAGACAGCAGCAGCAGGCCGGCGGCTCCGATTGCCCGGTGGCTGGTGTGGCGATTTCGATCTCTGTGGATGTTAGTCATTACCAAATACACTCCAGATTGCCCATGAGCTGTTTGTGTACTGATGTCGGTGCGCGGCGTAAGCCTCTACTCAGGAAGGTAGTTGCGCAGCCCCGGATAGGAAACTGCCTTCTTAGCTACGCTCGGATCGGGTGTATACCAGATCGGTGACGCCCAGGCTCGTTCCTGAATCGTTGCTGGGACTGAGGCAGGCGGTAAAACACCCAAGGCCTTGGCATCATAGGTAGACCAGCGCGGTGTAGGAATTTCCAGAACCCGCACGTAGTAAACTGCATGTTGAGACGGATCGAAGTCCGGATCCGTCCATACTGCGCTCAGCTGTGTGTCACCAATGGTGTTGGTGTAGGTGGCGTTCTTCACATCAACTGTATTGCCCACCGGCGGTAACTGACCAGCCGGGACGGTATGGTAGTTGGTCGAAACACGAACCCCATCGGTGCTGACAATCTTGACTATTTCCCCGTCAGTTCCAGCCCTTTTACGATCATCTGACCAGGCAACGTCATAAATCTGTTCCCACGGATAGCCGTTGTGATACCAACCTTTAATGATCTGAACCCGGTCGAGGTTGCCGCTGTCCGGATCTTTCATTGCCCAAACCGCAAACGTCGGCGCTTTGGTACCTTTCGGCATAGCCGGCAGATCACTACCCATCGGCACGCCGTCCGCGTAGGCTTTCTTTACAAAGTCAGTATCTTTGTCGAGGTCCTCAGCGTAATCCCAACCACCGAAGAAGCGGACTTTAATCAACGGTCCTGAGGTACCGAAGGTCTCTTTACGCTTGATCGCATCGAAGATTTCGGCACGGGTATTCTCTGGCGCCCATACCCCAGTCGCCCCTGGTGTGCCGAACATCACCGCTGCCTCGCCCGCCGTCTGACCGGCGCCAGAGAGACGGGTCTCCGCGGTTGCGTCATTCACGCCATGGACTCCGGTGTAGTTGAACTCTTCGTTATCGGAGAAAGACGTGTGCGCATCCGCACCAGCGACAATGCCGAACTTGTGCGGGTTGGCGCCTTGGAACTCCTGCCAGCCGACACCGTCTATCAGCGCATTGCGCACGTAGCTGTAATCAATCTTGCTGACCACACCGCCTGTGCCGAGCATGTGCTTGAAGCCGCTTTCAAAGTCGGCAAACTCATCATGTGGAGACAAAGCCGGATGGGCATCTGATTGCCCTTTGGTCTGCAGAATTTCCACCGCCACTTCATTGGCTGCGCGTCGTTCCATCCAGGCTTTGTTGATTGGCTGTCCGTAGGAGTTCACGGTCGGGAACATCAGGCTGTTGCTGACATTGGAGTTGTGTGGGATAGCGAAGGTCTCATGCCCCATGTCGCGCTGCACCTCAAGATAGGTCCAAAGGTCCTCCGCCCGATCAGAATCCAGCGTGGAGAACGGCATCTGGGGGCCTACGTCGTCGCGAAAGAACACATTACGATGCAGATTCTGGCCATAAGGGATGGACGTCCACTCGAACGCAATCAGGGTGGTGAACTTGCCCGGGTCGTTGTGTTTGTTCATGTTCTTTTTCTTGGCTTCCCAGGCAGATATCTCCAGGGCTTTGTCGTCGAAGCCAGGGGGAGGATGACCTTTCTGCACATCGGCCATGATGATCCCGAAAGCTTTGTCCATATTTTTGGGGTCACCAGTACGAATCAGGTCTGCAACTTCGGTCTTGTAGAGCGGACTGCTTTTGTCGAGGGTCATCGGCAACAGACCCATCATCACAGCGTGGTCAGTTACCGCACACCAGTCATAAGGCGTCTTCTTCTGAACGGTATAACCACCCCCGGTGGACTTCTTGATCGGTTCACCTTTGCAGAACCTGAAGGCATCGTCCTGGCTGTTGCGGGTGCCCATTGCAAAGGCATCCGGCGAATCTGCCGTGTGTAGATGCTGCTCGCCAAAATAGGCATTCTTGAGCGGGTTGGCTTTGCCGCTGCTGCGACCGGGTTCTCCTGAGGAGTCAGCGGCCCAGGTAGCTGCCGTGCTGATTACCCCAAGAGCCACCAGTGCAATCGTCGTAGTTTTCCTGATAGTCCAACGGAGTCGACACACAAGCGCGAACGGACGACTATTTGTCATGATTCTTTCATCCCTGAACCGGAAAGTTGATACCTGTATGTTCGTTCGTAGCCCGGCTCATGGCTATGCAATATTCGCAGCTCGCGCGCAGACGTGAAATAATAGCTATCCAGTTCCAATATACCTTCCGGACATCGGAGAAATGAGCGCGGACCTGAACTCCGGGGCTATCGAATCGCACGATTTCGAACAACACAGCGAAGCCCTCGCTCCGTTGTGGCAGGTCAACTTCAGTCAGCTTTCCAAAGGCGCTTTTCACGCTGACCTGCGGTACCTGCAGACAGACAGTTTTCTGCTCTACACCGAACACTGGAATCGATCGCTGCAGGTAGAAGGCGAGAGCCCAGAGGGCTATCTGATGTTGGGCGCGAACTCTGCGCCGGAATTCATCTGGGATGGTTCACAACTCAGCCACCAGCAACTGGCTATTAAACACTCGAAAGAAGCAATGGACTTCATAGCCAGTGGCCGTCATACGGTGATCCTTATCCCTTACCAGAACCTGGGAAGCGTCGTTGGAGAAGAGCGAGCGGACGCGCTGTTATCCCATCAGCACACGATTTCCTGCGACCCGACGCTGCACACTGCTTTTAATCGTGCCATTCACCAACTGACTGACCGCTACCAGCAATCCAACACGGCGGACCAGGGTGCCAGGATCGCGGCGCGAATCGACAGGGAAATCAGCAAGCTGCTGAACAGCATTATTCGTGTAGAGACGGCTGAAAATGACCGATCTGACCAGAATTTCAGACGCGAAATACTGACACGAGCGCTTCAGATCACCCGCAACCTCCGCCACCCCGTGGTCATTCCCGAACTGGCTAAGCAGCTGGGCGCCAGTCAGCGGACACTCGAAAGTGCGTTCCAGGATTCGTTTGGCCTCCCACCCACAAGGTATTTGCGACGCATGCGCTTGAATCAGGTGCGCAAGGATCTGCGGCGATCAGCGGCTGAAGCCACATCCATCACTAAAGTTGGCAGCAGCTGGGGTTTCACAGAGCTCGGCCGCATGGCGGTGGAATATCGACAACTGTTTGGTGAATCCCCGTCTGAAACGCTCGCTGCGTCTCCAAACCAGGTAAAATCCGGCCTGCCATCGCGGTAGAAGCCGATTCCAGGTCCGCCTCGGCGACAATCATCCACTGATGCGAAAACTGCATAGCCACTGGCTGCATACTAGGGACAATGTGCGGTTCGAAAGAGGCCCGGATATTCCCGTCTCAAACAACGAACAACGAATAAAAGACAACCAGCGCAGCTCTACTGTTATCACTCATGTCTAAGGAAGGATTCACAATGTCTGATGTGTTCACCAGAAAGTCCAATCCAGGCGCCCGTTTCGGCCGGCTTCCCGTAATGCTAGCCGCTGTTCTGATGAGCGCTGGTGCCTGGGCGGCCGAGTCTGTTGGCGAGCCTGGTCGTGACAAACGTGGTGCGAACCCGCTGAAGAACGTCTACTTCGGCGAACAGCACATGCACACACGTAATTCGTTCGATGCCTTCACTATCGGCGTCAGCGCAACCTGGAACGACGCCTATCGCTTTGCCAAAGGCGAAAAGGTCAAGCTTTCCACCAATGGCACGCCGATGCAACGTCGGACGCCCTATGACTTCGTCGCGATCACCGACCATGCGGAGTATTACGGTGTGCTGAAGGAGTTTGCTAACCCGAAGAGCGAGCTCTCCAAGTCGGACTTCGCCAAGCAGATCGTCGCGGGGGTAAAAGACCCTTCGAAAGCGGGCCCTGCTGTTCAAAAGTTGATACAGACCCTTGTGCAAGCCGAGCCATTGCCCGAGTACGTCACATCGGAATTACGTAAAGATATGTGGCAGAGGTTCATCAAGACAGCGGATGCGCACAACGATCCGGGCAAGTTCACCGCGCTCTATGCATACGAATGGACCTCAATCCCGAACGGCGCCAACATGCACCGCAACGTGTTCTTCAAGGATAAACCAGCGACGGTTCCGTTCTCCTCCTTCGACTCGGTGTTGCCGCAGGATCTCTGGACCTATCTCGAAATACAGCGCGAACAGGAAGACGTCGATGTTTTTGCTATCCCGCATAACTCCAATGTATCGGATGGCTGGATGTTTTCGGATCGGATGTTTATGGGCACGCCAAGGGATAAGAAATACGCTTCGCGCAACCTGGGCGTCTATATGGATACACGGTATGCGCAGCGCCAGAGTGAAAATGAACCGCTATTTGAGATCCATCAGACCAAGGGTAACTCGGAGGCCCATCCGTGGCTTTCGCCCAACGATGAGTTCGCCAATTTTGAACCGTTCCCGAGCCTGATCAGCCTCGGCACGCCGTCGCAGATCAAAGGTGGCTACTACCGACAGGGCCTGGTCGAAGGTATGAAGATCGAAAACGAGGTGGGCTTCAATCCCTACAAAATGGGCGTGGTTGCAGGCGCTGATGTGCACTCCGGCTACCAGGGCAATGAGGAGTGGGACTGGAACGGCTCCCACGGCAACCTGGACGACACGCCGCAGAAACGCCTGAACCCGGCGCCAAACGCGACCGGGGAGAACGGCTTCACCGTCTCCAGTGCTGGTACCACCGCCGTCTGGGCCACAGAGAATACCCGCGCGGGCATCTGGGATGGCATGAAAAGCAAAGAAACCTACGGCACCACGGGTACCATGATTCGGCTGCGCTTTTTCGGCGGCTGGGACTATCCGAGCAACCTGGTCAAGGACAAGAACTTTGTCGACAAGGCGTACAAAGGTGGTGTGCCCATGGGCCAGGACCTGCCGGCGAAGCCTGATAACACCAAGGCGCCGACCTTCGCTGTCTGGGCACAGAAAGATCCTGAAAGCGGCAATCTTGACCGCGTTCAGATCATCAAGGGGTGGTCCAACCTGCGGACCGGCTTCCCGGCGGAAAAGATCTATGACGTTGCCTGGTCGGATAATCGCGAAGTTGATACCCAAACGGGCAAGCTGGCACCGGTGCGCAACACGGTGGACGTGAAAACGGCCACCTACACCAATGATTCGGGTGACACACAATTGTCTGCGGTCTGGACCGACCCGGATTTTGACCCGGGCCAGAAAGCCGTCTACTACGTGCGGGTACTGGAAGTGCCAACGCCGCGCTGGAGTACGTACGATGCGGTCAAACTGGGCGTTGAGCCACCGGCAGCGGTGCCTTCGACGATCCAGGAACGAGCCTACTCATCGCCAATTTGGTACACGCCGCATCCAAGTGCGGCAAAGTCCCTGGGCTCTGAGACTTCGGATCGGTCGCAACACATTCAGTAGACTGCTGCCGGGCCCGGTCTTTGACCGGGCCCATCCCAACCTTGCGGTTCGGCTGCTGTCTGGTAGCGTACCTGCCGTATTAAAATTATCTGATAGAGCAAAGGTCGTTGAATAATCGTCTCGTGCGCGTGCTGAAAGAGCCGCTGTTTCACTTCGTGCTTATTGGCGCGGTCATCTATGGTGTCTACTCGATCGCTGGTGCTGAGGATGAAGCGGCAGATGAACGCACCATCACGATCACTGCCGGCGAAATTAAATGGATGTCGGATAACTGGACCAGCCGCTGGAACCGGCCGCCTACCCGTGAAGAACTCGATGGGTTGTTGCGCGCCTACGTTCAGGAGCAGGTACTGGCCAAAGAAGCGGTGGCCATGGGCCTCGATAAAGGCGATACCGTTATTCGCCGGCGTCTCGCCCAGAAGCTGGAATTCCTTACCAAAGATCTGTTGACGCCGACAGATCCTGATCCGCAAGAACTGGCGGAATGGTTTGACGCAAACCAGGACCGTTACCGCGATCCTGTGCTCTACACGATGACCCACATCTATCTAGACCCCGATAGTCGCGATGTGCAGGCCCTCGAGGAGGCTGAGATCATCCGAGACGAACTCAACGCTATCGACGGCCTGCCGGAAAACCTCAACGACTATGGCGATCCGTTCATGCTGCAGAGCTACTACCCGGAACACACAGAAGCTGAGCTGGCGAAGGCATTTGGCAGCGGCTTTGTTGAAACCGTCAAAGAACTGGAGCCGGGGCGCTGGCAGGCGCCGGTGTTGTCGGGTTACGGCGTGCACGTAGTGCTGGTGAGTGACCGTCGGTTGCCCGAAGACCCGGTGTTCGTCGACTTGGAGGATCGAGTTCGTCTGGACTGGGCGGAGGAAACCCGGGATGAGTTGAACGAGCAGTTCATCGCCAATCTGCTGGATCGTTACGAGGTGACTATAGAAGAGACCAGCGTGCTGTTGCTCGACCCGAAGGCAGCCCGTGCCGCCGCTGATCTGGCAGACGCTGAGGAGAATGCGGAAGCGGACACGCCAGTGACATCCTCGGAGCCATCCTCGGCAGCAGAGGGATAAACGCATAATGACGCTCAAAGTTGCCTTGTTTGCTCTGTTGACGCTGCTTGGCGCGATGTTGCCAACTGCTGATCTGCACGCCGACGAAATGCGCCCGGGACTTCTGGAAATAAAAGAAATAGAGCCCGGCTGGTTCGAGATCACCTGGAAGGTGCCGACACTCGGCGATCGCCAGTTGCCGATGCTGCCGCAGCTGCCGGAATTCCTTAAGGCCGTCGGCCCACCTTCTCGACGACTGGTGCCCGGTGCAGTGGTCGAGACTGGCAGCTACCACTCTGATGGGCAGTCGCTGGTGGGTGAGACGATTGCCATTGAAGGGTTGAGTGCGCTGGCGGTAGACGTGCTGCTGCAGATTTCGCTGGTGGATGGCAGTACTCACTCTTCAGTACTGCGGCCGCAGTCTCCGTCATTTGTGATCCCCGAGCGGGCATCCAAGTGGCAGGTGGCGGGCTCTTACTGGCAGATGGGCACCATACATATTCTCGAGGGGGCTGATCATCTGCTGTTTGTGTTGGCACTATTGTTGATAGTATCCGGCACCTGGCAGCTACTGAAAGCCGTTACCGCCTTCACAGTCGCTCACAGCATCACCCTCGCATTGGCAAGCCTTAATCTCTTCACCTTGCCGTCTTCACCTACGGAAGCAATCATTTCTTTGAGCATCGTTTTCCTGGCAGCAGAGATTGTCCACAAACGTCGCGGTGTGGTCGGGCTCACCGAACGACTACCCTGGATCATTGCTTTTGGTTTTGGTCTGTTCCACGGCCTCGGTTTTGCCGGAGCGCTGGCGGAAATCGGCCTGCCGGAACATGAAGTGCCGTTGGCGTTGCTGATGTTCAATGTGGGTGTGGAGACCGGGCAACTGCTGTTTATTGCGGTGGTGTTGAGTGCGTTGTGGGTGCTGCGACGGATCACCGCGCAACGTCTGCAGACCGCCGTAGCATATACGGTTCCCTATCTGATTGGCGGAATCGCAGCGTTCTGGACCATCGAGCGTACCTGGAGTTCGTTCTCGGGTTTCGCATGAAGCATATTGGAGCTGGCTGAAAACCGGATTGATGATCATTGAAAACAGGAGCGAGCGGATGAGCGACTTACCAGACAATCGAATCATCAGAGTTCTGGGTGCAGCCGCTGTTTCTATATTACTCTGCAGCACCGCTCAGGCTGGAGGCCCCGCGTTCACGCGACTGTTCGGGATCGCAGACAGCGCCGAGACAGCAGTACTTGCACCCGCCGGCATGACACGTCTAGATGACAGCCAGCTGGTCGCGCAGGTTATTCTTGCGCAGAGTTTTGGCGAATTCGAAGTTGACGAAGACTTGACCACGGTGTCTGGTGGCGACCCCCGAAACCCCGACATAATGGCTGTGCCGTCGCTCTACTACGTGCGACCGTTCGCCGAGGACTGGCGCCTTGGCCTTTCGCTCATGGTCCCAGCGGGATTCGGCGCAAGCAACGGTCCCAACTGGTCCGGTCGCTATTACAGTGACTCGTTCGATCTCATTTTTGTCTCCGCCAATGCGACGATCGCTTATCCAGTCACCAACTGGCTGTCACTGGGTGGCGGCATTACGATCATGGGTTCTACTGCGGATTCCACCACTCAGGTGAACAGCCTTGGCCTGGACGAGCCGGACGCCAGGCTCAGAATGGAAGCAGAAGGCGTCGCCGTGGGGGCGATAGCCAGCATGATGGTGGAGTTGTCGCCGAAAACCCGCTTCTCAGTCAACTGGAACTCGGAAGTGGAACCCGATGAAGACCCGAAAGTGAAGCTGGGTCGTTCGTCGTTGCCGCAGGACGTGGTAGACGCAATCAACGACGCAGGGGACGATATCGACGCCGCTATCCGAGTGCCGCAGCATGTTCAAATGGGCTTGTTTCACGAGTTTGATAACGGCTGGTCGGCGACGCTCGATGCTATCTGGGTGGAATTCAGCGAGTTTGGCCTGACCGAGCTGAGCGTGGAGGGTGACGAACTCAGCGAGACAGACCCGAACTTCCAGGACTTCTGGATTGTCTCGGCAGGCTTTGGCTTTCCGATCTCCGATCGCATGGAGGGTCGCGTTGGTGCGATCTACGTGGAACAATCTGTTGAAGATGAAGATCGCACCTTTTCTTTTGCGTTGGACAAGGTCTACGGTGCCGGTGCCGGCATTCACTACACCAGGGCCAATAATCACAGCTACGATCTGAACCTGTCGGTATTCAACACTGGTGATGCGCCCATCGATACCGGTCCACTCAGTGAGCTCAGCCCACGCGGCCGCGTGGCGGGTGAAACTGATTCACCCTATGCGGTGACATTGGAATTTACATACTACTGGAACTAGAGGAGAACTCTGGCATCGCAAGCGGGATGACTCAGCAGAACGGTTTACGCTGGCTGCCATCCCGCACACTACGCGGTCTCAGTCTTGCCTGTGTGTTGCTTTGCGCAACCGCTTGCGCTCAACACACAGCGGTAGACAAACCTCTGGCCAAGTGGACGCCAGACCGATCCGATCTGGAGTTTGCGCAGATAGAGGGAGATCGCGATCCCGAGCTGCTGGTGATGGTGGCCTTCTCCGGTGGTGGCAGCCGTGCTTCATCGCTCGCCTACGGCGTGCTGCAAGAGCTCAATGAGATTGTGATCTCACAAGGATCGCCATCACGAACGCTGATTCAGGAAATCGACATGGTGTCGTCGGTCTCGGGAGGCAGTTTCACCGCTGCGTACTTCGCGTTACACGGCGAAAAAATATTTTCTGATTTCGAGCCGGACTTTCTGCGCAAAAACGTCGAAGGCGCGCTCTTCCGCAAACTGTTCAATCCGATCAACTGGGCAAAACTGTTGAGTCAGAGTTACGGAAGATCCGATCTGGCCGCCGATTACTACGACAAAATTCTATTCGATGGAGCAACACTGTCGAGCTTTCATAAACCCAGTGCGCCATTGGTCATTCTAAATACCACGGATCTGGCAACCGGCTCGCGGTTTCCCCTGATGCCCCAGGTTTTCGATCTCATTTGTGCAGACTACGGCAGTTACCCGGTATCGCGGGCGGTCGCCGCATCTTCAGCGGTTCCTGTCGTGTTGTCGCCTATCACTTTAGAAAGCTTCGCTGGTGACTGCGGCTATAAGCCCGCTGACTGGATAACCGCCGCTTTAAATGACAACACCCTGACACCGCGCAAACGACAGGCCCAGCAGGTGCAAGCATATCTGGACCGGAAAGAACGACCCTGGCTGCATCTGGTTGATGGCGGCATCTCCGATAATCTGGGTTTGCGCGCCTACTACGACGGTCTCAATATCGTCACCGCACCGGACTCTCCGCTTAACAGTGAGCATCACAAAAAGGCTCGAAACGTTCTGATCATTTCTGTAGACGCACGTGCTCACCACGACGCCAAGTGGCAGTTGGAACAGTATGCACCGTCGCTGTTCGAGGTGATCAGCAGCGTCAGTTCCGATCAGATCAGCCGTTACAGCGAAGACACGGTGACGATCGTTCGGGAAGTTTTCAGTCAGCAGGCGCAGAAGGCTTCTACACCGGATCGCAAGGTGACCTTCAGTTTTGTTGAGGTTGGATTTAATCAGGTGGAAGATGATGCTGAGCGCGAATACCTGAATAACATCGGCACCAGTTTCAGCTTGAGTGACAAAGAGGTCGATCACCTGATTGCGGCGGGCCGGAAAGTTCTGCGGAACTCCCCCGAACTCAAAGCGTTTCTTCAGGACGTCCAGAATCGGCAGAAAAGCCAATGACAATCCTCATCCTCTCCATCCTGCTGGCATTCGCGTTCGGCTTTGCAGCCCACCGGGCGGGTGTATGCACAGTGGCCGCCGTTGGCGAAGTCATAACCACCGGTACGGCGCGGACCTTTCTCAGCTTCGCGAAAGTTGTTGGCTGGGTCCTGTTGATCAACTGCTTAGCTGGCTTCTTCGCACCTGAACGCCTGCAGCCCTACTTACCACCGATGTTAACCAGCACGGTCATTATCGGCGGATTCCTGTTCGGGGTGGGTGCCGCGATCAATGGCGGTTGCAGTTTCTCAACAATCTCGAAACTGGCTCAGGGCGAACTGCACCTGGCTGCCACACTTCCGGCTTTTATTGCGGGAGCCGTCCTGGCAAACAGGGTGGACTTGAGTCTGCCCGTGCTATCCACCAATCCATATTTTCTGGACTTCGCCACTATCCCTCCCCTGTTTCTGATTCTGCTCAGTCTGTGGGCGATCATCGAATTGAGTCGAATCTCGACTGAGGCAGTCCGCGCAGGCGTGATCAATTCAATCTCTCGAAAACGCTATCGACTCTCCAGTGCTGCTGCCTTCATGGGCATGACGTCCGGTTTGCTCTATCTCTTCAATGGTCGCTGGGCTTACTCGAGCAAGATCCTGGACTACTACGCCCGCGATACTGATACAGCTTTCGTGGGCACCAGCGCCTTCTATCTGCTGATCGCACTACTGGTCGGTGCGTTTGTTTCCGCTTTTTCCAATCGGCAATTCAGGTTTAATTTCGCACGCAGTATGTGGCAACGAAATCTGGCTGGCGGATTCATCATGGGATTTGGAGCGATGCTGGTGCCGGGCGGCAACGGCAAACTCATCCTGCAGGATCTGCCCCATCTCTCGGTTCATGCACTGGTTGCTTATGCCGCCATGATCGCGGGCATAGCCGTGACCCTGATGGTGCAGATGCATGTATTCGGGAAGATGGAGATTGTCACCTGCAATGGTGACGAGTGCGTGATCAAGAAGACTCAGTGACCGCAGCGAATGCTCCGGTCTATCGTGAGGACAGTTTCCGCTCAGGCAGCCAGCAGACTGGACAGACCAGCCATTGATGACAGCAGCAGGACAACGGCAAAGGTCGGCACGATGATACCGGCAATCACAGATGCAAAAGGATCTTCGATCCAGCGGGCGGCTCTACTTTGCTGCACGGCGACTTCGTTGGTGGTTTGGCTCGACGGGAACTGCTTGTCGGTCATCGGGAATCCTCAAATTGCGTTTTTTGTAAGAAGGCGGACTGAATGCCCGACTTTCGGCGGGCGCACTATAAAGATCTGGAGCGGTGGTCGCAATCAAGATATCGGCCAGAAGTTAAAAATAGACGTAGTTAGATCGTCTGACTTAATCCCTTGGAGCCTACCCCCCGGATTTGCGATGATAGCGGCCTGGATTTAATTGCACCGAGGTAGCCGTGGATTTCAGCTTCAACGAAGAAGATCGAAAGTTTCAGCAGGAAGTTCGAGATTGGCTGGACGAGGCCTGGCCGGCGGAAATGCGCGAACGCCAATCCCGCAGCGCGCTGGAGAAGATGTCTAAAGACGACATAGTCCGCTGGCAGCAGAAACTGGCCGAAAAAGGCTGGGCGGCCACCAACTGGCCGGTAGAGCACGGTGGAGCGGGCTTTACCGCTTCACAGAATTATATATTCGATCTCGAACGTGCCCGGGTTGGCGCGCCCGGTGTGCTGCCCTTTGGCATGAGCATGGTGGCTCCGGTGATCATGAAATTCGGCACGGACGAACAGAAAAGCAAGTATCTTCCCGACATTCTGGCCTCCAATGTCTGGTGGTGTCAGGGCTATTCCGAGCCCGGTTCCGGCTCAGACCTCGCCTCGCTGAAAACCAAAGCCGAAGACAAAGGCGATCATTATCTGGTCAATGGCGTAAAAACCTGGACCACACTGGCCCAGCATGCCGACATGATTTTCTGCCTGGTCCGCACCAGCAATGAAGATATCCGTCAGCTGGGTATCAGCTTTCTGCTGATCGACATGAACACTCCCGGAATCAGCGTCAATCCAATTATCACACTTGACGATCCACAGCCTGGGTTCCAGGAAATCAACATGGTCTACTTCGAAGATGTCAAAGTCCCGAAGGAGAACCTGGTTGGCGAAGAAGGCAAAGGCTGGACGTGTGCTAAATACCTGCTCGAGTTCGAGCGCGGCAACGCCTACTCACCAACGCTGAAACGCTCTCTAGACCATGTCCGATCAATTGCCGCCGACCAGCAGAACGGCACGGGCGGAACGCTGATCAACGATGAAGATTTCATTGCGCGAGTTCGAGACGTGGAGATTCAGGTCCTGGCGCTGGAGTTCACCGAGCTGCGAATTCTGAGTGCCCTGTCCGCAGGACAGAATGTCGGACCAGAATCTTCACTGCTGAAAACCCGGGGCTCAGAACTGCAGCAGGCGGTGACTGAACTGGCGCTTGAAGCATCAGGCAGTTATGGACTGGCGTTTGATGGGTCCGTGCCGGTGGAGGGTGACAACTTCACCCCGGTTGGTCCTGAAGGGATCAATGGCATCGCGCAGGATTACTTCAACACGCGGAAGGTCAGCATCTATGCCGGGTCAAATGAAATCCAGCGCAACATCATGTCGAAGCTGGTGTTGGGACTCTAGTTACAGGTGGCTGCTGGTCTCGGCAGCCTCTGTTCGAAGCTGCCTGCGACTGGCTCTGGTTCAGGTTCAACCGCCCACCGGCACAGTGAGTATAGGCGCAGGGTTAGCAAGCGTGCTGTCGGCAATTGCTGCTGACCAGACCCCGGTTAACAATCGAAAGTAGTACTTGGTTGCCTGATCACGTTCATCAATGTAGAACCAACCGTCGCGATACGGCACGGCTACGAGGGCGTGATCAGGGCGCTTTTCGCTCCATCGTACCTGCAGTCGCTCATCCCTGCCCGCGGCCAACCTCAATATTCCGCACAAACCGCACTCACTCGACTTCGATTGTTTATGTGTCATTCTCTAGGTATTGTCGAGTTCAAATCCTTTAGTCTGATCAAGAGGCTGGAGCGTAATTGAAGCTGCCAGCACAAAGAGAACCATCTGATCTATGGCGACTGTCGCCCGCGAGTGTTTACATCGACGCCGAGACGTTCCACTGTCTCAAGCGGGACTCCTGTTTCCGACGGTAAAATACGCTCAGCGGGTGTGTGCTGATCCCCAATCTCTGATCCGCAAGTCCCACCTACCTGGAAACCTACTCGACGATCCTTCCGCTTTCATCCCAACACCCAGCTGGTATCGCCTGCTTCAGTTGATTAAGGATGAAACAGGCATACCCGATGTCGGCTGGCGGGCTGCGTGGGAAAGTCCGCTGAAAGCGTACAGTCGGGAAATGCTCGATGGCATATGCACCGCCCCTTCACTGCTGGATGCCATGCGATTCGTCGGACGCACTCAGCGACATCACTGCAATGGCCAGTCTGTGTGGGTACGAGTGCTGGGCGATTTTGCGTACGTTTTTCATTACGACGTCAATCGCCAGCCCGGCTACGAACAGCGTGCCGCGCTCAGGGCGGCAGGCCTCATCCAGGCGGCAAAGGCATTCCTGGGGGAGGATTGGCAACCGGACCTCATGGTCATCGACACACCGATGAACACACTGCCCGCTGGCAAAATTCTCGACCGCACGAAAATTCTACGGCGGCAAGGCTACAACGCAATACGGATACCTCGAGCCGACCTTGCCTCGACGTGCTGCAGACAACTGGTTGCCGAATACCAGCGCACACAAAGTGCCGAACCTTACCTGCCTGGACAGATCAGGCAGCTGCTCCGCAGCTATGCGCATGAGCTGCGACCGGATATCGCCGAAATAGCTGAATTGATGCACGTCAGCGCCCGATCTCTGCAACGACAGCTCACACAGTTGCACACATCGTATTCGAGGTTGCTGCAGGAAGTCCGCTACGAAGAAGCCAGCAGCATGCTGGAAAATGACAACCTCAGCGTCACAGAAATTGCGCATCGGCTCGGCTACAGCGACGCTGCCCATTTCAGCCGTTTTTTTCGACGTACCTCAGGGCTGACACCGGCTGAATATCGCAAACATCACACCTCCGGCCTGAATCGGACAGTCGCGCAGGCGGTCCAGCCGACGAACGTCGAGGGCGGCGCCCACCGCCTTCGAGAGCCAGCCGCAGCGTGATTGGCGCCAGATGGTAAGACAGCCGACGCACAACCGCATAACCTAGACCGATATCTAATTCTCTTGGAGGAGAAATGATGCTCGGACGACTGACGCTGGCGCTGTTCACACTCGCGACTTCTACCCTGGCTATGTCTGCAGGTATTGCCAACGCGCAATCAGCAAAACCCAACATCCTGGTGATCATGGGCGATGATATCGGTATCACCAATATCAGCGCCTA
>CAKZWF010000013.1 GCA_937921865.1 uncultured Pseudomonadales bacterium | reverse complement strand
CCGAGGTTTCTTAACTGAAACCTCGGTTCGACCCCTTTTATCAGGTGGAGCGGGAGACGAGACTCGAACTCGCGACAACCTGCTTGGGAAGCAGGAACTCTACCAACTGAGTTACTCCCGCGCGGCTGCCAACGGATCTGTATCGTTCGGTCGCCGGCCTCAGACTATCACCTGATCCATCAACCTAAGCAATGGTTGTGCTACCCCAGGGTGCGAGGTCTTGCACGACCTGAACGACTGCAACTGGCGCTGCGCAGGCTTTCGCGTATGATGCGCAGCCGCGTTGACCACGTAGCACCTTTTCCGCCCCGAATCGCCGGGCACTCGATCAGCAGGATAAACCTTTGATTTCTGTCGCAAACGTCACGATGCAGTTTGGTGCCAAGCCTCTGTTCGAAAACATCTCTATAAAATTCGCCGATGGCAATCGCTACGGACTGATCGGTGCCAACGGTTGTGGCAAATCCACGCTCATGAACATTCTCACTGGCAGCCTCGAGCCCACCACCGGGAATGTGTCAGTCACGCCAAACGAGCGGGTCGGCAAACTCAATCAGGATCAGTTTGCGTTCGAAGAATTCTCCGTGATCGACACGGTAATCATGGGCCATGCTGAACTCTGGGCTGTGAAGTGCGAACGTGATCGCCTTTATGCCTTGCCGGAAATGACTGAAGAAGACGGCATGCGCGCTGCGGATCTGGAGATCGAGTTTGCCGAGATGGATGGTTATTCCGCAGAAAGCCGCGCCGGTGATTTTTTAAGCGGTGCGGGCATCGACGAGTCACTGCATTTCGGCCTGATGAGCGAAGTAGCACCCGGCTGGAAGCTGCGCGTGCTGCTTGCCCAGGCGTTGTTTTCCGAGCCTGACATCCTGCTGCTGGACGAACCCACCAACAACCTGGACATCAACGCCATACGCTGGCTTGAAGGCGTGCTCAAGTCGCAGAAAAGCACGATGGTGATCATCTCTCACGACCGGCACTTTCTGAATGAAGTCTGCACTCATACCGCAGACATCGATTACGGAGAGCTCCGGGTCTATCCGGGTAACTACGACGATTTCATGATCGCTTCGACTGCCGCGCGCGAACTGCTGCAGTCCGAAAATGCCAAGAAGAAGGTTGAGATTGCTCAGCTGCAGCAGTTCGTCAGCCGCTTCTCAGCCAATGCTTCCAAAGCTAAACAGGCAACCTCACGGGCAAAGAGACTCGAAAAGATTGAGCTCGCAGACATCAAACGCTCAAGCCGCGTCAGCCCCTACATACGGTTCACACAAGGTAAAAAGCTGCACCGCCAGGCCGTGACTCTGGAAAATCTCGGCCACGGCTTCGATGAGGGACCGCTGTTTGATAAAGGCAATCTGATCCTGGAAGCCGGAGCTCGACTGGCTATTCTCGGCGAAAACGGTGTCGGCAAAACCACCCTGCTGCGCTGCCTGCTCGGTGACCTGGAACCTGCTCATGGCAACATTGCATGGGCGGAAAACGCGACCATCGGCTACTGTCCGCAGGACAGCACCGCAGAGTTCAACACTGACCTGAGCCTGTTTGACTGGATGAGCCAATGGCGCAAACCCAGCCACAACGATCAGATTGTCCGGGCCACACTGGGCCAGCTGTTGTTCTCATCTGACGATTTCCTGAAACCCGTAAAGGTCTGTTCCGGTGGCGAAAAAAACCGTCTGCTGTTCGGTAAGCTGCTGATGATCTCACCCAATGTGCTGGTTATGGATGAACCCACCAACCACCTGGACATGGAAGCGATCGAAGCGCTCAACCTCGCACTTGCGCACTATGAAGGCACACTGATCTTTGTCAGTCACGACCGTGAGTTCGTATCGTCACTGGCCACCCAGGTTATTGAAATCAACGATCAGAGCCTCGTCCACTTCGACGGCAGCTACGATGAATATCTGGCGAGCCAGCACATTATTCCCCGCGCAGCCAACAGTTAGCAGACACAACAAAAAATGGGGTCGAACCGCATTTTCTGGAGAAAAACTCCGGTTCGACCCCTATTTTATAGGTGCTGGGCGCAGCACCAGCCGGATGCCCAGGCCCACTGAAAGTTATAGCCACCCAGCCAGCCGGTGACGTCCAGCGCTTCACCAATCACAAACAGCCCGGGCACTTTCTTCACTTCGAAGGTCTTTGACGACACTTCATCAGTATTGATGCCCCCAAGTGTGACTTCAGCAGTGCGGTAACCCTCGCTACCGCCGGGTTTGAATTCCCAGGCGTTCAGTCGGGCACCAAGTTCGGCCACTGCGCCGGGGGAGAGAGAACCAATTTTCACATCTTCAAACCAGTGGTCGGTCATCACCTCAACCAGCCGATTGACCAATCGGGTTTTCAACACCGTTGCCAGCTTCTGTTGGGGCTTGCTCTGCCGCTGCGCCAACAGCCAATCGGCCGCATCGACATCGGGCAACAGATTGATCAGGACGCTATCGCCGTCTCGCCAGAACGAGGAGATCTGAAGAATGGCCGGTCCGCTCAGACCTCGATGGGTAAACAGCAGGTTTTCCCGAAAGCTCTCGCCGTTACAGGCCGCTTCAACGTCAACAGAAATGCCCGACAGCACGTCATATCTGGGTTTGTCTTCGGAATTCCAGGTCAACGGCACCAGAGCTGGTCGCAACGGCACCACCGTCATATCGAGCGAATCTGCGGTGCGGAAGGCCAGATCACTGGCGATCTTAGGCATCGACAAACCTCCGGACGCAACCACCACCTTGCTCGTTGTATAGGTTGTTTTATCTGTGGTCACACTAAAGCCGCCATCGTCTTCTGGACTGATTTCAGCCACCCGCTCACGCACCTGAATATCGACGGAAGCGGCTGCACAGCGGTCGAGCAGCATGGTCACTATGTCCCGTGCACTGCGATCACAAAACAGCTGACCCAACTTTTTTTCGTGGTAGGGGATATCTGCTGCCTCGACCATCGCAATGAAGTCCGAAGGGTCAAAGCGATTCATCGCGGAGATGCAGAAGTGGGGGTTTTCTGACAGGAACTGTTGTCGAGGGTCAGCGAACAGGTTGGTGAAATTGCACCGGCCGCCCCCCGAAACCAGGATTTTCAAGCCAACTTTCGGCCCCTGCTCCAACACCCGCACTCGGAGGCCACGATTGCCCGCCTGTATCGCGCACATAAGACCGCTGGCACCACCGCCAACGACAATGACATCAAAAGCGTCCTGCAGGACTACTCGTCCACAGCCTGGAGAATATCTCCTGCGCCTTCCGGGGCTGGGATTTCTTCAATCCGCTCCGGAACATTGTCGTATTCCAGATGCAGCGCACGACACATGGTGGCATGCATCTCGTAAAGACAGGTGATGTAGGTGAATTCGAGCAGTTCTTCGTCGCTAAGATGTTTCTGCAACGCTTCGAACAGACCATCGGGCGTCCGTCCACCATCGAGCACCAGACAGTCGGTGTAAGCAAGCACCAGCCGTTCTACTTCAGAAAAACAATCGGCGGCCTGCCAGTGCGGAATCGACTCGATCTGCTCTTCGCTGAAACCGAGATAGCGCATGGACTTGCAGTGCTGGGAAAATACAAACTGGCTGCCACGAGCGTAGCCGGCCCGAGTCTGGCCGAGTTCGCGCAGCTTCGGATCCAGTTCCCGTTTGGGAGATCGGTAGACCCGAAAGCCATCGATGCTGTGTTGGAACACATCCGGAACCAGCGCAAACACCGTCCACCAGTTTCCCGGTGTACCGGTGTCAGTACCAGGTTCTTCTACCGGATCACGATCACCAAAAAGAAAGCCATACATGCGCTGGATGAACTCCGGCGCATCGGCACGAGAAACCTGTCTTAGTCTGGGCATGGCTGTTTCCCCACAGCGTGATCCTTAGAATCATTATGCCCACAAAGAGCTCAGCAATTCACTGAGATGATGACATCGCGCGAGTAAAGTTGGGCGTCAGCGGTCGGCCCATCGCATAAGAGTCGAGCACAAACTCTCTGATCACCGACATTGATGCATCACCTTTGGCCGCGTGCTCGCGCAGCAGCTCTTTGAGCATGCCGGCTTCGATTTCCGCTTCGAACTGAGAGTCATAAGGACCCACATCCACCCCTTCCCTGGTGTGAAAGAACCATTGCTGATCGCTCAGAAACACTCTGTCCGAACGGAACCAGGTTTTCGGTTTTTCATCGTATCGGGCTGCATTCATGGTGCCAGCCTTGTGCTATCAGGTAGCCGCCAGTCTGATGCCCGGTTCAGACACTGTCTGTATGATGAATGTGAACACAATCACCTGTTTTTTTTCGATAGCATTATGCTAACCGTCTGATTTTCATAATTAATCTCCTCAGCTTGCTGACAAGTAATTAACAATTGGTTGGTGCGACACACAGACGGGTATCATCACCAAAAAAAAGCCAACATGAGCATAGAACAGCCACCCCGTTCCGCATTTCCCTACTATCTGATCAGTTCCAGCCTGTGGATGGCGGGTATGAGTCTGCAGGGCTTTCTGTTCAGCTGGCTGCTGGTCGGAGTGCTGGAACGACCGGCGGATGAAGCCGGCTTCGCGCGGTCCCTGGCAGAGTTTCCGCCGCTTTTCATCCTGCTGCTGGGTGGTTTTCTCGGCGATCGCTTCGACGGTCGCAGTTACCTGAGCGTGATGCATCTGCTGATGACGCTGCCACCACTGCTCATCGCTGTGGTGTTCTTCCAGGATCTGCTCAGTTACTGGTGGGTCGTGGTATTCGGCATCCTGATGGCCAGCGTTCAGGCACTGTCGGATCCCGCCCGGCAGTCGATGCTGAGCCGCGTTGCCCTTCTGGACGTTCAGCGAGCTGTCACCACGATGACGATCTTCACATCATTGATCGGGACATTGGGATTCTATCTCGGCGGCCATCTCGATGAGATCGGTCTCGGCAATGTACTGCTGATTCAAGCAGCCCTGTTCTTCATCGGTATTTTTGCTGTTCGACGCCTGCCCGCGCTGCCCATGCAGCACACCACGAAGCCAAAACTTGCCGATGGTTTCAGAGCGCTGAAAAAACTGCCGCTGGTGCGCAACGTCGTGGCGCTGAATTTTCTCTCCAGCCTGTTCAACGCTGGCGCCTATATCGTGGCGATTCCCTACATAGTCAAAGAGGTCTATGGCGGCGACGCTGCTTTTTTCGCCGAAGTCATGATCATCTTCACGGTAGGAAGCATTGGTTCGAATGTCATCCTGCTGCTGTTCATGCCGCTGCGCCATCCCGGCCGGCTGTTTCTGTTGATGCAGCTCAGCCGCGTTGCGATTCTGGCGCTGCTGTGGGTAAAGCCGAGTTTATGGCTGTTCTATCTGGCGATGTTCGCCTGGGGGCTGAATATGGGCGTAACCACGACGATGGTACGCACCACAGTTCAGGAGCTGGCGCCGGCCCCGGTGCGAGCGCAGATTCTTTCGGTGCTGCTGCTGAGTTTTCTGGTGTCGTCACCGATCAGTTCAGTACTGCTCGGGGTGCTGATTTCGCAAACTGCGCCCCTGACCGCGCTGCTACCGGGCATCATCGTCTCGCTGGCCATCTTTGCGATCGGCATCCGCTTTACAGGCTTATGGTCATACCGCTCCGGTTAGCAGGGTTCCCGACTCTCCGCGCAATGCTGCAATGATCTGATGCAGATGGCAGATGCGTGCCGGGTGACCGGTCTGACGGACAAAATCAACGGCGCCGGAAAGTTTTGGCGCCATCGAACCATCTTCAATCTCATTGCTCTCAAGAAGTTTCTCCGCTGCAGCTATCGTCAGCTCCGAGCGCGGCAGCTGGTCGATTTTGCCGAAGTTCTCAAACACATGCTCAACGTCCGTCGCGAGGATCAGCGTTTCAGCCTGCAGCCTGATCGCGAGATAACTGGCGATCCAGTCTTTATCAACAACCCCTGACACCGGCTGTCCGGATGACGTCACAGGAATTCCTCCACCCCCACCCGCAATCACATGATGAGAATTGCTCAACGCAGCGATAACTGCCAATTCAATGATTTCTGTCGGCCGGGGCGACGCGACCAGCAGACGCCAACCTTTGTCGCTGAAGACTGTTGGTGCATCAGCAGGAGGAGAATCAGTTCGCCACGGACCCACCGGTTTGATTGCTGGCGCAGGTTTCGAAGCCACGATGCAGCGAGTCACAATGGAGACAAGCAAATTGCTGCTGGCAGCCGCCAGCAGATAGCCCAGTTCTCCCTGGGTCTGGGCGATATGGATATCCAGATTGCCATCAGCAGAGTCGTTGATCATCAGCCGACCAACCTGGGGGCCGTTGCCGTGCACAATCACCAGACGGTAACCCAGCTCAATCAGCTGATCGATGGTCTTCCCGGTGTCATGGATGATCTGCCGTTCCGACTCATAATCCGACGTCTGCAGCGGTGGTGACAGCGCATTCCCGCCCAGGGCGAGAACCAGCAGAGGGCGGTCTTTAAAATCCACAGCGACTGAGAAACTTTTCCAGATTCTGCATCAGACCAGAAGCTTCTGCGTCCTCGTAATCGTAGTGCACGCGAACAACCGGCACGGACAGATCGACAACGCCAGCCAGATCGATTGGCGTACCTGCGACAACATAGTCGATGTCAGCCGCGTTGATCGTCGCCGCCAGATCGCTCAAAGCGCTGGCGCTGTAACCCATCGCAGGCAGCACATTGGCGATATGTGGATAGCGTTCAAATACTGCCATCAACTGGGGCGTAGCGGTGTCGCGAGGATCGACAATGGTCACATCCGCAATCCCCTGCAGAGCCTGGTATCCGGCGCCGTGGGCCATGCCGCCATGGGTCGTGGTTGGACCATCTTCGACCACCAGCACCCTGGCACCGAGCAGACGTTCCGGGCTTTCGACCCTGACGGGTGACCGACCCAGCACATACGGTATATCCGGGACCAGACGCTGCAATCCAGCCTGCGCAGTGTCTACTTGAGCAGTGCTGGCGGCATCAGTTTTACTGACGATGATCAGATCCGCCATCCTTAACACCACGCCACCCGGATAATGGCTTTCCAGTTGGTCGGGGCGCAACGCATCCACCAGCGTAATCGTGAAGTCCGGGCGGAAGAACGGAAAGTCGTTGTTGCCGCCATCCCAGAGGATCAGATCTGCTTCGGCTTCAGCCGCGGCCAGAATCTGCGCATAGTCGGTACCGGCAAAGACGATACTGCCATTGCGTATATGGGGTTCGTATTCTTCGCGTTCTTCCAGGGTGCAATCTGCAGCGGCGAGATCTTCCATATCCGCGAAGCGCTGAACAGTTTGCCGGTTGAGGTCCCCGTAGGGCATTGGGTGACGAACAACTGCGGTGCGGACGCCGCGCGCGTGCAGCTGGGTCGCCAGAAAACGAGTCACCTGGGATTTCCCGCAACCGGTGCGCACTGCGCACACCGCCAGCACGGGGCGATTGGCGGGTAGCATCGTCGCCCGGGGTCCGAGCAATCTGAAGCTGGCGCCACAAGCCATTGCCCGCGATGCAACGTTCAGTACCTGGTTAGCATCAATGTCGCTGTAGGCGAACTCCACCTCTTCCACATTCTGCTGCGCAATCAGTTCTTCAAGATCCTGCTCTGCAACAACTGGAATGCCGTCTGGATACAAAGGTCCAGCCAGCACAGCAGGATAGGTACGAGCGTCGATACCGGGGATCTGAGTTGCGGTGAAAGCGACGACCTCACAGCTTGCGTCCGCACGGTAAACAACATTGAAATTGTGAAAGTCCCGGCCGGCTGCCCCACAGATGACGACGCGGGTACGTTTGCCTGTCATCAGTCGAGTTTGAGCAGCGAGCAGGACAATCGGTCGACAAGACGCAGCAGCATTGTCCGCCAGTCGATGTGTTGTCCGGCCGGCACAACCAGCAGGCGTGCGTCTGAGGTTTCACACAGATCAACAATGGCGGCTTCGGTCCACTCCGGGAGAACCAGCAGTTCTACACCGGCGGGTCTCGCACTGTCGGCAGGTTCAAACCCCTGCGGAACGGCCATCAGTAAACGCAGGTCGTCATCCTCAGCAATTCTTTTACCCGCCAGGAGCGCTCTTTCACTCCGTGGCGATGGGCTTTCGCACAATACGATCACCGCACGTCCAGACCGCCAGGGTTCGTTGACGAACAACAGGCTGCGTTGTTGCTCCATCAGCGGTCTGAACTCGCTCGCATGACGCGCGCGAAGCCCACTGGTGCGCAATGATCTGCTGACTACAACCAGATCGGACTTGGCAGCTGCATTGACCAGAGTTTCTACGAGTCGACCCCGGGCAATGCGAAACGAGAAGGGAAGTTTCAATACGCCAGCCAGTTTCTCGAACTGCATCCTGGCGCGTTGCGCCTCCTGGGCAATCTGCACAGCCAGCGCATCGTGGTCGAGCACCGAAATCTGACCAGCGCTGGAGACCTCAGTCGCGCCCGGCAGTTGAGCTGCGCGGTAAAGATCCTCATCTTCAACATAGAGGCCAGTGATTTCCAGCTGGCCATCTGCAGCAATGAGTTTCGCAGCGCGCAACGAGTCCGCGTCCACCGCCCCGCAGTCAAGCGTCAACAGAACCCGGATTGGAGAATCAGCTGTCATCGCCCGCCTCCGCGGAGGATGCGATCTGGCGCCGCAGCTCAAACAGTTCGCGAACGCGCTTGTGCATCAGCTCGTCAATCGTGCTGCTGTCGATCGTGTCCTGGTCTTCAGCCGCAAACAACAGTTCGATCGCGTCATCAACACTGGCCATCGTGTATACATGAAACATACCGGCAGCAACTGAATCTACGACATCCTGTCGGAGCATCAGATGATCACGATTGGTGTGCGGTATCAGAACACCGTGTTTTCCGGTCAGACCCTGTTCGCGGCAGATATCAAAGAATCCCTCGATTTTTTCGTTCACGCCGCCAATCGCCTGTACAGCACCATGCTGATCCATGGATCCGGTGACTGCCAGTGACTGCTTCATTGGTTGTTCGGTGATCGCTGAGATCAACGCGCAGACTTCGGCAATTGACGCGCTGTCTCCTTCGATACCGCCGTACGACTGTTCGAAGACCAGCGTTGCGTGCAGTGACAGCGGCAGCTCTCTGGCATACCGGGCACCAAGAAACGAAGACACAATCATCACCGCTTTCGAGTGAATCTTGCCACCAAGCTTGGATTCGCGCTCGATGTCGATGAGTTCACCACGCCCCAGCCGCGCCGTCGCAGTGATTCGAGTCGGTTGACCGAATTGCACCTGACCCATCGTCATCACCGAAAGACCATTGATCTGGCCGACTCTGACACCGCTGGTTTCCACCAGGATCAAGCCCCGGCTGACATTTTCTCTAACCAGCTCGCGAAAACGATCCAGTCTGTAAATGCGCTGCTCGATCGCATCGTCGACATGTTTGCGGTTGATCAGGTCAGAACTCGACTTACCCGCGATGAAGTCAGCTTCGCGCAGCAGATCGCGAATGTCGCTGATGTGAGTCGACAGCCGCTCCCGGTCTTCAACCAGTCGACTGCTGTGTTCGAGAACTCGAGCTACCGCACCGGCATCAAGATGGCGGATTCCAGCTTCGCCGACGATCCGGGCGATCAGCCCTGCATACGCGCTCACCTGCTCGTCGTCCCATTCGACATCGTCATCGAAATCTGCCACAACTTTAAACAGCTCATCGAAGTCAGGGTCGTAGTGACGCAACAGATGATAAAGCTGCCGTGAACCCAGCAGAACTATCTTTACGTCCAGAGGAATCGGTTCTGGTTCCAGCGATACCGAGTAGGTGAGATTGAGCATCTGGCTCACCGACTCCATACGCAACGAATGGTCGCTCAAGGCACGCTTGAGCGCCTCCCAGGCGAAGGGCTTCTGGATCAGGCGCTCAGCGTCGAGCAGCAGATAACCGCCGTTGCTTCGGTGCAGAGCCCCGGCACGGATCAGATTGAAATCCGTGACAGGTGCACCAAATTCCATTCGATGTTCGAGCTTGCCTATCAGGTTGTCCAGGCTCGGATTGCTTTCGTAGAGAATAGGCGCGCCGTTCAACTCGGAGCCATCGCTGATCAGATTGACATTGAAGCTTGCGAAAAACGTCGCCGGATCCTGCGCGGTGAGCCAGGCCGGTTGTCCACTGGGTTGTTCTGATGCAAGGATTTTTTCGAGATTGGCGAGCAATTCGTCTTTCGCCGAATTCAGATAGAGCATCAGTTTGGTATTGACCTGGTAACGCTGTCGCAGCGGCGCCAGCAGACCGACGATGGTGGTTTCTGCGGTGCTGGTGGCGAGTTTCCGTTGCGAGTCTCTGAGCTGTTGTTGGTATTCGGGGTATTCGCGCAGGCGTTCCACCAGTTTACTGGTCATTTCGTCGATGGCTTGCTGCAGTTTTTTGCGATCTGCCTCGTTCAGCTTGAGAAAAGCTTCCTGTTCCATCACCTTGCCATCCTCAACAGGCGCAAAAGCGAATCCGTTCGGGGTAGGCAGCATGGTCAGTCCGAGCGATTTGGCCTGTTCCTCGAGATCAGCCGCATCGCTGGCCTGGCGCTGCTGCAGCGAACTGGCCAGAGCCTGGTTCTCCCGCTGGAACTCGTCTGACTTCAGCGCTGCTGGAATCAGCGCGCGAACGTTGCTGATGAATTCCGCCATTTCCTGCCGCAGGCGACGGCCAGTGCCGGCGGGTAGCTGCACCCACAGCGGTCGTGCTGAATCCTCGAAGTTGTGCAGGTAACACCAGTCGTCGGGGACCGACTCTTCAGCTGCCAGTTCCGTCAGGCGGCTGATGATCAACTCCCGCTTGTCGGTCTGGGGCGCACCCAGGGCATAAACGTTGTAGCCGGGAAAGCGTATGCCGGTGCCGAATTCGAGTGCATCACGCGCGCGGATCTGGGCAATGGGTTCCAGTCGAGGCTCTATGTCCGCAGTCGTCTCAAACGGCAGTGAAGCAGCGTTTACGGTTCTGAGCAGGTGTTCGGGCGTCAGCTCCATTTTTCCAGCCCATCCAGGGAGTGTTAGGAGAATATTCTAGGGCGAAGCACCAAGGTCGATACCCGGGGTTCCACGGGTATCGACATTTGCAGACACCAGATCATTCCGGTCTCAGGGTGCGGGTGTCAGCCGCAGCATTCTGCCGTCTTCACCATCTTCGAGGAGATAGACCACCCCCTGGGAGTCAGCGGCCACCGCGCGGATGCGTTCACCCATGTCATAACGTTCGATCTCGGCCGGCTCACCTTCCAGGTTAATACGCACCAGTGCCTTGGATGACAGACCGGCGACCAGCGCGTTGCCCCGCCAGGCATCAAATAATGCACCAGAATAGATGATCATGCCTCCAGGAGAAATCACCGGCGTCCACCAGATCTCCGGCTCTGCAAACTCCGGTCGGGTGTCGTGGTCTGGGATTTCGTCGCCATTGTAGTGATCACCATTGGATACCACCGGGTAACCATAGTTTTCCGCTGCGGTGATCAGATTCAGCTCATCGCCGCCCGCCGGTCCCATCTCGATTTCCCACAGCTGCCCGCGCTGATCAAAAACAATGCCCAGCGGATTACGCTGACCCAGGCTCCAGACCTGTGCGGCAATCCCGCCCTGATCGGCAAAGGGATTATCTGCCGGGATTGAACCATCGTCGTTCAGGCGCAGGATTTTGCCGAGGTTCTGCTGCATGTCCTGTGCGGGGGTGAACTTCTGTCGATCACCGGAGCTGATGAACAGATATCCCTGGGCATCAAACGCCAAGCGGTGACCATAGTGGCCTCGACCGGTCACCTTCGGGAACTGCTCCCAGATTCTGGTGAGCCCGGAAAGTTCGCGGGCGTCCAGATCGAGTCGGGCACGAACAACCACGGCGCCTCGGGTATCGTCTTCGCCGGCTTCGGCATAACTCAGATAGATCTGCTGATTCACGGCATATTCCGGATGCAGAATCACGTCGCCGAGGCCGCCCTGACCACCGTAGTCCACATCCGGCACACCGGCGATTTCCTGCTTGTCACCCTGCGGCGTTACCAGCAGCAAAGCGCCGGTTTTTTCCGTTACCAGCATTCGGCCATCAGGCAGAAAAACCATCGCCCAGGGCCGATCAAATTCAGCAACCGCCTGAGTCACAAACGGGTTCTGAGAACCTGCACCCGCTACGCAGCCTGTGGCCAGCAACAGCGTTAATCCCACCAGTTGAAAACGGCAACAATTAACTGCAAACAAGATTCGGCTCCTCAAGTTTTTTTCACGTATTTGCCCCGGCTTTTTTCCGGAAGGGATTCTTCGTTGCTCAGCGTTCACCGGCCAGCTTGCCGGGATCAGCCGGCTTCTGCGTCTTTATCGACAATGAATCGCGCCACCAGTTCCGGTTCCTGCATCGGAATGAAGTGAGTCAGGTGCGGCAGATAGACATCCCGGGCATCCGGGAACTGGACCGCCAGTTCACTCCAGGTTGGCGACAGTGAAAAGTCCATGATGTCGTGGTCATCGGCGGATCGGGATCTGGCGCGCAGGATCACCACCGGAACTGACACCTCACCCAGCAGCTGATGAACGTCTGTCTGAGTGTTGCCCAGGTAGATGGATGCCTCGACCAGTCCCGGGCAGGCCAGTTCAAAACCTTCACCGTCCGCCAGCGGCAGCACGCCGTAGCGGCAATAGTCTTCAAGCACCTGCGGACGCCAAAGGGAAAACGGTTTACGGTCTTTGAATCGGTCAAACATTTCCTGCCAGTTGCGCCAGTGTCCTTTGCGCTTGGCCACCGGATGGTCTTCAGGGCCATTCAATGCGGAGTAGCGTTCACCGCTATAGGCTTCCGGCGGCAGAATAACCGGGTCGATCAGCAGCAGACGCTGGAACATCTGCGGATACTTCGCGGCTATCTGAACCATGCAGTGTCCGCCCATGGAATGGCCAACACCAATTACGTCCTCCAGGCCGAGATGGACCATCAGCTCAGCCACATCCCCCGAGAAGCTATCCCACTGGTAGGGCTCGACCCGCTCGCTGCGGCCATGGCCACGCATATCGACCGCATAGATGTGCAGGTCGTCGGGCAACGCGGCCACGACCTGGTCCCAGCAGCGCGCGTGGAATCCGGTTGCATGCACTAAAAACACTACCTGCCCATCAGCCGGCCCCCACTCAAAGTAACAAAGGCGCGCTTTAGTTCCGGAAAATTCGTGTTGAACGGGTATTGCAGGAGTCTGTGTCATGGCGTTCGAATCTTGGCTCACGTCAGGCCTGTGTCAGGCGGTTGCTGCAGGACGGCTCGGGTGGTCGCGCCCAAGCAAGTGGCGCATGATAGACGGGTTTTCGGTAAACTGCGCCGTCTTCGAATTCTGTGATCCGGCCGTGAGTAAAGGTTTTGAGCAAAGTCCAGACCAAATCTGACGTCGTCTCCTCGGAAGCCGAGGCGCTGATCCTGGTCGACTCCGACGATCAGGTCGTCGGCCATCTGGATAAGTCTGCGTGTCACGACGGTGAGGGTGTACTGCATCGCGCCTTCAGCCTGTTCGTATTCAACCCTGAAGGACAGCTGCTGCTGCAGAAACGCGCGGCCCAAAAGCGTCTGTGGGGCGATTTCTGGTCGAACAGCTGCTGCTCCCACCCACGCCGCGGAGAAACCATGGACTTCGCGGTGCATCGCCGTCTGGAACAGGAACTGGGCATGTCCGCGGAGCTGAACTATGCCTACAAGTTCGAGTATTCAGCGCCCTTCAAAGATCTGGGTACCGAGCACGAGCTGTGCTGGGTATACATCGGCCAGACCGACGCCCAGCCGGTAATCAACACCACTGAAATCGGCGACTGGCGCTGGATCGGCCAGGCCGAACTTACTCGGGCACTGGCTGAAAATCCGAGCGCTTTCACCCCCTGGCTGGCGATGGAATGGGCACGCCTGAACGCCGAGTTCACTGACCGACTGCCTCACCCCCTAACCGGTTAAAAAGCACGCTGTAAAAGGCAATCTGAAAAAAGCCAAAAATACTTAACCCCTTCGCCCGCACTGCCGCGTTAACCGCAGTGAACCCATTGAAATCGTATCAATTGAGGCGAATCCATGAACACCAAACATACCCTGCTGTTGTGCAGCATTTTTGCGATCACTGCCATCAGCGGCTGCAATGCCACCCGGGAAGTCAGTGAGACCGACGACACGCCAACTGAAAACATCGTTCCGGTAAAATCCGGCAACGATCTGGAATTTCGCGCCGACCAGCCGGCACAGACCGCGAATCAACAGATCAGCAGGCAGCTGGCGGAGCAGGACGCGATCGTTCGGCTATCTGAGTCTGCCGAACAGGCAAAGAGCCCCACTGCGGCCATCGCCGGGACGAGCAATCTCCCCGCGGGGTCTGAATCCTTGGCCTATAAACGCAGTGTGGCGCAGCTCTCTGAAAAGTCCTTATCCGACCTGCGCGTCGCACGCGAGCCGCTGGATCGGGAAAATTATGACAGCTTCAACGACAACCCCATCCACCTGGTCGCAGAGCATCCAGTGTCAACCTTCTCCGTTGATGTAGATACCGCTTCCTACAGCAATGTCCGGCGGCTGTTGAACCAGGGTCAGCTGCCTCAAAACAGCGCAGTACGCGTCGAAGAGCTGATCAACTATTTTTCTTATCAGTATCCAATACCTGAATCTGCCGACAGCCCTTTCAGCCTTTACACAGAAATGGGCCCAAGTCCCTGGCATGCGGATCGTCAGTTGCTGCATATCGGCATTCAGGGCTACCAGCCGCCAGCAGAGTCTCTACCAGCCGCCAACCTGGTGTTCCTGATTGATGTCTCCGGCAGCATGCGCTCGCCCGACAAACTGGAACTGCTGAAGTCTTCTCTGAAGCTGCTGGTGCGCCAGCTGGATCAACAGGATCGGCTGTCGATTGCCGTCTATGCAGGTGCTGCCGGCACGGTGCTGGAGCCCACACCTGGTGCGGAGCAGGCAAAAATCCTCAGCGCAATAGATCAGCTCACTGCCGGTGGTTCCACCAATGGTGGCGCCGGTATCCACCTCGCCTATGCGCTGGCCCAGCAGAATCTGCAGGCAGATGGCATCAATCGGGTCATTCTCGCCACAGATGGTGATTTTAATGTCGGCACCACAAGCCAGCAGGCGCTGAAAGATCTGATCGCCGAGAAGCGCAACAGCGGCATTGCTTTAACCGTGCTTGGTTTTGGCAGCGGCAACTACAACGACGCGCTGATGCAGGAACTCAGTCAGATTGGCAACGGCAACGCCGCCTATATCGACACCCTCAACGAAGCCCGCAAAGTCCTGGTGGATGAGCTGGCGCAGACCCTGAATATCATCGCCAAAGACGTGAAGATTCAGGTCGAGTTCAATCCGGCAGTGGTGGCCGAGTATCGATTGATCGGTTACGAAACCCGCCACCTCGAGCGTGAAGACTTCAACAATGATGCGGTGGACGCCGGCGACATTGGTGCAGGCCACACCGTCACCGCGCTGTACGAACTGGCACTCACAGATTCAGCCGGCACCCTGATCGATCCGCTGCGTTATCAGACCAGCAGCCAATCCCAGCCTGTCGCGGAGCAGGAACTGGGCTTTCTGAAACTGCGCTACAAACGGCCCCAGGGCAACACCAGCGCGTTGATCAGCTCCCCGCTGCTGCGTCAGGACATCGTGCCGACCCTGGCCGCTACCTCCAGCAACTACCAGTTCTCCGCTGCAGTTGCCGCCTTCGGGCAGTTGCTGCGCGGCGGTGACTATCTGAACGGCTTCAGTTTCCAGCAGGTCCTGGCGCTGGCCAGCCGGGCACGTGGCAGCGACAGCTACGGCTATCGCGGCGAGTTCCTGTCGATGCTGCGCACTGCAGAAGTCCTCGCAACACCGGTGCTGAGTTCACCAACTTCGCTTGCCGATGACTCTGTTGCCAGCAATCGCTGACATTGCTTTCCGCCGCAGATCCGACGAGGCTTGTCGGCTCTGCGGATGGCAACAGGACCACCCCCTGAAATTCAGCAACCCGCCAGCGCCCCAGTCGTCAATCAGGTCGTCGCCGACCGATGAAGCACTGATGCTCGCCTACTGCGCGGGCGACGCCGCGGCTTTCGACACCCTGTACGAACGCCACAAAGGATCGCTGTTCCGATACTTTGCCCGGCAGCTGCCTGCCGCCGAGGCAAACGATTGCTTCCAGAGCGTCTGGCTGAAGTTGATTAACGCGCGCACGGGTTATCTGCCCAGCGCACCGCTGGTGAACTATCTGTTTACCCTCGCACACAATGTTCTGATGGATCACTTTCGTGCCAGTGGGCGCCTGCTGACCACTGATCCGCAGGCACTCGAAGCGCTTATCGAAGCCTCGGGCGATTCCGCAGGCAGCCTGGACGGGATTGATGAGATTCAGCGCAGTCGATTGCGCGAAAAGCTATACACACTGATCCACAAACTGCCATTTCATCAACGCGAAGCCTGGCTGCTGCAGCAGGAGAGCAACCTGTCTCAACAGGAGATCGCAATGGTGACCGCCACCTCGGAAGAAGGGGTAAAAAGCCGTCTGCGCTATGCGCGGCAGAAACTCAAAGCAGGATTGAAGGCTTATGTCCGGCAGAACTGAACCACCCGACTGGCTCGACGAGCTTTACCAGGAGGACAACAACGAAGGTCCGCCAGCCAGCGTCGACGCACGCATTCACGCAGCTGCACGCAGTCAGTTATCAGCACGTCCCTGGTATCTGCGAGCCCGCAGTCTGGCCAGCGCTGCGACCATTATCCTCGGCTTGGGCATTACAGCGCTCTGGATGAGCGAACCGGATCTGGCTGAACTGGCTGTGCCGTCGACACAAGGCACCTCAGCCGAGCTGAGAGAAGCAGTACAGTCGAAAAAACGGCAGCTGCAGACATCAGCTTCAGATGAGCTGCGCGAAGAGGACGAAATCGACGCGTCAGTCTCGTCGATCCAAGCCTCAACTCCTTCACCTCAAGCAGCCGCACCCGCAGAGCTGAAATTTCAGTCAGAAAAAGCCAATGCGGCAGCAAATTCGGAACCTGAAGCAGCCAATCTGTCGGCTGCCCAAAACCCGCTCGCCAGCACTGCCGACTTCGACCTAAGCGCGGCCGGCGGTACCGAGGTCGCCCGCAGAGCAACTGCACAGTCGCCGATGACTGACAGCGATCTCACGAAGGCCGCAGATCTGTCGGAAATCAGAGAGGCGCCAGCCAGCCTGGCATTACCAGGCAGTTTGCAGCCGGATGACTGTGCAACATTGACGTCGATTGATGTTGGTACCGCAACGCCATACGCGCTGTGTCGGCTGGAAGATAATCAGCTGCGCATTCGCCACCCCAGCTGTCCGCTGGCGTTTGAGCTTTCAGATCAGACCATAACCGGTGATCGTGGCGCTCGCTCGCTGATCATCGTCGACCAGGAAGAACGCAGTCAGCTGACCTGCAATCCCGAAACCGGTACTTGGATGCTGCAGCCCCTAGGCGCGACACCGCTACAGTAGTAGCCAGATGCCCAGCACCACAAGCACCGCACCAGCGATTTCAGCGCCCTGCACCCGCTCACGGAAAAACCAGATGGAAATGGCAAAACTGAACAGCAGCTCAACCTGACCCAGCGCGCGTACCAGCGCAGCGTTCACTAGAGTCATAGCGGTAAACCAGCCCGCAGACGCAGCCGCACCAACCAGTCCTACCCAGATTCCGCTGCGCCAGTTGACCAAGACCCGTTTCAGCTCTCCGGGCTCACGCACCTTGAGAAACAAACCCATCAACACGCTCTGCAGCGATACGGTAATCGCCAGGGTCGCCCCGGCACGCAGCAGGAAGTCTCCGGACGGTAACGACAGCGCAGCAGCTCGATAGCAGACCGCGGAGATGGCAAAACCAGCGCCAGCGAGCACCCCAAGCGCCAGAGCCCGTTGATCGGTGGCTATATTCTTCAGTCCGCCGCGGACCGACAGCAGCGCAACGCCCAGAAAGCTGACCCCGATGCCGGCCCACTGCAGCCACGACAAATGTTCGCTGAACAGTACGGCCCCTACCAGCGCGGTCAGAACAACCTCAGTCTTGGAAAATGTGGTGCCCAGCGCAAAATTGCCATGACTGAACGAACCAACCAGAGCTGCAGTTCCGATGATCTGAGCAACACCACCAACCAGACAGAACACAAAAAACTCACCCGGCAGCACCGGCAGAGTTCGCTCCAGCAGCAACAGACTCAGGTAGCACCAGACAAATGGCAGCGCATAGCAGAATCTCAGATAGCTAGCGCCATTAACGCTCAGAGTACCGGTCGCCCGCTTCTGCAGTGACGAGCGCAGCGTCTGAAGAAACGCCGCGGCAATGGTCAGGCCAATCCAGAGTTCCATAAACTATCGGCTGGCGTACGCGAGAATGTGCTGGTCGCGACTAGACAGCCAGTGAAAGCGTGTCACCAGAATCAGCGCCGCACAGCCGAGACCGGCAAGCAGACCCACCCAGAAGCCTCGAACGCCCGCGTACGCTTCAAACACCGGTCCATCCAGCCAGCCAAATGCCAGCACTGCGCCTACCGGCAGCCCGATAGCCCAGTAACTGAACATCGCTATCCACATCGGCACCCGGGTGTCTTTGAAACCGCGCAGCGCACCCACGGCGGTGACCTGAGCATCATCAAAAAACTGAAAGAGGACCACAAAGATCAACAGATCTGTGGCGAGACTAATCACCTCCAGCTCAGTCGAATACAGCCCTGCCAGCCAGGGGCGGGAGTAGAAAACGACCATCGCCGCAAACAGCGCAAACACCAGGGATACGCCAATTGCAATCCAGCCGGAACGCCTCGCAGCGGCAAGATTCCCCGCACCCACGTTGAAACCCACTCGAATGGAGGCTGCCATACCCAGTGCCAGCGGCACCATGAAAGTCATACCGCCCACACTCGCGGCAATCTGATGGGCTGCTACCGCTTCGACACCAAGACGGCCAATCATCAGAGTGACCACGGAGAACATGGACATCTCCAGAAAAACTGTCAGACCAATCGGCAGGCCAAGACGAATCAACCGGACAATCGCGGTGAAATCCGGCGGGCTGAATCGGGCAAACACCCCGACCTTGCTGATCCGCGACATCGACACCACTGCACTGATCGCCAGCAGCTGATACCACATCACCAGCACACTGGCCCAGCCACAGCCGACGCCACCCATTGGCTCAATACCAAAACCGCCATAAATAAACAGATAGTTAAGCGGAATTTTCAGCAGCAATGCAGACAGAGCGATGAGCATCGCCGGCAGGGTCCAGGACAGCCCTTCGCATAAAAAGCGCATGGCAAAGTAGCCGAGCAGGGGCACAACGCCAAATGACACCGCATGCAGATAGTCGACGGCGATCGGAATTGCGCGCGGGTCGACGCCCAGAAGGTGGTACAGAGGCTCCACAGAATTAAGGAACAACACCATCAGACCACCGCCTGCCAGCACCACGTAGAACGCCTGGCGAACCACCTCACCCGCCTCTTTTTCCCGGCCGCCTCCATGCAGCTGAGACACGGTGGGCGTGAGCGACATGATTGTCCCGGACAGCAGCAGCAGAGCCGGCCAGAAGAAGTTGCCTCCGAGTGCTACCCCGGCAAGATCGGTTGCGCTGACCCGCCCCGCCATCATGCTGTCGGCAATACCCATCCCCATCTGTGACACCTGGGTCAGCATCATTGGCAGAGCCAGCACGAGCATGCGGCGTAGTTCGCTAAAAACGGAGTCAGTCACACAATTCGAAGATTCTGATTTAAGGGCTGTGAGGTGTTGCTCGAGCAATTGTCAGACGGCATACGACCGCACAGCATGACCAACCGGACCATTCTACGCCCGCACAGATGAGAATGATTATCATATACAAAAACTACCCAATGCAGTTCTTCCATAGATTTTGCCTATCGGCGCGATAGTAACTTTCAAATGGCGATGGCAGGCAACGGGCATATACTCCATTCGGTGATTCAAGAACCACAACCAGGAGAGACTCATGGATCTGAAGGACAGCCAGACTCTGCAGCACCTGAAGGACGCCTTTGCCGGCGAATCTCAGGCCAACCGCCGCTATCTTTATTTCGCAGCAAAAGCCGACGTCGAAGGCGAAAATGACGTTGCCGCCGTATTCCGTTCCACCGCTGAAGGTGAGACAGGCCACGCTCACGGTCACCTCGAGTACATGGAAACCGTAGGCGATCCTGCCACCGGCCTGCCGATCGGCAGCACAGACTTAAACCTGAAAGCGGCCATCGCTGGCGAAACCCACGAATACACCGACATGTATCCGGGCATGGCCAAAACTGCTCGCGAAGAAGGTTTCGACGAGATTGCCGACTGGTTTGAAACGCTGGCGAAAGCGGAGCGTTCACACGCCAACCGTTTCCAGAAAGCTCTGGATGCGATGGACTGACAGCATCGGTCACGATGCTTGAAAGGGGTCCAACAAGGGCCCCTTTTCGTCACAGCTATCCGTCAAGGTTACCTGTGCCTGTCAGATAACCCCCTGCACCTACTCATCGGAGATCGCTAATGGCCATCAAAGAAGGCAGCCTGGAAGCGCCGGATCGCCAACCGCTGGACTGGAAGAACCCTGAGTTCTACGACAAGGATTCGTTATATAGCGAGCTCGAACGGGTTTTCGATATCTGCCATGGTTGCCGTCGCTGCGTGAGTCTCTGCGACTCCTTCCCGACCCTGTTTGACCTGGTTGATGAATCTGAAACCTTCGAAGTGGATGGCGTCGACAAAGACGACTACATGAACGTGGTCGATCAATGTTACCTCTGCGACCTGTGTGCAGAAACCAAATGCCCATACCTGCCGCCACATGAGTGGGCTCTCGACTTCCCACATCTGATGCTTCGCGCCAAAGCCTACAAACACCAGCAGAAAGACACTAAGTGGCGCGATCGTCTGATAACCAGCACCGATCCGATCTTTGACACCTTGAGTCTTCCAGGCATCGCCCAGGTTGCCAACGCGGCCGCGGCATCGCCCACACTGAGAAAGCTGGCCGACAAGGTCGGCATTCACCCCGATGCGCCAATTCCGACCTTTCACTCAAAAACCCTCTCCAGGCGGGTAGCTGACGAAATCGGCAGCCAGCTTCCGGCGAATCCGGGCAAACGAACCACCGGCAAGGTAGCCATTTATATCACCTGTTATGGCGACCACAACGAGCCTCAGGTGGTCGAAGACATGATCAGTGTCTTCAATCACAACGGTATTCCGGTGAAAGTTCTGAAAGACGCCAAGTGCTGCGGCATGCCGAAACTCGAACTCGGCGATCTCAAGAAAGTTGAGAAACTCAAAGACGCCAACCTGCCGATGTTCCTTGCGGCCATCGAGGCGGGTTACGACATAATCGCGCCTATCCCATCCTGCGTCCTGATGTACAAACAGGAGCTGCCGCTGATGTTTCCTGACGACGACAAGGTCGCCACAGTCAGAAGCGCATTTTTCGATCCGTTCGAGTACCTGATGTTTCGTCACAAAGATGGCCTGGTGCAGACCGATTTCAAACAGAGCCTGGGCAAAGTTGCCTATCACGTAGCCTGCCACCAGAGAGTGCAGAACTTCGGGATGAAAACCCGCGATTTTCTGAATCTGATCCCCGACACCGAAGTCACCGCCATCGAGCGCTGCTCGGGTCACGACGGCACTTATGCGGTGAAGTCGGAAACCTACGAGAAGGCCAAGAAGATCGCCCGTCCGGTCGTCAATCGGGTAAAGCAGGCGGAACCTGACACCTTTGGCTCAGACTGCCCGATGGCTGGTCGATTGATTGCAGACGGTCTCGACGAAAACAATCCAGCGAACGCAGAGCACCCGTTATCAATGGTTCGCAGAGCATACGGAGTATAAGAAATGAGTAAGTTGGATCGAGCAGCGCTGTGGTCGCTCGAGGACTACGCGGAACGACGGTCGGATTTTCGGACTGAAGTCATTGCCCACAAGAAACACCGCCGGGTCGCCCTGGGAGCAAATGCCACTGTGTACTTCGAAGATTTCAAGACCATGAAGTATCAGGTTCAGGAAATGCTGCGCACCGAACGCATTTTCGAAGGCAAAGACATCGAAGAAGAGCTGGGCGCATACAATCCGCTGATTCCCGATGGCAGCAATCTGAAAGCGACCTTCATGATCGAATACTCTGATGCGGATGAGCGCCGCAAGGCGCTGGAAGCGCTGGTGGGTGTGGAACACAAACTCTGGCTTCAGGCTGGTGAGCACGCCAGGGTTTATGCAATTGCCAACGAAGATCTGGAGCGTTCCACGGAAGAAAAGACCTCGGCCGTGCATTTCCTGCGCTTCGAACTCAGCGACGAGAGCATCGCTGCATTCAAAGCTGGCGAGACTGTCGTGTTTGGCAGCGATCACCCGGCACTGACGGCAACTGCCACTTTGACCCCTGAGCAGCAGCAGAGTCTGGCCGCCGACTTCGACTGAAGCCGGCTAGGAAACTGCGGCGCTCAGCACCTCGGCCAGCTGTTCCAGCAGAGCCCCGCGGGTGGAGCTCTGCCGCCAGCACAGGCCGATGTTTCGATGTGGTGGTGTACCCCGAAATGGTAGATAGCGGACACTGCTGCTGCGCGCACCGACAGCGAGTTCCGGCATCAGCGTAATACCGGCATCCGCAGCGACCATCTGCCGCAGGGTTTCCAGGCTGGTGGCCCGGAAGTTGGTGTTCTCCACTGCATTGTGAGACGCACAGACTTCCAGCGCCTGATCGCGAAGGCAGTGTCCGTCTTCGAGCAACAACACTTCCTCATTGTCCAGATCATCCAGACTGGCTGTCTTCTTCTTCGCTTTCGGGTGATGCCGGGACACGGCCAGATAGAACGGTTCGCGATAGAGTTCGGCCTCAATCACGTTGTCTTCGTGCAGCGGCAGCGCCAGGATCACTGCGTCGAGCTCGCCATCACGCAACATCCGGCTGATGACTGCGGTCTGACCTTCGGTGAGTTTAATCTGCAGATTAGGAAATGCTTTGCGCATCGGCCCAAGAATTTTGGGCAACAGGTAGGGTGCTACCGTCGGAATAATACCGAGACTGAATTCACCGCCGAGCGGGTCTGCGTACTCCTCGGCTGCATTCACCAGCTCATTGACGTCGCGCAGTACCTGCTGGGCACGGATAACAATATCAGCGCCGACGGGTGTGAGCATGACCTGACGATTGGTTCGCTCAATCAGCGTCACGCCCAGCTCTTCCTCCAGCTTCTTCAACTGGGTGGACAGCGTCGGCTGACTGACAAAACAGGCCTCCGCAGCACGTCCGAAATGACGGTGTTCGGCAACGGCCACCAGATACTTCAGGTCGCGAAGATTCACGTACGACCAGGTTCAACGATGATCTTGGCGTGTCTGTCCGGGTGACCCAGATCAACAAATGCCTGCGGGACACCGTCGAGCCCGACGTGACCGGTAATCAACGGCTCAACGGGCATACGGCCTTCGGCAATGTGATTCAGGGTCAGCGCAAACTCTTCAGGCGAATAGCCAAGCACAAACTGCAGACTCAGCTCTTTGCTGATGGCCAGCAGCGGCCGTATCGGATCAGATTCCATGCAGACACCCACCACAACAAAACGGCAGCCCCGCTCCGCGCCCACCATCATCTGATCGATGACACCCGGCACACCCACACACTCAAAGAACACTCCCGGGGGCAGCTGACGCTCTCCGGTCAGTGGATTGGCCTCAGCAAGCGCGCTTTGCGCACTGGCTGCTGCGGCTGTGCGCCATGAGTCGTAGGGGGAATGTTCGGCAGGATCAATCACAATGTCGGCACCAACGGCCAGCGCCAGCTCACGTCGGGTCGCGGAAAAATCTGCGGCTATGATCGGGCCGACACCCTGGACTTTCAGAGCGCTGATCACCGCAAGGCCAACCGGGCCACAGCCGATCACCAGTGGGACGTCACCTGCAGTAAGGCCCGCTTTTGCAACCGCATGCCAGCCGACCGCCATGGGTTCAGTCAGCGCTGCCTGATCTGCCGGCAACCCATTAGGTACAGCAAGCAGCATCGGTTCAAACAACACCATCTGTTCAGCGTAACCGCCCGGCACCGAGTTAGAGTAGCCGACCGTCATCGGTGCACCCTGCCGCATGGTCATTGGCACAGAACACACCAGCGACCCTGCCGGGTGCAGCTTCTGAGTGTCCGGACCGTGATCGAGCACTTCCACGCAGAATTCATGGCCCATCACCAGATCCGCACCGGGTTCAAGTGAAGATCCCAGACCTGACGACATTTCCACAAATTGGTCGAAGTGCTTCAGCGCATGCAGATCTGAACCGCAGATACCGCAGGCGACCGTTTTAACCAGCACCTCACCCGCCTGTGGCTCGGGGCTGTCCATATCTGCCACCAGCAGCTGGCGATCCCGCATTATTGCTGCACGCATTGAAGACTCCTCAGGTTCAAATCTGTGACCATGTTACCCGCCCTCCAACAACATCCCATAATCTGCATTCCTCGGGTGATCCAACAGCATGTCAACGAGCGCGACCGAAGAGTATTTTCAGCAACGGTTCACGGCCGATAATTTCGATGAGCGCGGTGACAAAACTCCACAACATTAGAAACAGCGCCATCACCAGATGTGTGACCCAGAACCGGGGGAAATCGACTTCTGACGCAAAACTCTGCAGCGCGGATACCAGATCGCCATGTTTGGATATCAGAGGAATGAGTTCCTCCAGAATCTGCAGCACCAACACGACATTGAGGTAAAGGAACATTCGCCAGACGATGTTGTAGATGAGCTTGGGCTCGCGATACCAGTTAAAGAGTGGCAGCGCATCGGCAATAAGGATGGATTTACCCACGACTAGCGCCCCCATCAGCGCAGCAGACGCTGTGGTCATGGTAAAATCTGATTCACTCACCAATACTGATCGCGCCAGTATCACCGCCTGAAATACCACCAGGAAGAAGATGGTTGGCGGCAGCATTTCGAAGAATTCTTTTTTCAGAAACACCAGAAATTTACTCATGCCTGCCGGGCCCACTGATTGTATGTCATAACTTTAACAGGCTATGTTAGCCGGTATGCACACCGAACCTTCTCAGATTGAACGGGACCTACGTGCCTGGGATGCTATCGAAGACCATCGCACCGGCAGCCCAGGGGATGCAGCGACAAACCTGTGGCTCTGTGAACAGATTGCACAGGCCGGGGCTCAAGCGGATACAGACTGGTTCGACTTTACGCAACGCTGCCCGGGGTCCGCATTCGTCAGCGACGGCGAACATCGGGTCGAAGGGCTGCCGTGTTTTGACGGGCCACAGCGAGATGCAACGCCACTCAGCGGTCCCGCAGGACCGTTAGGCAGCCACGCTGCCATCGCCATCTGTCGTTTCCCACCGGGTGGTTCAGCTGACCTTGAGACTGCGCGTCGGCGCACTGATCATCAGGCAATTGTTGCCATCAGCACTGCCGAACAGATCATCCCAGGTCTCGCCGTACAGAACGCGGAGAGCTTCCGCCAGCCATTTGGTCCACCGGTGCTGCAGGTACCTTCTCAAGCTGCACACTGGCTGCTCGATGCTGCCGACAACGGCCTGGATCTCGAACTGGCAGCGCAGTTGACTGCAGTCCCCGCGAGCGCTGCAAACATCCAGACGACCATCGCAGGCAAGCACCCCGAGCTGCCGGCACTGATCATCATGACGCCGAAAAGTGCCTGGTGGACCTGCACTGCTGAACGTGGCGGCGGTATCTGCGCCTGGCTAGCCTGTTTACGACACTTCATAGAACACAGGCCAACGCGGAACGTGATGTTTACTGCCAATACCGGACACGAACTCAGCCACCTCGGTCTCGACCACCTGACCGACAAACATCCCGACCTCGTGGTCGCCGCTCACGCCTGGCTGCACCTAGGCGCCAATTTTGCGGCCTGCAACGGGCACCTGTTGTGGCAGGCTTCTGATCCGGCCTGGCTGGCACGGGGCCAGCAACAAATCGAAAGTCTGACAGGGGCTCCCATTGGCTTAACGGCTGTTGGACAGAGACCGCTTGGTGAAGCTCGCAACGTGTTCGATGCCGGAGGCACATTCGTCTCGCTGCTTGGCAGCAATCAATGGTTTCACCACCCTGAAGATCGACTGGGCACTTCTGTGGATGTTGCTCGCACGGCCCGGTTATGCAACTTCGTGGTGGAGGTGGCTGATGAGCTCGCCGGTCCCTGAACTGCTGTATGACTGTGCGGACTTCGTTGCATTGAGTAAACCCACCGGCATCTCATTTCTCCGGGACCGTAGTGGTGCCGACTGTTTATGGGATGTGCTGCCGCAGACTCTCGGTGGCAAACCTTATCAGGTTCATCGACTGGACAAGGGTACCAGCGGTGTTCTGCTGGTGGCTCGCAACGCCGAGGCGCAGAAACGGTTGAGCAACCAGTTTCTCACCCGAAGCGTTCGCAAATACTATTTGTGCTGGGTGGTCGGTAACCTCACACAACGAGGGCTTATCAATCTGCCGCTGAAGAAAGGCCGTAAAAGCCGCTACCGGGTGGCGGGAAATCGCAGCGATATTGTCTGCAGCGAAGCAGGCTGGCAGCTTGCTGTGCCAGGAAGCGAAGGGCTCGACAGCCAGACCCGGATACGACCACTGCTCTGCCACGATCAACGAACGCTGGTGCTTGCCCAGCCCAGGACCGGTCGAAGCCATCAGTTACGAGTGCATCTGTCCTGGATAGGCTATCCAATTATCGGCGATCACCTGTACGGTAAACCCGCTGATCCCAACCAACAGGCCAGCCGATTGCAGCTGCACTGTCACCGGCTGGTACTGCCGGGAATCGGCAGTTACCGGGCACCAATTCCGGTCAGCGAATGGCTGCCCGTACCGGTGGCAGCGTCAGAACTTGTTTCCTAACGAACGTCCAAGCGCATAACCCGCCGCAGTGAGTGCCGGATGCCGGGTCAGAGCAAAGGTCACCGCCCCGACCGCAATCCCAGCGGCCCAGGATTTCAGCTGCGGGCTTTCTGCGCGACCATGGACGGTGCGGTGCGCGGTGTGTTCGCAGTTGTTGGTCAACAGATTGTAGCCACGGGGCTCATGCCGCTCAGCCTTGTGCAGCGCCTGTCGCCGGGTCTCCAGCGGAACACGGGACACATGCAGCCGCTTACCCGCGCGAAACTCTTCTTCACTGCAGGTGTGTTCGCCACGAAACGGCGTGTTGTGCAGAATGCGGCCGTCCCTGAGTACCACACCCTTGTGCATCACAAACCCTTTGCGCCGGGACACAATGTCCCCGGGTAGATGTTGGGTCATGCAAACTCTCCTGTTATCGGCAAGTCAAGCTCAGCCAAGCCACCAAAGACAACTGAGCCAATATTAGAGCAATTTTCAGGCCAGCAGCTCAATGTCCCCCAAGGCTTATGGCCGCTGGCTTTCGAGTATGGCCGCAGTACGGTTCCCGGCCACTATCGGGTGTTTTGCCTAACAGTTGGTCACGGTGACTACGTCATAGATAGCCCGGGGCGCGGACAGGCTAAATCCATCCTTGGCGGACAGCGTCACTCAACGCCGTCTGCGACCCCCGCCCCGCCGCTGAAATCCACCGCGCTGCATACCGCCCGCCCGTTGCCGAAACTGGCGGCTGCCACGCTGCCGGGCTGAATGGTCCCGGTTCAACTGGGATAGATCTCGGTTACCGCTGTAAGAGCCGCGCTGCATCTGAGTGCCTGACTGCTGACGCTGCTGGGCACGCTGCTCAAAGGTCCCGCGGTCACGCTGTTGCCCCTGCGTGCCGGCCGCTTCCCGCTGCTTCTGATATTCGGAGAAGCTGGTTGACTCCTGTCTGGGCCGGTCGGGGGTATCGACCGAGTTCCAGTTGCCGTCTTCGTGCTTCTGCCAGCCGTCATCGGTTTTTTTAAAGACATTGCCGTTGTGGCCGGCATAGAGATCGCCACTGCCGCTCTGGCCAACGGTGGTTCGGCCGGGTCCCTGTCCGGAGATGGATTTAGCCTGGCCACCTTCGGAGCCGTCTATGGTGGTGACACTGCGGCCGTTGTTGCGCTCGGTATTCAGCTGGGCTGATCGATCATCGCCGGTGAGTGTCGCACTGCCACCCTGCCGGTCCCGCTCACCCTCGACCTGGAACTCTTCACCGTCGCCTGTTTTGATGGTGCCGGAACTGGTTACCGTGCCATCGTCATACTCACGCTTGATGTTGCTGGAGCCGCCGCCAGAGGTTTCCCGCTTGGTCTGGGAAGTTCCTTCACCCCAGTTGACGTCCCGCTCGGTCTCCACCCATTGGTCGCCACGCTCGACGCGGCGATCCATCTCGGATTTGTTTTTGTCTTCGTCGTAGTAGCGATTGGTTTCGGTGCCGACACCGGTGCGCGGATTGTATTTTTCGGAGTGACTGGCCCACTCATCCCCGTCCCAGGCGGTTTCAACATAACCGTAGCGACCCGTTTTGCCGTTGTAGCCCTGGGTGTAGGAATAACCGCCGTATGGGCCATACCAGACTGAACGAGAGCCGTAGCCGCCCGTGTTCGGGTTGTACCAGCTGCCATGGCCATAAGAACCCCAGTAAGGGTAATAGTAGGGACCGTAGATATAGGGCGGGTAGTACCAGCCAGTGCCGTAGTAGGGGGTGCCGTACACCACGTACACACTCGATGAATAGGCAGGCGGGTAGCTGTAGACCACAGTGGTTGGCGTACTCTGCGCCACGGTAACCTGCGTTACGTTGTACGCAGGTGAACTTGGCGGAATTGCGTAGATCTCATCGGGTACCGAAGCGGCTACGGCCCAGGGACCCAGCGGCGAGTCGGACTGATACCAGATCGCCGAGTAACACAGATAATAGACGCTTCCGAACTGAATGATGTCGAATCCCGAGTTCACCGCCCGACTGACTTGCGTATCAGGTATGGCTTCGAACTGAGGATCTCCGGCATAGGTGATTTCTACCGGCGGCTGGGCATCCCGGGCTACCTGTTGAGTGGTTGGCAGCAGCGCCTCGAGCGAGGCCATCTTCGCTTCAACGGTGCCGGGCACGGACGCCCGCACGGAGGCCATTGCGCTGTCTTCCGGAATCAGCGAAAACGCCTCAGGCAGTTCAGGGGTGTATTGCCAGGGACCTTTGTTCAGATCGTTAGTCGTGAACCAGCGCCCGGCCACCAGGAAGTACCAGGTCCGATCCAGCTGAAACAGCGGGCTGTCGGTATTGTCGACATAGCTCAACCCATCTGTATCGGCAATCGACTCAAGAGCTGGTTTGCCTTGCGTAACGATCAGTTCCGCCGGTTTCTCGGTGTAGATGATCGCAGGGCTTGGCTCACTGGATTTCTTGAACGGCAGTGCTGCGCGTGCAGCCGCGTACTCGTCGCCTTCAGGGATTTTCGAGAAAGACGCTGGCAGTGATTGCGCTTGCTGCCATTTACCATCCAGGCTGTCTGCGGTCAGCCATACGGTTTTATTGAGCAGATAGAGCGGTCCGCTGCCTGCGGCATCCTGGTACACGGGCCAGTTAGCATTGACGATGACTTTCAGACCGGAATCACCAACATCACTGAGCACCGGGGCGCCGTTTACCAGCAGCAGCAGAGTCGGTGACGAGGCCACGTGGATCACCGGCGGTGCGGTGTTGAAACCTGGTGGTGGTGGATCTGACAGTACGTCTTCCGCCAGCTGTGAGAGAAAGTAATCGAGCGGGATATCGAGCTGTTTACGGGTCGCCAGCTTTTCGACCACAGCTTCGTATTCGTCTGCTGCGGATCCTGAAAATCTGACATCACTGATCTTGTGGCCGGTGACCACCACAATTCGCCGTGACAGATCGACTTGTGTCGCACCGGCAATCGTCAGAGTCCCGAGCGCCTTGGCAGCGCCATCGGGCGGGGTGAGCTCTATCGCCATCAGCGCTTCGAAGGTTTTGAACTCAGGCCAGCTGCGGATCTGCGGAGCGTGCAATACCAGCGAATAGCCATCCTGTTCGCGCCGTTGCGGATAGTCGTAGCTTGGTATGTCCGTGATAGAAACCAAAGGCAGGTCACTGGCATCAGCAACCTGGGGATCGTTGGCTTGCGCCCAGACAAAAGAAGAAATAAACACCGACAGCAGAACTGTCGAATACCGGTACCACATCACTTGAACCTGACCCTTTGAGCAGCGGCAATCCTAACGTGAATCAAAGCCAGATACATGGCTGCAATGCGGTCCAAAAGGGCGATGATGCCGGCTTCAATCGGTATATAGTTGAGCCAGATACGCTGGGAGGCGAGTGATGAGCAGAGTCGAAGCTTTAAGAGAAGAACTGGGTGGGGTACACCCGGGGGCGGCGAAAAAGGTGAAGGATCATCTCGATGACTACCTGACAGCATTCATCAACAACTCCCCCTTTGCGGTACTGGCCACCAGCAATGCAACGGGTGACTGTGATGCCTCACCCAAGGGCGGGCTGCCGGGATTCATCAAGATAGTCGATGAGCGAACTCTGCTGATTCCGGACTTAGGCGGTAATCGACTGTTCCAGAGTTACGAGAACTTTGAGACCAATTCCAAGGCGGGTCTGATCTTCATGATCCCGGGAATGTCGGTCACCGTGCGCGTCAACGGAAAGGTGACGCTGGCGGATGAAGCCACCCTGGCAGATCACGCGATCGTGCCCGAGATCAATAACCCGGATGACAACTCCAACCTGGTTCAGGGCATTCTGTTGAGCATCGACGAGGCTTACTTCCACTGCCCGAGAGCCTTTCAGTTTGCAGACCTGTGGGATACCGAGACAATCGCAGCAAACAGCGAACGATCACTTTCATCGTTGCTGAGTAGCTGATTCGCCTGAACTTTGCCGGGAGTCCCTCCGGCTCTACTGATTAACTGGACACAAACAAAATGAAAATAGCCATGAACGGTACCGGCCTGGTACAGCGCGCGTCAGTGGATGCGATCGTCGAACACGCGCAGCGAGCAGCGCTGGACGGCTTTTCCAGCTACTGGTTGGCGGAGCATCCAACCGGTGGCCTGGACGCCCTCACCGTGCTGACAGTTGTTGGCCAGCAACTCCCGGAACTCGAACTGGGCACCGCCATAGTCCCGACTTTTCCGCGCCACCCAATGGCGCTGGCCGGTCAGACCCTGACCACTGCGAGTGTGATCGGCAATCGCCTGACATTGGGCATCGGCTTGTCACATGCAACGATGATGGCACAGCTCGGCATTCCATTTGAACGACCCATTGGCCATCTCAAAGACTATCTGTCGATTCTGATGCCGCTGCTGACCGAAGGCTCTGTTAGCTACGACGGTGAGCTGCTGTCCTGCCATGCCGAGATTTTCGCCCGCCCAGAGCAGGCCTGCCCGGTCATGGTTGCGGCTTTGGGTCCGCAGGCACTGGCCGTGGCGGGTCGATTGGCTGACGGGACCACGCTGGCCTGGGTCGGGCCGAAAACCGTACGTGAACACATCAAACCCAGAATCAGCGAGGCGGCAGCCACTGCAGGAAAAGCGCAACCCCGCATCATCGCGACACTGCCGGTGTGTGTGACTGACGAAGAAGATCGGGTGCGCGCGCGAATCTCGAAGACTCTGAAGATGTACGGTGAACTGCCGTCGTACAAAGCCATGTTCGAACGCGAAGGCATCAGCGAGCCAGGCGAGCTGGCGCTGATCGGCAGCGCCGCCAAGGTGAGCGATCAGATCGCCGAACTGGCAGACGCCGGCGTGACAGACTATGCCGCCTCAGAATTCACCACCAACGCCGACGAACGGGAACAGACCCGCGAACTGCTGAAAACATTCACTCAAAACCAACACACCAGACCAGCCGACTGAACCAGAGGAGATAGATCAATGTCGAGTTACTTAATCGCCAACTACAACATCACCAACCCGGAAGCCTATCGGGCTTATAGCGCAGCCGTGGGCCCGACAATTCTTGCTCACAAAGGCGAGATACTGGTAGCAGGCCCCGGCAGCGAAGTGGTCGAAGGTGAACCCGGTGCGGTCACCGTAGTCCTGAAATTTCCCTCCAGAGCAGCGCTGCGTGGCTGGTACGATTCACCCGAATATCAGGCAATCATTCACCTGCGCACAGACAATACCGAGGGCGGGCTGGTCTTTGCCGACGAATTCACGATGCCCGGCTCGTAAAACCGATAAAACCAGGGTCGAACCGAGGTTTTGCGGAAACCGCGGTCGACTCAGATTCTCTGCGGTTACAAATTCTCTGCGGTTAACAGGCGTCGAATCGAGAATTTCGGAAACCCCGGTTCGGCCCCGGTGATACAAAACTTTTTCAACAGTCGATAATATCCATCCATTCGAAACTCAGACAGGCAAACCCCTCATGAAGTCTCTAGCTGCCACATTCGCTACCGCAGCGCTGCTGGTCTGGGTCAGCCTGCCAGCCAACGCGGCCACCAACGAACTGGGCTGGACCCTCGATTCCGCTCTCACCCAACTAGAACGCCAGACCAAAGACTTCAAAACGGCACTCGCTGATGTCAACGCGAGCTGGAAGGATAAAGCCGGAGCAGTTACCCGCACTGCCAAGGGTCGGATCTATATCAACGAAGAAGGTACGTTTCGCATTAATGTCAGCGATCCGGAAGAAAAGGTCATCCTCACCACCAAAAACCAGGTTTCGGAGTACGATCCGGTGCAAGCGCTGGTCGACGAGTACTCACTGCGTAAACACAAAGATCGTCTGGAACCCTTTATTCGACTGGGCTTCACCAATTCAGGCAAAAACCTGCGCGACGATTTTGTGCTGACCCTGATCGGCGAAGAACAGATCGGCACCCAGCGCACTCTGGGGCTGGAACTCACACCTACCCGTAACGAAATTCGCGAGTCCGTGTCGCGCGTCCAGGTGTGGATCGACCAGGCTAGCTGGATGCCTGTTCGGCTTGTTATAGAACATGTCTCCTCGGGAGAAACGCTGACCATGAACTTCAATGGCTTGGCCCGTAACCTGAAGCTCAATCCCGAACTGTTCAAAGAAGACTGGCCGAAAGGGACCCAGAAGCTGAAACGCTGATAAGCCTATAATTAACAGGAGCTAACCATGAGCATTGCAGACCGCTACCAGGCTTACGTAGACGCTTTCGAAGCGACTTACGAAGACGACGATTGGAGCCGTATTGAAGGTTATTTTACCGAGAATGCCGTCTATGAAGCCGGCCCAGAGGATGCTATCGGTCGGGACGCGGTGATGGCCAAGCTGAAGGGCAGCATCAATGGCATGGACCGACAGATGGACAGCCGCACGCCCAATTTCCAGGCACCCGAAGTCGATGGTAATACCTTGAAGATGTCCTGGCAGGTCACCTACACCAAAGCAGGCTGTCCTGACCTGGTGATCTCTGGCAGCGAAACCGCGGTATTCGATGGTGATCGAATTTCCAGCCTGCGGGATGAATTCGATCCCAGCGCTGAGGCTGCGCTCGGGCAGTGGATGACAGCCCATGGCGATAAACTGACAGGTTAGAAAACAAGGGTCGAACCGAGATTTCAGAAAACTCCGGTTCGACCCCGGTTCATTCACTGGGTTCGAACAAGCCCAGACCATCTACTTTAGGATCAGCGTGATTAAAACGTATTGGCATATGCAATGAAGAATTTTTATCTTTCGCTGCGCGCGGCTGTACTGGCTCTGTTGCTCCTCGCCGGATGCAGTCCCGAACAGCTGCCAGAGCAATCTGACAGCGCCTATCTCGACAACACCGGCCGTGCGGATGTGTTAACAGGCGGTATCCGGATGATTCCCATTGACACCCCGGCCGGGAAGTTCAAGGTCTGGACCAAACGTATCGGCAACAATCCAACCATCAAAGTACTGCTGCTGCACGGTGGCCCGGGCATGACCCACGAATACTTTGCTGCGTTCGACAGCTACTTTCCGGCCGCAGGTATCGAGTACTACTACTATGATCAGCTGGGATCTTTCTATAGCGATCAGCCCGATGAACCATCCTTGTGGGAGATCTCGCGTTTCGTCGATGAGGTCGAGCAGGTGCGGCAGGCACTGGGCCTGGATGCCTCAAATTTCTTTCTGTTCGGCAACTCCTGGGGCGGCCTGCTGGCGATGGAGTATGCCCTCGCACACGGCGACAAGCTGAAGGGGATGATCATCGCCAATATGATGGCGAGTATTCCCGCTTATAACGAATACGCAGAGTCAGTGCTGATGGCTGATATGGACCCGGCTGTACTCGCGCAACTCAAAGCCTTCGAGGCCGCCGAGGACTACGGCAACCCACGCTACATGGAACTCCTGATGTCACACCACTATGTGGACCATGTTTTGCGAATGCCTATCGACGACTGGCCTGATCCTGTGAATCGCGCCTTTGAACATGTGAATGCAAACGTTTACATCCCGATGCAGGGGCCAAGCGAACTTGGTGCCAGCGGCAAACTTGCCAACTGGGATAGAACAGCCGAGCTTGCCTCGATTGAGGTGCCAACGCTGGTGATTGGCGCCCGGTACGACACCATGGATCCCGGCCACATGAAGTGGATGGCCGAAGAATTACCAGACGGTCAGTATCTCTACTGTCCACAAGGCAGTCACATGGCGCTATATGACGATCAGGAAGTGTTCTTCAGTGGCCTGATTGGATTTCTCCACGACGTCGACAAACGCTGACGGCTAATCGAGAGAAAAAGGGGTCGAACCGAAGTTTCCCGAAGTCTCGGTTCGGCCCCACTTTTCAGAAACCTCGGTTCGACCCCGGTTTACCGATCAGGCCAGGTAGCGGGCTTTGAGGTGGCGTTGGAAGTAGCTGGCGTCCAGCTCGCTGCCGGTGACTTCTTTGAGTAGCGGCTGCATACACGCTCTGCGGCCCTGACCGTGGATGTTGGCTCGCAGCCAGCCCAGGAGCGGCTGCAGATCGCCTCGGGCAATGCCTGGCACAATCTCCGGATCCGCTTCTCGCGCAGTCGCAAACCACTGTGCGGCAGTCAGCGCACCGAGCGTGTAGGTCGGAAAATAGCCGAACAGTCCAGCGTACCAATGCACGTCCTGCATGCAGCCGTTGTTGTAATCGCCGTCCGTTGAGCGCCCCAGATACTTCAGCATTGCAGCGTTCCAGGCTTCCGGCAGATCGCGCACTTCGAGTCTGCCGGCAATCAGCTCGCGTTCGAGTTCAAAGCGCAGAATGACATGCAGCGGATAGGTGACCTCATCCGCCTGTACTCTAATCAAGCCCCGTTCGACCCTGATAGCCTGGTGATACAGATTATCACCCGACCAGGCCGGATCACTCACATCACGCCCGAACGCTTCGCGAATTGACGGTGCTAGGAACTCAATGAATTCCCTGCTGCAGCAGACCTGCAGTTCCATCAGCAGGGATTGACTCTCATGGACCGCTGCACCGAGAGCGTCACCCACCGGCTGGTCGCGCCAGTCAACGGGCAAACCCTGCTGATAAAGCGCATGGCCGGTCTCATGACAGATAGCCATCAGAGATTCGAGAAAACCGGACTCGTCGTATCTCGTGGTAATCCGGGTATCGTCCGGCACACCACCACAGAAAGGATGATGACTGACATCAAAACGACCGCGGTTAAAATCAAAGCCCAGGATGCCCATCGTGGTTTCACACAGCTGCCGCTGCTGAGCGACGTCAAAAGGACCTTCGAGCGGCAGCGGATCAGACTGCCGACCAAGCACTTCATCCAGCAACGGCGGCAGGAAGTCTTTCAAGGCCGAAAACTCACGCTCCACGTCTGAGCTGCGCAGTTCCGGCTCATAAGTCTCCAGCAGCGCATCGTAAGGGTCGAGTTGCATCGCATCACCCAGTGCCTGAGCCCGCTCCCGACTGAGATTCACAACAGCTTCGAGTAGCGGCAACACAGTCGCCCAGTCATTGCGTCCGCGAGCTTCCCGCCAGGTCTGCTCACATCGGGAGGTGGCTAAAGATCGCGCCTTGACCAGATCCGCTGGAACCGCGTTGGCGGCACGAAAGCGTCGGTCAATCTCATCAACGTTGGCGTCCTGCCAGGCATCGAGCACCTCGTTGCGAGCCTGACTGAGCAGCTCACCGACGGCCGGATCAGCGCGGCGCTCGTGAATCAGACCGGTCAAGGCTGCCAGTGCCTGACCTCGCCGTTCACCGCCCCCGGGCGGCATCATGCAGGCCTCGTCCCAACCGGCAATGGCACCCAATTCACTGAACTTGCTCAATTCCTGTTCTCTGTCTTCCAGTTCTGAATAGGCACTCATCTACAAACTCTCTTGTCGTTGTCGTTGTTCAGCTGGTGGCGCGGGGATCCAATGCATCCTGCAGGCCATCGCCGAGGAAATTGAAGCTGATGACCGTAATCAGAATCAGCAGCCCCGGATATACAGCCAGCATCGGTGCTTCCCAGATCGTCTCCTGGGCGTTGGTCAACATCGCGCCCCAGCTGGCCATCGGCGGCTGGATACCCAGGCCAAGGAAACTCAGAGTGGATTCCAGCAGAATTACGCTGCCGGTTGACAAGGTCACAGCAACAATGATCGAGGAGACCAGATTCGGCAGGATATGTCGGAACATGATGCCGAAATGACTGCCGCCGGAGCCTTCTGCCGCAAAGACAAAATCACGCTCTTTGATGGTCAGCGTTGCGCCGCGAACCAGCCGGGCAACCGTAGTCCAGCCCAGCAGCGCGACAATGAACACAATGCGGAAAAAGCTGACGTTCTCTGAATAGGCAATCTCATCCGGCAGGCCGATCTTCTTCAGGTCCAGTGCGGCAAGCACAATCAGCACCGGCAATGCAGGCAACGCCAGCACGCTGTCTGTCGTGCGCATCAATAAGGCGTCCAGTCGGCCGCCGAAGTAGCCGGCACACAGTCCGATGAATGTACCGATACTCGCCGCCGCCAGCGCGGCGGTCAGCCCGACAAACAGCGACACCCGGCCCCCATAGAGCAATCGGGCCAGCACGTCCCGACCGAGCACGTCGGTGCCAAGCCAGTGTTCAGCAGAAGGCGGCGCGGTGCGGTTCATCAGATTCACCGCGTTCGGATCAATGCCGAGCAGCGCGGTAAACAGATCGGCGCTAATCACCAGGATGGCAAGCGACACCAGAATGCCAATGCTGATCATCGCCAGTTTGTGACTGCGCAATCGCTTCAGCGCCAGCTGTGTGGGTGAGTAATGTTTCATCCACGACTCCCGAGTTTGATGCGCGGATCCAGCCAGGCATAAGCGAGGTCCGCGAGCAGATTGCCGGTCAGCACCAGCGCGGTCGCAAGCATCAGCGACAGCAGCGCCAGGTTGTAGTCGTTGCCCATGATCGCATCGAATATCAGCTTGCCCATGCCCGGCCAGGCAAAAATGGTTTCGACAATCAAAGCGCCGGAAAATAGAAAACCGAAATCCAGTGCCAGTACCGTGACAAACGGAATCAACGCGTTGCGCAACGCGTGACGCCAGATCACGCGACTCGCCCCGGCACCTTTGGCGCGCGCGGTACGGATATAGTCCTGGCGCAGAACCTCCAGCATCGCTGAACGGATGTAGCGGGCATGACTGCCGATACTGGTCATGGTCAGAGTAATCGCCGGCAGCAGCAGGTAGCGCAGCTGTTCACCGAGCGGCGCCCCCTCTGGAGCAATACCTCCCGCCGGCAGCCAACCGAGCAGGACGGCAAATAACATGATCAGCATAAGTCCCAGCCAGAACTGAGGTATCGAGATCCCGGCGAAAGCAAACAGATTGACGCTGTAATCGAACACCGATCGCTGTCGATACGCGGCAAGCACCCCAGCGGGAACGGCAACAGAAATCGACAGCACCAGCGCTACCACCAGCAGCTGAACCGAATTCATCAGCGCCGGCACCAGCACCTGGGCTACCGGCTGGTTGTACAGGCGCGAATAACCGAAATCGCCTCCAAGGGCAGACATCAGCCAGTTCCAGTAACGCTCATAGATCGGCAGGTCGAGCCCGTAAAGACTGCGCAGATGCGCAGCATCCTCTGACGTCATATACGGATCTGAACTGATCATCAGATCGATCGGATCGCCAGGCATCAGACCAATCAGCGAATAGATCACAAAAGACATGATCATCAACACCAGCAGCGACTGACTCAGACGAATGACCAGATAGCCGATCATGCGCCAGTGTCCGCGTGGTGACAGGCCACCTGGTGGCTGCTGGTGGCGGATCTGGTTTCTAGCTCCGGTGCTTTGGTCCGGCAAAGGTCTGTAGCGCGAGGACAGCGCGGATGAAAGCGGCAACCAGAAGGCGGATTTGCCGGACTCGGCGGATCTCCCTGCAGCACCTGGCCCAGTCGTCGCTTACCGGGTCTGATTTCCGGCACCGATTTTAGCAGCGCCTGAGTATAGGGATGAGTTGGTGAACGGAACAGATCTTCCCGGGTTGCCAGTTCAACGATGTTACCGAGATACATCACCGCAATCCGATCAGCAATGTGATGCACCACCGCCAGGTCATGACTGATAAACAGATAAGCCAACTGATAACGCTCTTTTAGGTCAGCGAGCAGATTCAGGATCTGGCTCTGCACCGACACATCCAGCGCGGAAACCGGCTCGTCAGCAACAATGAAACCCGGATTCAGCGCCAGCGCCCGGGCAATGGTGATCCGCTGCCGCTGACCGCCACTGAATTCATGCGGATAGCGCTGCAGGGTTTCTTCGGGCAGCCCCACCGCATCAAGCAGCTCGATCGCTCGCGCAGTCTGTTCAGTATGGCTGCCCAGCCGATAGTTGCGCAGCGGTTCGGTCAAAATGTTAGCTACAGTCTGGCGCGGATTCAGCGACGACACCGGATCCTGAAAGATCATCTGAACATTGCGCCGCACGGGTTTCAGCGCGCGCCGGCTCAAACCAACAACGTTGTTTCCGGCAATTTCCAGCGTCCCTGCACTGGGCGGCAACAACAGGCTGAGCATCCTGCCGAGCGTGGTCTTACCGCTGCCGCTTTCACCAACCAGCGCCAGAGTTTCACCGGACTCAATCTGCATCGACACTTCGTTGACGGCAACCACGTCACCAAACCGGCGGCTGAGACCCACCGCATTGACCAGCGGATCAGACATTCGCATTCACTACATGGCACGCACATGGATGACTGCCAACACGAGCAATCAGTTCAGGGTAGCTGGCCGCGCACTGCGCGACCGCATGGTCGCAGCGTTTGCGAAAGTGACAGCCCGCGTCCCGTTCGAACGGGCTCGGCACCCGGCCGACAATAGCCGGCAGTCGGTCAGCTTTGTGATCCAGCCGCGGCGTGGTCGCGAGCAACGCGCGGGTGTAGGGGTGAGTCGGTGACTCGAGAATCTCAGCTGCACTACCCTGCTCAATAATGCGACCGGCATACATCACCGCAATGTCATCCGCCATCTGTGAAACCACCCCGAAATCGTGACTGATGAACAGGATCGCGGCGCCATGGCGTTCCTGTAGATCGTGCAGCAGATCAAGAATCTGCGCCTGAATGGTCACATCGAGGGCTGTGGTGGGTTCATCGGCAATGATCAGGTCCGGCTCACAGGCCAGCGCCATCGCGATCAGCACCCTCTGGCGCATACCACCGGACAGCTCATGAGGATAATTACCCGCCCGTACCTGTGGATCCGGGATACCGACGCTTTCCAGCAGCTCGATCGAGCGTTGTCGCGCCGCCTTGTTATCAAGCTCCATATGCAGCAGCAACGACTCGGCGATCTGTGCACCCACGGTAAACACCGGGTTCAATGCGCTCATCGGCTCCTGAAAAATCATCGCGATTCGATTACCGCGAATCTTCTGCAGGGACCGCTCATCGAGGCTGGCGAGATTCTGGCCATCAAGGCTGATCACACCGCGATTAACTCTGCCGAACGGTGGCAGCAGCTGCATGATTGAAGACGCAATCAGCGATTTACCGCAGCCACTTTCACCAACCAGCGCCAGCGTGCTGCCGCGAGCTATCGCCAGATTGACAGCTTCGACAACGGGCACAAAACCCTGATCCGAATCGAAGCCGATGTGCAGATCTTCGATCTCCAGCAGCCTGTCAGAGCTCAGCGGAATACTCCCGATACCAGTCTTCGATCCACAGAGTACTCTGGGTGTAATGGCCCGTGGGTCGAACACCCTTCAGCCACTTCGGCACAATGAATGGATTGGCGCGAAACATCAGCGGCAGCACGGCCACTTCTTCGACATAGATCTCCTGAAACTCACGCCACAGCGGCAGCCGCTCTTCCAGGGTAAGGGTGTCTTCAAGCTCCTGAATGAGTTCATCAACCCGGGTGTTGGAAAAGCCAGTGTAATTCTGCCCGGCAAAGTTATTTTCCGGAGCAGGAATTCTGTCGGTGTGCATGGTTGCGCGCGGCAGCGGTTCCGGTGGCATCGACCAGGCAAACATCACCATGCCATCAAACTTTCGCTCGGTCAGAGTCTGGCCAAACAACACTCGAGGGGTTTCGTTACGAATCCGCACATCGATACCCACGGTTCGCCATTGCGCCTGCAGCACCTGCGCGGTCAGCTCGCGGGTTTTATCCCCGGCAGTGGTATTCAGCTCGATCCGCAGCGCTTCACCGGCCGCATTGCTGCGCACATCGCTGCCGTCTTTGAGTGTCCACCCGGCAGCATCAAGCAGCGCGGCCGCCTGCTGCGGATCATGCGGATACCTGGTCAGATCGGCAAAATACGCCGGATCCTGCATCGCGATCGGACTATGGGCAACCGTCTGGCGACCGCCAAACAGTTCGTTGACCACCGACTCTCGATCCAGTGCATAAAGCAGGGCTTTGCGGACCTGTTTATCCGCCAGAATCGGATTGTCGAGACGCAGATCAACGTGTTCGTAGAGCGCCCCGGACTTGAAGATGATGTTGAAATCATCGCCATGGCGTTTTTCAAACGCCAGTGCCTGATCCACCTGCAGACCCAGTTCACCGGCAATCATATCGATCTCGCCGGACAGCAGGTTGGCTTCAAGCGTAGTGGTGCGCTCAATAAATCGCACCACAACTGTGTCGAAATAGGGCTCTTTGCCATACCAGTGAGGATTGCGTTTCAGGGTGACCTGGGAGCCGCGCTCCACAGTGTCGATCAGGAACGGGCCATTAAACAGGCCGGGATTGGTCGGATCAGCATCGAAGGTATTGCGCTTTCGGTACTCAACCGGATCTGCTTCGAAAATCGGCCGTTCGAGATGTTCCGGCAGCAGCAAGAACACAGGCAACTGGTTGTAAGTGAACACCCGCCGATCGAGGTGAAAGGTAACTGTGTGATCATCAATCAAATCCAGCGCGTAGATCGATCGGTAGGTTTCCCGGGCGTTGGTGCCACTCATAGGATGGCGACCAACTTCCCAGGTGAACTTCACGTCACCCGTGTCTACCGGCGTACCATCTCCCCAGGTGAGGTCCTCGGGCAGAGAGAAGGTGACCGCCATGCCAGGCTTACCGTCCGGTGTTTCTTCGAGTACGGCCATGCCGTTTTCGAGAGTAGGCAGGATATCGCACAGCGTGCAGGCGTTCTGCCAGTCGTGGTTGAAGTGGGTAATCGGCCGACTGACCATCGCCGTCACGTAGCTTTTCGCAACCGAGTTTTCGATATTAGGATGCCAGTTGGACGGATACTGGGCGATACCAATCGTCAGCGTCCGATCTGCGGCGTTGTTCTGCTCTGGTATACCAGAAGAACCTGACTCGTCGCTGCCACATGCGCTTAGAACGACCAGTAACAAACCTTGAACAACAAACCCAAGGAAGCATTTTCGGGAGCTCCGCAAACAGACTTCTCCAGCAGAATTTTCGCAAGGCCGGAGTATGCGGTAAAAGGAAGCGGAAAACTGCTGCCGCCGGGCCGCTGAAAATTCGCCTGGCCTGGCTAGAGATCAGCCTATTGTGGACCAGACACGGGCGTTGCCGCCTGGACCATAAAATCGATCACATCAATCAGATCCTGCTCCGTACATGAGTTGCACAGTCCCATCGCTGGCATGCCCGGAGTAATACCGGTTTTGGTATTCGCGAGCAGCAGTTCGGAACCTTTAGCAATACGCGGCGCCCAGGCCTCAGCGTCGCCAAATCTCGGCGCGCCGGCAATCCCACCCTGATGGCAGGAGAAGCAGAAGCGATTGTAAGTCTGCTCACCCGGATGGGCTGCAGCCGATTCACCAGCAGCACCGCCAGTGGCTCCGTCACCACAGCCGGTGAACACCAGTACCGCCGTCAGGGCTGCAACTCGAACAAGGCGGGAGACGATTATTCGGATCATTACAACTGCATCCACTGTTGATTCATGTATTGGTTCGGGGGTCTAGTGAAAACTCATCCGCATCCTGCCAGGCCGGAAAAGTCTGTCTATAAGTTTTTAGCTGATCGATATTAAGGGTGGCTGAAAAAACACCGGACTGATCCCCGGCTTCCGCCAGGCTGCAACCTTGAGGATCCAGCAGAACACTGCCACCGCTGTAGGTCACGCCGTTGCCGTCTGTGCCAACAATGTTCACCGCGGCCATATAGCTTAAGTTCTCGATAGCCCTGGCGCGCACCAGCACATCCCACGCAGGTTGCCGTGCTGCCGGCCAGTTGGCAACACACAACAGCAGATCGTAATCATCACGATTGCGGAAAAACACCGGAAAGCGCAGGTCGTAACAGACCATCGGACAGATTCGCCAGCCCTGATGCTCAATCACCACGCGGTGTTCACCCGCGGCATAGTGTTCGTGTTCACCCGCCATCCGGAAGCGATGGCGTTTGTCATAGGTAGACGCCACACCCTGCGGCGTTACCCAGAGAAATCGATTATAAAACCTGCCTGTGTCCCGAATAACTACGCTGCCACAGAGCGTTTTATTGTGACTGCGCGCCTGTTCGGTGAGCCAGGAAACTGTCGGCCCGGACATGTCCTCGGCTACTTCTTCCGAGCTCATTGTAAATCCGGTGCTGAACATCTCCGGCAGTACCACCAGCGTCGACTCCGCTGGCACCTGCGCCAGCCAGTCCTGAAAAAGCTGCTGATTGGCCAGAGGGTCGTGCCAGTGGGTGGCGGTCTGAATCAGCGACAGGGTCAGATTCGCGCTCACAGGCTGCACAATATTTCCGCACCATGACGCAGGGTTGCATCGTCTTTAGCAAAGCAGAAACGCAGCACCTTGTGTCCGGGATCCTGTTCGTAGAAGGGAGAAACTGGAATCGAGGCAATTTTCGCTTCCCGAGTGAGCCTGATTGCAAGTTCAGTATCTAGGTCATCGCTGATCTCACTGTAATCGAGCAGCTGAAAGTAGGTGCCCGCACTGGGCAGCACCGAAAACCTCGAGCCTGCCAGCAACTCACAGAACAGATCCCGTTTGTGCTGATAAAACCCACTCAGCTGCAGATGGTGTTCGGGACATTCGTTGAGAAAGTCCGCCAGGCCAAGCTGCACCGGGGTGTTGGAGGTGAAAGTCACATACTGGTGAATGCGCCGGAACTCTTCGGTCAATGCCGGTGGCGCACAGCAGTAGCCGATCTTCCAGCCGGTAGTGTGATAGGTCTTGCCGAAAGACGACACCACAAAGCTGCGCTGAAACAGCTCCGGATACCGACACAGGCTTTCATGACGTCTGCCGTCAAACAGGATGTGCTCGTAAACTTCATCCGCCAACACAAACAGATTTCTACCCGCAACAATCTTCTGGAGCGCGTTGATGTCGTCATTATCCCAGGCGCTGCCGGTCGGATTATGCGGAGTGTTGGTGATGATCAACCGGGTGCGATCGTTGACCAGATCCGCCACCCGATCCCAATCCACTTTGAACTGTGGCGGGTGCATGGGCACATGATGGGTGATGCCACCCTGCAGGCGGACCACGGGTTCATAGCTGTCGTAGGCAGGATCAAAGACGATGACTTCGTCACCCGGACCTACCACGGCCGTAATCGCGCAGAACAGCGCTTCGGTGGCGCCGGAAGTAATCGTAATTTCCGCTGCTGGATTCAGCTTAAGCCCGTAAAGGTCTTCAACCTTGGTGGCAACGGCTTCGCGCAGCGCGGGTACCCCCATCATCGGCGCATACTGGTTACAGTCGTGGGTCAGGTAGTACTGCACCCGCTCCAGCAGCCGCGGCGGCCCATCAAAGTCCGGAAACCCCTGAGACAGATTCAGCGCCCCATGCTCCCTCGCCAGCTCCGACATCACCGTGAAGATGGTGGTGCCGATATCCGGGAGTTTGCTCGAGATAGCCGGTGTGGCAGGGCTTTCCAGAGATGGCGTTGATCGATTCATGATGCCGCATTGTGACAGGTTGGATACAAATTCCAATATCAAAATATTTTGATAT
>CAKZWF010000012.1 GCA_937921865.1 uncultured Pseudomonadales bacterium | reverse complement strand
CAGGCGATCACCCTGATCCTCGATGAGGAACTGCACCAGCTGGTCTCGAATGATCGGGTCTTCAAGCGCCGGACGACCATCACGCTGTACCCGCCGGGCCAGTTCCACCACGTCCGCCACACTGACCACATTCATGGCCAGACCGCCTGCCTGACCACCCGTAGCCCCGCGCTCAAAGGTCAGAGTTTTCATGGCGATCTGCCAACCTTCGCCTTCTGCGCCCATCAGACACTCACCCGGGATCCGGGCGTCGGTGAAGAAGGTCTGGGTGAAGCCATATTCTCCGGTCAGCTTGCGGATCGGCTGCACGTCCACCCCGGGCACATCCATTGGTGCCAGGAAATAGCTCAGACCAGCGTATCGGTTATCGGCTTCAGGATTGGTCCGCGCGAGAAGAATCATGTATTTCGCAAAGGTGCCAAGACTGGTCCAGATCTTGGAGCCGTTGAGTATCCAGTCGTCTCCATCGCGAACCGCTCGAGTTGTCGCTGCGGCGAGATCCGATCCGTTGTCCGGCTCAGAAAAACCCTGACACCAGATATCCTCCGCAGAGAGAATCCCGGGGATGTATTTGTGTTTCTCGGCTTCAGTGCCAATGGCCAGAATCAATGGCCCGGCCCAGTTCAAACCAATGGTGTTAGGCACAAAGGGTACCTTCTGTCTGGCCATTTCAGCATTCACGATGTCCTGAAACATCTGAGGCTTGCCACCGCCACCGTATTCCTTCGGCCAGGCCATGCCCAGATAACCGGCTTCATACACCTTCTGCTGCCAGTCGCGCAGAAAATGGAACTGCCGATCCGTGCCAACTTCCATAAAGGTTTCCGGAAGCAGAAAGTCAGGTTCTGCCGGTCGATTTTCTTCCAGCCAGGCGGAGACGTCCGCTCTGAAGTCCTCGATTTCGCTCATTGTTTGCGTTTTCTCACTTATCGATTTTCTGCTGGCGGGTTCCGCCTCTACTCATGATCGTGGTTAAAGACCAGCCTCTGCCGCCAGTTGCGCTGGGACTTCTATAGTTCTGGAACGCAGGTACTCACCCATCGACTTCGCCTGTCCGTCGAGACGATTGTTAGCAGAAACGCCTTCTCCAAGAATCCCGCGAATATAGAAGTTCATCGCTTTAAGATTGGGCATTTCATATCGGTCAATTTCATAGGCGGCAACATCCGGCATCAGTTCTTTGAGCTTTTCGACTGTCAGAAACTGTGCCATGTAGACATAGGCGCTAGCCGTTTTCGCCCAGACGCCAACATTTGCGCAGCCCCCTTTATCGCCCGATCGGGTGCCGTAGAGGCGGCCCAGCGGTAGCTGTTTCATTTCGCCAGTCGGAACAGCCGGCAGAGCCACCGGCGTCTGCTGATAATAGATCTCGTCGAAGTCCAGCTGGCTGGTTGGCAGCACTTCAATCACCTCACTGCCAACGTGGACCCGTTCGACGATGTGTCGACTGTCTACAAGGGCTGGCCAGTAGGCAATCACCGGGCTACCCGCACCAGTACCGCTGCGGCTGCTGAAGCCGGGATAGTTAGCCAATGCGAGCTCGATCATCTTCGCAGAAAACATCCGACCAACCTTATTCGGATCTTTCGAATGGACATGAATGCGCAGACTGGCCTGGGCTTCTTCATTCTGAACAGCCTGTGGGCTGTCGGTGCGAATGAGCTGGGTCTCTACCCTGTCGAACTGTTCGCGCCCGCCCAGTGAAGCAAAGAAGGTATCAAGAAATATTTCAGCTTTTGCTTCGATGTCCAGACCCGTCAACAGAATCTCGGCACCGGTTTTGTAGCCAGCTTCGGTATTAATACAGACCTTGTGTGTAGGCGGTGGGTTGGAGCCCCGAACACCACTTACCCTGACCCGATCGTCCCCCACCTGCTCGATATTCAGGGAATCAAAGTGGGCAATCACATCCGGATTCAGATACGCGGGGGTGGAAATTTCGTAGAGCAGCTGCGCGGTGACGGTGCCCACAGAAACCAGCCCACCAGTGCCAGGATGTTTGGTCACGGTGAAACTGCCATCTGACTCAATCTCAGCAATCGGATAGCCGACGTTGCGGAAGCTGGGCACCTCCTGGAAGAAAGAATAGTTACCGCCACAGGCCTGGCAACCGCATTCGATGATATGCCCGGCGGTCAGCGCTCCTGCAAGCGCATCAAAATCGTCGCGCTGCCAGTTGAATTTCCAGGCTGCTGGTCCGATGACCACCGCAGCATCGGTCACTCGGGGACAGATGACGATATCTGCGCCTGCATCCAGCGCCGCTTTAATACCCCACGCCCCCAGGTAGGCATTTGATGTGACCACCGGATTTCCCGAATCGCGCAGTGCCGTGCCTCTATCCATGTTTGTGAAAGGCTCACCCGCCGCCTGCAGATCGTCCATCCGATCGACAAGATCATCACCATCGATATAGGCAACCCGGGCCGTTACACCCAGCTCGCTGAGAATCGCCTCGACATCCTGCGCCATGCCGGCCGGATTCAGACCACCGGCATTGGAGACAATTTTGATGCCTTTGTCCATGCATGGAACTATCACTTCACGCAGCTGTTTGAGAAATGTGCCAACGTATCCTGCGTTGCCGCCACGCTGTTGCTTCTGATTATACAGAATGGTCATGGTCAACTCGGCCAGATAGTCACCCGTCAACACATCAATGGGACCACCTTCCACCATGTCCAGAGCAGCAGAAAGTTTGTCACCGTAAAAACCACTGCAATTAGCTACCCGCAGCACATCAGGATTACTCATGGCCACAGCCCCGCACATCAGTTAAGCGATTATTCATGAGATTCCCCCGAATCCTATTGCATCAATCCCTTTGCCAGCGTAACCACTAGATCGAGCAAAAACAATATGCTCGTATGGTTTTGACCAGGGCACTCGGTTATCCTCAAAACGATGAATCAGGAAACGGGAAAACAGGAACGCAAGAGCCAGCGTGCTCGTGAGGCAATCTGTGAAGCCACGGTGACCTGCCTCGCAGAACGCGGCTACGCAGAAACGTCGATCAGCCGTGTGGTTGAAAACGCTGGCGTCTCCAAAGGCGCGCTGCAGCATCACTATCCGAGTAAAGAAGCGCTGATGGCCAGCACCGCCAGCTATCTGCTGAAACGACCGCTGCGACTCGCCGATCTGTCGAGCCGCGAGACTTCAAAACAGTCCATCCGCAATCGTCTGCTCGCTATCTGGGACAGCCTGACCAACACCCGAGCCTATCTGGCCCTGCTGGAAATTCTGATCGCCGCGCGGACAGACAAGCTGCTGCACGCTCGTATTGCCGACGGTCTGCAGGCCTCCATCAAAGAAATCGATGCGCATTTTCTGCCACACTACGATGAGCTGGAACCCCAGGCCAGGGAGGACCTGCTGCTGCTGATGACGGCCAATCGCTGCCTGATGCGCGGTCTGCTGATCGAAGAGCAGTACGGGCTGAGCAAAGCCCGCCAGCGCCAGGTCCTGGAACGCTGGTTGGATCTGGTAGTTCCCGAATTCGAATCCCAAGCCGGTTAGGCCGGTACTACACAAAACGGAGAACGGACAAGATGAAACTCTGGCATTGCCACGACGCCCGGTCGCTGCGCGCACTGTGGGCACTTGAAGAAATGCAGCTCGACTATGATCTGGAGGTGATGCCTTTTCCGCCGCGTTTTCTGCACGAAGGCTACAAAGACATCAACGTTCTGGGCACCGTGCCCTACTTCGAAGACGGCACCACGCAGATGACCGAATCCACAGGCATCTGCCATTACCTGGTGGAAAAGTATCAGCAATATGAGTTCGGGCTGCGCAGCGATCACCCCGAGTACGGTAATTATCTGAACTGGTTGTATCACAGCGATGCAACGCTGACGTTTCCGCAGACTATCTTCCTGCGTTACACCCGCCTGGAACCGGATGAAACCAAAGCCATGGTCGGAAACGACTATCGGAAATGGTATCTGGCGCGACTGCGCATGCTGAACAACCGGGTAGCCGAACACGACTACCTGGTGGCAGATCGATTCACGATCGCCGACATCGCCTGTGGCTACGCACTGTTGCTCGGGGAATCGCTGGGCATCGCCGAGGACTACAAACCGCAGGCACAGGCTTATCTCGAACGACTGAAAGCCCGGGACGGCTTTATTCGGGCTCAGCAGGCCCAGGTGCAACACGCACCCGCAGCCAATCAGTCTTCGAGCTGACTTTTCGACTCGTTGGCGGCAGAGCCGAAAATGCCTTTGGCCATTAACGAAGTCTCACCAGCCCGGCGTCGCTGATAGACCTCCGCACGAATCTGATGCAGGTCCCGGTCTTCGGGTGATGCCTGAACGGCAAACTCAGCCAGGTGGCAGGCGAGCCTCGGATCTTCGTCCGCCAACGCCATCGCGCGCTCTGCGAGAACCCGTGCGCCACCGCTGAGGCTGGCCAGCTCCGAAGCAAGGCGGCTGTCTTGCGCGGGTTTCAGGTGAGCGGGATTACCATCGTACCAGCCGCCATACATGCGCCAGATGTTGCGCACAACAAATTCCGGCTCGTCATAAATAGGCCGCAGATAAGGTTTTTCCAACGTCGCCTGGTCAATTGAGACCTCGTGAACAATTTCATCAAGCCTCGCCCCTTCGTTCATTCGGCTGACGGTCTCGTGGACCAGAAACTCCAGACACTCGGCAACATCGGTCAGCACGCGGCGGATGCGATCAGCACCCGCGATCGGCAGTCCGTGTGCGGGCAGAAACAACTCAGCGCCCTGCTCAGCCATCTGCCGCATGGCCGCCGCCCACTCAACCGGAAAACGCTGCACTTTCTGCGGGTTACCCGCATTCGGGAAACACCAGATAAAGAAATCGCCAGCACAGATGGCTTTGCGTTCAGGAATCCAGGCCCAGGTATGGTCGTCGGTTTCGCCTTTGGCATGGCGGAGCTGAATTTCCAGCCCGCCAATCTGCAGATCCAGAAATTCCCGATAGGTGCGATCCGGCCGCGCGGCACTGGCGGGTAGAAAGCTGGCGCCATCGTTCAGCTCATAGCCGCGCCTGCTGAACTGACCGAACTGGCGTTGGTTGATCGCCATGTTATAGCCGCTGGTGAAATCGTAACGATCGAAACGGTTGGGCACATTCTCGTGACTGACCACTTCAGGTCTTGGTCGCCCTGCAGCATCCGCATCCGCCATGAACGCACCGGAGCCACCAACATGATCCAGGTGACCGTGGGTATAGACCAGAGAGTTGAAGTGATCTTTGCGCCAGCCGCGGATCGCCTCCATGACCCGACCGCCGCCCTGCGGACCGCTGGTATCAAACGCAATCAGTCCATCTTCTGATTCGAACAACACACAGTGGGAGAAAGCTTCCACCATCGCCACCCCGTCGGCAATTTCCGAGAGCTGGAAATTGATCCGGTTCATTGGTCCGGCGTCATCCACACCAATTTTGTCATCAATGATGTCGGTGGACATTTTGAGAAGATCAGCCATCTTGGACTCCTTCTATAGCTGGTGGCAGCTGACGGCTCTTAGTCGCTGACGGCTCTTATTCACTGGCGGCTCTTAGTCGCTGGCGGCGCCCTTCAGCTGGTAGCCGTCATTCCCGGCTCTTCGGCGACAGGCTCGAAGACCCGTTCGCTGGTGAAGTTTCCTTCGAAGTCTGTCCAGCGATGTTCAGCGTAATCGTAAAGCTTACATCGGCGAACACAATCGGTAATGAACTTCCAGCTAAAAGCCTGACTGGGCGCCCCGGTTGCCTGTGCATTCAGCGTGCTCTGAGCTGCTTCAATTTCATAGAGCGGTATCCGCACGTCGAGGTGGTGTGCGGGGTGTTCCATGATGTTATTGATCAGTCGCCCCAGGTGGTTGGGAAACGTGATCAGCATGGTTCCGGACAGGCCTTCGCGCGTGGTCTCCCACTCGGCGGTGTTGTCGAACCAGGCAATGCCGGGATTGGTGTGTTGAAAGTAGATGACCGCACCCATCAACAACTGCCAGACGATCTGCGGCACGATGAAGCCCAGGACGACAAGCAACGCTGGTGACTGGGCGGTAGCACTTGCCAGCGCAACCAGAAAAGCGATCCAAATGACTGCAAACAAGCTCACCTGCAGACTGTCGCGAAAAAATGCCGGACGCTGCAGTGGCACAGCTTCTTTGTTCGGAAACATCATTTTCCGCCACCAGATTTCGATGCCGTAATACGCCCAGAAGCCAAAACCCGAGCGATAGAAGCGCTCTAACTGGCGCCGCCATGACGGCATAGCCTGGTACTCAGCCAGACTCAGAGGGGTCCAGACAAAGTCATGGGTTTTCAGGTTGGTATAAACGTGATGACTGACGTTGTGACCCGCTTCCCAGAGGCTGAACGGAGTCAGCGAAGGCAGAAACACAATGCTGCCAATCCAGCGATTGGCTTTGCGGTTGGAGAAGAACGCCTGATGACAGGCGTCGTGTCCGACCACAAATAATCGGGCGATAGCCAGCCCGGCAATGATCGCCGCGATGATCTTGAACGCCAGGCTGTCAATTAGAATCACACCCGCGAGCGAGCCGAAAAACAGGCTGACATCGAAGCTGCAGAGCAAAATGGCGCGCAGATTAGAACTTTGACGAAACGCGCGCACTGAGCGTCTGAAAGAAGCACGATTAGAAGACAATAGCGGTATCCGGACTAATGACAGATTTGGGCTGGACTGCCCTGAGTTGGTGCAGTTTACCACGTTAACGCGCCGTTGACGGTTTTTACGCAGCAGCGGGCCATTGCAGGTACGGCGTTGAATGATGCCGCACCTGCGCCCTTGCAACCAGATTGAACCAGCCAGCTGAACCACAGCAGGTAACCGGCCACCATCGTCGATGCCGGCTTTCAGTCTGGTCAGACCACACTCATCATCAGATAGATCTGCAGGAAAGCCAGTGCCGAAGCTGTCAGTGCTGTATGGAAACGAAACATCATGGACATATCCAACTCGCTCAGCTGCTGGCCGCCACCTCATAAATTTCGCCTCGTTGCCGAACCTGCCCATTCACGGTTTGAACAACTTTATGAACCGCAGTGCTTGAAGTGCCACCGTCATAGTAGGTAGTTTCCGATGAGTCAGCCCCGGAGAAACTCAGTGACTAATACTTCTCAAACCAGCACCAGATCCGAAGTCGCCCTGATTGTTGGCGGCGGACCGGGCATTAGTGCCAGTTGCGCGCGCTTATTCCGTGAAATGGGCATGGAGGTGGCGATTGCGGCCCGAAACCCGGAAAAATCGGTCCTCATTGAACTGACCCAGAGTCACGACGTACACCGCTACGGCTGCGATGCAGCCAACGCCGACGAGGTAGTCGGACTGTTCGATCGGGTCACAGCAGACCTCGGTAAACCGGACCTCGTCGTCCACAACATTGACGGGCGGGTCGCAGAGGTCTTTCGCAAAGGCATCACCGAAGTCAGCCCTGAACTGGTGCGACAAACCCTCGAAAATTCCGCCTTGAGCGCTTTTCTGGTCGGCCAGCAGGCCGCCGCACGAATGCTGGAAAACCCACTCAATAGCCAGGGCAGCCGGGGGACCCTTATCTTTACCAACGCCAGCGCCGCATTGAAGGGCTACCCCAAAAGCGGCGCATTTGCGATGGCGTCCCATGCCAAAGCCGGGCTGGCGCAGAGCATGGCGCGAGAATTGATGCCCGAGGGTATTCATGTGGCACATGTGCCGATCGATGCCGCCATCGGCTGGACTCAGGATGACGGCCAACGTGCACACCGGCTGGCCGGTACAACTGTGGACGACAACATGGCCGACCCGGATCGCATCGCAGATGTATATCTGCAATTGCACCAACAACACCGCTCCACCTGGACATTCGAGGTGGTGCTGAGACCCTGGGTAGAGAACTGGTAGCAATGAAATCTGCCGCAGTTCACATCACCCAAGTGTTTTTGCGCTAAGCTGACTGACGATGTGCATTGTCCGATACAGAGAATTGAACAAGATAATTGCTGGAGTTCTGGCGATCACGCTCGCGCTGATCACTTCGCCGGTAATTTCCGCCTGCGCACAAGATGGGCACTCCATCGAAGCCTCGGCCACTGTCTTAAAACACTCCCATCACACGACAACGGACACAGCCCACGCCCACCATCAGATGGCCGAGCGCGACGCACCATCGAGCAGTTGCTGTGACACACAGTGCCAGTGTGTCGGTGCCTGTTCTGCCGTGCTGGCGATTATCGGCTCACTACCGGCGGGCACCTTCGAGTTACGACAACATCAGTTCGACGCACTCTTAAACGGCAATACGCAACTGCTCCAAACAAGTCCTTTCCGACCCCCGATCCAAGCCTGACACAGGATAGCTGCGCCTGTGGCCAGCAAAAGCTGGCTGCAGATGATTTCTGTTTTTATTGCTGAAGCCGATACACGACCATCGGCTACGGGGCTCGGAATGAAAAGGTTTAATCTCGTCAGGCTGATACTTACAGCCGTATTGCTGCTTGGAACACCCTGGACACATGCCGATGTCGGCACCCTGTCACTGCACCAGGCCATTGACCTGGCCCGGCAGCACGATCCCTGGCTGCAGGGCAGTCGCTACCGCCAGCGCTCATTTTCCGAAGCAAGCGTATCAGCGGCAGCACTGCCGGATCCACAACTGGCGATAGGTTTTGCCAACCTTCCGGTCGACTCGTTCGATTTCAATCAGGAACCGATGACCCAATTCAAAGTCGGGGTCTCGCAAACGTTTGCTCGAGGCAGTTCGCGCGCTCTGAACAGGCAGCGTTACGAACTGATGAGTGATGAGGAACCATTGCTGCGCGACAATCGGCAAGCCAGCATCACCGTGCAGGTATCAAACCTGTGGCTGGACGCTTATCTCGCGCGGGAGTCCGTTCGTCTGATCGAAGCAGACCGGGAACTGTTCGAGTACCTGGTGGACGTTGCCCAGTCTTCTTATTCGAGCGGTGTCGGCAACTCGCGTCAGCAGGACATTATCCGCGCCCAATTGGAGCTCACCCGCCTCGACGATCGACTGAGCGCGCTGAAACAACGCGAAGAAAGCGCGATCAGCCAGCTCAGTGCCTGGCTGGGCGCAGGGTACTCCGAAAACCGGGAGGGCTGGCAGACGGCTGCAGCGGTACCGTCTTTCCGGCTGTCTGAACAGCTCCCGGAATTGCAGCTTAAGTTTGCTGACCGCCTGCTGGCGTCCAGGGATCTGGATTCAGGCTGGCTGGCCGGGCATCTGCTGCAACATCCGGCAATCCTGTCCAAGGACAAACAGATTGATGTCGAAGAAACCGGAGTGCAGCTGGCAAAGCAGAACTACAAACCACAGTGGGGGGTGAACGCCAGTTACGGCTATCGGGATGACGCCCCAGACAACGTTCGCCGGGATGACTTTTTCTCGGTGGGCGTGACCTTTGATCTACCTATTTTTACCGGCAATCGACAGGACCGAAAACTGCAGGCATCAATCGCCAGAGCCGAAGAAAAAAAGACCGAGAAATGGTATGCGTTGCGGAATTTCCAGGCTGCATTGGAGAATCAAAGGGCCATCTTAAAACGCCTCAGCCAGCGACAGGCACTTTACCAGGGACGGTTGCTGGAACAGATGCATGATCAGGCAGAAGCTTCCCTGACCGCGTACACCACCGACGACGGCGACTTCGCTGAAGTGGTTCGGGCCCGTATTGCTGAACTGAATGCCAAGATCGAAGCGCTTGAGATTGGGATCGCCCGGAAGAAAACGGTTGTTGAACTGAACTACTTCTTCGCCGGTTCGTCCGCCGGTTCGTCCGCCGGTTCGTCCGCCGTTTCATCGACCAACACCGCGTCAGGTATTGAGGGATCAACGCCATGAAAACCTATCGACAGCTATTTGCCGGCATCGCATTGGGCGCTGCCTGCGCGGTATTCATCACTCTCCAGGTGCTCTATTCCAGCGAAGCGGAGAACCCGAGCGTCGACCCTCAACCCCTTTACTGGGTTGCTCCGATGGATTCGGAGTACAGACGCGATGGTCCAGGGAAGTCACCGATGGGCATGGATCTGGTTCCCGTCTACGCCGACCCAGCAACCAACGACGCTCCGGGAACCATCCGTATCAGCCCGGATATCGTCAACAATCTGGGTGTGAGGACTGCAACTGCCGAGGTATCTGACTGGGAATCGGAAATCCGCACAGTAGGCTATGTGAGGTATGACGAAGATCGGTTGCGGCACATCCATCCGCGCGTCTCGGGCTGGGTAGAAACTCTGCACGTTAAGGCAGAAGGTGATCCGGTGACCGCCGGGCAGGCCCTCTACGAACTCTATTCACCGGAACTGGTAAATGCGCAGGAGGAATTGCTGCTGGCGACCAAACGTCAGAATGCCAGCCTGATCCAGGCAGCACGAGATCGGCTGAACGCGCTGCAGATCAGTAACGAGTTCATCAACGCGCTGGAGCGCTCTGGTGAGGTCGCCCAGACCGTCACCTTCCGTGCCCGACAGGGTGGCGTAGTAGACAACCTGGCGATTCGCGAAGGTTTCTACGTGCAGCCTGGCACGACCATGCTGTCTATCGGCACACTGGATGAAGTCTGGGTTGCCGCCGAAGTCTTTGAACGTCAGGCCGCTGCAGTCCAGGTAGGCATGCCGGTCACCATGACCAGCGATTTCATCCCCGGCAGGAACTGGGAAGGTTCTGTCGACTACATCTATCCGACGCTTGATCCGCAGACCCGAACGGTGCGAGTGCGCCTGAAATTCGCCAATGCGGACCAGCTGCTGAAACCAAACATGTTTGCCCAGGTAGTGATCCACACAACGCAGGCCGAGCGGGTGTTGAATGTGCCACGTGAGGCGGTCATCCGCACTGCCACCCAGGATCGGGTGGTACTGGCTCTAGGCGACGGACGTTTCAAATCCGTGTCGGTGCACATTGGTCGGGTTGGTGTTTCATCCATAGAAATCCTCTCCGGGCTTGAGCCTGGAGATCGGATCGTTGCGTCGGCCCAGTTCCTGCTCGATTCAGAGTCCAGCAAGAGCTCAGATTTTCAGCGCCTGGATCACAGTGTTCATTCTGGACATAGTTCGGACGCGGATCATGATTGAGCAGATTATTCGCTGGTCAATTCATAACCGGGCCCTGGTGCTGCTGGCGACCGCGGTGCTGGTCGGCCTAGGACTCTACAGCGTTCGCAATACGCCCGTCGACGCGATTCCCGATCTCTCCGATGTCCAGGTCATCATCAAGACCAGCTACCCGGGGCAGGCGCCCGAAGTTGTGCAGGATCAGGTCACCTATCCACTCACCACCGCAATGCTGTCGGTACCCCACGCTGTCACCGTCCGGGGCTTTTCATTCTTCGGCGACTCTTATGTCTATGTGATCTTCGACGAAGACACAGACCTTTACTGGGCGCGCAGTCGGGTGCTTGAGTATCTCAGCCAGGTCATGCCAACACTTCCTGACAGCGCAAGACCACAGCTCGGCCCGGATGCCACCGGCGTCGGCTGGGTTTACCTCTACGCCCTGGTAGATCGCAGCGGCGCTCTGGATATCAGTCAGCTGCGCAGCCTCCAGGACTGGTTTCTTCGCTACGAGCTGCAAACCGTGCCCGGAGTTGCAGAAGTCAGCGCCGTAGGTGGAATGGTCAAGCAGTACCAGATCAAAGTGCATCCGGACAAATTGCGCGCCTACGGTATCCCGTTGTCCCTGATTCAGACTGCAATCAGGCAGGCGAACCAGGAAGTAGGCGCTTCGGTCGTGGAGATGGCAGAAGCCGAATATATGGTCCGGGCATCCGGCTATCTCACAGGCGCAAGCGATCTCGCCCTGGTGCCACTCGGGGTCAGTGACAACGGCACGCCGGTTCTGCTGAGGGATGTGGCTGACATCGAAATCGGGCCACAGATGCGCCGGGGTATCGCAGAACTCAACGGCGAAGGCGAAACTGTTGGCGGCATCATCGTGATGCGCGCCGGAGAAAATGCACAACAGACCATTGCTGCGGTAAAGGAACGTCTGCAGCAGCTGCAGAGCAGCCTGCCGGAGGGCGTTGAGGTCGTAACAGTCTATGACCGTTCAGGCCTTATCACGCGGGCGGTGGACAACCTCTGGGACAAGCTGGCTGAAGAACTGCTGCTGGTTGCAGCTGTCTGCATGATATTTCTGCTGCACGTGCGCTCATCGCTGGTGGCAATCATCAGTTTACCGGTGGGCATACTCGTCGCATTCTCGGTCATGTACTTTCAGGGACTTAATGCCAACATCATGTCCCTGGGCGGCATTGCAATTGCAATCGGCACAATGATCGACGGTGCTGTGGTGCTGATTGAAAATCTGCACAAACATCTGGAACGCAACGAAGTCACAGCCGAAAACCGCTGGAGGATTGTTGCCGACTCCGCTTCTGAGGTCGGACCCGCGCTGTTTTTCAGCCTGTTAATCATCACCGTGAGTTTCCTTCCGGTGTTTACTCTCGAAGCTCAGGAAGGCCGACTGTTTTCCCCGCTGGCTTTTACCAAGACCTATGCGATGGCCGCATCAGCCGCGCTGGCGATCACCCTGGTGCCGGTGCTGATGGGCTACTTTGTCCGGGGCAAAATTCTCTCGGAGCAGAAAAATCCCGTCAACCGACTGCTGCACGCCGCCTATCTGCCGACGTTGAAAACCGCCCTCAACTACCCCAGAACAACGCTGCTCGCGGCCTTGTTGTTCGTGCTGAGCAGTCTGTGGCCTGCAAGCCAGATCGGCAGCGAGTTCATGCCGCCGCTGGATGAGGGGGATCTGATGTATATGCCAACAACCTATCCAGGCATCTCCATCGGCAAAGCCAGAGAACTGCTGCAACAGACGGACAAGATGATCGCCAGCGTCCCGGAGGTCGAAAGTGTGTTCGGCAAAATCGGCCGAGCCGAAACTGCCACTGACCCGGCACCACTGACAATGATTGAAACCTTCATACAGCTAAAGCCCAGGGAGGAATGGCGGGAAGGCGTCACCCCCGAGAGCCTGAAACACGAGCTGGATGATCTGATCCAGATCCCGGGATTGACCAACGCCTGGGTGATGCCGATCAAAACCCGGATCGATATGCTCGCCACAGGAATCAAAACCCCTGTCGGTATCAAAATCGCCGGGCCCGAACTGAGCACAATAGAGACAATCGGCAAACAGCTGGAAACAATCCTTCGCGAAATACCTGGCACCGCTTCTGTGTATTCAGAGCGCGTCGCCGGTGGGCGCTATATCAAGGTAGATATCGATCGAAGCCGTGCGGCGCGGTACGGCTTGAACATTTCAGACGTCCAGCAGGTGGTAGCTACCGCCATCGGCGGCATGAATGTGACTGAAACTGTGGAAGGGCTGGAACGATATCCCGTCAACGTACGCTATCCTCAGGAGTATCGGGACTCACCGGAAGCGCTTTCGCTACTGCCCATTGTTACTCCGTTGGGCCAACGAATTGCGCTCAGCGACGTCGCTCGTATCTACATCGAAGACGGCCCGCCGGGGATCAAGAGCGAGAACGCCAGAATTAATGGCTGGACACTCGTTGACCTGGATGAAGTGGATGTTGGCAGCTACGTGAACACCGCAAAACGCATCGTCCAGGACAATCTTGATCTACCCACGGGATACTCCATTGCCTGGTCAGGCCAGTATGAGTATATGGAGCGCTCAAAAAGCCGTCTGATGATCGTTGTTCCGCTTACGCTGGGCATCATTGTCATCCTGTTGTATGTCAATTTTCGCAATGCCATCCAGGTCACAATGTTGATGGGTACGCTGCCAGTCGCACTGGTTGGCAGTATCTGGATGTTGTATCTACTGGGCTACAATTTTTCGATTGCTGTCGGAGTTGGCATTATCGCGACGGCCGGGGTTGCGATAGAAACCGGCGTGATCATGCTTGTTTATCTGAATCAGGCCTGGCAGCGGTTTAAAGATGGTCCTGAGAACTCGGGCGTAAATCTGGACCCCGACGGATTGAAGAGAGCGATACTCGAAGGTTCGGGACAGCGGGTCAGGCCCGTTGTGATGACCGCAACGGCGACCATCGCCGGACTGCTGCCAATTCTCGTCGCAACAGGCACCGGTTCAGAAGTCATGAGCCGACTGGCTGCGCCGATGATCGGCGGCATGCTCAGCGCTCTGGTGCTCACGTTGCTGGTGCTGCCGGTAGTCTACTTCGCCTGGAAACGGTCACGCTGGTGACGTTTGAACTGCTGAGCGTGGACGGCGGACGGCGAAAAAATGAGGATGCGCCAGCACGCGCTGGCGCATCCCTGCCTGAGCCGGTTAGTACTGAGATATCAGCGAATACCTACCTGTTTGGATCGAACGTACTCCAGGTTCTCGGCTGCATTGGCATGCTCTGGATTGAATTTCAGCGCCTGGATAAAGTCAGCTTCAGCTGCTGTCATCTGACCCTGAAGAGCAAGGACAACTCCTCGATTCGACAGTAGAGAGGCCTTTTCTTCACGCCGGTTGCCGGGCAGATAAGAGAATGTCCGGTAGGCTTTGTATTCACCGAGAGCGCCGTTGCAACTGCTCAGCGCTGCATCCAGATCACCAAGCTGAACCTCGGCAACACAGCGATTGCTGGTCACGGCAAACTTGCTGGTGACCGAACCAGTACGGACGGTAGCCTGCGATGCTGCCGCATAGTCGGCGGCCATGATCTGTCTGTAGCCGGGCGCATCCTTATAGGCGGAAACCTTGTAATCAGCGGTCGCACTGGTGCTGAACAGCAGTACTCCGGTCAGCATGGTGAGTCGGCAGGTTACCGACAGAAATCGCGAAACGTTTCCAGGGGGGACGTTCATCATTTACTCCTTGATTAAACTGGTCGATATCGGCCATCGACACAGCCAATCCTAGGAGCGTGATGAAGTACTGACAAAGTATGCTTTTACGAAGCAGCGATGAGTTTATTTCACCCATGCACCATCGTGGAGCCAGGCTAAGTCTGGCGAAACGAGTCGACCATCCATTGCCAGAGCAGGCGCGTGGCTTCCGGGTGTTCGCTGTTGCCGGTGGCAACCACACAGTAGTGATCACGGGTCACCAGATCCTGATCAAACAGCCTGCGGATCGCGCCGCCACCAAACCAGTTGGCACTGACCGGCATTGGAATCAGGCCAATACCTACCCCCTGCTCGGTCGCTCGAGCCAGCGCAAACATGGTGTCCAGGCGAATAATCTGTTTTGGCGCGGGCGCACTCACACCGGCTTCCTCTGCCCAGCGCTCCCAGGCGTGTGGACGAGCCTTGTGCACCAGCAGAGTCGCCTGTTCCAGAGCGGTGAAGCCCTGTTTGTGCCAGCATTCAAAACGCGCGCGGCTGCAGGCGGGTACGTAACGGACCGGGAAGAGTTTCTCGGCAATCGGGAATTCAGGTTGTCGTCCTGTCAGGACCACCACTACGTCACCGGTCGTGATCTCGGCAGACACTTTTACCGGCAGGGTTTCGATCTGCAGGTCTATTTCCGGATACCGGTCGGAGAAATCCGACATCTTTGGCACAAACATCTCGCTGGCGAAGAAGTCGGGCATCTGCACCCGCAGTGACGTTTTATCCGGGGAACACTTAAACTCTTCACTCGCATCATCGATACTGCGCAGCAGCGGTGCCACTGTTCTGAAATAACTCCGCCCGGCAGATGTCAGCTCAATCGAACGGGTTCTGCGTTCGAACAGCTTGACCCCCAGATAGTCCTCCAGGGCGCGGATCTGGTGGCTCACGGCAGAGGATGTGACGCACAGTTCATCCGCAGCAGCTTTGAAACTGCCTGTTCGGGACGCTTCACAGAATGCACGCAAGCCTCGAAACTGCACCGGCATGTGCGCTGAACCAGATGATGACAACAACCGCTGAGGAGCAATTTGTATGCCACTGACTGATAGGTTGTGAATCGATCACTGACAGCCGGTAGCCGTCATGCTGCTTGACGTAACCGCGTTAACGCTGGTGCAGGTTCGCACCGCTATGGTGCGCAGGGGCGCCTGCTAGGGGATAGCAGGCGCGAATGGCCGATACTCCACCTCGCCCTCAGCAACCATCAGCGCGGTGGATTCATCAATCGGTTGCCAGATGCCAGGCAGCTCACCCATTGGCTCGGACGCCACTACCCTGGCATCAGCAGGAAATGGATGAGCGACCCGATCTGCGCCATAGAGCTCGTGGATAGTTCGAACATCCACCGAATGGAACAGCGTCCGCGAGTTTCGCCGGGTCGAGTAGCGTACCGCATAGAGTGTCCGGCCATCGGCAACTCCCAGCGTCATCTGCACGGCATCATCGATGCCCCGCTTCGCTGCCAGCTGTTCTATGAACCCCACCATCTTCTCAAGCGCCGGAATTGGTTCGTCCTGAAGCCCGAAGCTCAACGCCACCAGAAACATCAACTCGGAATCAGTGCTGCCATTCATGGCGGCAAACAGCTTTGCATCGACTGCCATCGCCATATCGCGACGGATATGCTCAAAACCGTTCAATAGTCCGTTGTGGACGAACAACCAGTTACTGTACCGGAACGGATGGCAGTTCGATGCCTGAACCGGAGAGCCAGTAGAGCGACGTACGTGCGCCATGAACAACCCGGATTCCACTTCGAAGCAGAGATCCTGAAGATTTGCGTCGTTCCAGGCAGGCTGAGTGCTTCGGTACACGCCGGGTTTACCACCCCGGCCATACCAGCCGAGGCCGAAGCCGTCCGCGTTTGTGGGTTCACTTGTCAGCTTCGCAGATAGGCTCTGATCAACGAGAGAGTGTTCTGGCTTGAACACCAGTTCTTCAATCGGAACTGCCCCTCCCGAATACGCGAGCCATCGACACATACCGCTTAACCTGCTGTCTGTCTTTGCTCAGAAGGTGAAGCGGACACCAGCTCCGTAGAGGGCTGTTTCGCCGAATTCACCGTTGACCTGCAATGCCCAATGATCAGCAAAATACCAGCGTCCCGCGACTCCACCGAAGGTGCCGTCATCGGTATTCAGCTCATCACCGCCGTCGCCACTTAGGGTCGCAGCGTCACTCCAGCGCACGTAGGCCTGAAGTTCGAAGCGATCAGCAAACAGCCAGCGCGCCCCGGTTTCAACGCCAATACCACTTTCATCCACATCATCAAAACTGACGCCACCCAGATCAACGTCTTTAAGTTCGATGTAGTCATAGGTAACACGACCGTAGATGTTCAGGTTCTCCATCAGCGGCTGGTGATAGCCAACGCCGAATCGTGCCTGAATCACTTCCAGGTCACCCGATGCATTCGAAGTAATACCACCGAGCGTTGCTGAACCATCAAGGTCGTTCTTGGCTATGCCTGCGGCCGCAAAAACATGCATACGCGTAAACCAGCCAACAGAGCCCTGATAGGGTTGCCAGGCACCGCTGGCATAGAAACTGGTATCTGTGTCTGTCTCGGCACTGATGGAATCAGCGCCATCAGAAAGGCTTTCATCAGAGTCCAGGTCGAAGATGCCTACGTTTACATCGATGTAGTTGAAATCAATGTCGCGGGCATACAGTGAAGCGGAAGCAGTAAGTGCTAGAACAAAAGTCAGTCCCTGTGCGAGGCGCATAGTTCTCTCCATGAGTTTCAGTAGCCCTGCTGACGAAACCGATGATCAGACAGCGAGCCTGTGGCGGCGAATTCTATTTTTGCACTTAAGTGAACACAAGAACTCGTTTGCGCAATGACTCGCCTTTCAGTCCAAAATCCGCTTGAGCAGGGCTTGCGCTGTGGGATTGACCAGTTGCGGATTCATGTCTGTCAGTGCCGGATCGACCTTCTGCAACCTGATGACATCAGAGCGTCGATATCCCGGCAGCCAGCCACAGAACCGGAAATCGCGGCTGGCGGCCAGCGCGACTCCAGCCGCAATGGCTGTATCATTCATCAGAAAATCGACCTGAAGGCACGGCTGGCCGGACATAGCGAAGTCCTGCAAACGTCCATCGAGATCCTCGCCCACTGCCAGCACCGTCAGGCGGGCGAGCTTGCGCTCGGGGTAATCGACTAATTCTGCCTGGCTGATCGCGGATGGCATATCACTCATGCCATCGCGCCACTTCCTCGGTAATCGGCAGTCTCTGGCCAATTGTCTTATCAGATCTGCCCAGTCAGCCGGCAGGTAGGCCGTCGACGCCTGAGGGTCTGCCAGAGGCTCATCCAGGGGTTCATAGACAATGGTCGCTGCCTGCCTGAGCCGTTGATCAGTAGTTTGTACTTTGCCATCTGTTTCCGCCGGGATGTAGCCGAGCATCAGTCCGGTTTCAAAGCCCTTTTTCACGGATTGACGCTGCATGATGTGATGATTGCTGGTCGGATAGTGCAGAAAGCCCGAATACCCGAGTTCACCGCACCAGGCTGCCAATTGCGCGCCCACCTGCCAGGCCACCCCCGCTCCACGCGCTGTCGGATCAACAACCGTATTGCCCAACTCAGGCGTCCCACCGGAAGTGCCGAACGTCATCGCCATATGTCCGAGGACCTGATTTTCGTCATTGAGCGCACCGACGCAGCAAACGGCTGCATCGGCAATCGCCTCTGCAAGAACCTCAGATTTATAAAACAGAACGTTAGCGTACGAGTCGCCATAGACGCGATGAAAACACTGCACTATCTGCGCTGCGTGTTCCGGTCGCAGCCGCTCAATGCGCAGAGATTTAGTCATCGTCAGGATTGAACCGGCTTGAACACGCGGATCGTGCTGGCAGGAAACTGCTCCAGCAGGTGTGTGGCTCGCGGTGGGCGTTTACGCAGGCGGCCACCACAATTCGGGCAAATGCCCTGCATCTCATCGATGGCGCAGCTTGCGCACCAGGTGCATTCGAAACTGCAGATGTAAACATCAACACTATCCGGGGCCAGGTCTTTGTCGCAACGCTCACAACCGGGTCGCATTTCCAGCATGGTGCCTCCAGATTTCTGATAGTCGACTCGACCACGCATGATAGACGATTGATACCGACTCAACAGGCCATCACCTGCCGGTGTACACAAACGTCAACAAATGCCGGCCACTCCACTACACTGACCGCGCTGAGCACTCGGATCTCCAGGGCCCACCACCAGTCCAAACAATCACGGCGAAGATCATGACCAATACCGGAATCGACAGCGGCAGCACAATGTGGCGCGCGGGGTGCTCAATGACTTTTGAGGCCACCACGACCACGCCGATGGTGTTCATGCTGCGCCCGCGGAGCGGCCCCGGCCAGTGGGTTGCCGGGGAAAGCTACCGGCTGTCACCTTCTATCGAGGTGGTCGAATACCCGGACGTCTTCGGCAATCTCTGCCAGCGCCTGGTCGCGCCAGTGGGACCATTCGAGATCCAGACAACTGTCGATGTCCTGCTTAACAATGCAGTCCGCGTTGACGCAGGTTATCAGGCCTTTGTTGAAATCCCTGATCTTCCGGACTCGGTCCTGACCTATCTTCTGCCGAGTCGCTACTGCGAGTCTGATCGCTTTGGCGATATGGCAATAGACATCGTCGGAAACAGCAATCCGGGCTACGACCAGGTCCTGGCGATTACCACCTGGGTCCGTAACAACATCGCCAACGTCCCATTGAGCAGCACCTATCCCGTCTCAGCGATTGAGATCAACCAACGACGGGAGGGTGTCTGTCGAGATCTCGCCCAGATCAGCATCGCGCTGTGTAGAGCGTTGTGCATTCCTGCCCGCCTCGTTGTCGGCTATCTCGAAGGACTGCAGCCCATGGACATACATGCCTGGTTCGAAGCCTATATCGGCCACCAGTGGTGTACTTTCGACCCGTCGGTGTCGCCTGATAACACCAGCGCCCGAATCAGCATTGCTCAGGGTCGGGACGCTACCGACGTGGCGATCTACAATCAGTTCGGACCGCTGCTGCTGCCGCTGGACATGCGTGTCTGGGTCGAAAAGGACGTCTCCTAGCCAGACAGCCGACCTCGGTTTCCAGGCGTCGCCAGGTCTGGGGCAATACCCGAAAAAAATCTTGCTTTCGCGCTGGATATGTCGAGAATGCGCGCCAGTTCGCGGCTGGCCCGCTTCAGGTAGTTCACACAGATGGCAGCTTCCCTGCGCTCAGTACAGAGTGTTCTGTTGTCCGTGCTGGTCCTGCTCATCGGCCATGGCCTGCAGCTCACCCTGTTGCCACTGACAGCACAGTCTCTGGGATGGTCTGGAACGCTGATCGGTCTGACCGGATCCGCCTACTATCTCGGCTTTATCGTCGGCTGCCTCAGCGCATCGCGCATCATTCGCCGGGCCGGACATATCCGAGCGTTCAGCTCCGGGGTTGCTGTTGCTGCCATTGCCATCCTGGCTGCGTCAATACAGCAGGACTTCCTATCGTGGCTGGTACTGCGATTCCTCACTGGCTGCAGCCTGGCCGGTCTCTACACTATCGTCGAGAGCTGGCTGAACGAGCGCACCAGCAATGAACAACGTGGCGCGGTGCTGGCTTCGTACACGGCCATCTGTCTCGGCGCCATGGCTGCAGGGCAGTTGTTCCTCGAGCTGGATCATTTCAGCCTCAACCAACTGTTCACTGTCGCAGCAATATTACTGATTGCAGCGATCATTCCGATTGGCCTGACCAGCTCGCCACAACCTGAAACACCCGACGACATTAAATTCAACTGGAAGATCGCCTACCAGGCATCTCACGTCGGCATGATCTGCGCGAGCCTGTCCGGTGTCATCGTCGGCTTGTTATGGAGTATGGGTGCCGTATATGCCAGCCAGCAGACCGGGTCGGTCGAGACCGGAGCGCGATTCGTGATGCTGGCGATCCTGGGAGGCTTCTTCGCGCAGTTTCCGGCGGGCCGGCTCTCCGATTTCCTCGATCGACGCTACGTGATCATGATTCTGGCAGCTATCGGTCTGACAGGGGCTGCCCTGCCGATTCTCGACGCCAGCAACAGTGAGTGGATTCTGTACACCGCTGCAGCACTGTGCGGCGCGGGGTCAATGCCCATCTACTCGATCAGCCTGGCACACGCCAATGACAACGCTGACGGCAAGTTCCTACTGATCGCCAGCGGCATGCTGATTGCCAATGCAGTTGGCGCGATAGCTGGTCCGTTGCTGTTTGCAGGAACCAACCAGCTCGGCTTAGCCGACGGCTTTATGATCACTATCGCCGTCGCATTCATCGGCTGTATTGTGTGGACCGGACTTCGGATCCGCACCCATGAGGTCTCCAGAGAATACTTCGAACCCTACCAGGTGCTGCCAAAAACCACGACAGAAGTGATGACCCTGGATCCGAGATTGCACGAAGAAGATTAAGTGGCATGACCGACCTCAACGGTTAGCGCCAATCACCAGACGCCCCAAGTCCTGATCCTTTAGAGTTCGCAGATTGAGCCAGAATATGTGACCTGCTTTGCAGAATGGCCACGAACCTCATCATAGAATCGGGGTGACCCTCAGTAACGGAATACGAGATGGCTCACATGCATGCAACTTTGAACAACCGCCTCGAAGGCCGACTCTTCTCGGACCAAGGAAGGCTGCATCTGATTCTCGATGTCGACACTGACGCCGGCATGGCCAGGGTCAGCTTTCGCGCCGACGATCAGCAACAGATCGTCCAGATGCCTATCGTCGATATCTGCCAGAAACTGGCGACCGGCGGCCACCTCAAGTTGGACGGGCTGAATACGGAAGATACCGCCAAGCGGGTCGTCCAACAGGTCGACGGCTGGTACTTCATCGCCCGGGAGGGACCTGAAGGACCCTACTCCAGCGCCGAGCTGGCCAGAAAGGCTCTCAACGAGTTCATCCTGGCGAAGCAGACCGAAAGCGGCAACTCGGAACGACGCAAAACAGCCTGATCTGACCCGACCGACGGCGACCATTCAAAACGTAATCGTCAACTACCGCGAGCGTAGTTGCTGACGACACAGCCCGTGTTCAAGCGGAGCCGGGCTGAGCTTCGCGTACAATCAGTATAAAATCCCCAGACACCAAGACTCAATCGAGATAAAGAAGGGGATACCTCATGAGTGAATTCAAAGACAAGGTCGTAATCATCACTGGAGCTGGAGGCGGCCTGGGTAAAGCCCACGCACTGGAATTTGCCAGCCGTGGCGCCAAGGTTGTGGTCAATGACCTGGGCGGCAGCGGCGACGGCACCGGCGCCAGCGATATGGCTGATCAGGTAGTTGAGGAAATTCGCGCCGCCGGTGGTATCGCCATTGCCAACAAAGCCTCGGTCGCTGACAAAGCCGGAGCACAATCCATCGTCGATGACGCAGTAGCCGAATTCGGTACCGTCGACATTCTGGTCAACAACGCCGGAATCCTGCGCGATAAGAGCTTCAAGAATCTGGAGCTGAAGGACTGGGACCTGGTCATGGACGTGCATCTCAACGGCACCGCCTATGTGACCCATGCAGCCTGGCCGATCATGTACCAGAAAAATTACGGACGAATCGTGATGACCAGTTCGACATCAGGAATCTACGGCAATTTCGGACAGGCCAACTATGGCGCAGCAAAGATGGGTATGTTGGGATTGATCAACGTGCTGGCCATTGAAGGCGCGTCAAAGAACGTTCGCGTCAATGGCCTTGCGCCTGCGGCGGAAACACGTCTGATCGGCATGATACCCGGACGCGATGTCGATCCGGACAATCCCGACCCGATGCGCCACCCGAAACTGGTGACTCCCGCAGTCCTGCTGATGTGCAGCGACGACGCTCCTACTGGCAAAGTGATCCAGGCAGGCAACGGTCGCTTCGCCACCTGCGCGATATTCAGCAACGACGATCTCCAGTTCGACGCAGATGTCACCTACGAAGATCTGCTCGCGCGCAAGGAGCAGCTTCTCGACATGAGTGGCGCGCAGGAAGGCTGGTCATGGCGTCGGCGTCAGGCTGAAGATAACGCGAACAAATAGTCGTTCAGCGTTCAGGGCCGGTAGCGACACATGTCAGTGTGTCGCCCGCCCATTGAACTGTTGCCTCGCCCTGGTGTTCCCAGAAGGTCAGATCCTGCGCCTGGTAGCGAGCACCGCTGGCACTGCGGGATACAAATGCAACCACCCGCTCATCACCTGCGTCTATCACAGCCGCAGGCGGTGTCGCGTCCGGGTAGAAACTCACCAACAGCTCGGGCCGTGACTGGTCATCGCAGTGATAGACCCCTTGGCGAGGTTCTTCAAAAACTCTGGCTTTGAGCTGCAGATCAAATTTCTCAGTATGTAAGGCAAGGCACTCAGACGAGATGTGATCTGCTCCACAAGCTTCCCGGGCAGATTCACTGCAGGCGCTCAAGGTCAGACCGGACAGAGCAAACAGCACCCAGCTTATTCTTCTGTTCACTGATCTGTTGTCTGATTTATTCATAGGGCTACGATAGCATTGGCGCCATCAAAGATTGTTGCTCGGGTTGCCCGCGCAGCCGAGGATACCAGCCTGCTATGACCGAAACGGATCACTACTCACTCGCGCGCGCTCAGAAATATCACGCTCACCATCGGGCAAGTCTGCGTACGCGACTCACTGACCGGCGGGAACAGGACTGCCTGACCCGGGCGCTGATTGATGCCGGATCGCCTGAATCCATGCTTGATCTGCCCTGTGGTACCGGACGCTTCTGGCCTGCGGCCGCCAGGGCTGGTGTATGCAACCTGATTGCGGCTGACGGCAGCCCGGGGATGCTGGAAGTTGCCGCGGCGAACCGACTGAATGCGACAATTCCGCGGCAACTGCTGGAAACGTCAGCGTTTGCGATCAACCTCCCCGACAAATGCGTCGACGTGGCCGCCTGTCTGCGGTTCTACCATCATCTGGCGATGGCCGAAGACCGCAGTGGGCTGTTGCGCGAATTGATCAGAGTATCGCGCCAGCACCTGATTATTTCGCTTTGGGTGGACGGTAACTACGCCGGAAACCGGCGCATGCGCAAGCCGGCAAAGCCGCCGGTACCGGGTTATGGCCCCCGCATCTGCCGGCACCGCGGCGAGGTCGCCGCAGAGTTTGTTGATGCGGGCTGCCGAATCATTCGTCACTACGATGTCTGGCCCGGATTGTATATGTGGCGCTTCTACCTGCTCGAAGTTGCTGCCTGAACATGACAGAGCCTGACTGCGAACTGGTCAAACCGCCCCAGAGTCGTCGAGGCCGGGGATTGAGTTGGGTCACCGTCGAACCGGCGGCGGACTGGCAGGCAGGCTCAGGCCGGGTGTTCGTAAAACATCAGCAGGGCTACTGGTGCCGACCGGTCTGGCGGCTGTTCCGACGCATACCGCTGTTATTGCGGGAACTGCGGGGGTTGCATGCCTGCCAGCGCATGGGCGTCGCGGTACCGCAAATTCTGGACTATCAGGACGACGGCTGCTGCGCCCGGCTGATCCTCGCAGAGGTGACACATTCACAACCTCTGGACGAAGCCCTGGCCCGGAATGACGCCGATCGCGCAGCGATCATCAGTCGTGCCGCGCAGCTCATCGGTCGTCTGCATCGTGCCGGCTGGTCACACGGTGCCCTGTATCCTCAGCACATCCTGATCGGTCGAGACGAAGACCGTACCGCCACCCTGATCGATCTGGAGAAAGCACGGCGCAACCCGTTCAAACGCGGCGCCGATCTGGCTCGATTCTGGCGCCACGCTCCCGCGCTGACCGAGGCGGAAAAGACGCAGTTCGCCAGCCACTATCGGCTGGCGCGAAAACATCGCTGAGTAGCAATGCCTGCTCAGGAGTACTCCAGCAGTTCGTCTTGAGTGCCGCCTTTGCCACCCAGCACATACTGCAGATAATCGTTGTAAGACTCCATCCACATGCCCGACGAACGTTCCCGTCCGGCAGCGGTGTCGCTTTTAGTGGTTTTCAGATACCAGTTGTTACAACGCAGCCAGACCTTGCCTTCTGCCGTGGAAGTGCACAGGTCCGTCCAGTTCTCCACCGCCTGTTTTGAAGGTTCTACCTGGAGGTGACCTGAGTCACGCATTTTTACGACAAGTTCGGTGATGTATTTGGACTGCTCTTCACACAGCAGCGTGACGTTGGTGACCGGATTCAGACTCTGAGGACCAATCATCATGTAGAAGTTCGGCATCTCGTCGACATGAATACCCCACAGCGAATGCGGCCGTGTCATCTGAAAGTTATTTGCTTCATTGGCGCCAAACTTGTCAGCGAGGCTGACGCCGTTGCGGCCAATGACCGGAAACGGAATGAAACCACTGTCGAAGCCGGTCGCATAGATAATCACGTCGAGATCGTAGTGATCACCGCAACCGACGATCAGACCATCTTCATCCACTCCGACGACGCCGCCGTCGTCATGCACCAGGGTGACGTTAGGTTTATTGAAGGTGGTGTAGTAATCATCAATGAACAGCGCTCGCTTGCAGAAAAACGGATAGTCCGGCGTAAGTGTTTTGGCCAGCTCCGGATCGTCTACGTCGTCCTGAATCATCTGCGCCAGTTGAGCGCAGATGGCGTCATTCTGCTTTTCGTCATGTAACGCTTCGAACGGAATGAGTGGTGGTTCTTCTGGCGGATGTTCGCCGTTCCAGTCCACGTAGCGCAGCCGCTCGCCATAGCCACCGGCTTTAAATTTCGCCTCGAGGTCCGGCGGCGTCGGTTCGTCGTCGCGACGCAGACACCAGGTCGGCGTCCGTTGAAAGACATGGAGGCTTTCGACGTCGTCTGCGATCGCAACAATCACCTGAGCCGCTGAAGCGCCTGTGCCAACAACACCGACTTTTTTACCAGCTAGCGCAGCGGAGCGATCCCACTGAGCAGTATGAAAGCTCTCACCTTTAAACTTACCCATACCAGAGATTTCCGGCATGCGCGGGCTGGACAGAGGACCGTTGGCACTCACCAGGTGCCGACAGGTCACTGTTTCCAGACCCTCGCCGCTATCGGTATCGACCGTGCTGACCTGCCAGACGCTCTCACCCTCGCCCAGATATTTCACCTCAACCACCTTGCGGGAAAACCGGATCTGATCACGAATCCCGACGTGGTCCGTGAGCATTTCCGCATAACCCGAGATTTCGGGCTGACTGACATATTTTCTGGAGGGAATGAAACCGGTTCGATCCAGGAACGGCAGATAGGTATAGGCCGGTACATCACAGGCCGCACCCGGATAAGCACCAACGCCACCGTTGCTCCAGACTCCGCCAACCGATGGCGTCATCTCGAAGATGCGAATATTGTCGACACTGGCTTCGGTCAGATAGCTGGCACACAGCAGGCCGGAAAAACCGGCTCCGATGATGACAACGTCAAATGGCTTGGTTGATTCGCTGATGCTGGCATCAGCGTTCTGAGTGGCATTGGTCATCGAATTCCTCTGTCTTTGAATCAAAATCGTATTGGTACAGTTGTCGCGGCATCAGCATCGACCGTCAGGCTTGCGCCGGACGATGTTGAGCCCAAACCGCTGATCATAACAAGATTGCCTTTTCGACCGCACGAGGCTGAATTCACTCAGAGAGTGCCTGCAGCGCGTTTTGCCGCAGCGCTGCTTTCTTCAACTGTTCAGCAATCTTCAGACAACAGCGCAGCCCCTCGGACGCTGAATTGAGCCGCCTGATCGGCACCCGACGATCTGCGGCGGACTGCATCAGGGCATCTTTCAGCGTATGCCATTGAGTACGCAGGCGATCATAGCCGGCTTCAAGCTCCGCATCGGCAACGCTCTCAAGTTCAGGATCACAGCGTTCAACCTGAGCGAGCACAGCGGCCTGATAGCCAAGAATCAGCTCCGCAACTTCAGTACGTGATGATATGAGGGCGCTGATGTCCCCTCGATGCAGATCGATGTCGTCCGCAAGACCAACCACCTCTTCAAGGTAGCCGGCAATGCGCAGCACCAGCGGCAGGTTGCCCCGAAACCCTTCCGGCAGGCGTTCCAGCTCCAGCAAATCGACAAAATTCTGAATTTCTTCGATCAGTTTGCGGAGCGCCATGCGTCGTGCGCTGGTTACTCTGTGCTCCGGGCTTTCGTCGCTCACGGTGGCGACAATCATTTCTCGACAGATCCCGGTGGCGCGGGTCAACTCCAGGCGCAGCGCTTCCACAGCCAGGTCTGGATTGGCCAGCGCATTGTGATCCAGGTAGATGGGTTTGCTTAAGCGTTCGCTTTCAGATCCGAACTTGCGGGACAGGAAAGCCGCCAGCCGATTGGTCAGGGGCAGCATCAGCAGCACACCAAGGATGTTGAAGACGGTATGAAACAGCGCTAAAGAAATTGCAGGTTCATCCGCAAGGCCCAACGCGGTACCCATGGTTCGAACCGTCCAGAGCATGAGCGGCAGCAGTGCCAGGGCTACTGCTCCAGTGAGCAGGTTGAACAGAACATGAGCCGCGGCCAGACGCCGCGCATTCGGGGTCGCCCCGAGAACCGCCAGGGCTGCCGTCGAAGTGGTGCCGACATTGGCACCGATAACCATCGCTGCGGCGGCATTCAGACCCAGCACGCCTCCTGTCGCAGCCGTGAGTGTAATGGCGATCGCCGCGCTCGAAGACTGGGTGACCAGAGTCATCACGAATCCCACGATTACGTAAGCGACTACTCCCAGACCGCCTTGCGGAGCAAAGCTCGCCACATCGATGCTCGCTGAGAAGTTCTTGAAGGCATCCTGGAGGACATCGACGCCGATGAAGAACAGGCCAAATCCAGCCAGCGCTTCACCCACAGCTGCCAATCGGGAATTCGGCCGGAGAATACGCGCCAGCATGCCAAAGCCAATCAACGGCAGCGCGAACACCTCAATATTGAAGCTGAACCCAACTGCCGCGACAATCCAGCCGGTAATCGTTGTGCCAACGTTGGCGCCATAGAGAACGCCAAAGGACGCAGGCAGGGTCAGCAGCCCGGCATTAACAAAACCGATGGTGGCGACGGTGACCGCACTGGAGGACTGCACCACAGCGGTCAGACCGACCCCGGCAAGAATACCCCGCGGTCGGGTCGCCGTGGAGCGTGCCAGCAGGTCGCGCAATGCATCGCCAGCGGCAAGTCGCAGGCCATCGGTGATCATCGATACTGCCAGCAAAAACAGACCCAGGCCGCCGAAAAATGTACCAATCAGGACTATCAAAAGTGCCGCAATTCCAAGATGTCTTCAGAGACTCAAGTATAGGCGTCATGAATCCTGCCAAAAAGCTGGTATCCGAAGCCGGAAACTGGGTTAATGCGGCCCCATGGTGTAGCAACGAGAAGTTCCATGGGTAACCGCTTCGGCGTCAAAGATCTGCTGCTGTACTTATTCCTGACGGCCATCCTGGCGAGCATCTGGTTGGCAATGGTGCAGATCGACCGCCAGTGGGAATTCATCAGTCTCACCGAAGAGCAGCTCGAAGAGCAGACCAAAGACATCGCCGAAATTCGCCGCAGGCTGCAGCGTGGCATGATCCCGAGCGCGGGTTATCAGAATCGCGACGACAATGAATCCGGACTGAATGCGAATACCAAAAGCTGGCGGGGGTTCGAGCGAGCCCTGCAGGCCCAGCAGCAACCCGACTATGCGCCAGGCGACTGGCTGGTCGACTATTTTCCCGACAATCTGCTGACGCTGACCCCTTCCATCTCTTCGGATACCTATGCCGCCGCGGTGCAGCAGCGTGTGCTGGATACCCTGATTACCCGGGACCCTGAAACGCTGGAATGGTTGCCACTGGTGGCCGAATCCTGGCAGATCAGTGATGACGGTCTGACCATCCGCTTCAAGATCCGTGACGGCGTGACCTTCGCTGACGGTGAACCGCTGACTGCAGAGGATGTGGCCTTTACCCATAGATTTGTCATGGACGAGCGTATTGCCGCTCCTCGCTGGCGAGCTTCTCTTTCGCGCATCACTGAAGTCACTGCCGAAGGCAACGAGGCCGTCTTCAGGTATGAAGAGCCCTACTTCGGCACCTTCGAGCTGGCCGGGACTCTGCCGATTCTGGCCGAACATTTCTACGGTCGCTACCTGGAAAGTGTCGAGGCGGCTGAAGAATTTAATCGTTCTACGGGCCTGCTGTTCGGTTCGGGCCCTTATCGACTGGAAAACCCCAGTGCATGGACGCCTGACCAGGGGATTGTCCTGGTGCGCAATGACCGCTACTGGGGAGCGGCACAGCCACCTTTCGAGCGAATTGTCTATAAGGTGATCCAGAACGACGCTGCTCTTCTAACCGAGTTCCGCAACGGCGACATCGACTTTTACCGCGCTCGGCCGCTCGACTACCGAGAACTGAAAGACGATGCTGAAGTCGCCAAGCGCGCTCAGAGTTTCCAGTACTACGATGCCCGCGGCGGTTACGCCTATATTGCCTGGAATCAGCTGAATGATGGCACCCCGACCCGTTTTGCGGATAAGCGGGTGCGCCAGGCGCTCACCTATCTGACGGATCGAGACCGGATCACCAACGAAGTTATGCTGGGCTATGCGACTCCGGCCAATGGTCCATTCAACCCGCTCGGAAAACAGCTGAACCCTGACCTGCCAACCCGACAGTTCGATCTGGACAAAGCCCGAAGCCTGCTTGCCGAAGCCGGTTACGAAGACAGGGATGGCGATGGCATTCTCGAATCTGCAGAAGGTGAACCTTTCCGCTTCAAACTCAGTTACCCATCCGGCAGCGATGACTACAAACGCATCGTCCTGTTGCTCAAAGACCTCTACGTGCAGGCCGGAATCATTTTGGAGCCGGACCCCCTTGACTGGCCGTTGATGTTGAAAGCTTTAGAGAGTAAGACCTACGACGCTATCAGTCTGGCGTGGAGCAGCGGCTTCGAGATTGATCTCTTTCAGTTTTTCCACTCTTCGCAGATGGCTACTGGCGGTGACAACTTCATAAACTATGCTAGCCCAGAACTCGATGCGCTGATTGACCAGGCTCGAGCAGAAATGGACGAAAGCAAACGGATGCCGCTATGGCACCAAGCCCACGAGGTGCTCTGGGAAGACCAGCCTTATACCTTCCTGATGCGACGCTCGCGTCTGGATTTTGTTGATCGACGCATCCAGAACATTCAGCGCGTGGCTGCCGGTCTGAACTCGCCAGGGCTATGGCAGATGCCAACAGAATGGTACGTGCCCGCTCCAATGCAGAAGTATCAGGACTGACTGACCGGACAGTTTCCAGCACATGATCCAATACATCATCAGACGGCTGCTGCTGATGCTGCCGACGCTGGCGGGCATTACTCTGCTGGTCTTTTCAGTCATGGCTATGGCCCCGGGTGGCATTGGCGCCAATCTGATGACCCGCGGTGGTGACATGCGACCGGAAGAGCGCGCGGCAATGGTCGCCTATCTGAACCAGCGCTATGGCCTCGACCAGCCGATGTCGGTGCAGTACTTGCGCTGGCTGAACAATGTGCTGCCGATCGGCTACACCAGTACACCAAGCGGCGAACGCGAGTTCGGCTTCAAACAACCCGATCTCGGCATGAGCTTCGTCAAAAATCGTCCGGTGCTCGATCTTGTTGCCGATGCTTTGCCCATCACACTGCTGTTGAATGCGCTGACGGTGCCATTCGTGTTTATCGGCTCAATTATGATGGGCGTCTATACCGCCAGATTCCGCGGTCAGGCGCTGGATGTGGGTATTGGTACTGCCAATCTGGCGCTGTGGTCGATACCGACGATCTGGATGGGCGTGATGCTGATCGGCTTTTTTGCCAGCGAGCAGTATCTGAAATGGTTTCCCACTTCGGGTCTGGAGAGCATGCGCGCCGACAGCTGGACCTTTTTGCCGACTCACACACCCGACGGCTGGCAACACGGTTATCTGTTGGATCTGCTCTGGCACATGGTCTTGCCGGTTATCTGTCTGACCTACTCCGGATTCGCCTTCCTCACCAAACTCACCCGCTCCGCCGTGCTGGAAAACCTCAGCGCGGACTATGCCCGCACCGCTCGTGCTAAAGGGGCCAGTGAACAGGTGGTGCTGTGGCGGCACGTATTCCGGAACAGCCTGTTACCGCTGATCACGGTTGCAGCTTCAATCCTGCCAGGTCTGCTGGTGGGCTCAGTCATTGTGGAAAGCATTTTTTCAATAGATGGCATGGGCAAACTGGTGGTCGAAGCAGTACAGATGCGCGATCGCGAGCTGGTTCTTTCCATCACCCTGATCACCGGCATGCTGACCCTGTTTTCCTACCTGCTGATGGACATCTGCTACGCGCTGGCGGATCCGAGGGTCAGCTATGAGTGAAGCCAACATGCCCACGCCGGTACGCTCTCAGGAAACCTTCAGCGCGCGGGTGATGCGTCAGACCTGGGCCAGCCTTGGTGCCCGCTTTGGCCTGGGCTGGGTCGCCGTGGTCGCCCTCAGCGCTGTTTTTGCGCCGTTTCTGGCCAACTCGCACCCACTGTTAATGAAGGCAGACGGTATCTGGACCAGTCCGCTATTCATCCATCTGACTTTTATCGATGTCACACTGCTGGCAGGGTTTGCTGCCGTAGTCGCTGGCTGGATGCTGCGCCGCCGACTGAGTGGTATCCAGGCTCTGCTGGTGTTTCTGATCACCGTGGCAGTCGCAGCCACTGCCGGTTCGCAGCTGCTGAATCCGCCACAGGCGGTCATTTTCGACCAGTATCGAACGGGGCTGGCAGCGGGCACGATCGAACAGGCGGTTTTTGTGCCGATTCCCTATTCACCTACCGATCGCTCCAGAGACAATCCACTGTCGCTTTCTGCACCGGATCGCGGCCATCTAATGGGCACCGACGAGGACGGCGCGGACGTATTTTCCAGGATGATTCACGCCTGTCGCATCGCGCTGGGGATAGGCCTGGTATCTACCGGTATCGCACTGGCGATCGGTATTCTCTACGGCGGCATCATGGGTTTCTTCACCGGTTGGGTGGAAATTCTGATGATGCGTTTCCTGGAAATATTCGAATCGATTCCCCAGCTGTTTCTGCTGCTGACCGTGGTGGCGTTTTTTGGTCGCAACATTTATCTGATCATGGCTGTGATCGGATTGACCTCCTGGCCCGGTTTCGCCCGCTATCTAAGGGCAGAGTTTCTGAAACTGCGCCAGCAGGACTTTGTCCAGGCAGCCCAGGCTGCCGGCCTGCCCATCTCGTCAATCCTGTTCCGTCACATGTTACCTAACGGCGTTGCGCCGCTGCTGGTGTCTGCCAGTTTCAGCATTGCGACGGCGATTCTGGCCGAGGCAGTGCTGTCGTTCCTAGGGCTCGGTGTCGTTGACGAACCCAGCTGGGGCGGCATGCTGAATCAGGCGGTGGGACCAGGCGGTACCTTCGCAATCTGGCTGGCAACCTACCCTGGCCTGGCCATCTTCCTCACAGTATTTGCTTACAACCTGATCGGTGAAGCGCTGCGCGATGCAATCGATCCCAATCTGCAGCGAAAGGCGCACTGACATGGCGCTGCTGTCAGTCAAAGATCTGCAGGTTCGTTTCGCCACCGAAGACGGAGAGTTGGACGCGGTAAAAGGCATCTCGTTCGATATACAGCCCGGCGAAACCTTCTGTCTGGTTGGTGAGTCAGGCTCCGGCAAGAGTGTGACCGGGCTTTCGGTGATGCGACTGCTGGCAGAAGGCAGCGCATCGCACCCAGGCGGAGAAGTCCTGCTGAATTCACCGCATGTTGAATCCAGCGCGCCGCTGAGTCTGCTGCAACTGTCCGAGGTCGAGATGCAGACCATTCGCGGCGCACGAATTTCGATGATCTTCCAGGAACCCATGACCGCGCTGAATCCGGTGCTGACCATTGCCGAGCAGTTGATGGAGCCTCTGATCATGCATCTCGGGCTGGACGAATCCGCCGCTCGAGCGCGAGCGCTGGAACTGCTGGAGCAGGTCCGTATGCCCAGCCCCGAACAGCGGCTCAAGGAATATCCGCATCGCCTGTCTGGCGGACAGCGGCAACGGGTGATGATCGCCATGGCAATGGCCTGCGAGCCCGACCTGCTGATCGCTGATGAGCCAACTACGGCTCTCGATGTCACCATTCAGGCACAGATCCTGGACCTGATGGCCGAACTGCAGCAGCGTAAAAATACCGCCATGCTGTTCATTACCCATGACTTAAGCGTTGTCGCTCAGATCGCCGATCACATCGCAGTGATGCAGCACGGCCGCATTGTCGAAAGCGGCAGCCGGGATGAGGTGCTCTACCGACCCCAGCATGTCTACACCCGGGAACTGCTGGCCGCACTGCCCAGTCGGCTGAAGCGACGCACGCCCACTCCGGAGACAGCCGAGGACGATGCCGTTGTCAGCATCTCCAAACTGAAGGTGTACTTTCCCATCCGGCGCGGTGTGCTGCAGCGGCATGTGGACGATGTCAAAGCCGTCGACGACGTTTCTCTGGAAGTACGTCGAGGTCGGGTGCTGGCACTGGTCGGTGAATCCGGATCCGGTAAAACGACCCTGGGCCGTGCGCTGTTGAGATTGATCCCGAGCACAGCCGGACAGATCAGATTCCGCAACACCAACCTGCTGGAGCTGTCGCCGAAGGCGATGCGCCCTTATCGCAGCGCGCTGCAGATCATCTTTCAGGATCCCCAGTCATCTTTGAACCCCAGACTGACAATCGCCACCACGCTGACCGAACCGATGGCCGTGCACGGCATCGGTGAGAACCAGACAGAGCGACTGCGCCTGGCTTCTGAACTGCTGGAACGGGTGGGCCTTGATGCCAACATGCTGCGCCGTTTCCCCCACGAGTTCTCCGGCGGTCAACGCCAACGCATCGGCATTGCCCGAGCCCTGGCACTGAATCCGGAATTCATCGTCTGCGATGAAGTAACCAGCGCGCTGGACGTCAGTGTCCAGGCGCGAATCCTGGCGCTGCTCGATGAACTGCGCGGCGAGTTCAATCTGACCTACCTGTTCATAACCCACAACATCGACGTGGTCCGCTATTTCGCTGACGAAGTGGCCGTGATGCACAGGGGCAAAGTCGTCGAACATGGTCCGGTTGCCGACGTCTGCGAGCGGCCGAGCCATGAATATACTCAGGCCCTGATTGCGGCGGTGCCGAAATTCGAAGCTGACTGAGTCAGTCTTTAACCACCCTCGATTGCCGCCAGCGGCACCTGATAGATCTCAACACCATCAATGACAACCGTCCAGGTGTCTGCTTCCATGGTAGCCACCGCTTTCCGTCCCGTCGCATTCACGTAACCGGTCATGAAGTTGATGGTGAATTCCTCCCCGGCCGGTGACCTTACAACCACCGATGCCTGCCGATCTTCCATCCTCAGAATACCCGCCGGACACAACACCATTTCAGCCGACTCACTGGCTTGGCAGCGCAGCAGCGTCGTCGCGTCATAGTCAGCGGTGGAGTAAGGCGCTGTTGGATTGTCCACATCATCAGGCGCAGTACGCAAAGCTGAACTGTCCCAATAGACATAGATACTCGAGTCCGGGAAGCGGAAAATCTGTCCAGCACGACCCAGTCCTGACTGCCGATACACACGATTCCCGTCGCTGTCCTGAAAATTGCCCGGCTCGGTGCCAACCGGCAGTAACTCGTACCGGATACCGTCATCCAGAGTGATCGAGACCGCCCCCTGCCGCTGTGAGAAAACGCAGGGCACTACGGCGCTGGCGTGGTCTTCTCCCACGGGATAGACATCACAGCGAGCGTCGACCGAATCAGCAAAGCTCTGGCCGTTGCCGATCGCAGCCACCAGCAGCGCCAACCCAGTCAGCCACCCGGACATTCGCTTCCGGCTGTCCTGCCATGGTCTACAACAGCTCACAATCAATTACTATGTCCGTCCGTAAAGCGCTACCAAATTATCTATCGAGGTTTCAATGTCAATCGTCCCCAGAGTTCGCAGAGCGACCGTCACAATCTGCTGCATCGGTCTGTTCAGCACAAATTCCGTTCAAGCCCAGTCTCTGGCCGACTCAATTCAGGTCGATTATGACAATCATTTAGCAGTCCTGTTTGATCACTTTCACCGCAATCCTGAGCTGTCACTGATTGAATTCGAAACCGCAGCCCGGATGGCGGCTGAATTGCGCGCTGCCGGATTCGAGGTCACTGAAGGCGTGGGTGGCACCGGCGTAGTGGCCATGCTGGAAAACGGCGAAGGTCCGCTGGTGATGATGCGGGCAGACATGGATGGACTCCCGGTAGAAGAAAAATCAGGGCTCGAGAATGCGTCGAAAGCGACCCAGCAAGACCCGATCACCGGGGACGTTGTTCCGGTAATGCACGCCTGCGGTCACGATGTGCACATCACCAGCCTGGTTGGAACCGCCCGACACATGGCTGCGAACAGGCAGGACTGGGCCGGTACCATCATGTTGATCGTACAGCCCGCTGAGGAACGGGTGCTCGGCGCACGGGCAATGCGGGAAGATGATCTGTGGGAGCGTTTCGGCAAGCCCGACTACGCGTTAGCATTTCATGTCGCTTCTGAGTACGAGGCGGGCATGATCAACGTATCCGACGGCAGTCCCTATGCCGGCGCCGATACCGTTGACATCATCATCTATGGCGTAGGCGCACATGGCGCTTCACCGCACGCTGGCAAAGATCCGATTGTGTTGGGCGCGCAGATTGTTCTGGCGCTGCAGACTCTGGTTGCCAGGGAGCTCTCCCCTCGTGCACCCGGGGTCGTTACGGTCGGCTCGTTCCACTCAGGGACCAAACACAACATTATTTCCGATCGTGCGCATCTGCAGTTGACGGTCCGGAACACCAACCTGGAAACCCGGAAGATTCTGCTCGAAGGCATCGAACGCATCGCTGAAAACATGGGAAGGGTTGCTGGACTGCCGGAAGACAGGCTGCCCGAAGTAATCGTCTCTGAGGAGAGCGTGCCGCCAACCGTCAACGATCCGGAACTGGCGAGGCGCCTGCGCAGCGCGTGGCAGACCCAGATTGGCGAAGAGGTGGTGATCAGTAAAGAAACCAGCGGCATGGGTGCCGAAGACTTTCCCTACTTCACGGTTGATCCGGAGATCACCAGTGTCTACTGGAGCATCGGCGGCACCGCCAAAGAAGATTTCGAGTGGGCGGCGGCAGGCGGTCCCCCGGTACCCAGCCACCACTCGCCTTTATTCAAAATCACACCCGAACCTTCAGTGACCCGCGGGGTACAATCGACCGTGGTCGCACTCAAGGAACTGATGCCTGCAGACTAGCGGGTCAACAGTAATCAGATACGGAGAGCAGTAATAGTGAATGAAGCCGTTGATCTCTCAGACAGCCACCCCTGCTTCGTGTTCGGATTCGAATTGGATGGCAGCGGAGGTGTAACACCATGCACTGGCGAGACACAAAGCGATCTTCCGCAATGGCTACACATTGACTACTCCTCAGCACAAGCAGCCGAATGGCTGCAGGCCCGCGGAGTTGATGAAAGCATTATCGATACGCTGGTGCGACCGGAAAGCCGGCCGCGCACTATCGCGGCCGACGGCGGCATTCTCGTGGTACTGCGTGGCATCAACCTGAATCCGGGGGCCGACCCCACAGACATGGTGTCTCTGCGACTGTGGATAGAGCCTGGCCGGCTGATCACTGTTCGTCAGCGTCGGCTCATGTCAATTCAGGATATCCGTGCGGACTTGGAACGCGGCAAAGGCCCTGTAGATTTACCCGCACTGGTGGTCGAGATTATCGAACGGATCGCCAATCGGATCGTAACTTTCGTGGATGACATCGAAGCCGAGCTGCTGCAGCATGAAGAAGGCGTGGAAGACCAAGACAGCCGATCATTGCGCACCGAGTTGTCGCAGTTACGCCGACAGACTGCCGTTGTGCGACGCTTTATTTCCCCTTTGCGGGAAGCTCTTGAGGGGCTCGCCAGGCAGACCAATGACCGGCTGGATCCAAGCGTCGTATTTACTATCAGAGATCAGTCAGATCGCATCACCCGCGCTGTCGAAGATCTGGATCTGGTGCGTGAACGCACCAGCGTGTTACAGGAAGAGCTGTTGAATCGCCTTGCCCAGCAACAGAACGACCGCCTGTATCTGTTTTCGATTGTCGCCGCGGTTTTTCTACCAATCAGTTTTATCACCGGTCTGTTCGGCATGAACACCGCCGGGCTGCCGGGATCAGAGGATCCATTAGCCTTCTGGATTGTGGTCCTGGGTATGGCTTCAATCACGGTAGGAACCCTCGTCTACCTCCGCGCCAAACGCTGGTTCTGAGGACTGGCTATCGCGAACCGGACAATCAACAGGTAAACTACCCACCAACCATAGGCTAAAGTCCATCATCAACTTTTAAGGGAGAAGACGTCATGGAACAGGTGCTTACACCCAAAGACTTCGAAGCCGCTCGAGCGGTCCGATCCATCAAGCTCGATGAACTCGGCTTTGTGCCGGTCTGTATGGCACCGGGTGCGGAAAATCCCGGACACAGCCACACCCTCGTAGAAGAAATTCTGATTGTGCGCAGCGGCACCGGGAAAATTCAGATAGAAGATACCACCCATGAACTGTGTGCCGGTTCAGTAGCCATTGTCCCAGCAGGGAAATTTCACGCAGTCTGCAACACCGGCTCTGAAAACCTGGAAGGCGTGACAATTTTCAACAAGAACGTTGATCCTAAACAGGTGATGTTGAAGAGTCGCAAGCAGCACTTCAAGACCGAAGCAAAGGCCAAAGAAGCGCTCAAGTGTGAACTGAAGGCACTGAAGAAAGCCAACAAGAAGCTGAACAAAAAGATCAAGAAACTCAAAAAAGGCTGAGTGGCACCTGCCGCGGCAAAAGCTGCGGCGACCGCTGGGCTAAAACAAATCCGCCAGACCGCAGCCCTGGCAGTTCGGACATGCTTCTGGTGTCCTGCTAAAAGATGTAGTCGCCAACCATCTCCCACAGTCGGTCGGTCCAGATCTCGGGGAATGGCTGCCGCATCTCCGGGGATGCTTTGAAGTCCTTTTCAAACAGCTGTTCGCGCAGCGCATCTACCGCTTCCGGCTCGGATGTGGCGATATTGGTCTCCAGATTTACCCGCAAGCTCAGCTGGTCAAGATTAGCTGAACCCAGACACGCCCAGCCGTCGATAATGGCTGCTTTAATGTGAGACATGCCTGGATAAACATAAATACGCACACCGTGACTGAACAACGCATTCGCAGCGAGGATGTTGTCGCGCGTTAACTGGCCCCGGTCGCTTTCCAGCGGAATGATGACGCGGACATCAACGCCCCGTCGACGCGCCTTCACCAGTTCGAGCAGGAAGGAATCGTCGGTCAGATAGGCGTTCTGCACATAGACGTATTGTTGCGCCCGACGGATCGCTGCCAGTTGAGTCATTCTGATCTCAGAAGACATGGGTTTTGTATAAAGCAATCTCAGCGGATAGCCGAACTCGGGTCCGCGCTCGTGATCAGGTTGCAGATGGGCGAAAAACTGACCGATATCTCCGAATGGACCGGCCCCCGCCCAGGCGATATCAAAATCATCTGCCAGCGCAGCGACAACGGGACCCCGCAATTCGACCATCATATCGTGCCACTCGTAGCGGTATTCTCTAGCGATGTTCATTCCGCCGAGATATGCCAGCCTGCTATCAACAATCGTGGTTTTGGTGTGATCGCCGGTAAGAAAGGGATTGGGAAGACGGCGGACATCCACTGTGGAGTCCATTTCCAGATAGCTTTCTATCGATTGAGGTGGCTCGTATCCTTCTGGAAGTTCTGACGCCGGATTCGCTAGAGCAGCGAGGGTGCCAATCCCATCAAACAGGACTTTGACATCGACTCCCTGCCGCGCGCGATCGCGCAACAGGTCAGCAATACTCAATGCGTAGTCGTCATTGTCGAAGATGTAGGTTCGCAGTTGTATGCTCTTAGAGGCTGAGCGGATTGCCGCTTCGAAACGTTCGAAGAACGCAGCTCCGTCGATCAGATAATCCAGCTCGCCGCGTTCAGAACGACGTCCGAGCAGTCTGTCGAGCTCCAGCTCCCAGAGCGCAAGATCCATCGCCGGGCCCTGTTTAAGTGGAGGAATCGGGTCGGTCTCGAATATCAGGAGCGGCGCGAGATCAAAAGTATCCGTAGCCGCATGTGACACCACAAACATCAGCCGCACTACCGACGTGACTGCACGACTGACGAGTTGTGTGGTATGTGACTGAACCAGATGCATCATCGAGCGGGTGACGGGAACGAATGTCAGTTGCTCAACCGGTTTGTCCCCAGGTGGTGGCAGTCTGAAGTATGCGCCGAGTCTGGTATCCACATTGGCGTAGAGAAACGGTAACGCGTCTTCGTCGACATCACCAGTATTGAAGAGCACCTCGGAGCCGGAAACGCCAAGCTCAACCAGCTGCGCCTTAAGAATTTCTGGTGCTGTTTGCAGGTAGTCCTCTAAAGAGTAGCGAGCGACTATGCGAATATCGCCTGGTAGTTCAGAAAATGTAGAGTGAAAGTGTCCCTGCGAATCAAAATACAGGGTGATGTCCTGATCACCAAGAGCGACGGTGATGGCTTCCGTGCCCGTTGTGGGAACCATTGTTGTGAGCAGTCGGTTCCGAAAGCGACGGTATTCAGAGGCCGGTAGTATCGGCAGGGGCCGGACAGTACCTGGTGGTCGAGTCCAGGGATTACGGCCCGTAACATCGGGATCGATCACAGCAACTGATACCGCGTCAGGCAGGGAGGCATCAACAGCCACTTCTCCGCGCCAGTCAGCAAAGCTGTACATCAGGCCATTTGGACCGATGTATTTGATCTGCAGGCTGGTATCACTCCTCCAGGCTTCCAGCGCAACCTGGCCACCAAAACCATCGGGGAGTGTTGGCGGAGTGGAACATGCTGACAGCATCAACAGCAGCAGCAATGCACTCGCCTGAGCGAGACTGCACATACACCAAGACCAGCAACTGGCGCATGCGCTACCGGATCCGGTTTGTAGTCTGGATTGCCTGAATGTTTGTAGTATCAAAATACTCCCGTTCACCCTCACGTTTACTGTACCCCGGAATCGTCGAAAATATTCTGCCTATATCCTGCTGGAGTGCTGGATCGATATCCGCCCGGTATAAGACTGAATATTGGTCTGCTATCTTAGTGTGACTATCAGTTCCTATGCACTGGCATAAAAAAGGCATGTTACGTTGCCAATTTCTACTCTACAACGCGTTGGAGTTGCCGGAATCAGAGCGTTTGCACGCATGTTTGTTCGGCGTATACGCTTGCAAACCGAGGGCATGCACAATGTGCCCGAGACCGGGCCGGTAGTGCTGGCGGCGCGCCACTACCACCAGGTTTACGACGGTATCGCCCTGCTATCGACAATGCCACGGCCAGTACACCTGGTTATCTCTGTTGATTGGGCCCGCAACTATGCGCACCGCGTTGCCTTGCACGGGTTGGCTTATGTGGCAGCATGGCCTGTGCTGCTGCGCTCTGAGCGGGTGATTCAGTCTGCCCATGAGCCGTCGGCGCCACGTTGCGTTTTCCAGCCAGAAGAAGTGCACTCCTACCGGCGGATCTGTCTCCAGCAGTGTGATGACCTGCTGTGCGACGGACGGATCGTCGCAATGTTCCCGGAGGGTTATCCGAACGTGGATTCCCACGATTCGCCGAAGACCGCACCGGGCGAGTTCCTGCCATTTCGCCCTGGCTTCGTCTGGATCGCCCAGGCTGCGGCACAACGACTGGGGCATCCCATCCCCGTAGTGCCTGTAGGCTTCGTCTACCGCCGGGAAAAACGCTGGAGTGCCGTCATGCGTTTTGGCTCACCCTATCAGGTGGCCTCTTCCAGCGAGACCGATGTGGTGGTTGCCGAGATCGAGGCTCGGGTACGCGCGCTGTGCGTGCCAGCGTGATCCAAAACAGGCTCCGCCGATGAAAACCATCAGCTGCCTGCCAATATCCAATCAGCTATCAGCGTCATCTTCTGGCAACGGATCGGTTCAACCAGGCGCTTCGCACCAGTTTTTCCAGTTCAACCAGGCACAGCAGCGCTAGCCCCGCAACGCAGATACGACCCCAGCTGTCT
>CAKZWF010000011.1 GCA_937921865.1 uncultured Pseudomonadales bacterium | reverse complement strand
CGCGTCGTACGCTTTGTTAACACTGATGATTGCGCAGGTGTGTGATCTGGAACCGGGTGACTTTGTGCACACCTTCGGCGACGCGCACCTGTATGCCAATCATCTGGAGCAGGCGGATGAGCAGCTGTCGCGCTTGCCGATGGCGCTACCGCAGATGCAGCTGAATCCGGAGGTAAACGACATCTTCGCATTCACCATCGATGACTTCGACCTGCAGGGCTACCAGCCATACCCGACTATCAAAGCGCCGATCGCGGTCTGATCTTGGACATCTCTTTGATCTGGGCCATGGCGGAAAATGGCGTGATCGGCCGTGATAACGGTCTGCCCTGGCGGCTGCCGAAAGACATGCAGTTCTTCATGGCGGTCACTGCCGGCAAACCGGTGATCATGGGGCGGCGAACCTTTGAGTCGATGAAGGCGCCACTGTCCGGGCGGGACAACATAGTGATTACCCGCCAGAGTGATTATCAGCGTCCGGGTATCGACGTTGTTAGCAATTTTGCCGAGGCGTTGCGTGTTGCGCGTGACCGGGCGGATGCGTCCGGCGAAGAAGAGATCATGGTGATTGGCGGGGCTGATATCTACCGTCTTGGGCTGGCAGTAGCCACCCGCCTTTATGTGACCAGGGTGCAGGCTGAAATTGCCGGAGATACCTTTTTTCCTGACGTGGACTGGTCACGCTGGCAGCCTGCCTCAACTGAGAATTTCCCCGCAGACCATCGCCACGATCACCCGTTCACGATCACGATATACACCCGCGCCACTTAGCGGCGCAGACCCAACTTCTCGAACCAGGCGCCGTCACAGGGCAGCGTCTGCCAGCTGTCCTGTGGCAGCGGACTGTTGACAGGTACCAGCCCGGATATGGCTGGTCCTTTGCCGTCCACCCAGAGCAGCGTATCCAGCTGATCACACTGGTTTTTAAAGTGGGCAAATTCCGCATTGGCCCGGGTAAGGTCGCAGCTGCCGCGGTTCAGGTTGTGCAGCAGTCCGGCGGCAAGTGCCGGATCTGCCGTGCTCATCCGAAACAGTCTTTCGTGAGCGCGCACATCGAGCAGTTCCAGCAGGTACTGGCGTTGACAATGGCGACAGCTGACCAGTGCGTCTGCAAAGGTGATCAGTGAGTTGAACACGTACTCGATCTGCAGTGGCCAGGAGCCCGCTTTGAGGTGGTCACAGGGTGTCATTGGGTCGTAGAGTAAGCGCTTTGCAGATTCATACAACAGGAGCAGCGTCATTTCATGACCAGACAATCGGGCAGTATTCTGAGTCTTTTGATCATCCTGCTCGGCGGCTGCGCATCTCCGGGAGGAGATGACCCGGGCCGTCCAGGAGATGCGACGCAGATTGGCAATCTGGTGGTCAGCGGTGTGCCGGAGATTCCTGAATCACTCACCGAGCGGCTGCGCCAGTACCAGAACACCCGCTCCGCTTCGGTGCGTGGCTGGGTGGGTGACGAACTGTTGATCGCTACCCGTTTTGGCCAGACCGCGCAGCTGCATCGTGTTCGTAACCCGCTGGGTGCCAGATCTCAGGTTACCTTCTTCAAAGAACCGGTCACTCAGGCGTTCCTGCCACCGGCAACGAATCAGCGCGGCTTTGTCTATGCGCGCGACGTTGGCGGCTCAGAGTTCTATCAGCTGTTCTTCTTCGACTGGACGAGCGCAAGCTCCGCGATGCTCACCGATGGCAAAAGCCGTTACAGCAGCGTTGTCTGGGATCGCCAGGGCGAGCGTTTTGCCTACACAACGACCGAACGCAATGGCCGCAGCTGGGACATTCATGTCCGCAGCCTTGCCGGTGATCGACAGATTGCGCTGGAAACCGACGCCGGTGCCTGGGGCGCTGAAGACTGGTCGCCGGATGGCAAGCGGCTGCTGGTCAGCCGCTACGACTCCATCAATGAGTCTTATGCCTATCAGCTTGATCTTGATACCGGCGGGCTCGTACCGGTGCTGGATGAAGCACTCAAAGTAGCCATCGGCGCCGTGCTGTATGCGCCCGACGGCAAAGGGGTGTACTTCACGTCAGACCTCGGCGCTGAGTTCATGCGCCTGCACTATAAAGACTTTGCCACCGGTGACATCGACGTGCTGACCGGCGATGTGCCCTGGAATGTTGAGCAGTTCGTTATTTCGCCAGACGGACAACACCTGGCGCTGACCATCAACGAAGACGGGATCTCGCGACTCGCGGTCTGGCAGCTTTCCGGGCGAACTCCGCTTGCGCTTCCAGAACTGCCGGTTGGCATCATCGGCGATCTCGCTTTTCGAGGAGACAGTGGGGAGCTGGCGTTCTCTGTTAATCAGCCGAACGCGCCCACAGATGCTTTCAGCATAGATTTAGCCGAACGTAAGCTGCTCCGCTGGACTGACAGTGAAGTGGGTGGTCTGGATACCGCTGGATTTGCTGTGCCGGAGCTGATCAGCTACCCGACGTTCGATCGGCAGGCGGGTACACCGCGACAGATTCCGGCATATGTCTACAGGCCCACGACGCCGGGTCCGCATCCTGTCGTGATAGCCATTCACGGCGGACCGGAAGGTCAGTTTCGCCCGCGTTTTTCGTCGACATTTCAGTACATGGTCAATGAGCTCGGTGTCGCGGTGATTGCGCCGAATGTGCGTGGCTCAGCTGGCTATGGAAAGAGTTATCTGCAGCTGGATAACGGCATCCTCAGGGAAGACTCGGTCAAGGACATTGGCGCGCTGCTCGACTGGGTCGCCGAACAGCCGGATCTCGACGCGCAGCGTATCGCCGTGATGGGTGGTTCTTACGGTGGCTACATGGTGCTGGCATCGCTGGTGCATTACTCGGACCGGCTGGCGGCAGGCATCGAATCCGTCGGTATAAGCAACTTCGTCACCTTCCTCACCAACACCCAGGATTACCGACGTGATCTACGCCGGGCCGAGTACGGTGATGAGCGGGAGCCGGAAATGCGCATGGTGCTGGAGAGCATCTCGCCACTGAATCATGTGGAAAAAATCCAGCGGCCGTTGCTGATCTCGCAGGGTGCGAACGATCCGCGCGTGCCGGCCAGTGAAAGCGTCCAGATCCGCGATGCGCTGAGTGAGGCGGGAACGCCGGTCTGGTACATCCTGGCATTGGACGAAGGCCATGGCTTTCGCAAGAAGGTCAATCGCGACTACTACACTGCGGCGATCATGATGTTTCTAGAGAGGTACGTTACCGGTGAGTGATCGAGTCAAAGTAGCCATCTGTGTCAATCCGATGTCTGGTCGGGACGTGCGGCGGCTTGCCGCACTTGCCACCAACATGACCCACGAGGCCAAGCGGGATATTGTGGCGCGTATTGCTGCGGGGGCGGATGCCTGCGGTGCGACCGACATCTATGTCGCCCGGGAACCGTTCCGAATTGCCGCCGCTGCGCTCGAACATCTTACCCTTGATGCCCGCGTGCACGTGTTGAACAATCCGATAGTCAACTCGGCCATTGATACCGAAACCAATGTTCTGAGTTTCCTCCGCGAAGGCTGCAGGGTGATTGTTTCACTGGGTGGAGACGGCACCAATCGGGCTATTGTCCGCGCGCTGCAGAAAGCTGCGCGTGATCCGGCAATGGCCCAGCAGGTGGCCGACGTGCACCTGCTGGCGCTGTCGACAGGCACCAACAATGTTTTTCCAGTGCTTGCAGAACCAACCATCGCTGGCATGGTGGCGGCACTGCAGGCCTCCGGGCAGCTCACCGAACCAGCCCTTAAACGGCGGGCCAAGGTGTTGCACGTCAGCGGTCAGCGCGCCTCTGAAAAAGCCCACGAGCTGCCTGATGTCGGTCTGATTGATGCAGTCCTGCTGCGTCAGGATCATGTCGGTAATCTGTTGCCGTTCAGTGCGGGTCTGATCGACCGCATTCTGCTGACCCGCGCAGAACCAGCCGCCATCGGCATGTCGCCAATTGGTGGACTGATCGAACGTGTGGGTGAAGAACATGACCATGGTCTGCTGCTCGAACTTGGTACTGAAGCGGATGCCGCCAGACGGTTTCGTGCGCCGCTGTCACCAGGTTCTTTTCAGCAGGTACATGTTAAAAACGTCACCAGAATCAGTTTCGGAGTCGCTGTGCCTTTTGCGGGCCCTGGCGTGCTGGCACTTGATGGTGATCGTGATCACAAGCTGCTGGACGGATCTGCACTCGCGGTTGAAATACGCCGCGACGGACCGTGGATTATCGACATAGAAGCTGCCATGCGCTGGGTAGCGGCCCAGGGTATGATGGCACCATCCCAGTAGAAACACCGACACTATCATGATCGTCAAACCCCGCATTCGTGGTTTCATCTGTACCACGGCACACCCTGCAGGCTGCGCAAGAAACGTCCAGAAACAGATTGAGTTCGTCCAGGCGCAGCCCGAGGTCGAAGGGCCTAAAAACGTTCTGGTGCTTGGGGCTTCTGGTGGCTACGGACTGGCTTCCAGGATCTGTGCTGGGTTTGGTGGTGGTGCTGCGACCCTTGGCGTATCGTTTGAAAAAGCCCCGACCGAGACCAAAACTGCGACGGCCGGCTGGTACAACAACATCGCTTTTGAAGAAGCCGCGAAGACTCAGGGGCTGTTTGCAAAGACGCTCGATGGAGATGCGTTTTCGGATGAGATGAAAGCCCGTGTGGTCGAGGTCATCAGGACCGAAATGGGCGGCAGTATCGATATGCTGGTGTATAGCCTCGCGTCACCGGTCAGGGTTCACCCGCGCACGGGGGAGATGCATCGCAGCGCGATCAAACCACTTGGTGAAGCGTTACAGATCAAGACTCTCAACGTCGACAAAGGCCTGGTTCACGAAATTGATCTGGAACCGGCGACAGCGGAAGAAACTGCCGGCACCGTGACGGTGATGGGCGGCGAAGACTGGGAGTTCTGGATCTCCGCGCTGCAGCAGGCGGGAGTATTGAGCGAACACTTCCGTACCGTCGCGTTCACCTATATTGGTAGCGAGCTGACCTGGCCCATCTACTGGCACGGCACGCTCGGTAAAGCTAAAGAAGATCTGGATCGCGCAGCTCGGGCAATTACCGCAGATCTGCAGGACCTCCACGGTCAGGCTCAAGTTGTATCTTTGAAAGCCATTGTTTCTCAAGCATCCTCGGCTATTCCCGTGGTGCCACTGTATGCCTCGCTGCTGTTCCGGGTAATGAAAAACGCCGGCCTGCATGAAGAGATTATTGAGCACATCTATCGCCTGTTCGCCACGCAGCTGGCCGCGGGGGCCAGCGCAAACCTCGATGAAGAAGGCCGGATTCGGATGGACGACGTGGAGCTGTCGGAACCGATCCAGGGCGAGTTGAAAAGATTGTGGCCGTTGGTGACAACGGAGAACCTGCCGGAGTTCGGTGACCTCGAAGGCTTTCGCAGCGACTTCCTGAAAATATTCGGTTTTGGTTTTGATGGCGTTGACTATGACGCAGAGCAGGACCCGACATTGGGTCGTGATGTCGGTTGAGTCGGGCGGTGATCTCAACCCCACGGAGCTGATGGCCTAACGCATCCCGGGCTGGTGTCCGTTGTCCGGTCAACGCCTGAATTCACACACTGCGCTGTGTGGATCCTAAACAACCCATTGCCCGTGCTGCGCCGTTCAGGCTTTTCGTCTGCGTCTGTCTGATCGGTGAAGCCGGATCCCAGTTAGCAATCTCGGGTCAGTGGCGCGGCAGCCTGTTGTTGCTGGTCCTGTGTGTCTGGATGGCCGTCACCCGACTGGCCCAGCGTTGGGACAGAGCTTCAACTGCGCTGCTGCTGCATCTTGCAGAAGCCGCCACATTGCCGATGCTGCTCATCGACCTGCCGGCTGCGGTGATTGCGACGACCCTGCCTGTTGTCCTGGCCGGCGCTGCTGCTTCAGGCGGCTGGCGCTTCGGAGCGCCCTGCCTGCTGGTGATGCTGGGGGCTTGGTGGTTAGTTGGTCTGCCGAATTACCAGCACTCACTGTCCTGGCTCATGTCGTCGGGTTTCCTGTTGTCACTTGCGCTGGTGAGTTTTGGTCAGGCGCAGCGATTGCATCTTCAGGGCGCTCAAGCTCGTCGACGCTCGGAACAACTGGGGCTGACCAATGCATTTCTGGAAAAGTATCTGCCCTCGTCTGTGCGGCAGCGAATCCGTCTCGGGTCTGCATCGCGACAGGCGCCGCAGAGCTGCTGGGTGACTGTTGCGTTCATTGACCTGGTTGGTTTTACCGCCTATGTCCGTGAGCGACCGCCGGCCGAAATTGTCGCTGTGATTGATGGCTACCAGGTGCTGATCAATCGCCTGGTGACCCGCTATGGGGGTGAGTTGGGCAAAATTCTGGGCGACGGTGCGCTGATCTACTTTCCTGAAAACGGTAATCGCGCGATGGACGCACGGCAGTGCCTGCTGATGCTGAGAGAGCTGCCGGCACTGCTGGATGAACTGAACAACGACTGGCGGCAGCAGGGCCATCTGGCGGAACTGGCGGTCAGAGTGGGTGTAGCCAGCGGCTACTGCGCGCTGGGCGATTGGGGTGGCGATTCGGATGATCGGCTGGATCACTGCGTGATCGGTGACTGTGTCAATCTCGCCGCTCGTCTGCAGCAGGCGGCAGAGCCCGGCGGCGGTCTGGTTTGCGAGGTTACCGCAGCTCTGATGGCGAGTCAGCGGGCAGGCCTGGAGAACGGACGGCTGCTGGGTGACCGGCGCTGGCTGACACTAAAAGGGTTGGGTCAGACACCCGTATACCCGCTGGTTGACGCAGGCGAGGGGCGTCTCTAAGGTGCCGGCGTCATGGAAAAGATCTTTCTCAAAGCCTGCCGGGGTGAGCCGGTGGATTACACGCCCATCTGGCTGAACCGCCAGGCGGGACGATATATGCCTGAATATCATGCGGTCAAAGGGGATACCGGCAGCCTGGCCTTCTTCAAAGACCCGGTTCGGGCGGCACAGGCCACCCTGGATGCCCAGCGAATTCTCGGGGTGGATGCGGCGATCATGTTTGCCGATCTGTTGCCGATCATGGAACCCATGGGGCTGGAGCTGGATTACCTCCCGGGGGAGGGGCCGGTTTTCGCCAATCCAGTCCGCAGCGAAGCTGATGTAAAGTCGCTGCGGGTCGCTCCCGCTGAAGAGGCCACCCCGTACATCGCGGATACGGTAAAAAATATCTTGAGCGGTCTGCCTGAAGACATTGCTCTGATCGGTTTCGCTGGTGCGCCGTTTACCCTGGCTTCCTATGCGATTGAAGGTCGCGGTTCCCGAAACTACATCGCGGTCAAACAGATGATGTATCAGGCTCCGGAACTGTGGCATCAACTGCTGACGAAGCTGACCGATCAGGTCACCAGCTATCTGGAGTTGCAGATAGATTCCGGTGTTGATGCGATCCAGATCTTCGATACCTGGGTTGGCTGTCTTTCGATTCGCGACTTCGACACTTACGTGCGACCGCACCTCGAGCGTCTGCTCGATAATCTGAAAGGGCGTGTACCCGTCATCTATTTCGGGACTGGCAACGGCCATCTGCTCGACCGCGTTGCTGATCTGGCGATTGATGTACTCGCGCTTGACTGGCGCACGCCGCTGCGTGAAACCTGGGAAAGAACCGGTGTTACCGCTGTGCAGGGCAACCTGGATCCCATTGTGCTGTGTGCCGACCGTGCATCAGTGCTGCGCGAAGCAGGAGCAGTGCTGGATGCCGCAGATGGTCGACCCGGTCACATCTTCAACCTGGGCCATGGCATTGTGCCTCAGACACCTGTGGACAACGTCAAAGCCCTGGTCGATTTTGTTCACGAGCACTCCTGACTCCGGCAGCTGTTGTGACTGACTGGTTGTTAAAAACGGCGTTCTGGATTCCACTTTGTCTGTGCACCTGGATGGCGTTGGCGCCAAATCCACCAGAGATTCCTGTGTTCAAGTTCACTGACGTTTTCCTGCACGCGTTTGCGTTCACCTACCTCAGCTTTGCAATGCGACTTGCTTACGAGCGCCGTTCTCTGCTGCAGATATTTATCGTGCTGTTTGCTTACGGGCTGCTGATCGAGCTGGTTCAGAGCCTGGAGCCCGAACGCACAGCCGAACTTAAAGATCTGCTGGTGGACATTGCTGGCATCGGTCTGGGACTGTTGCTTGCCGGATTTGGCGCTGATCCTGTGCGCAGTCTTATCAAGCGAATCTTTGACGGGCAGAATGCTGCAAACGGCTAACTGGCCAGCACCAGCTGATCGGTGATCGACTGACTGCGCCAGACAATGGCTGGAGCCTCCGCTAAGTCGATCGCGTAAACCTCCAGGCCGACATCTTTCAGAGTCTGGCCGTCCAGCTGATACTCCACGACAAATCGCATGTGTACCAGATGTGTATCTGGGAAGTCATAGCTGGTGAGCTCTGTGATATGGAAAGCGTCGATGGTCGCAACTTCCATGAACTCCTGATAAGTGGCGATGATGTCATCGCGGCCGGTAATGGGTTCGCCGGCATCGGGAGGGACGAGAATCGCTGATGGATGGTAACAGCCTGCCAGAGTCGCCCAGTCCTGTGCCTGCCAGGCATCGTTGCATTCGCGCACCAGTGTTTCCGTCTGTTGGTTCATGATCGCCGTTTGCCTTGAATTGTCTGTGAGAAGGTGGCGTGTCGCCGGGTCAGCGTGCGAACAGTTCGCCGCTGATATCAGCAAATGCTTTGAACTCCAGCGCGTTGCCGCTTGGATCCAGAAAGAACATTGTTGCCTGTTCACCCGCCTGACCTGCGAATCGAATGTGCGGTTCAATCACGAACTCAACGCCGGCCTCGGTGAGCTGTTGCGCAAGCGTACGCCAGTCGGGCATTTCCATCACCACGCCAAAGTGCGGCACTGGCACACTATCACCGTCCACGGGATTGTGATGCAATTCGCGGACGCCTTGTGCCAGGTGGCACACCAGCTGGTGACCCTGGAAGTTGAAATCTACCCAGGAAGCGGCACTCCGGCCTTCGCTGCAGCCCAGCGTTTTACCATAGAAATCTCGCGCGGCGGTGAGGTCGTTCACCGGAATCGCGAGATGAAACGGCGTCAGGGTATGGGGCATCGTCACTCCAGCGGTCGTGTCACAAACGAAGGAAATATCGGTCTCAGCTCGCGAAAAAACCGTTCGCAAATCTTTAGCATTAGTCAGGCATTATCGGTATTCTTTTGTGAAGGCTCCAGTTTGTCAGACAGATCAGATGAATGGAGTCTTCATTACAGTTGTGTGAAAGTGCAGCCGTTTACGGACCCACCCTTCACCAGCTGCACAATTTGTGGTCTCTATATTTAGTCTTTATAAGCAGACTTTACTAGAACAGTCGTAGGTCCTTTCAGAACTCAAATGAAAAAACTTTACGTAGGTAACCTCCCCTGGAGCGTGGATGACGGAGAGCTGCAAGCACTCTTCTCGAGTCTTGGCACCGTACACTCAGCCCGCGTCATTACTGACCGTGAAACCGGTCGCTCTCGAGGGTTTGGTTTTGTCGAGCTTGACGATGCCGCGGCAGATAGCGCCGTCGCCGAGCTGAATGGCAAGGACATGGGTGGTCGCGCCCTCCGGGTGAACGAAGCAAACGACAAGCGCTGATAAGCAGATCGGGGTTTCAGCACCCCCTTGAGAGTTTGCAGACCGTAGCAGGGCAACAACGGATAAGGTCTTCGGTAGCCACTGCGATTTCTAATCCTCTCTTTCCTCCGCTGACATAGATTCGCTCGAATTCGAGTGCATCGGTGGCCAGGAAAGTAGGGAGCGGTTTCTTTTGTCCGAAAGGACTGATTCCGCCGGTCACATAGCCTGTTGCCTTCTCTGCCGCGGTAGAGTCGGCCATTCGCGCATTTTTTGCTCCGGCAGCTTTGCTCAAAAGTTTCAGATTCAGTTGTTGTGCAACCGGAATGATGGCGACTGCGAGTTGTCCGCCGTCGAGTGCTACGACTAGCGTTTTGAAAACTTGCGCTTCTGGGAGCTGCATCGACGCTGCAGCGGCCATACCCAGACTGCTGGTGCTGCCGAGGTCATATTCGAGCAATTCGAATTGCACGCTTTTTGATTTCAGAAAACGTACCGCTGGAGTCATGGCGTTGCGGGTCGCACCAGCATGGCCACTCGTTTGCTGCCTCCCTCCGTTTCCTGTTCGGCAACTTTCTCGAACCCAAGTTGCCCATGGAAAGCGAGAGATTGTTCATTTAGTGGGTAGACGTTTACTTCGCAGGTTGCGGGTTTGTCTGCCCCCAGCTCGAACAGGTGCTGATAAAATCGTTTGCCGATCCCCATGCGTTGGTGATCAGGGCTGACAACAACCCTGTCCACGTAGACGAAAGCCGGATAGCTGTCTTTGAAGAAGCGGTAGTTCACGCTCGCATAGTCAGCGCTTTCGTCCAGAATTAACAGAAAACCAGCGATGCTGTCGTCGCGGTTATCCCGGGCGACGATAAGCGCTAATGCCTGCTGGTGTAGAGATTCCAGCGCCTGGGTATCAATCAGACTTACCTGCGGTATCGCGTTGGTGTTCAGATTCAGAATTGCCGGATAGTCGGCAGGTACTGCCGGTTGCAACTCAATGTATTTTTCCGCTGGTGACGGCGGCTTGGTCATAAGCTCAATTCCCTGGCGAGTTCGAATCCTGAGTAGCGAGCCACACCGGCTGCCTCTGCAATGACGAATGCCGGTGCAGTGTAGTCCATTGCTGCCGCTTCTCTCGTTGTCATTGATTGCATGTTTCGGGCGCATCTTGGCTGCCTGCTTCAGTCGTCGGTCTCCGGTGCGATGACTAGTTCCAGTTTTTCACCCAGAAAACCTTCAAGTGGCAGGGTGCCCAGATTAATACTCCTGCCGATGCGTTGCGCTTCTTCGAGACTTAAGCCCTGGTACCGGGTCAAATAGGCGGTATAGAGATGGCTCGCCCGCCATGCCACCGTACAGTGCAACAGTACTTTACCCTGTGCCTGATTGAGGGTTTGCGCGAACCGTTCCAACATCTCGGGTGAGTAGGGTGTGTCAGGACCGCCGGCAGGAATGTGCACATAGTCCATGCCCAGATCTTCGACAACGGCTGCTTCGTCAAATGGCACAATCTCCGGATTTTCCATTTCTCCGGTAGTCCGCAGATTGACGACCGTGGTCACACCTGATTCCTGCAGACGCTTTAACCCGGCTTCAGTTGGCTGTCCAGCGACGAACAGGTTACCGCTTCTGACCAGCACCTGATTGAAGCCGTCGTTGTCGAGGGTTTCGATTTCTACTGTGTTCGCTAATGATAGTGTGCTGAACAACATCAGCAGGCTGAGCAGGCGAATTTTCATCAATGGTTCCTGGTCTCGATCTGGTGAAGCGATAGTACTGCAGTCAATTTGCCAATAGTAACGGACTCGTGGCGCTGAGCAGGTAAGTCAGACTGGTGCCAGTCGAAAATCTGATGACCCAGCCCTGCGGATTATCCTGCGTGTCGATTGCTGCGATGGTCGGACGTCCGTTGAATGCGTCTGGGGCCTGCTCGGTGAGATCCTGCCACTGTCGATGGTGGTGCACCTGATCAGGTCTGGGTGGCAGGCTGTGAATAATAGGCTGGTGATGGTCGAATACGATGACATGACCATGTTTCGTTTCCAACTCCAGGTGGTGTAAGTCCCGCATCGGCGGCTGCGGGTGCCAGGTTACACTGCGCAACGCGGCCGGATGCTGACCAATCAGGCGAGAGACCTTGTCGAGCTGTGCAGACTGAATGGAATGTGTCATTTCTTTCGCTCAATGAGTTGCCCGGGGCGGAAACGCAATACAGACCTTTCGCTACCGCCGTTGGTTCGGCTTGACGCCAGTTTGACCGAAAATGGTTGAGTTAAAGTCTGCCGGCACGTGCGCTGCCTTGATTGCAGCCTGTCTTTGCGATCCTTCATACCGTCAGCTTGCCGCCAAATGCGATTCTGCCGCGTGCATTTGGCTGGTAGAGAATGTGTACGTTTTGTTCTGGTCGGTTCAGATGTCCTGCAACCACTTCACAAACGGCTGCGGCCTGTACTGCCAGTTCAGGTTCTGCGGGTAGTCTGGAATGAATAATTTCTACCATCACCGGACGTTTGGACGCTGGTAGCGTGGTCTGGTTTTCAGCGTAATTCGAACTGTCCAGATATCGTAATTTTACCCAGGCTCCACCGGCCTCTGACTGAAACAGCTCGCCCAGTGCGTCGGTCAGCTGCTGCAGAGTTTGTGGGGGGATTCCCGGGTCTCCTGCGGTCTTTAACACCTCGATGGTCACGATGGGCATGCTTCAATCCGCCAGCTGGTCTTCTCCGTCATCGCCATCCCTCCGAATGCTCGGTTCAGAAAGTGATGTCCATGATCTGTCTTACCTCATTTGATCCCGGCAGTATCCGGCCGCGTTCTGCCCAGCGGATAGCCTCCTCCAGGTTTTCTGCTTCAATCAGATAATAGCCACCAAGAAACTCGGGACCTGGGAATGCCGGGCCGTTGATGATTTCCATGCCGGTATCAGCGTGCTGCCGTACTGTTCTTGTTTCCGCTGGAGGTGCCAGGAACACCAGCTCGGCGTTCTTCTCCTGCTTTAAGTCCTGCATAAATTTTGCGAGCCAGCGGCTGTGTGATTGCCGCTCTTCGTCGCTGAGGCCTTCCCAGGCTCCCTCAACATGAGTGAAGGTGATCATGAACTTCATTTTTGTGACTCCCTGAGCTGATGAATTTCAGCTCGAGTGAACCGTGGCAGAGCAGACTCTGGAAAAGACCAGGCTGGCGCATCGTCAACATAGATGTGCCGATCCGGCGGCAAGCTAATTAGTTCCAGACAACCAGCGGGAACCTCCTGCCATCCTGTTACACCGGGCTCTGGTAAAGGGCTCCCGCAGGTATTGCAGAAACAGCGCTTATAAGCAGGAGGCTGTGAGGTGATCGGCAGGCTGCAGGTCGTCACGAGATCACTGCCTGAGGTGAAACGCACTTCGCTGACTCCTACCAGGGCTGCATAGGCTGATCCGGTTGCCTGACGGCAGCGGGAACAATGACACAGTTCAAAGGGTCCGGTTACCGGTCCGGCGTAAAACGTCACACTCCCGCACAGGCAACTACCCCTGGCAAAATAATAGTCCGGACGCAGGTAGTTGATCCGGTCGAATGACCAGTATTTGCTCAGCCAGGCATCAACATGCCGGTGCAGGTGTTGTGCCAGACCGCGTGGATAGTCCCGCTCCCTGACCCACATGTGGACGTCGACGTCGCAGCCGGTTTGCGCTGGAGGATTTAAATAAACACAACCGATGACGGCACTTTCATCCAGATTGAGCACCGTGAACGCAAAGGCGCTTCGGTCAACGAACTCCTGCTCATGGCGACGTAGATCACTGCGGTTTTCTTCGAGCGTAAAATCCGGTCGAGGCCAACCATTGGGGGCACTGGCGCGCAGGCGCTGTTGAGTTTCCATCACCGCGGCGAAATCGAGTTCGGTGTGCGCTTGGGTCAGCGGCTTGAGGCGATACTGGTCGGTCTCCAGTGTGGTTGGAACCACAAAGCCTTCAGGCAGGGTAAGTGCACCCGAGCGTCCAGTTTTCTGCAAAATCTTACTCTCCCCAAAAGCCTCGACTGCTTCACATCCGTTACCCTATTTAATGGTCGCAGGGGCTTGGTTCCCGGCTCAACGATAAATGGCCTCTTTACCGTGACGGACTTCCAGTGCAAAACGCTGTGCTTGCGGCAGGCCTTTCACCACGAGCGCGTATGATCGGTCAATCATCCGCTCAATCTCCCCCCTGGGTATAGAACCATCGAGAATAACCGTGTTCCAGTGAGCCTTGTTCATGTGATAACCAGGAATGACTGCCGGGAAGATATCCCTTAGTGCGATGGCCTCTTCCGGATCACATTTCAGATTGATGCGAGCAACCTGATCTTCATAGCCTAAGGTGGCAAACATCTTCTTGTAGATCTTGAAGACGGCCACGTCGGGACCGAAAGGATAGTCCTGCCAGGTGTCTGGTTGGTTGAGCAGATAGTCCCTGGCGGCGCGATCGTCCACTTTATCGCAGGGTCATCGAATCGTTGTGGTCAGCCAGGCCTCGGCGGCCTCGCGGTCATTCTGGTAGATGCGCACCTTGTTGCGAAAATCATGGCTGCTCAACAGATCGACGGCCGCCTGGGCAATCTCAGAGGTAGGCAGTACCCACGCAGTTTTCTGTCCCGCACGATTTTCATTGATGGCGCTCAGCATGGTTTCGCTCCACTGAGCCAATTCCTCGGGGACGGTGTCGATAACTGCCTCGCGGAGGTCCCACAGGACCGGCACAGCCGGGTCAAAATTGGCATCGGTATACCAGGACTGCATGGCGGCGAGAATATCGTCCAGGCTTACCCGACCGGAGCCGGTGTGGATAACAACAGAGGTGTCGAACTGCGATTCAAGCATGATGCTACGTCGTCGGAGCCGGTTTAATAAATGTTAAACCCACAGCCGGTCACTTGTCCTGTGCTGAATGGCCTGGTCGGACGGGCATTGGTCTCAATCGTAAGTTTTCAGAACGCAGTTTGCGGCAAAATCACTGGCGTCGTTCATCGACCAGTCGCCCTTGGGGGTTTCCACCATCTTTTTACACCAGGCATCGCTGCCAACTTCGGGTGCGCAGGCGCTGAGCAGCACCAGGCAGATAGCCGTCAGAAAGAGTTTGCCAGTCATCGTAGTGCTCTGTCGTTTCACACGGGCATTCTGCAGTAACTGTGTTTTCCAGTCACTCCTCGTGTTCGTGGATCTCGGCAGTCAGCGGTCGATTACCTGATAGTCGTGCAGAATCTCCCTTAGTCTTTCGGCGCCATTCGCCAGCTCGAACCGTTCAGCATTGAGTCCGCAGGCTCGCGCCGCGTCGACATTGGTCTGGTGATCGTCAATGAACAGCAGCTCGTCCGCGGTTTTATCCAGGTGGTCGATCACCTTCCGGAAATAGGCAGGCTCAGGTTTGACACAGCCGAGTTCGCAGGAGATGAACAGGTGGTCAAAGATCGCGGCATACTCGAGTGTTGCGACCATATGTTGTGCCCTGTGCGACTGCTGATTGGTCGCAAGGCAAACGGGTATGGTGATATCCGGCAGCAGGGCGAATATCTCCGGAGCCGGATCTATCTGAGTCCATACTTCGAGTGCGGCTGCGGGACTGCGCGGGCTGTCAAAGGCTTCGAGTGTGCGCGCGAGGACCGTGGCGAAATCACCGTTACCCCGCAGACATGGTTGTTCGGCGGTAAAGACTGCGTCGATGAATTGCTGAGGGTCGAAGCCAGGGCCGCACAGTTCAGTGACAGCCGCGAGCCAGCCTTTGCTCGGACTCTGTACCACACCATCCGCATCCAGGAGCAGGGCGGTAATAGCCGTCACATCAGTGATCGCGAGCGTGTGTCTGTCGGTCCTGGCATGGACCAGCAGGCATTCAGGGAGTGATCTCGATCAGTGTGCCTTCGTCAACCATCTGCCAGATCTCCTCCATCGCCGCGTTGGAGACAGCAATGCACCCGTCAGTCCAGTCTGACCGCCTGCGCTCGCCGCGCTCCGGCGTGCCATGAATCATGATCTGGCCACCTGGATCCAGACCTCTGGATCTGGCTCGGGCAACGTCGCGGCTGTTTGGATAGGAAATGCTCAGCGACAGGTGATAGTGACTGTTGGGGTTGCGACCGTCGATCAGGTAAAGGCCTTCTGGCGTGCGCTCATCACCTTCGTAAAGTTTGTGGCCTTGGGGACTGTCACCCAGAGCTACCGGATAGGTGCGAAAGGCTTCACCCTCATGGATCAGCTTTAGGATCCGCTCTGACTTGTCTACGTGAATTCGTGTGGCTTTGCTTGGCTCGGCAATCGCCCAGCCGCAAATAGCCATGAGCAATACGGCGCCGGGTAGCAGGAATTTGAGTCTGGTTGCGGGCTTCGCCATGGCCTGTCGGGGAAGCAGTTAAGAATTCACTTTGATTTCAGCATCTTGAGGCTAATTGGTCAATTCTTTATAGCTTGCTATGTGCGCAGCTTGGCAACTGTAATATGAGCGATGATGGATAGATCAGCCTTCCATACCCTGGATTCTGGCTATTGAAGCGTCAGATGCGTTGAAGCGGTGTTTTGCCAGCGCCTGATATTCATCGGAGTGATACCAGGCGTCCATCGCATCTGCGGAGTCGAATTCGATCAGCACTGTGCGCGTATACGGCCACTGGCCTTCTATTTCGACAGGAGCTTCGTCCACGGCCAGGATCTTGCCGCCATATTGGCTGAAGATATCCATGAACCCGGCTTCGTAGTTGGCGTAGCCGTCCCGATCATGGATGTTGATTAGAGCGACGGTATAAACAGACATATCTGGTGCTCCTGATGATGAGAATGGTCATTGCGCGCTGCTGGTCGGCATATCTGCGGCTGGTTTCCACAGCTCCACCTTGTTGCCGTCCGGGTCCATGAACCAGCGGAAATTGCCGTATTCGTAAGTTTCCGGTTATCCAACCAGGGTCGCTCGACCCTCCTTGACCTGAGCAAGAGCGGCAGCTACATCATCGTCTATTGCGGCAGGTTGTTGCGCAGTGCGGCCGCCAGACCCTTCATATCGCCGTTCAGCTGCAGCCGCCAGGTCTCGTCATAGGGCAGGAAACTCAAAACTTCGAATTGGGTGATCGCCAGATCGCCGGCACCGAGGGTCATCCGGGTCAGCACATGACGGGCGTCACCCTCGTCTATGGTGCCGAGCACCTCAAGATTATCGAAGCGAATAGGCGCGTTACCAGTCTGAGTGATCACCAGGCCCATGAAACCATCCATAAACGCGGCGGGATCCATTGATTCCAACTGGGCGAACTGCACCTCTGGAGAAAAAGTGACATCCAGCAGTTGTCTGCCACCCGCGGCATTTTCGGCCGCATACACGGGCATCAGCATGGTCTTGAATTCCAGCAGAGCACTCGGGTGCATGAAGCGGGTTGACGATGCCAGCCCTTCCGTCTGCATCGCTTCGAAGTAGCTGGCAGCAACGTCTTCGGGTGAATCTGCAGCCTGGGCGGTGACAGTAGCAAATAGGGTGCAGCTGCTGATGATCAGAATACGAACGTAGATGATGGATGCAGGCACGTCGGGTCCTCGAATTAAGGGCGCGGATACGCCGGATGCAGAGTGGGAAAACGGCCTGTCTCTGCGAGTATCGTCGAACCATACCGCTTCATCTGCGAAGCTGAAAGAGCATCGATCACGCGTCAGGCTTCCGCAAGACCTCGACAACTTTATCGAAGGCGGTGTCGACAGGCTGATTCTCGCGCAGTTTCAGAACATCTTGTTGTGCAAGCGACAGCGCGGCCGCCACGGCTTCAGGATAGTCTTCTGCGAAAGCGTCGTGAATCGCGTTTGCCGATTCGCGGTGGAGGACGTTGTAGTAAACATTGAGAAAAATGGAGATTTCACCCAGCCCGGGAACCGGTCCGTCTACCCGGCGTTGTTTTCGTTGCAGATAGGGCGTGGTACCAAGCAGATTGACACTGCCGGCAAAGCTGTCTGTGGCTGCGAAGCTCAAGGATTTGACGTCGGACATGTACAAAGCGCTCATGCAGAGCGGGCAAGGCTCGAGAGTCGAATAGAGCGTGTACTGTGCTGATTGGCGTTTGCTGTGGAGACGATTGTCGAGCTGCATCAACGCGTTGACTTCAGCGTGAGCAATTTCGCAATGAGCCAACTTCACGCCACTGACTGGCGCCCTGACAGCACTTTTACCGGTTGCAACCACCGTTCCAGAAGCATCTGCAATCAGCGCTCCGATTGGATTGGAACCTTCCTGAAAAGTCTGCCAGGCCAGCTCGAATGTCCTCTGCCACAGGGTCGGCACCCCGGACCAGGCCACCAGATCCATGACTATTGGTCCGCCTCTGCAGGCGTTCTGGGATCCTTCCGGTTTGAGTGTTCGGTTGAGCCAGCTGTGATGTAGAGTTCTGCAAGATGATCAGTGATGAGATGCCGATGCCAGTGACCTCTGGGAACTATGAGCATCTGGCCGGCGGCAAGATCTACCGACACACGCTCCGTGTCGGTCAGCAGTTCGATGCGGACTGCGCCTTCGATCATCTGTAGCAACTCTTCACCATCGGGATGGCGCTCCCAGGTAGAAGTGCCCAATCCGCTGCGGAACACACCGACGCTACCTCCAGCGAAGTCACCCAGCGAGCGAAAATCCATATTCTTGAGATCGACAAACGCTTCGGCAATTGTGATTGCTTTCAGTTTCACGCTGACCTCCTTGTTAACTCTCCTGAGTGCAGATGAATCATATACTGAGCGTAGTGCCAGCCTCGATCGGTGAATTCAGGCGGAAACCTCGCGCGACTTTGCCAGTAGTGCAAATGGAACGGCAAAAGGTCCGATGAGCGCACCCAGGATTATCCACAGCTGGATATTCAGGTTTTTACGTTTGGCGATTCGCCAACAGATAGCTGTGCTGATGACTATCACCACAATCAGAATCTGGGCCATTTCATCATCCCTTCAGGCAGTGGTTGTGATTCTCGCGACATCCGCGTTCTCAGGCGCTGCTCCCCGGCGCTCTCGGCCGATCTGTGAACCGGCGAGTGTTGCGGGCGGGTCGAAGTTAAACAGGGGCCGGATATTTCTGCACATGGACGCTTTCCCCCGCCTGGATTTGGAGTCTTTCCGCAGCTGAGATTAACCGGAAATCTCACTGGCGCAAAACTCCACCAGCTGATGTGGCGCATCTACCGTTCGCAGCGCACCAGCCCGGAACAGCTCCTCGCTACTTCCATAGCCATAGAGAACTCCGATGAATCCCATCGCGTTGTTGAGTGCGCCAGTGCAGTCGTGATGGCGATCGCCGATCATGATGGCCTCCCGCGCCGGGCACCCAGTCTGTTCGAGCGCGTGTTGGAGCAGCGACGTTTTGTCACTCCGTGTGCCGTCAAGCTCTGCGCCGAATACGCTCTTGAAGAAATGTTCCAGCTGAAAGTGTTCGAGAATTCGGTTCACATAGACATGAGGTTTGCTGGAGGCAACATGCAGCGTTGCACCAGATCGCCTCAGCAATTCGAGCGCGCCGGGTATTTCGGGATAGAGTGAGTTTTCATAAAGCCCGATTTCCGCGAAGCGTTGCCGATAAAGTTCGACGGCGTGAGGTGCACTTTCGTCGTCGATCAGTTGAGCAAAGCTCTGCTGTAGCGGCGGACCGATACACCAGAGTAATTGCTCAGTCTGCGGTACCGGCTGGCCAAGTGAGGCCAGCGCGTGTTGTATGCACCGGGTTATGCCCTGCTTCGGATCAGTAAGTGTGCCATCAAGGTCGAAGAACAGATGTTGTTGGATAAGTTTGCTCCGGTATGTATGAAGATCGATTTAGGGCTTCTATGATAGTTTTATGGAGCCAAGAATCAGAGATGCTGCCAGAGCCGTTCTGCTGACGCCAGAACAGGAGATTCTGTTGATGCGCATGCGTTTTCCCTGGCGTAGCGAAGATCTGTGGATTCTTCCGGGTGGTGGTATGGAATCTGGAGAAAGTGCGCAGGACGCTGTGGTGCGAGAGGTGTTCGAGGAAACCGGGCAGAGTCAGGTGGTACCTCAGGCTCAGATCTGGCGTCGCGAGTTCCTGGTTGATGCCACCCAGGTGCTGATGCGGCAGCGCTATTTTCTCATCCCGATTGTGCGGTTTTCGCCGTCTGCGAGTGCGCTGCTCGGAGATGAAGGGGCCTGGTTGCAGGAGTATCGCTGGTGGTCGATAGTGGAACTGCAGCGGGAGCAGCCGCTGGTAGAACCGCCGTTGCTTACAGATGCCCTGCAGATTCTGTTCAAAGAAGGGATTCCGTCACAACCGATCGATGTGGATCTGATCGATATAACTTGACTGGACAGACTGATGTCAATGTCGTGCCGTTTGCATATTGGCAGTCGCGAACATCAGTCGGTGATGTTCCGGGCCTGACACACAGAAGTCCCGCATGCCGTAGGGTTGATCCATGATGTCTTTCAGGATTTGGGCGCCGCGGCCGATGAATTCCTGCCGCAGTTCGTCGACATTAGGCACACGAATATAGACATCGTTTTCTATCGCCTCCCTTTCAGTGTCGAGCTGGGTGCGGCGAATCTGCAGATGCAGTTCGATTCCTCCACGCTTAACAATAGCGTACACGGCAGGCTCGTGATCATCAGGCTGCAGCAGGTCTGTTTCGATAAAGCCAAGTCGGCTTTTTAGAAACTCGGTGGCGGCAGCAACATCCCGGACACCAAGCACCGGACAGACGCCCCAGCGAGTTGATGCCTGACCGGTGTTCTGCGCTACCGGTAGCTGCTTGAGGAAACACACAGCCCGCTCGACTTCGCTAAATCCCAGTGCGGTGTGCGCAGCAATACTGATCTGATTGTCGAGTTCTGTGTCGCTGGCCAGCTCATAACAGCCCTGGGCGAGCGCCCATTGCTCGGCCTGTTCCATCAGCCTTCTGCCCAGCCCCTGCCGGCGAAAGCGGTTATCCACAAACCATCCCTCAACGTAGGGAACAGCTGTTGCCTCGCTGCCTTCGGCATAGTTGCGCATACGCAGTTCAATGAATCCCGCGGGATCTCCCGCACCAGTTCTGCAGATATAGGCTTCGTCAATGAAAGGACCATGGCCGACAAAGAAGCTGTCGATAGCTGACCTGTGTTCGTTCAGCTCTCCGGGCCACAGTTCATTGCGCATCGTCAGCCAGTCGGCAGCATCGCTGGCAGTCATCGTGGATACGTTCATCTACGGATCCTGATGATCATTTCAGGTCGTTTTGATCGGGGAACCTGGCGGTCTGGCCACATAACCCGTCTTGTCATCTGCCGAGAAACCGCAGGCCCTGTAGAAAGCGTGTGTGCTGGCCTGTTTTGAGCCGGTCTGGAGCATGGCTTTATAGCAGCCGAGTGACCAGGCGTAGTCGAGTGTCTGACTGATGATCTGTCTGCCATAGCCCATCTGTCGCCGAGTCTGCTCGGTAATCACGTTTTCGATTACGGCATAAGGTGATGCGGAGCGGGTAATGTTCGGGATGACGTTGAGATAGCAGCTTGCGACCAGAGTTGTCTCGTCGTCTTCAAGCACAAACAACTGCAGCAGCGGACTGGCGATAATTTGCTCGAAGACAGCGCGATCCTGGCCATTGTCCAGCACGGGGTCGAGCGGTTGCAGCTGTCGGTAGAGGCCCATCAGTGCAACAAAATCGTCGCTGATGACATCGCGGAATATCATATCTGTTGCCTGGCTGTGCCTGTCGTTGGCATTGGCCATGTATCGACTCGGAGCGGAGTCCTCGGCTTGCTAATTGACTGCATTGCCGGGGTCTGAAGAAAGCGCTCTCGCCTTGCGGCGCTCTTCCTCCTGCTGTTCTTCGAGATCCCTCCATGCAGCGTTCGTCATGCACACTCGCTGTTTTATATTGCTTCCGGTGACTTTCACTTTTCGGCAGCTTCGCTTGTTGGGCTTAACCACAGCCTTGGCTGACTCGTCGGCAACCGCCTTGTTATCCGCATCAGCGTTTGCGTAGCCCCATGTGCTGGCGAGCACCAATGCAAACGAAGCAATCACTACACGCATCTGTTTCTCCCTTAATCTTTTATCAGGCTACTGCGGGATTTTCAGGAATTCAATCGCAGCGAGCAAACACCGCAACAGGCGATCTATGTTATTTGAGGTTTGCAGCACTTAACCTTAGCAGATCTGCTGGCGAATGTTGGCGAGGTCGCGAGTGGTTACTGAGTTCAATTGATCATGCTGACTAGGAGAATTCCGATGAATCGTATGTTGGCTGCGTCGAACACCCTGCTCCTGATCGGCTACCCGAAGGTCGCTGCCAGCAGGGCGTTGTCTATTATGTCTCCAGAGTATTTTTTCAATGTTCTGAAAACTGATGCGCGCCGGCAACCGGGAGAGCGTTAAGTTAGCGCAGCTGCATTGAGAAGCGCAGTGATCCATCGCGTTCCGCAGCGCTCTGCTGCATTCCCAACCCGAGAGCAAGTTTCTGCGAAGGCACATTGTCTGCGTCTATGTAGGCTTCAAGGGAACTAGATGCACAGTGCTCATGGAGCCAATCCAGTGATGCTATACAAGCCTCTCGCATATATCCCTGACCCCAGTATTTCGGGTGCAGATGATAGGCAATTTCGGAAGTCTGACCAATAGCGTTGAAGCCAACGATGCCAAGAAACGCGCCACCTTCCGCTTCAATCAATGCCCAGCGACAACCACTGCCTTCCGCCTGACGATGGAGAAAAAAGTCGATGATGCGGTCGCTGTCCTGCGCGTATCTGGCCGGCAGGACAATTTCATCACCATGCCTGTCTTCTGCTCGACCCGAATACACGCAGACTTCAGGTTGCGACCATAGTTCGAACATGCCCCGTGAATGATTCAGCTTGAGCGGTTGCAGCAGCATCCGTTGCGTGGTGAGTTGTTCGATCATTCCTCCGCAGCCCTCAGCTTGTGCCTTTCTATCCAGAGTTGTTTAGTGAGCGCATATTCATAGTCAAGGCCGTCCCAGACCCGTGCTGACCCCTGATAGCTGGTATCGGTGTTGCCGAGGTCATCATCGGACAGCTTGAAGGCGCGAATCCGCTGCATTCCGAGTTTTTCCAGAACACGCTGAGAAGACAGGTTTCTCTCATATGTCTGAGCAGTGACCGTAGCCAGATCACTGTTGGCGAATGCGGTGCTAAGCAATGCTCGGGAGCCTTCGCTCGCGTAGCCTTTCCCCCAGGCTGATCGGTATAACCGGTAGCCGAGCTCGGCTTGTATTTCGTCAGGCCCGGTAGTACGCAGGGAAAACCAGCCGATGAATTCGTCGCTGGCATTGCGTTGCGCAGCCCAGAAGCCGAAAGGCGAGTCATCGTGGTTGAGCATCAGCGGTAGACTTCGGGTGGTGATCACCGCCATCGGTGTCGGGATCCCGCCGTTGATGTAGCGCATCACCTCGGGATCGTTGTCCAGTTCGAACAACTGCTGCGAATCGTCGCAGCGGAATCGTCGCAGCGTCAGTCTCTGACTCGTTATGGCGGTCATGAACGAAGCGTCAGTTCCGGCCGCGCGCAGCCATCAGTTCCACTGCGAAAACGATTGGCACTGCAACAATCTTCAGAGTTCCGGTCAAATACGCATCACCCAGCGTTCTCAGAATTGGCGAATCAACTCCGGCTGCCAACAGTGCAACGGATGCCAGCCAGGCAATGGCCAGCCCACTGCCCAGCCAGACGAAGGCCATCGCCAGCCCCAGACCCCAGGCAGCAGAGGGTGAGTTGGGAGCAGGCAATAGCGAACGGTCGGACGGTAACGTCACCAGGTTGCGCCACAGCAGATACAGCGGAATCGCCGCCGTAGCCAACATGATGATGATGCCCTGGCTGGCGCCGACAGGATCGCGGTCGAAACTGTGTCGGGCAACGCTGACCATTGCCGTGACATCCAGGAAACTGCTGGCAACAAAACATAGCGTGAAAAAGCGGTAGATCAGGCTGTTCAGCGTATTCAAAGCGGGAAAACACTCCAGGTCAGTGAGTGATCATCAGATCTAGGGGTATCGATTGTGTCCGTTTCACCTCGACGCTACAGTGCCGCAATTCCGGCCGTCTGAAACGCAACGATGAAATCATACCTGCTGTGGGACCACGATGGGGTTCTGGTGGAAACCGAACCATGGTACTTCGAAGCCACCCGACAATGCATTCGCCCGCTCGGGGTTGAACTCGAACATGCCCGCTATCTTCAAGACATGGCCCACGGGCACAGCGCCTGGCAACAGGCAACGGCGCTGGGGGCGTCGCCGCAGCAGATTGAGTCCTGCAAAGATCAGCGTAACAGGCTCTATCAACAGTTTCTGTTGGAACAGGACATAGAGATCGCCGGCGTGGAAAGTGTTCTGGAAGAGCTGGCTGCCAATTATGCAATGGCGATTGTGACCACGGCGAAACGCAGCGATTTCGAGCTGATTCATGCTCAGCGGAACATTGTTGACCACATGGAATTTGTGCTGACCAGCGGTGATTATCCCAGGTCCAAGCCCGCTCCGGATCCGTACCTTGCGGCACTGAACAGATTCTCCGCAACACCTGAACAGGCGCTGGTGATAGAAGATTCTGAGCGCGGTCTTCGCTCAGCGGTCGCAGCCGGCATTGAGTGTGTGGTGGTGGCCAATGAGTTCGTCACCGGTCAGGATTTTTCAGCTGCGGCCTATTTCATTGATAGTCTGGCGCAACTGCCCGACCTGCTCAGGGAACTCTAAGGTTCAGCAGCAATTAGCCCATCGACGTACTTTGCGAACTCCTCATGAAACTGCCAGCGCCGTTGAGCCCAGTAACGCTGACCGCCCGGCGTCACGAAGATTCTCGATAGTATCCGGCCCCACCGGGCCTGGCTGAGCTCTTCGCCGAACTGGATATTGTGCAGATAGTAGCTCTCCATCAGCGTCAGATAGGCATCGAGAATCGTTTCCGCCTGCAGCAGTTCATCGTCTGATAGGGAATCCGGAGCGCGTAACATCGTTCGATAAAGTTTCTGCAGATAGGGATTTTTAGCGAGATTCCAGGAGAACTGGGCCATCGAGTCAGCGGCGGTGTTGTAGGTGTGTCGGTGAGCTGCCTGGGTGGACTGGCGCAACTGGATAGCCAGATAGAAGATGGTCACTAAGACAGCGATGCCGCCGATGATCTCGCCAATGGAGCCCCAGTCCTGAATCGTCATGTCGCTCACCACGCCCGCCCCTTAGGTAATAAATCAAAGTACCCCATTGCACCGTTGAGGTCTTCGATACCTCGATTGTAGGCGCTGTAGGTGTGATAGATGTCTCCTGCCCCATTACGCGCAAAAACGCTGACCCCATGGTTCTCGCCTCGATCAAATTCCAGTCGTTCACCGTTCTCGTTCACGATTACTGAATCACCGGCATCAGGGGACGAAGCAAGAAAGTCGTAGTTGAAGTCGCTATTGAATGAAGAGAACCAGGGAAATGACCAGCCGAGATTGGCGGCGGTTTGGACCAGCTGATGGTAAGGTGCCCTAGAGACTGCAACCAGCTGCGCATCAGCACGCTTGAACTGATCGGTGGTTCCATTGAACGCATTTGCCCAGGCTGTGCAGCCAATACAGGGTCGTGGCCAGTCCGGGCCAAACATCAGATGATAGACGACGAGCTGAGACTGCCCTGCAAAAAGCTCGGAAAAATCGACGTCGCCGTTGGGTCCTGCGAAAGAATAGGTCTTGTCCAGTTTTAGCCACGGCAGCCGTCGGCGTTCTGCAGCAAGAGTGGCTCTGGCCTTGGTATGGGCTTTTTCTTTGCTTAACAACTCAGCCCTGGCGGCGAGCCAGGCATCTCGGGTCACAACTTCGTGGTTCAAACCAATCCTCCGGTCTGGCTGGATGAAAGGTTTACTATTAAGCGGATGCCCTGGTCAGCGTCAATCATTGCAGACAGCTTCGATATGATGGCCATCCAGGTCAATGATGAAGGCAGCGTAGTAGTTTGCGCCATAGTCCGGACGCAAACCGGGTGCTCCATTGTCTGTCGCGCCGTGGTGCAGGGCTGCCTGATGGAAGGTGTCCACTGCCAGGCTTGATGGTGCAGTGAACGCCAGATGAAAGCCGGGTCCCGGCTCGTTGACCGAATCGGCGGTGACAATGGCGAACTTGTCACGATTGTCTTCGATGCCATAGCCGATAAACCCTGGAGATTGAGCTACCCGGCGATAGCCGAGTCTGGCGAGCATTGCGTCATACATGCTGGCGGCCGCGACGATGTCTGAAACCGGCAGTGAAACGTGGTGCAGCATGTGAGTCATTTTGAACGTCCTGGCGGCGCGGCGCGATCCTTTTCGAAAGCACGGCTAGAGACGCTGAGAGCCGTTAAGGGTCGAACACGCAAAACTGATTGGCTTTAAGGTGCTGCAGCACCGTAAGGTCTTGCCGCTCATCGAAAACTGCAATTACTTCAGTCCAGCTTTTTCACCATGATCAGCGCCACGCAGGCGTCTCTATCGTCGTCGTGGAATGATCTGATCACGGTACTTTCTGCATGATTCATCAGGTTGCTCTCAGTCGCTTGATCATATCTGTGCTCACCGCACTGAAACCGTAAGATTCGTAAAGTGCTCTTGCGTGAGTATTGCTTGCGAATACGTTCAAACCCAGGGTCGCTGCGCCCTGGTCGAGTGCCAGGGTTTCCAGCGCTTCAAGAGACGCTCTACCCAGTCCGCGGCCACGCTGCTCTTCGTCCAGAAACAGCTCATAGATGAATGCACTAGACAGCTCGGAATCGACAAACAGCCAGGCGGATCCCACCGCTTCATCAGTGTCAGCAACGATCAGATTCAGAAAACTGTGGCCGCATGTCGCCTGACCATCTGGCAGCAAAGCGTGCCACTGCTGCTCGGTATAGTGGCGGGCCTGCTCGTCGTCGAGCAGATTACCCTCAATACGATCCAGCATATATCGAGCTTTTAACTGAATCATGAATCGCACGTACTCTGGCGTGTCCAGGGAACGTACGATGATTGTCGGTTTTTCTGGCACTGCTTGAGTGTTTCATAGATTTTTGCAGATTTCGACGCAGCTCGGATTCGCTGGAATGGTTGGTCTGATAGGCTGTGGTGAGATCCACTGGACACTTTCTGGTATGCCCGAACAGCGCTTTGAAGCCATAGACGAAGGCCGGGGTTTCGACTGGGGCCGAACCTCAGCCGACTACGATCGATTTCGACCGGGTCCCCCTGACAGTTTCTACACTCGATTGCAGAGCTTCGAAATCGGCTTGGCCAGTCAACGTCTTCTGGATGTCGGCACGGGCACAGGTCTGCTGGCACGCCGTTTTGCTGCCCAGGGCGTTGCGACCTGCGGCAGTGATATCTCAGAAGCACAAATTGCGATGGCGATTTCATCCGCCGAGCGGGAAGGGCTGAAGATCGACTATCAGGTTGCCGGCGCGGAGAGCCTGCCCTATGCGGACAACAGCTTCGATGTGGTGACCGCCAACCAGTGCTGGATGTACTTCGATTTGAGCAAAACTATTCCGGAGGTTTGCCGGGTTCTAAAGCCTGGCGGCTGCCTGCTGGTTTCCCATTTCAGTTTCATGCCGCGTCTCGATCCAATAGTTGCAGCGTCCGAACGGCTGGTGCTGGAACACAATCCGGATTGGGGAGGCGCAGATTGGAGCGGCCATCTTGCCGCTGAACCTGACTGGTCTATTGATACATTTGAGCTGATTGGTTTCTTTGCCTATGACGAGCAGATACCGTTCACCCGGGAGAGTTGGCGTGGTCGAATGCGCGCATTGCGCGGAATTGCGGCGAGTCTCAATTCAGATCAGGTGGCTGCGTTCGATCGCGAACACGAAGCACTTTTAGAGCAGCTCACCGGCAATGAATTCCAGATCTGGCATCGAATACACTCGCAGATATTCAGACCGCGATCGCAACCAGGCAGACGCTGAAGGCGCGACCGGCTAACCGACTGCCACTGCCCGCCAGGCGGCCAGTTTGACCTCTTCCGAAATGGCGGCATTCGCTGGACTCGTTGACGGCAGGCGAGTGGTGGTGAGGTTAGAGAATTCTGCTCCGATTTCAGGCAGTACATGGCGTTGATAAATCTGTTGTGCTTTGGCGCCGTTGAAGAAGACTTGCGTAACGTTCGGATGATGAATAAGAAAGCTTCGGAGGTCGTTGGCCACCATCGATGAGGTGACAATATCCGAATCCAGACTGCTGGTACGTGTACACAGTTTCAACACATCCCACAGTGCGATCCGCTGTTCAATGAGCTGCTGGCAACGCCGCGGGTAAGGTGCACCGGAATCTACAAGATCGAATGTGTTCAGCGCTTTCCAGAACAGATTGCGGGGGTGCGCGTAGTACTGGCCTGCCTCAAGAGAAGCTTTGCCGGGCATGGATCCGAGAATCAGTCGTGTAGCTGAATAATCACTGATCGCAGGAAAACTGTGGATGTGCGTCATCTTGGCTCAGGTCAGCGCAGAGCCGGCGGATAGCGGAAGCTGAGCAGCTGCGCGATCAGCAGACCGGCTGTAACAGCAAGAAAAATACCTGATAGAAGGTAGCCAAGGGGATTCATAGTACTTGTGTGAATAGCGTGCAGACCAAATCCGCCGAGTATCAACCCGCAGATTATCGATAGCGCAATAGGTCGGAGCCGGTGATTGAAATCTTTATAGGTCCCTTCGCCAAATCGCCCGTCCAGCAGGCGGGTAAGCAATGGCAGATCTTCGATCAGGCGGATTCGAATAGAAAAGGTCAGAGTCAATGCGAACACGAAAGACCCGCCCAGTATAGTCGCGAAAACAGCTCCGGGTATCGTTGGCAGTGTCAGGATGGCAACAGTTTCCGGTAGCGCTACGCCCTGCCTGTAGGAATCCACCAACAGATAAACCCAGAACACACCGATCAGTAAACTGCTGATTTTCATGATTCGAAATCCATTATCGGTTCTGCAGATCAGTCGCTTTCGCGTTTACGATCATCCTCGAAGCTGCGCGGGCTGTGCATCCCGACAAAGTTTCCGTCGGGATCCATCACAATGGCGAAACGCGCCTGCCATGGTGGATTACAGGGAGCCAGGTGTCCGATGTATCCATCGTTTACCAAAGCTGAGAAAGTTGAGTCGACCGCTTCCCGCGATGCTAGCTCCAGATTGATGGTGTTATTGCTGTTACCGTCAGGCCGAATCCAACCGGGATCGTAGCTGTTAGTGAGTTCATCAGTGCCGAATTCGATCATGCCGCCACCGGGCATCGTCGCCCTGGCAAACACGTCGCTGATTTTTTCGACCTCAAGACCAACCTTGCGATAGAACGCCAGTGTTGCATCGAGGTCGTTTGAAAATACATAGATTCCCAGCAGCCTGAGACCTGTCATGGTATCTCTCCCCGGTCAGTTTTTTACGATACGTCGTATTTCTCGCATCCGGGAGTAGAGCAGCGAACGGTAGTGTCTGCAATGGACATCGTTTTTACGACTCGTTTGGATGACGGGTTCATGGTGCTTAGGTTTCGGCGTGCTCCTCGAATTGTGGCGCGTTCCCGCCGATATGATCCCAGGGTGCCTTCGAGCCAACAAAGATATGCTCTTCGATTTCCACACCGGGGTCGCCATCAATGCACCCCAAAGTGAGTCCGTGGACGTCGCCGTTCCACATCCCGCACAGGGTAGAACCGCAACTGCCGCAGAACCCGATGGCCAGTCCTTCGTCAGCCGATGTGGATAGAAATTCTTTACCTGTCCAACTGACGGTGCTGCCGGGTGAGAGTTGTGCATAAGCCGAAGATGCGCCGCTGAAGGCTTTTCTGCATCTGGAACAGTGGCAGGACCGGCCATTTTGCAATGACCCGTTCAGGGTATAAGAGACTCTGGAGCAGAAGCAGCTACCGGTGATCATAGTGCTATTCCTCAAGTGATTTTGTGTTCGCCGTGGCGCGGGCTACACATCGTCGTAAAAAGCTTCATGAAACTTGAACGGACCATCAGGTTGCTTGGAAACAAACAGTTTCAGCATGAAGTACTCCTCGGGTTCGTTTACCGGGCAGTTTTCCGGACACAACTCGAATCCGAAGCGTTGATAGTAGATTGGATTTCCGGTGAGGATGCAGCCGCGTGCGCCGAGCTCGACAATTCTGCTTAAACCCAGATTGATCAATTTCGAGCCAATGCCTTGGCCCTGGAATTCCGGTAGAACAGAGACAGGCCCAAGCGCAAACCAGGGCTGTGAAGCATCGGCCACGGTTGCTGGAGAGAAGGTGATCTGCCCGACGATCTTCGAATCGATCAGATATACCAGTGACAGCGTCAGATCATGAGCGTTGCGCAGTCGGATGATGACGTCCTGTTCATCTCCCCCAGCGTAGGGTCGACCACGAAAAGCGATTTCAGTGATTGAGTGAATAGCCTGGTGGTCAGTGCTTTGCTCATCGCGAATCACCGCATCAGGTCTGAGTAGCTTTGAGGTCATGGTATGCACCAGACGGGACTATGAGAGACGTCAGGCACTTTGAGTTCGACGATTGTGTTTTTTCGCGCTGTGGTAAGTCAGCGCCAGCGCGATGCACTGGGTAAGGGATTCCACCGGTAGTTCTTCTGTCACTTCGAAGATAAGCGCGCGATTGCCCTCGAAGTGTAGCTCAGGAAACAGTGTTCGAAACGTATCTACAAGCGTGGTCTGGCAGTTGAAGTACATCGCGTATTGGGTCGGCACGGATTTCTTCCAGCCAATGCGTATGGTGCTGCCTGATTTAGTTCGCTCTGTCAGGTAAGCGGGCTCGCCCCATTTCAACGTTTCGGTAAGTTCACCAACAACCTCGATCCCGGACGCGGTCGCAAGAATGAGCTTGCGCACAATGTGCAAATTGCTGCGGATTTCTTGCGGATACGAACAGAAGACGGCCTGTACCCGTGAATTCATACTATGTGTCATTCCGCCGTTTTACTTTGAGTCATCGGTAATGAGTGGTCGGTAAGTGAACTGCCGTCTACCCAGCGATTTGATCATCATGACCTGAGCGTCCGGATAAACTACCACATCGTCCTTTTTGCGCTCGCCGTAGACGAGGTAAGTGCAGAGTTCGTCAGATTGGTTGATCAGATGATGGGCGATCTCTTCGCCAGCCTGAAACCAAATATGATCGCCTTGCGAAACAGGAATTTTGCTATCGCCCCAGAACAGAGTAGCTTGGCCGCTTAAGATGAACACATGTTCTTCTTCGCTGGTGTGGTAGTGGTGGTAGCTGGAAGTTCCGCCAATCGCCAGTTCTTCGATTCTTGCCCCGATGTGTTGGCCGTCCAGGTTCTTATAGCGATACGTCAGGTCCGCCGAGTTGCCGGTACTCCATTTGGTTGTTTGGGTGTGGATGAGGTTTGGTGGAACTGTTTCTGGCATGGTGATGACCTCGCTTGTCTGCGCGCTTTGCTATTTCGCTGAAAACTGTCGATGAGTAGCAATCTGCCAGCGATTGCCCCAGGGGTCTGCGACCATGGCTCTTCTGTCTCCATAAAGCATCTCCGCCGGTGCTTCGATGCAGATCGCACCTTCCTCCAGTGCTTTGTCGAAAGCCAGATCTGTATCGGAGGCGTAGACTTAGAGGAATGTGAGCCGAAGGCGCGTTTTCCGATACTACGCCCACACCCAGGATTCCGGCAGGGACTGCTCGAGGGCGTACATATGGCGAATGATCTGCCCTTCGTGCATGACTTCGTGTTCAGCAAAGGTTGCCAGCAGGCTGGCTCGCTCTGGTGTCCAGTCAGTAATCGCATTGATCGTGTCGCTGGCTGCAAGCGCCGAGTTCTGAAGGTGAGCCTGAAAGTCCTCAACTTCAAAAGACTGCATGGAGCATGCGAACCCTGACCATACGCCCTGATCGATAGCCTTTGTGTAGCTTTCTCTTGCCCCCACCACACACCACAGATGGTCAGTAAGTGACTTGTGTCTTGGCAGGTCGATTCTTTGCTTGAGTTGATCGGCGTCGATCAGCGCCGCAAGATCAGCGTATGCATCGAAGCGCTTTAGCAGTCTCTCGATCACAGTATTCTGCATTGCATTCATAGTGTGTGCCTCCCCAGTCTCGATGTCTCAGCCCGGTTTGCAGCGTAAGAATTCTGACCAGATCTATACAGTGATACTTAATCAGATTACCAGCAACCGGTGCAACCGCGATCGAAAACGCCCCTGCTGGTCTATTTCTGGGGGATTGGTACCTGAACGAAAGTCATAAGAACAACTTCTCGATCGGTATCTTCTGCGATAGCGGCGATTGAACTCTCTGCCGCCTGATAGCTGTCGCGATGGCGCTGGCCATCACCAGCCGCTGATGCGGCATGGGCATGGATGGTGTGGACGAAAGCAATTTCCCAATCGTCAGTTTCCCGGTTGAGAAAGTAGCTTCGCACTTCTTCTGCCAGAGCAAGCGAAGACTGGCCAAAGTTAGCTAGTGCATGGGCTTCCGCGAGAAGCAGCTTGGCGCGCATTCCGTTCAGTTCCGTACCAACCTTGCCCCAGTGCAATGCCGCAGCGTGCGCGGTATCCAGCATCTCCAGCGACTCTTCATCTGTTCTGGCTGGCATACCGGCCAGCTCCCAGGCGCGATTGTTGTTTTCGATCGCAAAATAGCGATGCCAGCTGGCTGGGTCTGTGTCTTTGGGAGTTTCAACAGCCATTGGACGTTCCTGCAACCGGGATATTCGCGTTGTTGTCGATCGATCCATTCAATCGACATATGTTGGGGTTGTTGCTGATTCGGAGCCGAATCACCGAAGGGCATACCGTGTGAGCGGAATATACGCTGCTAGCGGGATCAACGTCGTTAGTCACAACTTCGAGAAAGTCGATCTGCATTACATACACCCTATGAGCCAGTTTCGTTGAGTCGCATTTTCCGGGTTATCTTCACAGGCGGAAAGGATGCGCAATCAAAAAAATCGAAAACGACCTCGAAAGGATCGATGGTTTTGTTGGCGAAAGCAATTGCTTCATCACGGTGAGAATATTCGATCGATGTCGCTAAGGAGGAATGTGGCACCCATCGTCCTGGTCGATAGTTAGCGCGGCAGAGTTCTGGTTCTATCTGAGAGTGAATGCGGGTGTGAATTGACGCCAGAGCGTCTGACGGTTCGGGGGCTGCCCAGAGAATGATCGCATTGGGTGCTTCGAAGTAACCTAAAGATCGAAAGCTGATTGTGAATTTGTCTATACCCATGGAAGCAATGCTGAACGCATCGAGCAGAGATTCAGGAGCTAGGTCGTCGTATATAGCGAGGGTGATGTGTGGTGGATAACTCAGTTGAGCCATGCTCGGTGAGCGTTCGAAACAGCTGCATTGCTGCCACAGTGATAGGAGCGGGTTAGAAGTTTCGTTTTCGCTGCGGATGTTGAACGCATATGCCATCAGACTAAAACGTGGTTTCCGCATTCTGCACATTTCGTGATCATGGAACCTCGTTATGCATTTTTCTAGTGGTGGGGGTTGTTCCCGGTTTCGGTCAGCTCCTCAAACGACTCCAACCCTCTTCACCAGATCGATGCGCTCTCGGTGCTCTGGGCGATCACCATATTCTCCTGCGCCATCGCCTCGACGAACGCGTATTGCGCTTCAGCCTGGCTGTGTTTGTTGATGCTGCGGGTTTGCATAGCCAGCGAGGCTAACGTGGCCAGAACGACAACTGATCCCAGCAGTTCACCAATGGCGCCAAGTGCGTCCCAGTTAATGGCCGGCGGTTTCTATTCCATGATGCCGGGTAACGTCAGTGTGCCGTCTGCTTTTACTTATGGAAATCGACATAGAAGCTGACTTTTCCTCTCGGCTCGACTTCGTGTAATACCTGAGGTTCTACTACTCCGAAGCGTTCGGAGTCCAGCAAGTGCTCTTCTACTTGAGGTTCGAGAATTCGATAGAGGAGTCTTCCTTCGAGTACAACGATCTTAGCCCAGGTTCCCGCTTTGGTCTGATGAGCATTCAGCAGGCCCTGGGGTACGGTGGCCTCGGTAAAGACCGGCGTCTTTTTGTAGGAACTGTAATCGTCTGGTATGGATTTCATTTGTTTTGGTCTCTGATAATGAGATCGATTGAGCGCTCGGCCTGGCGTAATTTTAGCGCTCCGGCTTGGGCGCGAAGTCTCAACTCGTGACGCCTCTCAGAATATCCAGGCGATTGGCTGGCGCGTTGGGACTGAGGAAGTCGGAAACTGGAGTCTCGGTCCGTCGAGGACGCGTCAGAACCTCGTCCCACACATATCCGCGGCCTGCTTTTGCAAGGCCTGTATACGAGCCGAACTTTGTCGCGTCCAAAACTCCCGGGTAGCTCATCATGACCATCTGGACGCTGTTTTCGTTTCTTCAGTGTTAATCTCGAGCTGACGCCTGCGACGCGATAGGCAAATTTCAAAGACCACCGACTGGGGTTTGATCGAGCGAAGCTGCTCTCAAACGGTCTAATAAACCCGATATTCGGCGCGATCACTGATAAGTTTTTCCATTGTGCTTTAACCAGCCGGCGACGTGTCGTCTCTGCGGGTCATCGTGAGTCCAATGGAGTACGCCGCCTTTGTAGTTCCACTCGTATTCACCATAGAACTCAACTGTATCTCCGGTCTCCAGCTTCGGGATTCGTGGGGCCAGTGCGATGTTGTGGGCGACAAGCAAAGTCTGACCAGAGTTGAGCCGGAGGATGAATCGCTGGTGCGGGCTACCATCGGTGTCGTCTGCAAGGAGAGTTATAACCCGTCCGCTGCCTTCGACCTGAATATCGCTCTGACTGTTTTGATAAGCCTCTCGTAGAATGGCGTCTGCTTCCGCAGGACCCGAAAACAGTTGTTGCTCTAATCCCAGTTCGTTCCACGCGACATAGCAGAGGCTGAATACGAGTAACAGTGACAGAAGTTTTCGCATAGGGGCCGGGTGAGTTGCTTAAGTTGGAGTCAGGTTAACTGCTCTTTTACGTGTTTGAAGTGAATATTTACCGGTGATAGTGCTTGCAGATGGGCGATGTCCCAACCTCGTGCATTCGACAATGCGATTTCCAGGGGTGTCCACGCGGCTCAGTTCTTCCATAAGAATGCGCAAGTCTTCCGGGGGCAGATCACTCATTGTACGCAGTGGGCCTTTTGTCTGTTCATAGTAGTGATGGATCTTTGCGGGGAACATCAGTGGTGTACCTGGATCTTTTATCTCGACACCGACGGAGTCGCTTAACGGTTCGGGTCAGACTAAATGAATTGCTCTGTCCATCCAGCAAATGCCAGACGCTATCGCTTCATGAAAACCTGCTCAATGACGATCTCGAAGCTCTTCCGGAACGATTAGATCGAGAGTTTCTCCTGTCGCCTCCTCATGGGAATATCAGCAAGTGCTCGCGCAACCGAATTCTACTCAACGATGAGGCCTTCCGGATCGGAGTGAGCTAAAGCGCTACTGGGTTTCGTATTATTGATGGGCGGGAACCTGTGCAGAGTAGCAACACAGTAGTCCTAACCTTCAACCTCGATTCGTTCCTTGATATCAAGGTATGCCTCGCTGATCAGAGTCTCTAAAGAACCTGAGTCGAATGCCTTTTCAGGCTTAATCTTTACATGTCTCATACGCTTGCCGGTACCTTCCAGGAGCGATGCCGGGTCGGATAGCTCTGCTCCGTAGAAGAAACCCACGTTTACATGTGATTTGAAAGCACCAACGTATGCAAAAGGAAAATCCCCGACGCACGCCGTCAGATATCCATCGTGAAGAAGTTCTGTCACATCGCTCCCAGATCGTCGAACCAGCTTGAACCAGTGCGCTGCGATCTTGCCGGGCTCGTTTTGATGGTCGGCTATCCACTCCATGATTCTGGGATCATTCTCAGTTGAACCTGAAAATGTAAGCAGACTCATTTTAGGCGTCATTCTTTGATTCATGTTTGTTAGTAATCTGCTCCGTACGAACCAGTAAGACAAACTGTTGGAATGCCCCAACGACCGTCAGGACCAGCGCTAGAAACAATGGCCATGCATCAGCGATCACATTGCAATTCACCAACTGTAATACAACCATAACAAGCGCTGAAGAATAGAATATTGAGAATACGAATAGATTTGTTTGACCTCGCTCAGCCTTTTTGAGGCGATAAACTCTCACGACGTCCAAATGCTATAACTATCCCGGAGAAGCTGGCGAGAGCTACTGACACTTCGGCGAATGTTGAGAATGTAACACGAGGATCGGTCATAGCTGGCTGCCTTCATTCACTTGATGATTGTCGCGAGAGATCTGCGCTGATACACATACGTTGCGATACATCATGGTATAGATGTAGATCTCCCCCGCTTTCGTCGGTCGAAACATACCCAGTTCATGATGAACTCTCGAAGTTCTATTACCTTTGAGAAATAGAACATCGTGTGAACACCCTTAAACATGTGTTGCTCCTGCCATGACGCCTACTCAAACTATCAGTAAGACGGTTGCTGATCAGGCTCGCAGCACGATTCTTGTAAATAGAATGGTTGAGAGAATCAGCTGCCATACCAGCGCTCCGAAAAACGGGCCAGTTACCGGAAAAGGAAAAATTCCAAGTATCGAGCCTATAAGTAGTGCGCTGAATGTCGTGTTGCCGCCTATCACAAGTACCCACATCCAACCCATGAGTTGCGGCCTTTGCTCAACGCTGAGGAGAACGCGCGCGCTGACAATCGTTCCCACCATGTTGCCAGCCAAAAGCACTGCCAGCACTGCTGCTGATGAGCGCCAGGGGTTTTGGGCTCCGAATGATGTGAACAGGGTTGGCAAAATCGAACCAAAAGCCGCGGTAAACGCGTAGAAAAGCATGGTAATGGAGCGTAGTTTGACGACTGGGTTGGTTACCCCGTCTCGCGTACCAATGGCTAGCACCAGACCCGTAAAACCAGCCACCACGATCGCGAATTCGGTAATAGAGGCGGTTGTCGAAGGAGCCATTTTAGCCGCCTAACGATGAGATTGGCGTTACTTGCGGCATGCCACGATCTACCCAGCTGAATTGCGCCAAGGCGCAATGCATTGGCTGAATCGGGTTGTTAGGCGTCAACTGGGCCAGCCGAATTCGGAATACAGGGTACCGCTAGCTCCTTTTTGGATTGCGCTGCGAACGTAGGGAATAGTATTGCTCGGTATTGCTGACATTGGAAACCATGATAGATCGTCACATTTGTGGGGTTCCATATTCTTTGGCTCCCCGATCCAGCTATCAGTCGTATAGAAGAATGAAATTCTTTCGGCTGTGTCTAGTCGGTGACAAACATGGAACAGTCTCAGGTCGCTAGGGTTTATGAGGATGCCGGCTTCCTCCATGGCTTCGCGCGCCATGGCAACCGTCCCGGACTCCCCTCCATCAAAGTGACCTGCGACTACGCTGTAGCTCCCATCTTCATATCCGGTGTTGAAGCGTCGAAGCATTAGAATGTTGTTCTGTTTGAGAAGAATTAGATGGGCTTCTGGAATTGCTTTGAATCTCGGCATATCGTTCAACGACGCCTAACTATGGGACAAGGGGTGATGCGTTGACTATGCCGGACTGCTAGGAGTCATTTTGTTTTGCCTCCGTGAACGTTGCCCAGAATTCTGGAGTGCCTTGATCCGCTAAACAATGAATGCTCGCGTCAATGAGTGCCCATTGAGCTTTGTCGTTTAGATGCATGTTTACTTCTGGATCCAGTTCGAATACTACCTCTCCGCACAGACACTGACCTTCAATCATTCGATATTTCCTCACTGACGAGTAACTCATGCTGACGAGTTAGCCCTCCACATTCAGTTTGACCACCCCAGATGAATCGATGTTTAGGTGGATGGTGCGGCCAAGTTGGTTGTCTACTGAGTAGACACGGGACCCTGTTACTCGATGTTCGTTGAGTTGCAGTTCGTATGAAATGAAGCCGTTGTTCCGCTGTTTGTTGAAATAGATTGTGGCGGAGCTTCCGGATTGTAGTGGAGAAAACGTTACGCGATTGTCTGGGAGGTTGAATTTTACCTCGGAGGTCGCGTGTTTAGAATGATTTGATATTAGAATTTTTGGTGAAATGGCGTGGTATGCAACTAACCCGGCCATGATCAATACGGCCGCGCCGATGGCACAGGCGAATAGCTTTCTCCAAAGATGAACCACGTTGAGTTAGACGCCTAACTATGAGATTCGCGGTGCATGACTCCTAACGCAGCGATAAGCGACTGGCTTGGACTTTCACGCTTTGTGCTATGTATAAAGAGCACCGAGCCGGTGCAGTCGCTTATCGCTGCGTTAGGCGTCATTTTTAGTCACTTGCAGAATTGAGTCGGAGAGAAAGGCAATCTTGTATGTAAAGAATTCCGCTTTCATCAAGTTAGTTTTCACTACAGGGTCCTCGTCCATGATAGCTCGTCCTTCTTCCTCAGAGGACGCTGAAACTATCACGATGCCAAAGCCGTTAGGGTCGGCCGTCTGGGTACGACCGGCAAGTAATATATTGGCGCTGTCAACTAGACCCTCAATGTACGCTACATGATCTCGGAGAATTTTCGCTTCTGATTTCGTAGGCCCATCGGTTAACAATTCAGGCCTGTTAGGCTGGATTCGATAGATATACTGGTGTTTGGGTATGCTCATCTTGACGCCTATCTATGAGATCAGCGGCGCTTGCGGCTTGTCACGATTTGCGGAAGCGAATCGTGACAAGGGGCAATGCGTTCACTGCATCGGGTTGTTAGGCGACGCCTCGACCGTATTGTTCGACGATAACGTCGGGAAGATTGGCTCTCTTCTTGGCGTGCTCGATTGTCACGTTTACTAGATTGTCATGTTTACTAGATTGCCATCTGCGTCTAGATCGACGTAGATGTTTTCGTTGATCTCCCGAGCGTCCTTAATCTCATGACCTAAGAACTCGAGGAGAGCTGTATCTGTATCCTGGAAATATTTCACTTTCATTCGCTGAAGCTGCGATTGAAGAAGGCATTGTGAACCGTTTCTCCGTCTTCAAGAATAATGTCTTTAAGGTACTTCCGTTCTGATTCTATATACACTCAGCGTCTGATTCGACCGTCCACCTGACGCTGCTTTGAGACAGGTTTCTCAATTGCTTTGATGATCCATTCGTCCTCTATGCCGGATCTATCAGGGCGAGAACGTGTGTGGGCGAAATTTGCTTACTGGAGCGACGAAAAAGATGGCAAAAATGCAGCTGCCGGAGCAGTCGTAACCAGTGTGCTCAGGAAGCCTGGGATAGTTCTGCAGGTTTGTTGGTCGGGATCGCTTCGATCATGAACCGGTCCCGCCCCGCCTGTTTGGCGGTATAGAGAAGGTTGTCAGCCCGGGACATCATTTCATCCAGATTGGTGCTGCTTGTTTCGCAGGTGGCACCGCCGATGGTGATGGTCACCTGCAGGTCCACGGGTAGCGCGGGTTCCTGGTGAATCATTGTGTCTTTGCTGACCTGATTCTGTCGGACGACCTGAAGCACCCGCTCAGCGAGCAATAACGCACCTTCGCGTGCGGTATGCGGTAACAGGAGGATAAATTCCTCGCCCCCGATGCGGGCAATGACGTCTGTTTCCCGGATAGTGTCGCGAATTACGTTGACGGTCTCAATCAGCACCTTGTCGCCCATTGCGTGACCGTGCTGATCGTTCACCTGTTTGAAGTGATCGAAATCCAGCACCATCAGACTGGTTGGGTACCCGTGTCGGGCGGCCAGTGACAGGTGTTTGTCCGCAACTTCCATAAAGGTGCGGCGATTAAGCGTGCTTGTTAGTGAATCCAGCTCGGAGAGCACGCGCAGCCGTTCGTTGGCCTGACGTAGTCGGTAAGAAAGAGAGACGTATTGCCAGCTGACAATCGGCGCAATGGTCGACGGCGCGATCACCGCTATGATCAGCGTGAGCTGCGACCCGGCCAGTGAGCCTTTTGCAAAATAGTAGATTGCCAGGGTAATCATCAACGACGCGAAGACCGACATTGCAGTGACGAAGCTGATTCTTATCAATACCCAGCGGTTTGCTGCATCCATGCTAAATGTCGCGCGTACCCGATTGTTCTTCTTATGCGCGCAGATATTAGGGCGCGAGTGCGATGCAGAATGTCGACTGGTTCAAACTGCGCTGGAAAAAAAGTCCCGATACGGGACTACCCTGATCAGTTTTTATCGGTGACAGCACCCTCGCTGGCTGAACTCACCAGCCTTGCGTACTTTGCCAGCGCGCCGCGTGTTGCGTATGGGGCTGGTTGTCGCCATGCGTCGCCACGTGCTCCGAGGACTTCATCGCTGACACCAATGGACATGGTCCTGGCTTCTGCGTCGATGGTGATCTGGTCACCGTCTTCGACTAATGCAATGGGCCCGCCGTCAAACGCTTCGGGTGTGATGTGGCCGATCACAAATCCGTGTGAGCCACCTGAGAAGCGGCCGTCGGTGATGAGTGCAACATCCTGAGACAGACCGCGACCGTTGATGGCGCTGGTAGGGGAAAGCATTTCCCGCATGCCCGGCCCGCCGCGCGGACCCTCATAGCGGACCACGACCACATCGCCTTTATCAACACTGCCATCCATGATAGCGGCCATCGCGGCTTCTTCGCCGTGATAACACTTGGCGGTGCCGGTGAAGGTCAGGCCCTCGTGCCCGGTGATTTTGGCGACCGCGCCTTGGGGGGCCAGGTTGCCGTAGAGAATCACCAGGTGAGAGTCTTTTTTCACTGGGTCTTTTAAAGGCCGGATGATCTGCTGGCCAGCTGGATAGGGTGCCACGTCAGCAAGATTTTCTGCCAGCGTTTTGCCGGTCACGGTCAGGCAGTCGCCGTGCAACAGGCCAGCATCGAGCAGGGTCTTCATCAGCGGCTGGATACCGCCAATCGCAATGAGTTCACTCATGCTGTATTGCCCGGCCGGGCGCATGTCGGCCAGCACCGGTACCCGTTTGCCGATGCGGGTGAAGTCATCGATCGAAAGCGGAATCCCGGCTGCGTGGGCAATGGCCAATAAATGCAGGACCGCATTGGTGGAACCCTCCAGTGCGATCACCGTGGTGATGGCGTTTTCGAAAGCCTCCATCGACAGGATATCGCTGGGTTTGATGCCGAGTTCAATCAGATTCAATACCGCCGCGCCAGCATCGTAGCTGTCCTGACGTTTGGCTTCTGAAATGGCTTCCTGAGCGGAGCTGTTGGGCAGTGACAGACCGAGTGCTTCGATGGCCGACGCCATGGTGTTGGCCGTATACATCCCGCCGCAGGAGCCCGGCCCTGGAATTGACGTGGCTTCAACATCTTTCAGTTCAATGTCTGAGACTTTGCCAGCGGCATGTCCACCAACGGCTTCGAACACCGAAACAATATCGCGCCGCTCTTTACCAGGCTGGATGGTACCGCCATAGACGAATACCGCTGGTCGATTGAGTCGGGCGATGGCCATCGCGCACGCCGGCATGTTCTTGTCGCAGCCGCCAATGGCCACAAAGCCATCAAAACCCTGAGCACCGACCACAGTCTCGATACTGTCCGCAATCACTTCCCGGGATACCAGTGAATAGCGCATGCCCGGGGTGCCCATGGATATACCGTCGGAAACAGTGATGGTGTTGAACAGCACGCTCTTGCCGCCGGCTTCGTCTGCACCCATCGATGCCGCTTCGGCCAGTGTGTTGATATGCATATTGCAGGGCGTAACCATGCTCCAGGTGGATGCGATGCCTACCTGGGGTTTGGCGAAGTCGGCTTCGGTAAATCCCACCGGATATAACATCGCCCGGCTGGGTGCCTGGGCAACGCCGTCAACAACGATGGAAGAATAAGGGCGCTTGCTGGTGTCGGTCATGAGTGTCAGTCCAGAGGTTTGATCATTACCCGCGAATTTCGCTGGTAGTTATACAGGGCCTGCTTCGGCGCCGGAAGCGCATCAGGCGTGTTGTCGATGAAGCCGTTTTCCAAAAACCAGTCACGGGTCTGGGTGGTCAATGCAAACAGGTTTTGTGCACTCGCGGTTCGGGCCGCTGCCTCAGCCGCTTCGAGCAGGGCTGAACCGATACTCAACTGGCCGCTCCCTTCATCGGTAAGCCGGTCCCGATAAGAAGGATGCACTACGACGCAGGCAAGCTCGGCGGCGTTTTCGTATGGATACACCGCACAACAACCAACCACAGTGCTGTCGATTTCAGCGACCAGGAAATGGCCAATTTCCTGCTCCAGCCGGTCTCGCGAACGGCGCACCAGAATTCCCTGATCTTCCAGCGGCCGAATGATCTCGACAATGCTGGCCACGTCTTCCTGGCGGGCGGGCCGGATCAGATCGTGCAGTGATTCAGTGATCTGAGTGCCGTCACCTTTAGCGGTATACAGTTCGTTGAGCAGAGCACCATCTTTTTCATAGCCGATCAGCTGGGTGTTTTTCACCCCGCCGCGGCAGGCCCGCAGCGCGCAGTGCAGATGATTCACATCGGCACCGCTTTGCTGGCTGAGGTAGGTGTCCAGTTCCGAAGGACTCATCACGCTGAGCCGTTCTCCATTGTCACCGGTGAGCGCTTCGGCCGGATTGAAGATCACCAGCTTGTCAGCGCCCAGCGCCAACGCAACATCGGTGGCCAGTTCGTCCGAGGCGAGATTGAATGCCTGCCCGGAGGGCGAGTAACCGATGGGTGACAGCAGCACCAGTGCGCCACTGTCCAGCGCCAGTCGCAGGCGTCTGGTGTGCACCTTTCGGGTCGCTCCGGTCAGTTCGTGGTCAACGCCGTCGACGATGCCCAGGGGCTGGGCCGTGATGAAGTTGCCGCTGATCACCGCAATGTCGGTCTGGTGCAGTGGACTCGAGGGCAGTCCCGTGGAAAACATCGCTTCCAGCCGGGAGCGCAGTTCGCCGTAGGTGCCGGTGATTGCCGGCAGATCGGCCGGCCGGGTGATGCGTCGACCCTGATGAAATACAGAATCTGTCAGGTTTCTGTCCAGTTGCGGTCGCGCGCCATGGACCAGTACCAGGCGGGCACCCAGCACGTGCACCAGCGCCAGGTCGTGAACAATGTTGGCGAGGTTTGCACTATTGAAAGCTGCACCGTCGAGCAGCACCACAAACGTGCTGTTGCGGTGTCTGCTGATATACGGGGTGGAGTCCCGGAACCACCGGGCGTAGTCGCTCGTATCCACTGGCCTTGGCCTCCTGCACCCTTGGTGCGAAAAATGGCGCGCATTCTATCACCCGCAGCCGGAGTGTGATGCCTGTCACGCTCTGGGGTCGATCGACGGTTGCAAAACCCCTGTCCATGCCGTTAACTGCTAAAGTTTGGCTAAATCAGGGACTTACGTGGCCACACCGCTGACTTCACCGGAACCTTCAAACGATTCGGATCGCTCGCCTGGAGCACCCCGGGCCGTTGCTGCATCTGGTGATTCTGCAGTCAGCCCGACTGCTGACACCGAGGCTGAAGAACTCGCAGCCACCGCCAGTGATTTTGCCGATCGGCTCGCTGCGGAGCAGGAGCGCCTGCTCGACCTGCCCACGCTGCTTGATGATTTTGTCCAGGAAGGCTTCATCAGCCAGCGTCAGGCAGAAGACGTGCTGATCGCGCCGCGTACCAAGAAAGAACTTACCCAGCACCCGATGGAAATCATTGCTGCGCGTGAGTATGAGAACCGACACTCTCCGGGGCATTTGTTTGACCTGGAAGTAATGACGGACTGGATGGCGGAAAAAGCCCGTCAGCCGGCCATTCGCGTTGACCCGCTGAAAATCAACGTCAAGGCTGTCACTGAAGTGATGTCCTACCGTTTTGCCCAGCGCCATCAGATTCTGGCGCTGGATGTGCAAGACGACGAAGTGGTGATCGCCAGCTCGCAGCCTTTCATGTATCAGTGGGAAGGCATGCTCACCCAGACCCTGCGGGGTCGCCGCATCCGTCGGGTGGTGGTCAATCCCAAAGATCTGTCTCGCTATCAGCTTGAGTTCTACACCGTTGCGCGTTCGGTATCGCGGGCGGAAGAAGCCGGTTTTGAGGTCTCTGGCGTCGGCAATCTCGAGCAGATGCTCGAGCTCGGCCAGCTCAAATCGCCTGAAGCCAACGATGCCCACATCGTCAATATCGTCGACTGGCTGCTGCAGTACGCGTTTGATCAGCGTGCCAGTGATATCCATATTGAGCCGCGCCGGGAAAAGGGCCTGATCCGCTTCCGGATCGACGGTGTACTCCACCATGTTTATGAGCTGCCATCGGATGTGAATGCCGCGGTCACCAGCCGTTTGAAGATCCTTGGCCGTATGGACGTTGCTGAGAAGCGTCGCCCTCAGGATGGCCGGGTGAAAACCAAAAGCCAGGACGGCGAAGAAATTGAGCTGCGCCTTTCCACTCTGCCGACCGCGTTTGGCGAAAAGATGGTCATGCGGATCTTTGACCCGGAAGTCCTGCTGCGGAGTTTTCAGGATCTGGGTCTGGCGGGTGATGATTTTGCCCGCTGGCAGTCCATGATCAGTCAACCCAACGGCATTGTGCTGGTAACCGGCCCGACCGGTTCCGGTAAAACCACTACGCTGTATTCCACCCTTCGCCAGCTGGCCACCGATCAGGTCAACGTCTGTACGATCGAAGATCCGATTGAAATGGTTGAGCCTGCGTTCAATCAGATGCAGGTGCATCACAACATCGAGCTGTCGTTTGCCTCCGGGGTGCGGGCTCTGCTGCGGCAGGATCCGGACATCATCATGATCGGTGAGATTCGCGATCTGCAGACCGCAGAAATGGCCATTCAGGCTGCCCTGACCGGTCATCTGGTAATTTCGACCCTGCACACCAACGATGCCCCCAGCGCGGTTACCCGTCTGCTGGATCTGGGTGTGCCCGCCTATATGATCAAATCCACCGTGCTCGGCATCATGGCTCAGCGCCTGGTCCGTACTCTCTGCCCGCACTGCAAGGTGGAAGACGAAGTTGATCTGGAAGCCTGGCAGTTGCTGACCAGTCCCTATCGCGCGAAGCCACCGGCACGGGTGTTTTCTCCTCAGGGTTGCCTGGAGTGTCGCGATACCGGGTATCTCGGTCGGATGGGTATTTACGAGCTTTTGCCGATGACCGATAAGGTTCAGGCGTACGTGCAGCCTGATACGCACGCAGAGGACGTGCGCAAGCAGGGTCTCAAAGAAGGTATGCGTACCCTGCGTCTCTCCGGAGCTCAGAAGGTGGGTGCCGGGCAGACGACCATTGCTGAAGTTCTGCGGGTCGCTCCCGCCTCCGAGAGTTGAGCCGGCCACCGCTCCCGGACTCCCTTGCCGTAAAAGGCGCCCGCTCTGTTGAACAGCTCAGTCTGGATGATTCCGGGCGCGCGCTTGAAGCCACAATTACCAGTGATCTGCAGCGGGTGCTGGCGCTCAGCGACTACGCGGCAGCGACGGCCAATCGGCACAGCGACTGGCTGGCGAAGGCGCTGCAGGACCATGGTTTCAGTCGCGCGGCGACTGCTGAAGATATCTCTGCTGCGCTTGCGGAAGGGTTAGCTGGCGTTACCGCGATGCCGGGTCTGCAGAAAGCGCTGCGTCGGGTGCGGCAGCAGTTTCAGTTCTGGCTCGTCTGGCGCCACACCCTGGGCAGCGCAAATCTTGAAGAAACCGTGGCCGCATGCTCGTTGCAGGCAGATCTGCTGATCGACGCTGCGGTTTCGCACTGCTATCAGTGGCTGTGCGACAGTCGTGGTGTTCCGTGGGGAGAAAGCTCTGATAGCGCCCAGCAGCTGGTGGTGCTGGCGCTCGGCAAGCTGGGTGGTCGCGAACTCAATCTGAGTTCCGATGTTGATCTGATTTTTGCGTACCCGGAGCGTGGTCACGCCCGCAAGGCGGATGGTTCCCGGGGCGAAACCAATCAGCAGTTTTTTGTTCGTCTCGGTCAGCAGCTGATTCAGGCGCTGGATCTGGTCACCGTGGATGGCTTTGCCTTCAGGGTCGACATGCGGCTGCGTCCATTTGGTGCCAGCGGCCCGCTGGCGATGGATTTTACCGGCATCGAAGATTACTACGTGAGCCAGGGTCGGGACTGGGAGCGTTATGCGTTCATGAAAGCACGGCCCTGTGCCGGTGATGTGGCCGCAGGGCAGCAGTTGCTCTCTGATTTGCGGCCTTTTGTGTATCGGCGCTATCTGGACTTCGGCGCGATTGATTCGCTGCGGGAAATGAAACGCAAACTGATCGCCGATCGCCAGCACCCGGACGACATCAAGCTCGGTCCGGGTGGGATTCGTGACATTGAGTTTTCGGTGCAGATGCAGCAGATGATCTGGGGTGGTCGGGAACCTGCGCTGCAGGCGCCTGCGCTGCTCGACGTTCTACCGCAGCTGATTGTGCTCGAGTTAATGGACTCGGCGCAAGCAGACCTGCTCGCATCCGCCTACCGGTTTCTGCGCGATACCGAACACAGCATTCAGGCGGAAGCTGATCAGCAGACCCAGCGGTTACCGGCAGGCGATGAGAGTCGGTTGCGGTTGGCGCTGAGTCGGGGCTTTACTGGATACAACGATTTCTTCGCTGAGCTGGAGCGCCACCGCCAGGCTGTAGCTGAGGTGTTTGACGATCTGCTCGGACATGAAGAGGCAGCGGACTCAGCGGCAGCGCGCCTGTGGCTGCTGCCGGAACAAGCCACTGCACTGGAACTTGGTTTTGCGGCGCCTGAAGCTGCGGTCACCCAGCTTGAGGCGCTGCACAAAGCCAGGGATAGAAATTCGGTCAGTGCAGAGGCGCGATCCCGTCTCGAACGCCTGATGCCTGTTCTCTTAGAAGCGGTCACTGAGACCGTCGACCCTGATCAGGGGCTGGTCCGGATTGTGCCTATCCTGCGCACGGTACTTCGGCGGTCAGCCTATCTGGCGTTGCTGGCAGAGAATGCCAGCGCGCTGAAACGCTTTGTGGAACTTGTTGGCACCAGCCTGTGGCTGGCGAATACCCTGGCGGACCATCCGCTGTTTCTCGATGCGTTTTTGGACGATCGGGTTCTCACTGAAGTTCCGAGTCGGGATACCTTAAGTACCGCGCTCACCGAGAGACTCGCTCAGGCCGCTGATGAAGAGACCCGCCTGGATGCGCTGCGCGAATTCAAAATGCACCATGTCTTCGACGTTGCACTGGCCGAGGTTACTGGCGCATTGCCGCTGATGAAGGTCAGTGACGCGCTCACCTGGCTGGCGGAAGCCATACTCGATGCAGCGCTGACGATGGCATGGAAAGACAACAGCGCGCGCTTTCCCGAATATGCGCGGCAGGGTGGTTTCATCATCGTCGGCTACGGCAAGCTGGGCGGGCTCGAGCTGGGACCGGGTTCAGATCTGGATCTGGTGTTTCTGCACGACCTTCCCGGCACTCCCGGACCGTTTCTGCACCGACTGGCAAGACGGCTTTTGCATGTGCTCACCGCTCCCACCTACCACGGCACTCTGTATGAAATTGATACCCGGCTGCGGCCGTCTGGCAATGCCGGCACCATGGTCAGCGCGCTGCCGTCGTTCCTGGAATATCAGCTCAAAGAAGCCTGGGTCTGGGAACATCAGGCACTGGTGCGCGCCCGGGTAGTCGCCGGGGACGCCGATCTCGCCCAGCGCTTTGCCAGTCTGCGCCGTGAGGTGCTTTGTCAACCGCGTAACCTGGAGTCACTTCGATCTGATGTGATGTCCATGCGTCAGCGCATCAGTGAACAGCACCGGGGTGATGGTGACCTCAAGCGTGGCAGTGGTGGCATCGTCGATATTGAGTTTATCGTCCAGTATCTGGTGCTGGCATTCGCCCATCAGCACCCGTCACTGACGGAGTTTACCGACAACGTGCGTATTCTCGATGCCGTGGAGCAGCTGGAACTGCTGCCAACCCGGATGGCCGCGAGCCTGCGCGAAGCCTATATTGGCCTGCGCTCGGAGTGGCATCGAAGTGTGCTGGATATTCCGGATCGTGAACGAGCGGCTGAAGTTCTGGCGAAATATCGTGCGGACGTCAGGCAGGCCTGGCAGCTGACCTTCGAGCCGGACTGACCATCAGATTATGTTTCTGATGCCAGCATTTTGTTCCTTGTTATCGCTTAAAGCGGCACCGTTGGCCGTACTGTTATGAGAATTCTCATTGTTGCTCCGGCCTGGCTGGGCGACATGGTGATGTCCCATGCGCTGGTGCAGGTTCTGCTGGTCCGCCACCCGGGTGTTGTCATTGACCTTCTGGCCCCGCCGGCTACAGCACCGTTGGGTGAGCGACTGTCAGGGGTTCGGGCTGTTCATCTGCTGAACGCTGGCCACGGTGATCTCGCCCTCGGACAGCGCTGGCGAACCGGTCGGAACCTCGCGGAAGAAGAATATGACCAGGCCATTGTGCTGCCCAACAGCTTTAAATCTGCACTGGTGCCGCTGTGGGCGGGTATCCGTAAACGTACCGGCTGGACGGGTGAGAGTCGTTTTGGTCTGCTCAACGATCGGCGCACTCTGGAAACAGACAACTACCCGTTAATGATCGAGCGCTTCATGGTGCTGGGTCTGGATGATGGACTGCTACTGGATAAACCCTATCCGCGTCCGCAATTAAAGGCCGATGATGCTAATGCACAACGACTGCGCGGGGAGTTTTCGTTGTCCCGAAATGCAGCTGTCGCTTTGTGTCCCGGCGCTGAGTTTGGGCCAGCCAAACGCTGGCCTGCCGAGCACTATGCCACCCTGGCGCGAGCGCTGGTGGCCGAAGGGCGCGAGATCTGGCTGCTGGGTTCGATGGCTGATCGCCTGGTCTGCACCGAAATTGAATCGCTGGTGCCCGAGGGTCTCATCAACCTGGCCGGAAGAACGTCGCTGCTTGATGCTGTGGACGTGCTGTCGCTTGCGGGTCAGGTGGTCAGCAACGACTCAGGTCTGATGCACGTTGCAGCTGCACTGGAGCGCCCGCTGGTCGCGCTGTATGGCTCTACTTCGCCAGATTTCACCCCACCGCTTTCTGATACCGCCCAGATACTGAGGCTGGATCTCGACTGCAGCCCCTGTTTTCAACGGCAGTGTCCGTTGGGACATCTGGATTGCTTGAAGCAGCTGTCGCCGGATCGGGTGCTGGCCGCGCTCACCGCGCCGGTTCACTGACCATGCGGGTGCTGCTGGTGAAAATGTCTTCGCTGGGTGATCTGGTGCACACCTTGCCGGCGATCACGGACGCAGCCGCCGAAGGCGCTGTCTTCGACTGGGTGGTTGAAGAGGCTTTTGCCGCGATCCCGGAAAAACACCCGGCGGTGCAGCAGGTGTTGCCGATAGCCTGGCGGCGTTGGCGACGCAATCTGCTCAATTATCGTGGCGAGCTGAGCGCCTTTTTCGATAGCCTTCGCGACCGGCGCTATGACCGGGTGATTGATGCTCAGGGACTGTGGAAAAGCTCGGTGGTTGCCGCAGCGGCTAAAGGCGAGCAGACCTGGGGTTTTGATCGAGCATCTGCGCGGGAAGGCGCGTCGACCTTCCTGTATCGGAATCACGTGGCGGTGGAGACGGGGCAGCACGCCATTGACCGTCAGCGTCAGCTGTTTGCCGGAATCTTTGGCTACCCGTTGCCCGATACGCCACTCAAATCGGGTATTGAGACAAATCGTTCAACCCCAATCCAAACAGAAAACCGAACCTGTATTCTCTGCCATGGCACCACCTGGCCGAGCAAACACTGGCCGGAACCGATGTGGCAGGACATGAGTCGGTTGCTGCAGTCACGTGGCTATCGGGTGCTGGTGCCAGCTGGCAATGACTCGGAAAGGCAACGCGCTATGCGTATTGCCGACGTCAGCGGTGCTGAAGTTCTGCCGGTCATGTCGCTCGGACTGCTGATGGAAACGCTTGAAAATGCAGCGCTTGTTGTCGGCGTTGATTCTGGCTTGAGCCATCTCGCGGCAGCGCTGGGCACTGCGACGGTGACAGTATATGGCAGCACGGATGCTGCGTTGACTGGTTGTCGCGGCCAGCGCGCTATTAATCTGCAGGCTGACTTCGCCTGTTCGCCCTGTCGCTTGCGCAACTGTAACTACGCAGGTGCCGCTCAGCCTTGGGGGGATACGATGGTGACACCCGCCTGCTACAGCCGCATTACGCCGGATCAGGTGATGCAGACCATTGAGGCTTTGTAAGCAATGCTGATCGGTTTTGCGATCTACAAGTTCTTTCCCCATGGTGGCATCCAACGCGACCTGCTGAAAATTGCCAACGAATGCGTCCGGCGCGGACATCGCGTGCGCGTCTATACCGGCGCATGGAAAGGTCCGGTGCCCGAGGCGTATGACCTGCAGCTCCTGGATATGCAGGCGCTGCGCAATCACCGCCGTTATGCGCGTTTTCATCAGCATATGGCCGCCCATCTGCATAACCACCCTGTCGATCTGCTGGTCGGCATGAACAAGATGCCGGGTCTTGACGTCTATTACGCTGGAGACACCTGTTATCAGGAAAAAGCCCTGACCCAACGTGGTTGGTGGTATCGGCTGGGGTCCAGATACCGGCACTTCGCCGCGGCCGAACGTGCCGTTTTTGCTGCTGAGTCAGATACTCGGATTCTGATCATCAGCGATATCGAGAAACCGATGTTCCAGCGGCATTATCAGACTCCAGAGGAGCGGTTTTTCCTGCTGCCGCCGGGCATTGAAGCGGATCGGGTTGCACCACCGGATCGCGCTGAAATCCGTCACACGTTCCGTGCTGAGTTCGGAGTATCTGAACAGCAGCTGCTGTTGCTGTTTGTCGGTTCCGGGTTTCGTAAAAAAGGTCTGGACCGTGTGCTGCAGGCAATTCCCGCATTGCCTGAATCCCTCGGGCAGCGTCTGCGGCTTTTTGTCATCGGCAGTGACAAGGCCGCGCCGTTTCAACGTCAGGCACGCCAGCTTGGTCTGGAGAACTGCGTACGGTTTTTCCCAGGTCGCGACGATGTCCCGCGTTTTCTTTTTGCCAGTGATGCGTTGGTGCTGCCAGCCTACGATGAAGCGGCCGGCATGATTATTCTCGAGGCGGCGTTTGCAGGGCTACCGGCGCTGGTATCAGAAAACTGTGGATACGCTCATTATCTGCAATCACTGGAGGCGGGTTTGGTTGTTCCCGAGCCTTTCTCGCAATCGGCTTTCAACATCCAGCTGGAAGAAATTCTGACCTCCGCACAACGCCCGCATTGGCAGGCGGCGGGTCTTGCAGCTGCCCGCAACCCGGAGTTTTTTCAGCTTGCACAGCGTGCGGTTGATCATCTGGAACAGTTTGCCGGCGAGAAATCCGCATGAGTGCACCCATCCCGGTGGCGCGGCTGTATGTGCGCGATGATCTGAAGCTGCAGTTTGCAAAGCGCAACCCGATCGACTGGGCGATGGCCGTAGAGGGCGAGGTGGCGCGCCAGGTTGCCGGACGCCGCACGCTGAGGATTACGCTGGGTGAGCGTTGTTTTTATCTGAAGCTGCACCTTGGGGTGGGGATGGTGGAGGTACTCAAGAACTGGCTCAGCCTGAAGCAGCCGGTGCTGGGCGCTGCAAACGAATACCAGGCCTGCCTGCATCTGGAGGCCCGCGGTATTGCTGCGCCGCGGGTCGCCGCGTTTGCGCAATCTGGGGGTCCTGCATGGTCGCGGCTGTCTTTTGTACTCTGTGATGAGCTTGCTCAGTACGAAGACCTGGAGACGATTTCGCTGCGCTTTGCACAACAGCCGCCGAGCGGTCTCGAACTGCGCAGACTGGTGATACAGGTAGCGGAATTTGCCCGTCGTTTGCATGATGCCGGGGTGGTCCACCGCGACTTCTATATCTGTCATCTGCTGCGCAATCGTGACAATCCCGACCAGCCGCTCGCCGTTCTCGATCTGCATCGGGCCCTGTTGTTTGAGCAACTGCCAGAACGCTGGCGCTTGCGCGATCTCTCAGCACTACTGTTTTCGGTGCTCGATCTGCCGCTCGAAACACCGCTGAATAAGCGAGCCTGGCTGCGCTTTGTCCGTGTCTATACCGGCAGACCGCTTAAAGCGACCTTTGCCGAACAGCCCGCATTCTGGCGTGCGGTTACCCGCCGGGCACTGAAACTTCAGACGAAAGCGCGTCGCAAAGGCCTTGCGCCTGGAGCGGTTGGGAACGGCAGCTCGTGAAGCGCATGACTGTTGCGGAGCTGGCCGCCTGCGATTATGACCTGGTTGCGCCATTTGAGCTGAGCCTGGCTGTTGGCGGAGCGCAATGCGTGGTGACGTGTGTTGAGGTTTTGCGCTGGCTGCCCGGTCGCCGGCTGGTGGCTAAGACAGCCTGGCGAGCGGATGACGCTGACACCCGGGTCCCTGCAGTGCTGAAACTGTTTATCGGCAGCGGTGCTGAGCGCTATTGCCGTCGGGAGCTGGCGGGTCTGGCGATGCTTCAGGCGTTGACTTTCCAGGTGCCGGACCAGCTCGCAGAAATTGGCTCCGCCGAAGGTGCGTTAGGTATCGTGTTTCGCTTCATCGCTGACAGCGCACCGGCGTCTGGTTCGAATCTCACGCAGCTGCATGCCTTGACGTGGCATATAGCCAAGATGCATGAAGCGGGTGTCTGGCACGAGGATCCGAAGCTCGACAATTTCCTGTTCGTTCAGAACGGCCCCTGGTTTGTCGATGGAGATGCTGTTCGCGGCCAGAGCACGCCGCTGGTGACCATCCCAGGGCTGACCAATCTGGCGCGCTTGCTGGCAGAACGACCACCGTCTTTCGATGTGGAGCTTGACGAGCTTGTCCGCACCTACTTCATGGCTCGCGGCTGGCCGGTGGAAGCGCAACTGGTGAATCAACTGGAAAACGCGCTGTCATCCGCTCGACACAAACGCGTTTCGAAGTACCTGAAAAAGACTCTGCGCGACTGCGGTGAGTTTGCCGTCAGTCGCGGTCTGTCCCATTTCAGCGTCAGAAAGCGCCAGCTGTCAGCAACAGTGTGGCAGGCTTTCAGTGCTGAACCGGATGCGGTGATTGCCAACGCTGAACTGATCAAAGCCGGCAACAGTGCCACAGTAGTCCGCTGGCAACCGGCCGACGGGCCGGCGCTGATTATCAAACGCTACAACTTGAAGTCTGGCTGGCACGCACTACGGCGATCACTACGGCCTACGCCACGCTATCGCGCCTCCTGGCAGAACGGCCATCGGCTGTCGCTGCTGGAGATCCCGACCGCGCGCCCGCTGGCGTTGCTGGAACGAAGGCTTGGAGGCGTTCGCGGTGTGGCCTATCTGCTGATGGAAGATCTGGGGGATCAGACGCTGGCGGATGCGCGGCTGAGTGATGCCAGACTGCTCGGCCTGATCAACGAGGCTGCTGATCTGTTTGCGTTGTTGCGGAAACTGAAGCTGCAGCATGGTGACGGCAAGGCCAGCAACTTCATGATCCATGAAGATCGTCTGCATCTGATTGATCTTGACGCGATGCGGCCATCAGCATCGGGCTGGTCGAAAGACGTCAGACGATTTCTTGATAACTGGCCGCCGTCCGGGCGCGAGCGGGTTGCGGCCATCTTTCGCACCCGTAATCTATTGTCATAAGCGACGGCGCGGGCTGGGCGTTGATATAGTGAATATTCCCATCCATTCAGGCGATCGTTTTTGATCATTCTCGGCCTTTCCGGCGCGCTCAATCATGATCCATCAGCTGCGCTGCTGATCGATGGTGAGGTGGTGGCGGCGGCGGAAGAGGAGCGCTTTGTCCGCGACAAGCACGCGCGTAATCGAATGCCTCTGGAGGCCGCCCGCTATTGTCTCGAAGCGGGCAACGTCAGCCCTGATCAGGTAGAGGTCATCGCCTTTCCCTATGCACCGATTAGCCTGCGCAGCCCGGCGCGATGGCATTACGCGCGCCGCTACTGGTATGCGCCGGATCGTGCGCTGGATGCACTGTTTAACGGTAATCGCCGCTTTCGCCGTAATCGCGCCCGGGTGCATGAGCTGGGCGAAGAGTTGGGAATCAACTGGCAGCGCACTGAGTTTGTCCCGGTCGAGCATCATCTGGCCCATGCCTCCAGCGCGTATCACTTCAGTGGTTTCAAAGAAAAAACAGCCATTCTGGGTGTGGATGGCAAAGGTGAATATGCGACCACGTTTTTTGGCTGCGGGGACAAAGGCCGTATTGTCAAAATCAAAGAACTCTACGATCCGGACTCGCTGAGCGGTGTCTACGGCGCACTCACCGAATACCTTGGCTTCGATATGCTGGACGGCGAATATAAGGTGATGGGCATGGCCCCGTATGGTGATCCGGACCGCTTTGATCTGAACGGACTCATTCGCTACGACGCTGGTGATATCGAAGTTGATACCCGCTATGTGAACACGGTGGGTTTACGTCGTTACAAAGAAGACGGTGTCGGTTTCTATTTCAGTGATCGCCTGGTGCGTTGGCTGGGTCCGCGGCGAAACGGTGATGTCGCGGAAGAGCCCTATATTCACATAGCCGCAGCCATGCAGAAACTGTTTGAGCAACGCTGCCTTGAACTGCTCGAATTCCACCTGGGAGATCTGCTTCGGGAAACCGGACGACTGGCGTTTGCCGGGGGAGGTGCACTCAACGTCAAGCTGAACCAGAAAATCCTCGAACTAGATCATGTCGATGAACTGTTTGTGCAACCCGCCGCTGGAGATTCGGGGACCGCTCTGGGTGCCGCAAGTTATGTTGCGGTACAGCGGGGTGGCTCCATTACCCCGATGCGTCATGTTTATCTGGGTCCGGACTATACGGTGGACCAGTGTCGTTGTGCTCTTGCCCAGCGCAGTGAGATATTTCATGTCCGTGAACTTGTTTCAGACGAGCAGGTCGCCTCGTCAGCCGCACACCTGCTCTGCGAAGGGCATCCGCTGGCGTGGTTTCAGGGACGGATGGAATTTGGTCCACGGGCGTTGGGTGCGCGCAGTATCCTCGGTGTTCCAAGCAGTCCGGGTATCGCCGACCGGATTAACGCGCAGATAAAATTCCGGGAGCGCTGGCGGCCGTTCTGTCCGAGTGTGCTTGATCGCACGGCAGCAGAGATCATTCAGACCGACCACCCGGCGCCATTCATGACCATCACCTTTGCGGTGGCCGAGTCCTGGCAACAGCGGATTCCTGAAGTTGTCCACGAAGACGGCACAGCGCGGGTACAGGTTGTTGAACGTGACACCAACCCACGGTACTACCGACTGCTTGAGCATCTCGAAACGCTGACTGGCAACGCGGTAGTGCTGAACACGTCGTTGAACCGGCGCGGTGAAGCCATGGTGTGTTCTCCGCAGGACGCGCTCAACATGTTTTTTGGCTGCGATCTGGAGTATCTGATGCTGGGCAATCTGCTGGTCAGCAAAGCTCAACTTCCGGCCACCGCTGACGGTGAAAATATTGAGCGGCCTGATGAATAACCCTGAGCTTTCATCCCAGCCGCTGATTCTGCAGGTCTGCCCGAATGATCATCCACCGTTTCGGGACCTCTGTGCTACCTATCAGCAGGCTGGTGAAAGTCTGGGCTGCCGGGTGGAGACGGTGTTTCTGTCTGCGCCATTCAGTGAGACGACGCAGCCAGACGCTCACTACCTGAGTGTTTCGGACTCAGGTCAGCGGCGACTGACCAAAGCTTTTCGGCAGCGACTGCAGGCAATTGACGCAACCCCGCTGTTGACCGTCTGCCATCGTTATCGGGCCCTTCGCACTGTGGTCGCCAGTGGTCTGACGAGCCATCGGACCATTGCGGTGGCTCATGAGTTCGGGATGTTGAAACGCGTGCAACGGCGCGTTAACCGTCTGCTGTTTGCGCGCAAGGTGCTGTTCGCCGGTGTCTCACCGCCCGTGCAGGCTGAACTGTCGCGGGTGGTCAATGATGCGCTGTTGTTACCCAATGTCATCGATCTGCCGAAGTTTGATGCGTCTGTGCTTTCTCGAGATCAGGCCCTTGCTGAACTGCAGCTGCCTGCAGCGCCCGATCTGCTGACTGTCGCAGTGGTGGGTCGGCTGATTCCCTGGAAGCGACCGGAGCTGGCACTCTCGGCACTGCGTGTACTGGATGATCGGCAGGATATTCGTCTGGTCTTTGTTGGTGACGGACCGTTGAACGATGCACTATCCCAGCAGTCCAGCGGGCTCCCCGTGCACTTTGTGGGGTTTAAAGATAATGCCCGCAGTCTGTTGCGGGCGTTTGATGTGCTGTTGATTGTCTCCGAGGACCGGGAAGCGTTTGGCATGGTTGCGCTGGAAGCGATGGCGGCTGGCGTACCGGTGTTGGCTCAGACCGCACCTGGTCCGGGTTTTGTGCTTGGCGAAAACGCCTACTATTGCGCAGCGGACCCGGCATCGATTGCAACGGGTCTGATCCAGGTGGGTGAAGCCCGGCGCAATGGCCACACCAGGGCGGTATCGGACGCTGCCCGTCGGCGGGTGGAACGGGACTTTTCCGTTGCCGCGCTCGCTGCGCGTCTGGATGATCTGTTTTTTCAGGGTCGGATGGGCTAGTAGATCTTCTGTGCGCCGGGCGGGCGGGTTTTGAAACGACGATGCATCCACAGATACTGCTCCGGGTGTTCGCGTACTGCGCTTTCGATGATGGCATTCATCCGCGTGGCGTCAGCGAGATCGTCGCCACTGGGATAGTTCTCGAGCACGGGAGTGAAGTGAGCTGACCAGGTGCAGGTGTCCGGGTCCCGGAAATTGCTCATGAAGATGACCGGGGACTGGTTGAACGCGGCCAGCCGGACGGTGGCATTGATGGTTGCGGTTTCGATGCCGAAAAATGGCGCGAACACTGAGTGTTTGGCACCATAGTCCTGATCAGCCGCGTACCAGATGATGCGACCGGCTTTCAGACGTTGCAGGGTTTGCCGGGTGTCTTCCCGCTCTATGACACCATCGAAGTAGCGTTTGCGGCTTCTCACCTGCAGCCACTCCCAGACCGGATTGCGGTTGCGCCGATACATCACATCCAGATCCACCGCCGCAGTGACGCCCTGAGCAACAATATCCAGCGTCGAGAAGTGCCCGCCGACCAGCAGCACTCCGCGCCCCTGTGCCGCCGCACGTTGCAGATGTTCAACCCCGTGCAGGGTAATCCGATCACGTAAATTGCGTCCCGGGTTCAGCCAGGGTTGGGTGATCTCCAGGGCCCCGATCACGGTATGGATGAATGAGTCTCTGGCGAGTTCAGCGCGCGCGCTGGCGGTGAGTTCTGGAAAACACAGTTCGATGTTGGTGTCGGTGATTTGTCGGCGTGAAGCACCGGTCAGTCCGCTCAGCCAGTACAGGCTGCGACCCAGTAGCTTGCCGATGGCAATGATCCAGGTGATTGGCAGACGCCCGATCAGCCACGCCACTCCGAGCAGGCACCAGAGCGGCCAGCCACGGGGCGCGAACAGCGATGGGGAATGTTGTTTCGGCATGCGGTGTGGCGCCGGATTGTAGCAAGCGGGCCCTGTGATACCATCCCGAACCCATGAAATTACCCTCCCTGGCGAACGTTCACGTACTCGTGATTGGCGATGTCATGCTCGACCGCTACTGGTCAGGGAGCAGCCGCCGACTGTCCCAGGAAGCGCCAGTTCCGATCATCGCTGTTGAAGCCGTTGATGACCGGCCGGGCGGCGCCGCCAACGTTGCGCTCAATGTGGTCAGTCTCGGCGCTCGATGTACGCTGGTGGGTGCGGTTGGCGATGATGATGCCGGGCGGGCCTTGACGCGTCAGCTTGAAGCGGCCGGCGTAGTCTGTGATCTGGTGATTGCGCCAGATTGGTCAACCATTCTCAAACTCAGAGTGTTAAGTCGAAAGCAGCAGCTGCTGCGCACTGATTTTGAAACCCCTCTGCCGGAAGCCGCTGCAGTTGCGGTGGCCCAACGCGCGGTGATACACATGACGTCGGCCAGCGCTGTGGTGCTGCAGGATTACGACAAAGGCGCGCTGGCGGATCCGGCTGCGTTGATTGAGCGTGCTGCTGTGCCGGTGGTGGTGGATCCCAAACACAAACCGTTTTCCTGCTATCGCGGAGCCGATCTGCTCAAACCCAACGCCGCTGAGCTGCGCGCAGGCGCCGGCCCGTGGGACGATGACGCCGGCCTGCTAGCCCGCGTTGAGACCGTTCGCGAACAGGCCCAGATCAAGACGGTGGTGGTGACGCGCGGTGAACAGGGGATGACCTTAGTGGCCGATGCCGAGCAGCTGCACCTGCCGGCAGCACCCGTGGATGTATTTGATGTCACTGGAGCCGGTGATACCGCGGCTGCGGTGCTGGGGATCACTCAGGCACTCGACTGGCCGCCGGCACAGTGCGCGCGTCTGGCCAATCTGGCTGCCGGGATTGTGGTGGGTAAATCGGGTACCGCGACAGTGTCTGGACCTGAGCTGGCGCAGGCGGCCGGGGCTGAAAGCGGTGCAGATCGCGGCATCATGAATCGTGATCAGCTGATCTCCGCCGTGGCTCGCGCTCGCGGTGCCGGGGAGCGCATCGTGTTCACCAATGGCTGTTTCGACATTCTGCATGCCGGGCACGTGGCCTATCTCGAAGAGGCCAAAGCCCTCGGCGATCGACTGGTGGTGGCCGTCAATGACGATGCCTCGGTGAATCGGTTGAAAGGCTCAGGCCGACCGGTGAACGCTATTGAGCAGCGATTGCGGGTGCTGGCGGGCTTGAGCTCGGTGGATTGGCTGGTCGCGTTTGCCGAAGATACCCCGGAAGCCCTGTTGAACGTGCTGCAGCCAGAGGTCCTGGTCAAAGGTGGAGACTATACCGCTGAGGCGGTGGTGGGGGCCGATCTGGTGCGCGCCTACGGGGGTGAAGTCCGGGTTCTGTCGCTGGTTGAAGACTGCTCCACCAGCGCGATTCTGGAACGACTTCAGTAGGCTGACCCTGACTGTTCTAATCCGGTTTAATCTATTTAGTCGGTTTTCAGATGCTCCAGCGCAGCTGCATTGGCGGCCAGGTGCTCCGGGTCGATGGTGCCCACCACCACTGAGCTGACGCCGGCGCTCGAAGCGGCAAACTGCAGACTGTCGAGGCCAGCCCGACCGCTGGCCAGAGCCTTCTTCACCAGCACCCCACAGCCCTGCGCCGCTGCCCGTGCGATCACCGGCTGCTGCTCCGGGGCTTCCAGGCTCAGGCTCGCCATGATCACATCGCAACCCAGATCGATCGCTCGTTCGGCACCTTCAAGAGTCTTATGGGAAATGCCAATTGCGCGGATAATCCCGCGTCGCTTCAGATCTTGCAGGCACTCGAGCGCCCCGCTGTCCGTAAGGATCGCAACGTCTTCACCGTTGGAGTGAATCAGCACCACGTCGAGATAATCCGTGCGCAGATTCTCCAGCGAGCGCCCGATACTCGCCCTCACGAAATTGGGGTCGAACCGATGTTCTGACTGCCCGCTCCGGAAGGTTTCACCCACTTTGGTAGTAAGCACCCACTTACGTCTTTGGCCACTGATGACAGCGCCAAGACGAGTTTCGCTGGTGCCGTAGGCGGGTGCGGTATCGAGGAGATTGATGCCGAGTTCTGAAGCCGTATCGATCAGCCTGCGGGCCGATTTCAGGTCCGGAATCGCAAACTTGTGCGGATAGCTCAGACCCTGGTCACGACCCAGCTTCACAGTGCCGAGACCCAGCACAGATACCCGGATGCCGCTGTTGCCGAGGGTCCGGATTTCCACTATCGACTCCACCGCAACAAAGCCGATTGTGCGGGTGGCAGCTTCAGCCGGACATCTTGTGAATCGCGTTGCGAGGGTTTCGGCAGCAGGGCCAGCACCCGATCACCCAGGTCAGGAGCCAGGCTGAGTTTGGTCGGCCAGCAGACGATGGTGTGATTGTGCCGCTCGGCGAACGCCCCATCCGGGCGCTTGCCGTCAGCGGCCGCTTCAGCCCGATCGACATCCAGAATCGACAGTTGTGCGTCATGAAAGTCCACCCAGGGCAGGCAGGTTGTCAGTTCGGACCTGGCGTGCCGGATCAGTGTTGCATCGTCCATGTTGACCCCATCGCCGGCGAGCTGTCCGCCCAGATACCACAGCCAGCCGTTTTCGTCAGGGTGACTGGTGATGGTCAGACGTGGCTCCGAGCGGCTGATCCCGGTCAGGCAGTGCCCGTAGAGCGGCTTAAGCCGCTTACTGCGGACAATAACCTGGCGCAACGGTCGGCGTTGCATCTGGATCTGGTCGATTCCCAGGCCATGGCTCAGCTGTTCATTGCCGGCTCCAGCACAGAGCACAAGACATCGGGTCTGCACTACCCGGTCACCCAGTTGCAGCCGCCAACCATCGCTAATCGCGGTAGCCTGCTCTGCCTGGAACGGGTGCTGATAGATCCGGTCTGCCACCGGTGCAGCCAGTTGCTCGACCAGCGCTGAAGTGTCGATCACCAGGTCGTTCAGTGCATAGACCCAGCCGGTGCAGCCCTTGAGAGCCTCTGGCCAGTGTTGGGGTTCCAGTCGTTGCAGGCGACCCTGCAGCATCCGGCTGGCAAAGAAGGTTCTGAATCTGCCCAGGCCGGAGCCGTCAGCAAACAGCAGGTTCGCGTCGGCCAACGGCGTCAGACCACTCAGATCGATATCGCCTTCGCCATTCAGACAGCGGCGCCAGCGATCGGGCATTCCGGCGATCGCCGCAGACGCGGAAGTCAGCGAACCGCCCAGCGCATATTTAATGCCGCCATGAATCACGCCCTGGCTGGCCAGAGTCTGACCGCAGCCTAACTGCCCGGCTTCGAGCAGCACGATTCGGTCACCGCGCTGATGCAGCAGGTTCGCCAGCCACAGCCCGGCAATGCCGCCACCGATAATCACTGCGTCTAGTTGGGGAATTGGGCTCATCGCCGTGGCAGCCTAGCCAAGTGCCAGAACCCCGGCAACAGACGAATCTCGCTCGCGCCTGCGTCGTGGAAATTGCGCCAGTCGAGCCTCGCGCTGCCTTGACGCTGGCGGAGCCGACTTGCACCCTGCATCTGGTGAATGATCTGCCACTCAGAGTCTGGCGCTGGCTGTATCGGATAGCCCTGCTGCTGGCGTATCCGTGGGCACGGCTGCGGCCCAGATTGCGGGCCCGGCGCGAGCCGGAGTATGCGCTGCGAATAGAAGAACGCTTTGGCCAGGTCCCTGAAAATATCCCTGCCGGTGTCATCTGGTTTCATGCCGTTTCCGCCGGTGAAGTGATTGCCGCTGCACCCCTGATCGCCGCCCTTGCGTGCGAGTTTCCGGATCGTCAGTTTCTCATCACCGCCACGACGCCGGCGGGTTCCGCGCAGATCGAGCGCCTGCTGACCGATCGCTACTCGAACACCTTCCACTGCTACGCACCCTTTGATTTTCCCCATGCGCTGCGGCGTTTTTACCGTCGGCTGTCACCGAAGCTGCTGGTGCTGGTGGAGACCGAGCTGTGGCCCAACATGCTCGACTATGCACGATGCGCCAAGGTCGGTGTCTTCCTGATCAACGCCAGGCTGTCCGAAAAATCCGCATCCGGCTATGCCCGAGTGCGTCCGCTGGCGGCCCAGATGCTGTCCGGTCTGCGCTTTTTAGCCTGTCAGTATCCGGTTCACGCTGAACGCTTTGTCGAGCTCGGCGCCAGGCCGAATGCGATGGGTGTCTTCGGCAGCCTGAAGTTTGACGTCGAGTTACCACCTGACCATGAACAGCAAGTCGCTGAGCTGTCCGAGAAATGGCAGCTGGCAGATCGATTTACCTGGATTGCCGGTAGTACCCATGAAGGCGAGGAAACCGTGGTACTGCGCGCGCACGCCACGTTGCTTGCCGAAGATCCAACCGCATTGCTGATCCTTGCACCCCGGCACCCGTCGCGCTGCCGGGACATTGTGCAGTTGTTGAACCAGCAGCATTTACGGTATCGACGATTCAGCGAACCGGCTGGTGTAGCTGATGATATCCAGGTTCTGCTGGTGGACACTCTGGGCGCGCTGCAGACGCTATATGGCCTGTCGGATTTGGCGTTCCTGGGTGGCAGTCTGGTCCCGGTTGGTGGTCACAATCCGATAGAAGCAGCCATTTGCGCGCAGCCGCTGTTGATGGGAGCAGAGACGTTCAACTTCCCTGACGTGGTGGCGGCGTTTCAGGATGCTGGTGCGCTGAGACTTGTGACCGACGCGCAATCGCTGGCGGTGCAGCTTCAGGATTACCGCGATGATACGAGTGCTCGCACTCGCGACGGTGAGGCGGCGCGCCAGGTAGTGCTGGCTAACCGTGGCGCACTGGCGCGGCTGTTGAAACTGCTGGGCGCGGAGATTCGCGCCCTGGGCTAGTGCCTTTAGCTGGAGGAACGATCCTTGAGCGAGGTCAGCGCTTTAACCGGTGTATTGGGATCGGTGAACGAGTTCAGCTCATAGAGATCGTCCGGGTTTAAAGTGCCAGCCTGCTGTTTCAGCAGAAACAGGCTGCGGATGTAGTTGTAGCGCGAATCGGCGTAGTCGAACTGAGAGGAAAACAGTCGATTCTGGGCCTGCAGCACATCAACGATGTTCCGCGTGCCAACTTCGTAGCCGGTTTCTGTAGCCTCTAACGAAGATTCCAGCGAGGTGATCGCCTGCAGGCGAGCCTTCACGCGCACGACATCGGTGGCAACCCGTCGAAACAGGCTGCGGGTATCCCGGCTGACGGTACGGCGGCTGTCAGCAAGCTGCTGTGCGGATTGATTCGACAGCGCCTGGGCTTCCCGGGTTCGGGAGTTAACAAAGCCGCCCTGATAGATCGGCAGCGTCATGGTCAGCCCATATACCGTGGTGTCGGTTTTGCCGCCGAGGAAGTTAGCGCCGCCAGTAACAAAGTGAGAGTAGGTGACCGTGCCGTCGATGGTGGGCAGATGGCCTGAGCGGCGTGCCCGGATTACGCGGTTGGCGGCAGTCAGCTGGGACTCGGCGGAGAGAATTCCAAAGTTGTTCTCCATTGCGACCTTGACCCAGTCTTCTTCATTGGTGGGGTCGGGATCAACAATGGGCAGTTCTTCCGAAATGAAGTCGATTTCGGTGTAGGGTTCGCCCGCCAGCGAGCGTAGAAATTCAAAGAAGATGTCGTGGTCGCCTACCGCCTGGATGCGGTTGACCACGGATGCATCAAACGCAGCCTGAGCTTCGAGCACGTCAGTGATCGCAACCAGGCCAACGTCAAAGCGCTGCTGCACCTGTTCCAGCTGGCGCTGCACGGCGGCTTCTTCAGAGCGGGTTGCGTCCAGCAGTGCCTGAGCTCGCAATACATCTATGTAGCGGCTAACGGTCCGCACCAGCAGATCCTGCTCGGTGCGTGAGAAATTGTGCTTGGCTGCATCGACACTGGCGATTGCGCTGGTATGGGTATACCAGTTCTCCAGATCGACAATGGGCGTGCTGGCACGCGCTGACCAGTAGTGTTCGTTGAACTCCTGTTTGTCCCTGGAATCTGCCGGAAACTCACGTTCATTCCAGCTGGTACCGCCCTGCATGCCGACCGATGGCAGCAGCAGACTGCGGGTTTGCGGAATTGCCTCGGAAGTAGCATCCAGACTGGCCCTCGCAGCGCCTAACACCGGGTCAAAACCGAACGCGGCTTCGTAGACGTCGACGATGTCAGTGGCACGGGCGGGGAAGGTGATCAGCAGCAGGCTGGTCAGCACTGCCAGGTGAATTCGACGCGAGGTCAGGGGGCGCATGTTCACGGAGACTTCTCTTCAAACAATTTCGCCCGGAGTGTAGCAAAGCTGGCCCCGGGCTAGTGAACTTAAGTCTTGGTGAGTTTGACCGGAAAACGTCATATCTGTGGTGCGAGAAGCCTGGCAGTGGTGCTCGCAGCGCCGCTTGGTATAGTGACCGACCCTGACCCGATACCTGGCCGGGCAGCGTTGAACTCGAACGACGGGAAACAAAGACAATCGCAGAGAACCGGCTGGAAATAGCGAGAAATGACAGGAAACCCAGAGAGCTGACCGGACATGAAGAGAACTGACCGGAAATACAATATCAATCTGCCGGCGCACATGGCCGAATGTGACGCCAACTACCTGCGTCTGCAGAAACTTTTTCCGGGCATGCGCGAAGATGACATCATCAGCTTTGGTGTCGACATCAACGGTTTGAATTTCACGATTGCGCTGAGGGTGCTGGAGCGGGGACCATATACGACAATTCTGCGCCTGACGCAGGAACCGGCTCCGCCCTGGAGTCGCAAACCCAGTCTGACCATCCGACTGTATCACGACGCCCGCTGTGCCGAGGTGGTCGAATATCAGGGCAAGCGGCATTTCCGCGCGGTCTACGACTATCCTAACGAAGACATGCGTCATCCGGATGAGAAAGCCCAGATTAACCGTTTTCTCAGTGAATACCTGGCGGTATGCCTGGCACACGGCATCGCCTCCGACGAGACTCTGTTGGCCAATTGACCAGTTCAATCACGCTGCTGCAGATCACCGACCTGCACCTGCTCGAGAATCCGGACGCCCGCCTGCTCGGTGTGGATACTGCTGACAGCCTGCGGGCTGTGCTTACCCAGGCATTCTCCCAGGCGACGCCTGATGCAGTCATCGCCAGCGGTGACATCACTCATCATGGTGAAGCTCGAGCATATGCTCGGTTTGATGCGATCCTGGCCGAGTTTTTCGCTGGACCTGTGCTGGTATTGCCTGGTAATCATGATGAGTCGGGGCCGATGGCCCGCTATGGCGGTGAGCGTTCTCTGCTGCAGTTTCCTGCCTGGACCGTGATCGGTGTGGACTCCCACGAAAACGGTCAGCCGGGCGCTCGGCTGACGTCGGCTGACCTCCACAGCCTGCGTGAACAATGTCGGCAGGCAGCCGCTGAGAGCAAGCGGGTGCTGATCGTCGCTCACCACCCGATGCTCGACGTAGGCTGCCCCTGGCTCGATAAGGATCGAATCCAAAATGCTGATGAGCTGTTAGAATGGCTGGCCGGACACTCGACAACGGCGGCCATGGTGTTTGGTCACGCCCATCAGGTGGTCGAGCATAGTTATCGCGATATCGCTCTGTTCGGAACACCCGCAACGTGTTTTCAGTTTCAACCTGACTCTGCCACTTTCACCATCGATGTTGATGAGATACGCGGCCAGCCGGGTTATCGCTGGTTGCAGCTGGCAGGGGATGGCACCGTCCGCTCGACCGTAGAACGGGTGGTCGACTATCCACTTGAGATCGAATTGCCGCACCGATCCTGAGCGAAGAATCGGCGCTCAGAGAACACGCGTCAGCTCAGATACTCGATGCAACTTAGATACCAGAAGTACAGATAAGGCTCGGTCAACGAGCGCTAGCGAGAGGTAAAAACAACCCGTCATGGCTGAAACAACGTCTGACAAAACAAAAAAAGCCGCCGGCTATTCAGCGGAGTCGCTACAGGTGTTGTCCGGTCTCGAACCGGTCCGCCGTAGACCCGGCATGTACACCGACACCACCCGGCCAAATCATCTGGTCCAGGAGGTGGTGGACAACAGTGTCGACGAAGCCTTGGCCGGTTACGCCCAGGAGATTGAGGTCACGCTGTGTAAAGATGGCACCATCGAGGTCATCGACGATGGCCGCGGCATGCCCGTGGACATCCACCCGAAACACAAAATCTCCGGCGTGGAACTGATCCTCACCCGGCTTCATGCGGGCGGCAAGTTCGACAACGAAAACTACAGCTTCTCGGGTGGTCTGCACGGCGTCGGTGTCTCCGTGGTCAACGCGCTGTCTGAAACGCTGGAAGTTGAAATCAAGCGGGACGGCAATCTCTACCGGCAGACCTACAAGAAAGGCAAACCGGACGGCAAGCTGAAAGCTGTCGACACCGTGGGTAAGCGCAACACCGGTACCAGGGTGAAGTTTCTTCCCGAGGCCTCTTACTTTGATACGCCGAAGATTTCCGTCTCCCGATTGAAACACCTGTTGCGCGCCAAAGCTGTGCTGTGTCCGGGATTGCGGGTCTCTTTGAGCATTGAAACAGACAGTGATGCCAATGAATCCTGGTACTACGAAGATGGCCTGAAGACTTATCTGCTCACGGGTATGGCAGGTGCTGAGCTTTGTCCGACCAGTCCGTTCATGAACTCCTCTGAAGGTAATCAGGAAGCCGTCGACTGGGCCGTCTGCTGGGTGCTCGATGGTGGTGAACTGTTGACTGAGTCCTATGTGAATCTGATTCCGACGGCTCAGGGTGGAACTCATGTGAACGGTCTGCGCTCCGGATTGATGGAAGCGTTGAAAGAATTCTGCGAGTTTCGCGATCTGCTGCCTCGTGGTGTGAAGCTCACAGGTGAAGACCTCTGGCAGCAATGTGCTTATGTGCTCTCTGCCAAACTTGCGGATCCGCAGTTCTCCGGCCAGACCAAAGAGAAACTGTCGTCGCGTAACTCGGCTGCCTTCATTGGCGGTGTCGCAAAAGACGCCTTCAGCCTGTGGCTCAACGAACATCCGCAGGACGGTGAAAAGCTCGCTGAACTGACCATTGGCAACGCCCAGCGCCGGGTGCAGGCTGCGAAAAAGGTCACGCGCAAAAAGGTCACTTCAGGACCCGCGTTGCCAGGCAAACTCGCGGACTGTTCCGGTCAGGATGCTGACCGCGCTGAACTGTTTTTAGTGGAGGGCGACTCCGCCGGCGGTTCAGCCAAACAGGCCCGTGATCGGGAGTTTCAGGCGGTGATGCCGCTGCGCGGAAAAATTCTCAACACCTGGGAGGTAGATGCCAGTCAGGTGCTGGCATCTCAGGAAGTTCATGACATCGCAATTGCGATCGGTGTGGATCCCGCCAGCGATGACCTGAGCGGGCTGCGCTACAACCGGGTGTGTATCCTCGCTGACGCCGATTCCGATGGTCTGCACATTGCAACATTGCTGTGTGCATTGTTTGTCCGGCACTTCCGCCCGCTGGTGGAAGCCGGCCACGTGTTTGTTGCCATGCCGCCGCTGTATCGGATCGATGTCGGCAAAGAAGTTTTCTACGCTCTGGATGAATCCGAAAAAGAAGGGGTACTGGATCGCATTGTGGCCGAGAAGAAACGCGGCAACGTGGTTGTGCAGCGCTTCAAAGGTCTGGGCGAAATGAACCCACTGCAGCTGCGGGAAACAACCATGGATCCGGATACCCGGCGGCTGGTGCAGCTCACCCTCGATTCGACTTCGAAGACCGATGAAATGCTCGATATGCTGCTGGCGAAGAAGCGCTCGGGAGATCGACGGGTGTGGTTGGAGTCGAAAGGGGATCAGGCTTCGATTGCTTGATGATTTCGGTTACAGCGACTGTTTGCTGCCGCTAGCATATGAGCGATTGCTCGGTGCTTGCT
>CAKZWF010000010.1 GCA_937921865.1 uncultured Pseudomonadales bacterium | reverse complement strand
CTTTTCAGAGGAGTCATTCTCAAGAGTATTGTTGCGGCGAGAATGAATAGGAAGAAAAAGAACCACGCTTCTTTTCCGTACCAATTGGTCACTTTTGCCTGTGAATAGCAGATGGCGAAACAAGCAAGGAGTGCTGGCAGTTTGTATACACGATGCTTAGACATTGGCGATACATAAAAGGCAAAAGTCGCTGCGCAAACACTTGCGATGGCCATGCGAAAGCGAAACCAAAACTCGATAGGTTCAAGCCCCATGGGTTTGTCGAACACATAGAAGTGCACCACGTATCCCAGCGCGACTGCTGGGAAAAAGAAGCGCGCGACTCTAAGAAATTGTTCTCGTTGTTGTTCCTCCCAGAGCGTGCCCCATGGAGTGCTATCGATAAGTATCGTCGGGAACAGATAGGATATTGTCGCTTCAAACCACTTCATCTTTGTGCTTCAGGTTTGAGCGATTTTGCGCGGATGTTCTTGTCGGCGCATCGCTGATGTATTTGCCGGCTTTCTTGAATTGTTAAATTCTCTCGGTTCGGTGTTCTGGAACCTTTGTAAGCCGCTCCTGACGGCACCACCTTGCAAGTTCGCAGGCTCATAAATTTATAAACGCGCAGGAAAGGTGACAAAAAATCTGGCCCACTGTGAATTTTGGCGTGTTCGTTCATTTTCTTCCTTGAGAATGAATCGATAGGAGGAAGACCTTGGATCGCTGCCAGTTTTGTAATTTTGTCTTTAACCATAGTAAACCCAGTACTGAGTTTTGGGAGTGTGTTCGACTTCTCAACCTTTGAATTAGAAGTCTCCCGGCTTCTCTGTGGCACTTTGCTAGCACCGTTTATTTCGCATAAGGGGAGTGTGAACAGGCGCACATCGCAAAATTGGTTTGGATCTTACTCTCTAAGTCCAATCTCATCGAATCCTTGGCATGGACTGGTCCGTCGATCTTCAACGTCAACACTGCGCTCATCCTCTAGGCTTGTCGGTCTTTCTTGATTCGACTGTTCACGACGATAGCCAGATAAGGTGTTTGGGCCCGTTTGGCAATGAGGACTTGCCAGATGAGCTTGTGAGGAGCCTGGCGAAGTCGCTCACTCTTCAGCTGGAATCGGTGTCTGCGTCACGCCAACGAATTGTCGTTTGGGGCGGATATACCGAATCGCCTCGTTATCGTGAGCATAGGTTTCCGATAATGGGTAGCACGTGCGGGTTTCTGCCTAATCCCGTTTTTCGCGAAGAGCTATTACTCGACAATGATTTTGCTGATTTAGTCAGTCCTTGGACCTTGAGTCAGAATTCTTTGAGCCATTTGATGGGCGTTCGAGTCGATGTTGCTAGTCGGACGATCGATGGTTCCTGCATTAAGCCTGGATTCTTGATACCTGAATGTGCCGAGTGGCAAATCCGAAGACTGGCGGAGCTCGGTGCTGCCAGGTTTCTAGGTGTCGATGTGCAAGATTTCCGATTGGATATGGATGGATTGTCCTGGGTTCCATCCGCTCCGGCATTAGCAGTAGTGCGATAGGCCCACTTCTAATTCGGATAACTCGCCACCACCCGCATCTCCACCCTAGTCCCCGGCACCGCCAGTTCAGTCGTGGCAGTCGCAGTCCAGGCGGGCCAGGGCTCCGAGAAATTCATCTCGAACTTTCATGAACTGCCCCAGGTGGTCGTGCATATTCACTCGGAAAGACTTGTATTCGACAATCTGGCCATAGTCAAAGCCAGCCTTTTTCAAAACTCTCCCGCCTGCGTTCCACGCGTTGCGGAATTCTTGGTCGCCGGTATCGGGGAGGCCGTTGGGACCTGCTTCGATTTGACCTGAGCAGACGATGAGATCGTCGGTGCGAACTGCCGGGGTAAAATGAAATCGCTCTTACTGAGCTTTGTCCTGCTCTGGGACGATGACTTCGTGGCTCGTTGTATTCTCCTCAGGTGAGCAGTCGGTCATAGCCATTGGCGGGTATTGGAACAGTTTGTGTCGGTAGCGACCTGCTGATTCTGTCGCTCACCACGATTGGGCGGGATTGCACCAAAACTGGGCAGCAGCAATTTTCGGTTATGTCTGAATCAGAGGGTCCAAGATGTTGAAATTCTCTAAGTTGTTGATATATAAAAATATATTATCTATTGAGTATTGTTGGCACAGGTACTGCATTGAGTTAGGTGCGTCGGTGTTGACTCTCTCCCCTTATGACCCGCCGGCGTGAGGGATTCCTGAATCCCTTGCCCATGGCGCCCAACCCGATCTACCCGTCGGGTTGGGCGTTTTCTATTTCACGCCCTGCAACTTCCAAATCGTACGATCGAGGGTTAGACACCGTCTGCCGGTTTGAGCGGCGTCTGCGAGCGCCAGAGAATGACAGCGTTGCCGTCAACCATGGCGACGAGGGACCAGCAGCAAAGTCTTGATTCGCGAGATTGCGCCGGCGCACTTCAGCGCAGTGGCAGCCACATCAGCCGCTCGTCGTAGTTCTTTCCGTCAACCTTCAGTGCGGCGTGCTCGACACCGTATTCCTGGAAGCCGGCGTTCAGATACAGCTGCTCAGCACTCCGATTCCCGGCCGTCACTGCCAGCTGAATCAATTCCAGATCCGGTAGCCGCTTGAGCCCTTCGATGGTCGCAGCCAGCATGGTGGCCGCTGCGCCGGTGCCGCGATGTTGGGCGCGCAGATACATGCCCCAGATATAGCCAATGTGCTGGCGTTTGACGTCGGGATCTCGACGTCCGCCGCAGCTGCCGACCAGGTCAGCGGCTGCAAAAGCGCCAACAATGAATTTGTCTGTAGCGTATTGAGTGCGTTGCCGGAAGTCGCGCTCTGATAGCGCCAGAGCGCTGATGTAGTCGGATCCGAATGATGTGGGTTCTTCGCGCAGCATTTCCAGGCGCAGCTGCCGATAGGCTTGGTGGTCGTCGCTGTTCAGCGTTCGCAGTTGGATATCAATAGCCAGCGGCCAGCTTGCGATTAACCAGCTCACCCAGCGTTGCCAGCACCAGCTTGCGCTCCGCGGCTTTCACTCTGGCTTCAAGGGCATCAACGTTGTCATCGGATTTCACCGGGACCCGGACCTGCGACAGCATCGGACCGGTATCGTAGTCTCCCTCTACCAGATGCACCGTGGCGCCACTTTCTCGATCTCCAGACGCCAGCACAGCTTCATGTACTTTGCGGCCGTAGAAGCCGTGCCCGCCATATTTAGGCAGCAGGGCTGGGTGGGCGTTGAGAATTCGATTGCGATAGGTCTCCAGTGTCTTTGGCCCGAGCTTTTTCATGTATCCGGCCAGCAGCACCCAGTCCACTTGCGCCTGGCGCAACGCGCTGACAATGCTTTCATCCAACGTGTTCGGATGCGGATGGGTCTGGCTGCTGAAGTGGGCGGTGGGGATCTGCTGTTCCCGGGCGCGATCCAGTGCGATTGACCCTGAGTTGTTGCTGATTACCAGAACAACGTCCAGCGGCAGCTCGTTTTGCCCGCACGCATCGAGTACTGCCTGCAGTATCGAGCCGCCGTGGGAGGCGAACACCGCCAGTTTTGCGTTCACGTCGCCACCTTGAAGATAGCGGTATGGAAGATCTCTGTGGTCAGCACACCTTCGCGATGATAGGCCAGGTAGAGGCGAATGAATTCGTGACCTTTACGCTCCCACTTCTGCAGCGGCACAGCATTCACTGTCAGCGTATCGCCAACGCGTACCAGCGATCGGAAGCGGATGTCTGAGCCGACATGAATCCACGCCGGCATGACATACTCGCGGGTGAGTGCTCGATTGGCCGTCGACAGCAGCCAGTGCGGGTGGACAACAAATCGGTAAAGACCGAGAGGGTCAGAGATCTGTTCGGTATAGGTGCGATTGCCGTCTTCAGTAAGCTGCAGATGCCATTGCGGAAATGGTTGATCGGCCACCACAGTGTCCCAGACCATATCGGGTCGATCACTGCGTTTCGGTTCTGGGGCGAATACGCTCTGATCTTCCGGCGCTGGCAATTCACCCGGTGCAGAAGTCTGCAGATCTGCAAGCAGGATGCCTTCTGCGTTATGACAGCGGACAAAAAACCGGCCGTTGTCTTCTGTGGTGGTGATGGTCAGCGCATCGTCGTGGTAGGCGGGTTTGAGAAATTTAACGCTACACTCGGCACTGCTGAGCCAGGCGTCGCCAAATCTCTGCACCATTGGATAGGTCAGATGACCGAATACGGCGACCCCAGGCACCAGCGCGCCTTTGAAGCCGAGCTTCTGGGCGACTTCGTCACTGTGGATCTTGTTTTCGTGGGCGGCGCTGTAGTTTTTTGCCACCACTTCGTAGACGCTCATGCAGCTGCCCCGGTTTCAGATGTCAGGTTCATTGTGCCGAATCGGCCCACAATGGGAAGTCCGTATTACTACGTTAGCTGAGGCTGGCACAATGACGCCATGACCCAAGGCCTGCCATATCTCGAAAAGCTGCTCATCGTTTCCGGCAAAGGCGGTGTTGGTAAAACTGTCCTTTCGAGTGCGCTGGCGGCCGTCTGTGCTTCCAGCGGGCCTACCATCCTGCTGTCTTTGAATGGCAACTGGCCGGCCCATCCGGTGTTTGAGGTGCCTGTGGCCTATGAGCCACGCGAGATCTTGCCTGACCTCTGGATTGCTGATGTGGACAGCCTCTCGGCGGTTCGCGAATACGTTAAGCGCAAGGTGCCTTTTTCGGGCCTCTACGACAGTTTTCTCACCAGCCACATGTTCCGTGATTTCGCCGAGGCAGCGCCGGGTTTTCAGGAGTTGATGTGTCTGGGCAAGATCTATGATCTGGTGTGCGAATCGCGATTTGCGCGAGTGATTGTCGACGCCCCGGCAACCGGCCATCTGATGACATTGCTTGATGTCCCATCTGCCACCGCGAAAGTGGTCCAGGTTGGACCACTCAATCACAACGCCCGAAAGATCCAGGACATGCTGCTCGATCCTGAACGAACTCGGGTGCTGCTCGCTACTCTGCCTGAAGAAATGGCGATTCAGGAAGCCCGGGAACTGCATGAATTCTGCGTTGAACGGCGTATTAACACTGGTCCGGTGCTGGTAAACCAGCATGTTGCCCGCAGGTTTGAAGCCAGCGAAGTCGAACAGCTGTTGCAGCTGCAGGCGGCGGATGGTCTTGCCGCAGGTATCCGAGCCGCGTGTGCTGAAGCGGAGCTTGCCGCGGTCCAGGAACTGGCATTGACCGGCCTGGAGGGCATGGATCATCTGCTGCTGCCGAGATTGACGACGCACGTGGGTGAAGATCTGATCCAACGTCTGGCACGCCATCTGAGTGTGGAGAGCACTAATGGCTGAACGGCTTTTGAACACTGGGTTCGATATTCCGGCGATGATTCGTGACGCCAGGATAATTGTCTGCTGTGGCGCCGGAGGTGTGGGTAAGACTACCAGCGCAGCCGCGTTGGGCATCCTGGCGGCTCAGGCGGGGCGTTCGGTCTGTGTGATGACCATCGATCCTGCCCGGCGGCTGGCCCAGGCGATGGGGCTTGCCCACCTGGATGATGCTCCGCAGGCAGTGGCTGTGCCCAATGGCCGGCTCTCAGCGATGATGCTGAATCCCAAACATACCTTTGACCGGATGATCGAAACCTATTCGCCGAGCGAACGGGTACGTGACAGCATCTTCGCTAATCGCTACTACCAGGAGCTGTCCTCGACGCTGGGAGGTTCCAGAGAACTGATCGCGATGGAAAGGGTGCTTGAGATCGCAGGTTCTGAGGAATTTGATCTACTGATTGTGGATACGCCGCCGGCGCAGCATGCTCTGGATTTTCTGGATGGCCCTCGGCGGTTGATCGACATGCTGGATGGTTCATTCACTCGGATGTTGCTGGCGCCTTATGGGTTTGCAGCACGTGCCCAGTTCAATCTGTTTCAGCACTCTTCCGCAGCGATGATGAAGTTTCTGGAGCGGTTGACCGGGGTTGGCATGCTGGCGGATCTGTCGGAGTTTCTGCTGTCTTTCTCCAGCATGTTTGAGGGGCTGAAAGAACGTTCTCATCGAGTGATGGCACTGATGAGCGAAGCCACAACCAGCTTTGTGCTGGTGTGCGCGCCAGCATCTGCCAGTCTCAGGCAGGTTGAGTATTTTGCCAGCCGACTTGGTGAAAGTGATCTGAATATCGGCGGGGTGCTGGTTAATAGGGTTCATGAGTCCTTTGGGACTGAAGAACTGAGCGCTGCGGATATCCGTCTGCTGGATGAGCTGTTGCCTGGCCAGGTTGCTTCGCAAACCCTGTCAGAGCGCGTTGACGCTGCACTTCAGGATGCCCGGGCGTTATCAGCCGCCGATTCTGCAGCCCTGCACCTGCTGGATGAACTGGCGCAGGCGCGCTGGTATGTGCCGCACTTCAATCGGGATCTGCACAGTCTCGACGATCTGCTCGAGTTTGCCGAGAAGCTGGTCGACTCAGGGTCCGTAAGCCTGAGCGGGTAGCCAGGTAACCAGACCCTGCCAGTTGAAGATGATCAGCAAGCCCAATATCTGCAGCGCAATGAATGGCACGACGCCACGGTAAATAGTGCCAACGTCGATACCCGGCGGCGCAACACCCTTCAGATAGAAAATGGCGAAGCCAACGGGTGGGGTAAGGAAACTGGTCTGCAGACATACGGCGAACAGCACCGTGAACCACACCGGATCGAAGCCCAGGTTCAACACCACGGGTGAAACCAGGGGCAGGATGATCAGGGTCAGTTCGATCCAGTCTAAGAAAAACCCGAGCAGAAAAGTGGCGATCAGAATGCAGATCACGATGCCGGTAGCATCGAACGGCAGAGACAGCAGCGCCCGCTCGATCAGTTCATCGCCGCCGAGGCCCCGAAGCACAAGGGAAAAAGCCGTCGCACCCAGGAGTACGGCGAAGATGAACGCGGTGGTTTGGGTGGTCTCTTCCAGAACATCGCGCAGTTCTGTCCAGCTCAGGGTGCGTTTAGCCCAGGCCAGCAGCAGCGCTCCAGCAGCGCCCACACCGGCTGCTTCGGTGGGCGTTGCCAGACCCATGAAGATACTGCCCAGCACCGCCAGAATCAGGAACGCCGGTGGCAGGATGGCTTTGAACAGCCCGACGATGGCCGACCAGTCAACTGGATCGTGTTTCGCGGCAGGTGCGGCTCCAGGTCGCAGCAGGCCGAAGACCAGAATGTAGACAATGTAGAGGCCGCCCAGAAGTGCACCGGGAAAAACCGCGCCGAGAAACAGATCACCCACGCTCATCGACATCCGGTCCGCCATCAGCACCAGCATGATGCTCGGTGGAATCAGAATGCCGAGCGTGCCCACAGCGCAAACAGTGCCTGCTGCAAACGAAGCGTCGTAGCCCTCTTTCAGCATGACCGGCAGTCCCAGCAGCGCCAGCAGTACCACTGACGCACCAATGATGCCGGTGGTTGCTGCCAGCAGTAGCCCGATCAACGTGACCGTGATCGCCAGGCCGCCCCGGATGCCACCGAACAGGCGGGCAAAACTGATCATCAGGTCTCGGGCGATCCCGGACCGGTCGAGCAGCAGTCCCATGAGAATGAACATGGGTAAAGCAACCATTACCCAGTTCTCCATCACATTCCAGATTCGATCAACGGTCAGTGAGGTGTAGTCCCAGCCCAGGCCGATAGGGATCTGAAAATCCACGTCCAGCACAATGGCCAGCGCGGTGAAGATCACCGACAACCCACCCAGTATCCAGGCCACCGGAAAGCCGCTGAACACCAGGCTGATGAACGAAAAGAACATCAGCAACGCGAGGATCTCGTTAGGGGCCATGATTGTCCCTGATAGCCTGGTCACCACCGAGGAACAAGAAGGCCCAGACCCGGCTGAGCCGACTCAACGCGGCCAGCAGCAGTAAAGCGAAACCAATCGGCAACGCAGCTTTGATCAGCCAGCGAAGTGGCAAACCACCGGGCGCTTGAGAGACTTCGGCGAGTTCGTAGCTCGTCCAGACGAAGGGCACCGCGAAAATCAACACCAGCAGCACAAACGGCAGTAGCAGCACTAGAATTCCGTACAGCTCTATCCAGGCCTGGGCAGCTGGCGACAGTCGCTCGTGGATGACATCAACACGGATATGAGAATCATGCTGAAAGGTGTAGCTGAGACCAAGCAGAAAACCTGCCGAATACAGATGCCACTGGATTTCCTCAAACTCAATCCGGCCCTCGCCAAAGGCATAGCGCAGCACCACGTTGAACACGATGATGGCGAGCAGCACCAGCCATACCCAGGACATCCAGCGACCGATCCGGTCCAGCCAGGGATCAATACGCCTGGAGATTGCGGTTTCCGGAAGCATATTCAGAAGTCTCTCGGCAGATAGGCGCGAGCTTTCCAGTGGGCATATTCAGCGCGAAAGGCCCGTTGCGAGGCGAGGATTCTGGCAAAGTGCGCATCACGCGCTGCCTCTGAATCAAGGACTTCGTTGGTGATGCGCTCGAGCTCCCTCAACACATCGTCTGGCAGTGTCTGCGCGGACACACCGAGATCAGGGAAACCGGCGATGATCGCGCCCTGGGTAGCTTCTGATTTCGCCAGGTTACGGGTTACACCTGCAGTGCAGGCGGTTTCCAGCAGAGCCTGATCGGATGTGGCAAGTGCTTCCCAGCTTTCCAGGTTGATTGCCAGATGGGAGCTGGTGGCTGGCTGGTGCCACCCTGGATAGTAGTTGTAGGAGGCAATGCGGTTGAAGCCTAGTGCCTGATCGACCACTGGCAGCGCAAATTCTGTGGCATCGATGGCACCTTTCTCCAGGGCCTGAAAGATTTCTCCCCCTGGAAGCATGGTCACGGATGCGCCCGCCTGCTCCATAACCTTGCCACCGAGCCCGGCAAAACGGATCTTCAGGCCCTGGATGTCCGCGAGAGAGTTCACCGGCTCCCGGAACCAGCCAGCCGTTTCGGGGCCCGTCAGACCGCACAGAATGACATGTATACCGTGTTCCAGATAAAGCTCCTGCCCCAGTTCGCGGCCACCGGCGTCGTACCACCAGGCGGTGAATTCCCAGGGTTCCATGCCGAACGGCACCGCGCCAATCAGACTTGAAGCAGGGATCTTGCCCTGATCGTAGCCCAGCCAGGTGTAGCCGGCGTGCACCTTGCCGTCACGTACTGCGTCGGTAATGCTGAATGCGGGGACAATTTCTCCGGGCTCGTAGATGGTCAGATCCAATGCCCCCGCTGACATTCTGCGAAGCGCTTCGGTGACATAGATGGGATTGTCACCGAGTACCGGCATGGTGCTCTGAAAGGAAACCGGCAGGCGCCAGTGGATTCTGACTGCGCTGGCAGCTTCGCTGGCAGAGACGGTCGAGGTGCCGGAGCTCGGCGGCCGCAGTGCCAGACTGCCTATGAGGCCAGCAACGAATGCGACCACGACCGCGGTGCCTGCAGCACGGTTGCTGAGACCGCGCGGCACACCTGAACGTTGATCGCCCATATTCTCCAATCCCCGCCACCCCAAAAGGTCAAGCGCCCGATTGTGGAAACTGTGTCAGCCTTATGCAAGTAGAGGGGCTGAAACGCCTTGGCAAACGCCATTTCGGTTGTTTTCACCGACAGGTTTAGCTAACTTCGCTGACCTGTCCCGGGGCTGGTATGACGCGCGGGGAATAACACGCGGAAATAAACGCGGGGCTGTTATCAATTGGGGGTTGGAATGCTGATCGGGGTGCCAAAGGAAACCTGGCCGGGTGAACTGCGCGCGGCCATCGTGCCGCAGAATGTCAAAAAGCTCGTCACTGCCGGGTTCAGCGTCACGATAGAATCAGATGCTGGTCTGGCGTCGGGATTTCTCGACTATGATTATACCGAGGCGGGCGCTCAGGTGACCTCTGATCGCGCGGGGATGCTCGGATCCGCAGACGTGGTGCTGAGGGTGCGCAAACCCGAGCTGGATGAAGTTGCGTTGCTGAAGTCCGGCAGCGTGCATATCAGTTTCCTGGACCCTTTCAATGAACAACCTCTGATCGATGCCCTGGCGGCGGCAAATGTGACGGCAATCTCCATGGAGATGATTCCGCGCAGCACCCGTGCCCAGAAGATGGATGCCCTGTCCTCGCAGGCTAACCTCGCCGGGTATGTGACGGTCGTTCAGGCCGCTTACCACTCTCCGAAGATTTTTCCGATGATGATGACTCCGGCGGGCACCATTGCGCCTTCCCGAGTGTTTGTCATCGGCGCTGGCGTTGCAGGCCTGCAGGCCATCGCGACAGCGAAACGCCTCGGTGCTCGCGTCGAAGCATTTGATACCCGCCCGGTGGTTGCCGAGCAGGTGCAGTCGCTGGGTGCGAAATTTGTTCAAATTGATCTCGGCGATACCGGTCAGACTGATCAGGGCTATGCCAAAGAACTGACTCCGGAACAGATTGAACTGCAGAAAGCCGGACAGAAAAAAGTCATCAGCCAATCCGACGTCGTGATTACTACAGCTCAGGTATTCGGCCGGCCCGCGCCGCGCATCGTGTCCCGGGATATGGTGGAAGCCATGCAGCCGGGCAGCGTCGTGGTGGATATGGCGGTTGAAAGCGGCGGCAATGTCGAAGGTTCGGAGCTCAACCAGATTGTCGATATCAATGGCGTCAGAGTGATCGGTCAGGGCAACCTGCCTTCGCAGGTGGCGCGTAACGCCAGCGACATGTATTCGAACAACCTGTTCAATTTAGTCAGTGAATTCTGGGACGCTGAAGAGAAGACACTGACGCTGGATCCTGAGGACGAAATTGTCGTCAGCTGCGTGATTACCCGTGGCGGTGCCATCGTCAACGAAACCATCAAAAACCTTTAATCGGAGAAGCTCAATGGAAGCCATTTTTCTAGCTTTTGTTCTAATGCTGTCCATCTTCCTGGGCTTTGAGCTGATCTCGAAGGTGCCAGCTACGCTGCATACCCCGCTGATGTCAGGTGCCAATGCCATTTCAGGGATCACCCTGGTCGGCGCGCTCGGTTCTGCCGGGGCAGGACTGGATGCCTGGGCCACCTGGCTTGGCGCACTGGCCGTGATATTTGCCACCATCAACGTGGTCGGCGGCTACATGGTGACTAATCGAATGCTCTCCATGTTCAAGAAAAAAGACAGCGGTTCCGGAGGTAAAGCATGAGCGCAGCGTTCATCAATGCCACCTACATCCTGTCGGCGGCACTGTTCATATTTGGTCTGAAACAGCTGTCTTCACCCGCAACCGCGGTGCGCGGCAATCTGATCTCCGCAGTGGCGATGTTTATAGCGGTTCTGGTGACTCTGCTGTCGCGGGAAATCCTCGAGTATCAGTGGATTGTTGCCGCAATGGTGGTTGGCGGTATCGTCGGTGCAGTCGCTGCGCAGAAAGTTGAGATGACAGGTATGCCGGAAATGGTGGCGCTGTTTAACGGCTCTGGCGGTATCGCCAGTCTATTCGTTGGCTGGGCGGCTCTCTACAACACCGGCAATACCACCTTCACCATCATCACTGTCCTTTTGTCAGTGCTGATTGGTGGCATGACTTTCTCGGGCAGTATCATTGCCTGGGGCAAATTGTCTGAAGTCATGACCAGCAGCGCAATCGTGTTTGGCGCCCAGCGGATCGTCAATGCAGCGCTCCTGGCAGTCCTGGTGATCTGCGGTGTGCTCTTTGCGATGGATCCATCGCTCACTTCACCTTACTTCTACGCGGTGATCGTGCTCAGTCTGATTTTTGGAGTCATGGCCGTTATCCCTGTTGGCGGGGCGGATATGCCGGTCGTGATTTCACTGCTCAACAGCTATTCAGGGCTTGCGGCAGCGGCAGCAGGATTTGCGATCAACAACATCATTCTGATTGTTGCCGGATCCCTGGTAGGTGCTGCCGGCATCATTCTCACCAATATCATGTGTAAAGCGATGAACCGCTCGTTGGCCAACGTGCTGTTTTCGGGTTTTGGTGCAGTCAAGACCGCGACGAAAGTCGAAGGTGAAGTTAAACCCATCGTTGCCGACGATGCTTATCTGATCCTGGAAGCTGCAGCGTCGGTAACCTTTGTGCCTGGCTACGGCATGGCTGTGGCGCAGGCTCAGCACGTGGTGCGTGAACTGGGTGAACTGCTAGAAGCCAACGGCGCTGAAGTGACCTACGCCATACACCCTGTTGCCGGTCGTATGCCAGGACACATGAACGTGCTGCTTGCTGAAGCCAACGTGCCTTACGACCAGCTGGTGGAAATGGATGACATCAATCCACGTATCAGTAATGTCGACGTTGCTGTGGTGATTGGCGCTAACGACGTTGTTAACCCCGCCGCGCGCGAAGACGAAAACAGCCCGATCTACGGAATGCCGATCATCAACGTTGACCAGGCCAGAACGGTCTTTGTCCTCAAACGATCAATGGCCTCCGGTTTCTCGGGCGTGGACAATCCGCTGTTCTTTGGCGAAAACACCCGCATGCTGTTTGGTGATGCCAAAGAATCTCTGTCGTCAGTGGTCGCTGAGTTCAAAAACTGAGTTGCCCGGGCTGCCTGGTCTGTACCGGGCAGCCTCTGCTCTGCTGTGCCGACCCGCTCAACCGTTGTCGGTGATTACGGTGCCGGCTGCAATTGAGCCGGTAGACAGGACCCGTGCTCTGACTCCGGCAGTGTCAGTGAAATTTCGAACCACGGCTGCCGCGCTGATCTGCTCCGTTGCCAGCAGTTTGCCCAGGGTGGCGCATGGGTCGCACAGTTCAGTTCCTTCCAGTTCCACCTCGCCGATTTTGAATCGTTTACCGACCAGCGGATTCAGCGCAATACCGCGAGTGACCAAGTTGCGACCGGTCGCCGCCGGATTTATGGACAAACCTGTGGCGGCGTTGAAGGCTTCAACAGCCTCCGCTTGGATCAGCGAGATCACGCCGGTGCCGGCGTAGCGATCTCCGTCCAGGCCGACGTCGGCGACGAGTTGGGCTTCAGCCCGAGCCGATTGTGGCTCGCCATGACCGGCAGCGCTGAAAATCTGTTCAATGGTTGCTGTCATAGTGGATCTCCTCAGGTGGATGCATTGTCGATTGCTGAAGCCACGAACGCTACCAGTCGTTGCTGAATCATCTGCTGGTCAGGACCTGTCAGGCCAAAATGCTGCCACGGTGGGTAGGGCTCAAGGTGAGGCAGGCTGCTGAACGCGGCATCGATATCCCAGAAAGTCTGGTAGTGCCAACTGGGGTTCAGCTGTTCGTAGGCTGCAAGAAAACTGTCCGCAGCAGTGAGGCCATACATGAGCGCGAGGTTCAATCGACAGTGCGCGACGTCAACTGCCGCGGGACCCATACAGGCATTGACCCAGTCAACGACCGCGCAGATGTGGTCATCCCGCCAGAGCAGGTTAACGGGATGGTAGTCTCGGTGAATGAAGGTGGTGTCAGTCTCTGGTCGCGTTTTGAGGATCAGCTGACACTGTTTCCACAGATCTGAATCGCTCCACCACTCGAGCGCATCCTGCTTACCCATGCTGTTCCATGACTCATATACCCACGGTACAACCACAGGTGCCTGGTGGATGCGAGTCAGCATCCCGGCAAGCTCGTACAGCCATGGTGCACTGGGCGCTTGGGGCAGCCAGACTCGGCCCGGCATCAGGGTCATTACCACGCCATTATCCGGCAAGGTTGTCAGCAGTTCCGGAGCAGGCAGGCGAGTGCCGACCAAAGTTCTCAGGATTTCGCCTTCCCTTTCGCTCAGGCTCGATGTGCTTTCCTGCCAGCGTTGTCCATCAAAAATCCGGACGACGGCTTCGCCGTCAGCGCTGCGAATGACAAACAGCGCCGCCGAAGTCGATCCTGCCAGCTCCTCAAGCGTGATCGCTTGCCAGCCCAGGATCTGAGCCAGAGTTTCGCCGAGCGCTTTGAGGTCCAGGTACATGCGGACAATGGTAGGCTGCATGGTTCATTTCGACAAAGCCTGTTGGTTGGCCGCGACCATGCAGTCCGCGGATATTGAGGTTCAGGAACAAGCCCATGAAATTGACCATTGTTGACGTCTTCGCGGAACGCGCGTTTGCAGGCAATCAGCTGGCCGTGGTGCACGATGCGGCGTCGCTTTCATCCGCGCAGATGCAGGCCATTGCGCTGGAAACCAATTTTTCGGAAACCACTTTTGTTACCCGGCACAACGACGGTGAAGCAGATGTCCGTATCTTCACGCCAACCAGCGAACTGCCATTTGCGGGTCATCCGACTCTTGGCACCGCCTGGGTCCTGACCGGTGGCAAAGGCGCCATTACTCTGAATCTGGCTGCGGGTCAGGTCCCGGTGTCTTTTCACAATGGCAGCGGCTGGTTAACCGCACCGCCCGTGGTATTCGAAGAAGGGGTAACGACTTCTTCGGCGGCTGAGCTACTGCAACTGTCTGAAGCAGATCTGGACCCGGACTATCCGCTACGTTACGGACAGGTTGGTCCGCGATTTCTGCTGATAGGAGTTCGAACACTGGCTGCACTTCAGCGCGTCAAAATCAACGAAGCGCGCTTCGACGAAATAACAGCCGGCGATGGTGGATTCAGTGTGTTCGCGTTCAGTGCTGACAGTTATTCAGGTGCCCACAGCGGATCAGGTGCCCACAGCGGCTATAGAGATTCAGATTTTGCAGCGAGAATGTTCTTTGCAGTCGACGGGATCCGCGAAGATCCGGCAACAGGCAGCGCTAACGCAGCGTTTGCCGCCTACCTCCGCGATCTTGAGCCGCGGCCGCGTGAGCTGGTGGTTGATCAGGGTGTGGAGATCAATCGACCCTCGAGGCTCTATCTACGCATTGGCGATGAGCTTCAGGTCGGTGGCAGAGTCCACGCGGTGCTGGAAGGCGAGCTGCTGCAGCTGCCTTGATCACAATCTATGAGTGCCTGTCTAACTCAGACCCAGCCGGGCCAGCTGCTCTGCAGGCGCTTCAACTTCTGTTAACGCAGTCCGCAGCAGGTCCTGCATGTCTTTCTCGGCCTGGCTACCCAGCAGGTTTTCAGTCTCCTGCGGGTCGTTGTGCAGATCGTAGAGATAGTGCTCGTTGATGCGTTGACCCACACACCAGTAGGGCAACATGTCACCCGGTTGGAATTGCTGGCGGATTACCGGTATTTCAGAACTCGGCATGAAATCGAGAAATGCCCTGCGATCCGGCATCGGCAGCCGCAGATCCGGCATGATGTGGATGGGCATCGTCGACCAGCGGTTCGACCACATCGATAGCGGTAGATTGTCGTCGTTGACCGGGCCACGTGCGTATTTGCGTTTACCGTCGAGCACGTGCACCCAGCGGCCATAGATGCCTGCCAGTGCCCACTCCCGGATCGACGTCTGCTCACCTGTCAGCATCGGCAGCATGGATTTGCCGTGGTTGCGCTGATCCGCCTCAACCCCGAACAGATCGCAGAGCGTTGCATTGATATCCACGTTGGTGGTCAGTCCATCCACGGTCTGCACGCTGGACTGTGGGTGGTAGATCATCAACGGGGTGTGCCCCATGGGCTCGTAGTGTGGCACGCCGGGCTTGCCGAAGATGTCCCGCTCGCCAAGATAATGTCCGTGATCGGTACAGACGATGACCATCGTATCTTCCCAGAGGTTCTGGGCATCCAGCGTATCCAGCACTTTGCCGAACCAGTGGTCAATCATGCTCAGTTTTGAGCCGTAGTTTGCCCGTACGTGGCGCGCCTGTTTTTCGTTGAGTATTCCGTTTTCAACGGTTTTTACCGAATATGGGGGCCAGATCATCAACTCTTCGTCCCAATCCGGGTCGTACTTGTTGGCCCAGGGATCAGGTGTATCGAAGGGTTCATGGGGATCGAACTCGTCGACAAACAACAGAAACGGCTTGTCGCTCCCGTCGTTCTGCTGCAGCCAGTCGACAGTTGCCTGCATGGTTTTTGGCCCCGGGAAATCTGCTTCGTTGCGGAAGTAGGTGCGGGACTCCTTGTAGTACTGGCCCCGGCCGGTGCTTGCGGGAAGTGCCGGCGCGCCCATCCAGGTCGGATCTGGTTGAGTTTTCCAGGGATCGTTTTCGTGGCCGCGTACGTAGTCCCAGGCCCGGAAGTCAGTGTGATAGTTCTCGCCACCGCTTTCGAACAGATGGGGATGGTCGCTGATCAGCATCGTCGTCACGCCTTTGGCGCGCAGTGGCACAGTCAGCGGCTGTTCCCATAACTCAATTGATCCCCACGGCTTCCAGAGGAAGTCCAGTGCGCCCACCAGAATGTCGTGGCGGGCGGGCATGCACGGCAGAGAGCCAACGCAGTGATTGTCGAAGCGGGTGGCGCGGGCAGCAAATCGATCAAGATTCGGTGTTTCGAACTCGTCACCTCCATAGCAGCCGAGCATATGACGATTCAGGCTGTCCAACAGGATGACTACCGCGTTCTTGGTCTGAGCCATTGACGAATTCTCCGGGTTTGAGAGATTTTGAAGACTGACGAAAGCATAACCGAGTTTTTGGCGCCTGCGATTGTTTGTGGAACCAACAGAGCCTAGGCTTAGCCAAGTCGGATACGTGCTCCATCCGAAGCGCGAGACCAAAATTCTTGGAGGGGATCAGTGGAATTTCCGTATCAGGTTCTGACGATTCTGGTTGAGATATTTCTCAGCCTGCTGGCCTTTGGATTGGTAGCGATAGTGGTGATGTATATCATCGACGTCCGCCAGACCGAACACGCAGTGCGTCGGAACTATCCGGTGATTGGCCGTTTCCGATATCTCTTCGAACACCTTGGTGAATTCTTTCGACAGTATTTTTTTGCGATGGATCGTGAGGAAATGCCGTTCAACAGATCGGAGCGCTCCTGGGTGTATCAGGCTGCCAAGGGTGAAGACACCACCGTCGCGTTCGGTTCAACCCGGGATCTCAAACCTCCGGGCACACTGCTGTTTGTGAACTGCGCTTATCCAACACTCGAGCGTGATGCAGTCGAGTCCGGTCCAATCACGTTTGGTCCTTATTGCCGTCAGCCGTACGAAACAGCCAGCTTTTTCAACGTCTCGGGCATGAGCTATGGCGCAATCTCCAGCCCGGCAATCCGGGCTCTGTCCCGAGGTGCAAAGAAAGCCGGCTGCTGGATGAACACCGGCGAAGGTGCATTGTCCCCTTATCACCTCGAAGGAGGTGCAGATATTGTGTTTCAGATCGGGACTGCCAAATATGGCGTGCGCGACCAGGCCGGTAATCTCAGTGACGACCGACTGCGGGAGGTTGCCGCGCATGAACAGGTTCGGATGATTGAGATCAAGCTCAGTCAGGGTGCCAAACCCGGCAAAGGTGGAATTCTGCCTGGCGGTAAAGTGACTGAAGAGATTGCCAAAATCCGCTTCATTGCTGTTGGTCAGGATTCCATCAGTCCGAATCGGCACCCGGACGTCAACAATGCAGGTGAGTTACTCGACTTCGTCCATCGGGTACGGGAGGTTACCGGCAAACCGACCGGCTTCAAGTGTGTGATCGGCGCGTATGGCTGGCTCGACGATCTGTGTCAGGAAATCCTCAAGCGTGGTATTGAAAGCGCGCCTGACTTCATCACCATTGATAGTGCGGAAGGCGGCACTGGCGCTGCGCCCATGAGCCTGATCGATTACATGGGTTTGCCTGTGCGCGAGAGTCTGCCGCTGGTAGCCGATACCCTTACCCGTTACAACCTGAAATCCCGCATACGCCTGATCACCAGCGGCAAGCTCATCACCCCGGGCCAGGTTGCATGGGCGCTGTGTGTCGGCGCTGATGCCGTGGTCAGTGCTCGGGGCTTCATGTTCTCCCTGGGTTGTATTCAGGCGATGCAATGCAATCGTAATACCTGCCCGACGGGTATCACCACACATGATCCGGATCTGCAGCGCGGGCTTGTGGTCGCCGACAAGGCGGAGCGGGTGTATCGCTACGCAAAGATGGTGCAGAAAGAGGTCGGGATCATCGCTCACTCCTGCGGCGTTACGGAACCGCGGCGTCTGCAGCGTATGCACTGTCGTGTCGTACAGAGCAACGGCCTGTCGATGCCGCTGGATGAGTTGTTTCCGCCATTGCCGGCGGTATCAACACAGCGTGATACCGCCCTCGCAGGAAGCTGATCTAAAGCCAGCGGTCAGCCGTTGGAAACTGAGCGCTTGCGTCCTGGTGGATGGTGTTCGCCGATCACCGGACCCCAGTCAGACATCAGCGCCCGGCGCAGACTGCTGACAGTTTCGTAGCCCATGCGCATCGCCAGCGCCTGTTCGGATTGGCGAAGTGTGGCGAGCGCAGCATTGATGAGTTCTGAACCCTTCTCGCTGAAGACGATGCGATTGGCGCGCCGATCAGTGGGATCCGGAATCTGGGTCACCAGGTCGTCACGTTCCAGTTCGTTGATCTGCTGCTGGATAGCCTGCCGGCTCACGCCCAGTACCCGCGCGAGTTCAGCCGCTCGGGTAACACCGTCAGCAATATTGATCAGAATCATCGTCTGGGTGCGGGTTCGGGGTGGATAGCCCGCCTGCTGCAGACCGTTCTGCAGACTTTCGTCCATCCAGTAATAAGCGCGCAACAGGCCGCGCATCAGTAGTTCGGGTGGGTGATCTTCCATATCAAGCCCTCGATGTCAGTCAGGTGGCGCGTCAGCGCCATGAGTGGATGCTGCGGTCTTCTATTGTTTCGCAAAGGATCTTGTCAGGCAACCTTCATGCGCACCTAAATTCGGGAATTTCATGAACATTTTTGTCGACTAATGTGACGTGATCCTCAAATCAGCAGTCCCATAGCTTTGTCAGAACAGTCGAACACAGTAATTCAGGCGGATCAGATTTAGATTGTCGGGGCCTAAAACTTTGTAGCTCGAGGGGTTTGATGCGTTCTGGTGGTTTCACACTGTTAGCAGTGCTTGTTGCGCTTTGCGTCGCGGGCTTATTGTCTGCGATTGCGGTGCCGCTTTACGGAGCCGTCGTCAGTCGGGCCTTTCCGGGTCAGGCAGTCACGGATATCGGGACATTGGATATGCGTCTCGAGCGCTACTTTTCGAACAATTTCGACTATCCGGATTCATTGGACGAGCTTCCCGGACCAGTAATCATCGATCCCCGGGGGCAGACCTATCAATATTTGAAGATTCGGCGCGAGGCTGAGCCGGGTTTGCGCGGTCAGTTGCGTAAAGACCGTAATCTGGTGCCGTTCAATAGTGACTTCAATCTGTCTAGCGTTGGCGAAGATGGTGTCTCTACACCGCTGCTGACAGCACGCGCAAGTCGCGACGAATTAGTCCGGGCGGCTGAAGGCAGCTTCGTTGGCGTCGGTGAGGACTTCTGACATGTTCAGATTGTCCGCCTTTCGCAGCCGGGTCGAACGCAACATCGTACTGTTTGTGCTCGTCTGCGGACTGCTGCCGCTGGCTGGTCTGGCGGTTCTGGCGATGTCGGAAATCGAAGCCCAGACTCTGTCGCTCGCCCAAAAACAGCTGCGAGAATCCACTAAAACCTACGCACTTGACGTGCTCAATCAGATTGAGCGTGCTGAATCGGAAGTCAGACTGCTGTATCTGAGCGGCATGTCAGTGACGCAAGACCATACTATTGGTGGTTTTGCCATCGTCGAATCACCGGTAAAGGTTGAAAAAACTGTACTGGCTCTGGGTGAGAACAGCATACTGATTCAAGTCCCCCAGGATGATGTCGTGCTCATCGGCACCATATCATTCGATGTTCTATTTAAAGATCTGGGTCAAGTGCATTACGGCGTGGAGCGGTGTATTACGCTGGATGATCAGCTGATCGACTGCCATGGTGCGGCTCTTGTCGACGAAACTGAAGGTGAGCGCATAGAGGCAGCCTGGCATCTGCCATTGGCCAGTGTCTTCAACACAGATATAAAGCTCTCGGTATCTTCTTCACAGCTCGTAACAGTTGCATTGCGTCATGTCAGCCTGATTGCGAAAGTGCTGCCGCTGATGATCCTTCTGGCGGCGCTGGCCATCGGTTGGCTATTGTTGCGGCAGATTCGTCGGGTAGTAGCGCCGCTGGCAGATCTCAAAGCAGCGACGATGTCGATCAGCGATGGAGATTACAGCCACCGGGTTAACTTGAAGACTGGCGATGAGTTCGAGAAACTCGGCGCTGACTTCAATTTGATGACGGAACGTCTGGGTAACTCATTTCAGAAGATGCAGGCTCTCGCCGAGATTGATCGTCTGATTCTGTCCGGCGCGAATGGAGATGATCTGCTCAGACAGGCACTCCAGCTTGCGACTCAGAGTTGCGAAGTCGCCTGCTGCGTCTATCTGGTCGAAGGGTCTGGCGGCGGTAAACTGTTTGAACTCGAAGATGAAAACCTGCGCTCAGAATTGCTGTCCTTTGAGCTTCTGGAAAGCACTGCAGAGCAGGCACGATATTTGATGGGCAGCCATCTCGGCGAACCCTGCAGTACCGGATTTGCGATTCGTCGTGACGGTGCCCTGGCTGGCTATCTGTTTGCCCGCAGCGACCGTGCACTTTCAGAAAGTGATAGTTCTACCTTGTCGGAACTGGCTGACCGTCTGTCGGTAGCCGCGACCAATGCCGATCGGGCACGAGCCCTGTACCGTCAGGCCAATTACGATGTGCTCACCGGGCTGATCAACCGCCAGGCTTTCAATGACCGTCTGCAGGAACAGATACTGGTGGCGAAACGACGAGGCGCGCAGGGTGCGTTGCTGTTTCTGGATCTCGATCGCTTCAAACAGATAAATGATACAGAGGGCCATCTGACCGGCGACGAGATGCTGCGCGAAGTTGCCAATAGATTGAAGGAAGGGTTGCGCGTGACCGATGTCGTGGCCCGACTGGGTGGTGACGAGTTTGCGATCATCTTCCCGGATTTTAAAGACCAGTCTGAATTGACTCTATTATGTGAGCGCCTGATTGAAGCCGTGTGTTGCCCGTTTGTCGTGGATGGCGTCAGTCACCCGGTGGATGTTTCTGTCGGGGTGTCGGTGTTTCCTGACGACGGCACTGAGCCGGGCGTGTTGTTGATGAAAGCGGATGTGGCCATGTACAAGGCCAAAGAGCATAAAGGCAGTGCGTTTGCATTCTTCGACGAGTCGCTCAATCAGGCGACCGAAAAACGGGTCCGTATCGAAGCCCGCCTGCGTGAGGTGATTGCCGACGAGCGTCTCGAGCTGCACTTTCAACCCAAGCTCAATCTGCGCACGAATCGAATCGAACTGGTGGAAGGATTGATCCGCTGGCCACAGGATGACGACGATCCGTTGACTCCGGATCAGTTTATCCCGGTAGCCGAAGATACCGGGCTGATACAGGCATTCACCCGACTACTGGTGGAAAAAAGCGCTGAGTGTCTGCGCATGAGCGACGACTACCGGCTCGGCCTGAAGCGGGTAGCCATTAATATTTCTTCGCAGCAGTTTGTGCGGCCGGGTTTCGCGGATAGTTTCTTAGAAGAGCTGGTGCGTTGTTCTCTGGTGGCCAACCGCATGGAGCTGGAGCTGACCGAATCGGTGTTTGTTGAAGATGCCGAGCGGATTGTCAGCGAGCTCGACAAGCTTAGAGCTGCCGGGGTGCATGTGGCGCTCGATGACTTTGGTACGGGTTATTCATCTTTGAATATGTTGCGTACGCTGCCGTTGGACGCGATCAAAATCGATCGATCATTCATCACACCCGTGACTGCATCGAAATCTGCGCGGGAGATGGCCGCTAAAATTGTCGAAATTGCCCGTTTGCTGAATCTTGAGGTCATCGCGGAAGGTGTTGAGAAAGCAGCGGAACTGAATCTGCTGCGGGAAATCGAATGCGATCTGGTGCAGGGTTTTCTAATCAGCAGGGCATTGCCGCTGCAACAGCTGAATGAGTTTCTGAGCAGCCATCGCAAAGCTGCCACTGATGGTGTCGTAGCGCTGCACAGGCGCTGAGAACCTCCCGGACTTGCTGTGTTTCGCCACCCGCTGCGCGTTCAGCGTTCTTTGGGACCTGGAGTGAGGATAGTCACGGGTAGCGGGCAGCCCTCGCCGTTGCCGCTTTCCGTTAATCGTGCGACCCTTGCGACTCACAGTCATTGCAATACTTCTGGGGAAGCCGGTGGAACAAACGGGCGAGTACCGCATTGCTGCGGGTCTCGAAACAGTCTGGCGTGGCCTCAACGACCCGGAGATCCTGGGGCGGTGTATCGATGGTTGTCAGAGCATGGAACAGGCTGGCGACGATCAGTTTGTCGCATCCGTCAAAGCCAAAATTGGCCCGGTCAGCGCAACGTTTCAGGCGCAGCTGAACCTCGCGGACGTCAACCCACCTACCAGTTATACCCTGCAGGCGAATGTTAAAGGCGGTGCTGCCGGTTTCGGTAAAGGCACTGCTAATGTTGAGCTGCGCGAAGAAGGGTCGGCGACATTGCTTTCCTATCAGGTGAAAGCCAACGTAGGTGGCAAACTGGCCCAGGTTGGCTCGCGTTTGATCGATGGTGCCGCGCGAAAAATGGCGGACGATTTTTTCGCCGCGTTTGGTAAAGAAGTCAGTGGTGAAGCGCCGCAGGCGACGGCCGCTGACAGCGTGCCGGTTGAGCGGGCCTATGAGCGCAGCGGTAGCTGGGTGATCTGGGCTGTGATGTTCGCAGCACTGGCGATAGCGATGATTCTGGCTTTTTAGACTGGCTTTTTAATTTCGAGTTTTTCGATAAGGGAAACCGGATCTCGGGGGAGATAACTGATGCAGATTTCACTAACCGTCAACGGTCACGACCACACCCTCGACGTACCGGAAAACACGCTGCTGGTCGACGTCATCCGGGAGCATCTCAAGCTCACGGGGACCCATGTGGGGTGTGATACCAGCCAGTGTGGGGCCTGCACAGTGCACCTTGACGGGCGCGGCGTGAAATCCTGCACCGTGCTTGCGGCTCAGGTAGATGGGTCCAACGTGACCACAATCGAAGGTATTGGCAGCACAGAAAATCTCCACCCGATGCAGCAAGCGTTCCGAGACTGTCATGCGCTGCAGTGTGGATTCTGTACCCCGGGCATGATCATGAGTGCCATCGACCTGGTCGAAAACGTCGGTGTGCAGACCAATCAGGAAGTCCGCGAGGGGTTGGAAGGCAACATTTGCCGGTGTACGGGTTACCACAATATTGTCCAAGCAGTGTTGCAGGTGGCGAGGGCAGGGACAGACCAGACTCAGGAGAACTGAGATGAGTGAAGCAGTCGTGCAGACCGGAATTGGTGCTTCCGTAAAACGCAAAGAGGATCTGCGTTTCATCACCGGTACCGGGCGGTACACCGATGATTTCAACGTGGCCGGGCAGAAGTACGCGGTTTTTCTCAGGTCGCCCTATGCCAGAGCCCGGATTGAAGACATCGACGTTTCGGAGGCTGCGAATGTCCGCGGTGTCTGTACGGTACTTACTGGTCAGCAGATGGCGGAAGATGGTCTGGGTGACATCCCCTGCGGCTGGCTGGTCAAACAGAAAGATGGCTCGGATATGGTTTCCGCACCACATCCGCCGCTAGCCGCGACCCTCGTAAACTATGTCGGGGAGCCTTACGGGCTGGTCATTGCCGATACGCTGGCCGCAGCAAGGCAGGGTGCTGAGGCGGTCCTGACTGATTTCGCTGAGCTAGATGCGGTCGTGGATCCTGCTGAGGCCACCGGGTCTGAACAGATCCATGAAGGTGTCAGTGACAATCTCGCTTTTGACTGGGAACTGGGCGAACGGGCGGCGACAGAGGCAGCTCTGGCGAGTGCAGCACATGTCACTCGGATCGATCTGGTCAACAATCGCCTGATTCCCAATGCAATGGAACCTCGCGCCGCGCTGGGCAGTTACGATCCTGGGAGTGGCGAGCACACTCTCTACACCACCAGTCAGAATCCGCACCTGGCGCGCCTGGTACTGTCAGCGTTCGTTCAGGTTGCTCCTGAACACAAGCTGAGAATCATTGCGCCGGATGTAGGCGGTGGATTTGGTTCGAAGATTTTCATCTACGCAGAAGAAACTGCGGTGATCTGGGCGGCGCGGCGCACCGGGATGACAATCAAATGGACTGCGGATCGCAGCGAGGCGTTTCTCGCCGACGCCCACGGCCGAGACCATGTCACCCATGCCGAACTGGGCATGAATGAAGCCGGTGAGTTTGTCGCGTTGAAAGTCAGCACCACAGCCAACCTCGGCGCTTACCTGTCGACGTTCGGCTCATCAGTGCCGACTTATCTTTACGGAACACTGCTGGCTGGCCAGTACCGCACTCCGAATATCTATGTGGAAGTGCAGGGTGTCTATACCAATACCGCTCCCGTTGACGCCTACCGCGGAGCCGGGCGCCCGGAAGCGACCTATGTCGTTGAGCGGGTGGTCGAACAGGCAGCCCGCGAGCTCGGTCGTGATCCGGCCGAGCTGCGCCGCTTCAACATGATCACCCCAGATCAGTTTCCTTACGACACACCGGTAGCGCTGACCTATGACACCGGTGACTATCAGGTCAGCCTGGATCGTGCCCTGGCAATGATTGATTACGATGGTTTTCCGGCGCGGCGCGAAGCGGCGGCAGCCGCTGGCAAGCGCCGAGGGCTTGGGCTGTCCTGCTACATCGAAGCCTGCGGACTGGCACCGTCGCAGCTGGCGATTCAGCTTGGCGCGGGGGTTGGCCTGTATGAAAGTGGCGAGATTCGGGTCAATCCGACTGGCAATGTCACTGTCTTTACCGGATCCCACAGTCATGGCCAGGGCCATGAAACGACGTTTGCGCAGATTGTCTCGGACCGTCTCGGTATTCCTTTCGACGATGTGGAAGTGGTGCACGGCGATACCGGTCGGGTCGAATTTGGTCTTGGCACTTATGGGTCACGTTCGCTGGCTGTCGGTGGCTCCGCGTTGATGGGCGCTGCGGATAAGCTCATTGCGAAGGGCACAAAGATTGCCGCACACATGCTGGAAGCAGATCCGGCTGCCGTCGATTTCACCGATGGAAGTTTTGTGGTGCGGGACAGTAATCAGGCGTTGACGTTCGGCGAGGTCGCTTTTGCTGCGTATGTGCCAACCAACTATCCCACTGAACTGGAGCCGGGTTTTTCAGAAAAAGCTTTCTATGACCCTGAAAACTTCACCTATCCCGCTGGAACTCACATAGCCGAAATCGAGATTGATGAAGCCACCGGTGTTATTGAGCTGGTGGATTTTGTTGCTGTTGACGATTTCGGGCACATTATCAATCCGATGATCGTTGCCGGACAGGTGCATGGCGGTCTTGCTCAGGGTGTCGGTCAGGCTCTGCTCGAACACGGTATCTATGATGAATACGGGCAGCTGATCACCGGCTCCTATATGGACTACTGCATGCCTCGTGCCGATGATCTCCCGGACTTCCGCGTTGACACCACAGTGACACCCTGCACCCATAACCCGCTCGGCGTGAAAGGCTGTGGTGAAGCAGGTGCCATCGGGTCACCGGCGGCAATCATGAATGCGGTTGCGGACGCCCTGGGTGAGGCGGTGGCTATGCCGGCCACCTCCGAGAAAATCTGGCGGGTGCTGCAGAACAGGAGAACGGCATGAATCGGAAGATCTGGGCGGAGGAATTGGCTCATGTATCAGTTTAACTATCACAAACCGACCAGTGTGGAAGAAGCTCAGGCGCTGTTCAAAGCCGTCGAAGACGGCATGTTTCTGGCAGGCGGGCAGACCCTGATACCGACGCTGAAGCAGCGTCTGGCAGCGCCTACAGATGTTATCGACCTCAGTGGCATTGCCGAACTATCGGGTATTGAAGTTCGAGATGATCGGGTAAGTGTGGGCGCTTTTACTCGACACGCCGACGTGGCTGATTCAGCAGAAATCAGACGGGTACTGCCGGTGCTGTCGGCTCTGGCTGGTCAGATTGGTGATGGTCAGGTTCGCAATCGCGGGACACTGGGCGGTTCAGTCGCTAACAGTGATCCGGCAGCTGATTATCCCGCGGCCGTGGTGGCACTTGGCGCAACCGTTTATACCGCCAGCCGTAGCATCAGTGCTGATGACTATTTCAAAGATCTGTTCGAAACGGCGCTGGAGCCTGGTGAAATACTCAGCCGCATCGAATTTCAGTGCCCGACTCGAGCAGCGTATCGGAAGTTCCCGAACCCCGCTTCCCGTTATGCCACGGTTGGCGTGCTGGTGGCCGATTTCTCCGGTGATATTCGTGTCGGTGTCACCGGGGCTGGTCCCTGTGCATTTCGTGCTACGGCGCTGGAAGAGGTGCTGCGGGAGCAACTGTCTGTTGAAGCGGTAGAGACAGTTGAGGTGCCTGACGCCGGTTTTAATAGCGACCTGCATGCGTCTGCTGAATATCGTGCCCACCTGGTAAAAGTCATGACCAAACGTGCAGTCGCTGATCTCCTGAAAGCCTGAATCCATGAGATTACGGTCATCTTTCGGCAGGTCGGCGTTGATTGGTTTGTCGCTGCTGTCAGTCACGATGATGTTGCCTTTGGCTGTAGTGAGCCAAGCGACGGCGGCCGAAGGAGCGCTGCGTCTGAACGACATTCAGATTATTGGCAGCCACAACAGCTACAAGCTGGCGATGCCTGCCGCGAATTTCGAAGCCCTGTCTGCTGGCCGACCCGAAGTTGCCGCGTCCTTGGAGTACAGCCATCTGTCACTGCCAGAACAGCTTAGATTGGGTGTCCGAAAACTTGAATTGGATGTTTTCTACGATCCCGAGGGTTCGTTGTTCCCTAATCGCGACCGCGGCAGCCAGTTCCCAGTGCTGCATGTTCAGAATCTCGATGATCGCAGTAACTGCCAATCGCTGGTTCATTGTCTGACGCTACTGCGCTCCTGGTCAGAACAGTACCCGCGGCATGTGCCTATATTCGTTTCATTCAATGCCAAAGATGCGGCAATAGAATGGCCCGGCGCGGTAACACCGCACCCATTCGGTGAAGATGCCTGGCAGGCGATGGATTACGAAATTCGCGCGGTCCTGGGCGGCAAGCTCATTACTCCGGCTGAAGTCTTTGCCTCAGGTGAACTCGACTGGCCGTTGCTCGACGCTGCCCGAGGGAGATTTATTGCCGTACTCGATGAGTCTGGTGACAAACGTCGAAGTTATGTCAGCGACTGGCGCAACCGGGCAATGTTTGCAAATCTGCCGGAAGCTGAGCCTGGCGCTGCGATCATGATCATCAATGATCCCGTTGAAGATTTTTCTGACATCCAGCGCCTGGTGCGGACAGGATTTATTGTTCGTACCAGAGCTGACGCTGATACCCGGGAAGCCCGCACTGACGATACCCGGCGCCGTGATCGGGCATTTGAGTCAGGAGCGCAGCTCATCAGCACCGACTATTACCTGCCGGCGGAACATTTCAATTCTGATTACGTGGTACGCATCGGTGCGCCCGCGCTCTGTAATCCGGTTCGCCGTTCTGTCAGCTGTGTGATTGCCGAATAATCTAATGAGAACTTTCACAGCATGAAAAAACTCCTGCATACCCTGCTGCTGAGCCTCAGCTGCATCGCCAGTGCTGCTGAACTCACCCCGCATCAGCAACTTGCCAGAGATATCTTTCAAGAACTGATCGAGATCAACACCACAGATTCTCAGGGTGACAATACGGCGGCCGCACGCGCGGTAGAGCAGCGCCTTCTGGCCGCGGGATATTCGCCCGAAGACATTCAGGTCATCGAGCCACAGGAACGTAAAGGCAACATCGTCGCCCGCCTGCGGGCACCGGTTGCGACCGCCGAGCCGGTACTGCTGCTGGCTCATCTGGATGTTGTGGAGGCAAGCCCCTGGGACTGGACAGTGCACCCGTTCAAATTCCTTGAGCGTGATGGCTACTTCTATGGTCGCGGCACCACCGATGACAAAGCCCAGGCGGCGATCTGGGTGGCCAACATGATTCGGATGAAGCAGGAGGGTTATCGGCCAAATCGCGACATCATCATGGCGTTGACCGCAGACGAAGAAGGTGGCCCGGCGAATGGCGTGGTGTATCTGCTCGAGCATCATAGAGACCTGGTGGATGCCGCGTTTGTGCTCAACGAAGGCGGTGGCGGCATGATCCGCAACGGTGAGCGATTAGCCAACGGTGTGCAGGCCGCAGAAAAGGTTTATCTGAGCTATCACCTGGAAGTAACCAACCCCGGCGGACACAGCTCCGTACCTCGAACCGACAACGCGATCAACGAACTTGCGCGAGCGCTCGGTAAAGTAGCGGGCCATGAGTTCCCGATTGAGTTGAACGAAGTGACGCGCGCCTACTTCAGGCAGGGTGCGGTGATGTTGCCGCCCGAGCAGGAACGGTTGATGTTGGGGCTGCTGGAGACACCGCCGCGTCAGGACAGCCTGGACTTTCTGGAATCAGTGCCTGCGTACAATGCCCGGATGCGCACCACCTGTGTCGCCACTCAGTTGACAGCGGGGCATGCGGAAAACGCGCTGCCCCAGCGTGCCCAGGCGACTGTCAACTGTCGAATTCTGCCAGGGGTGGATCCCGCCAGCGTGCAGGTCACTCTTACTGAAGTGATTGCTGATCCCGGAGTCAGTATCAAGCCGGTTGCTCCGCCGAAACCCAGTCCGCCGTCCGCGCTGACCGAAGAAGTGATGGCACCGATTGCGGATCTCACTGAACAGATGTGGCCTGGGGTCGTGGTGATTCCGACCATGAGCACCGGAGCGACCGACGGGCTTTATTTCCGCAACCTGGGTATTCCCGTATACGGCGTCTCAGGTCTGTTTGGAGACATTGATGACGTTCGGGCGCATGGGCGCGATGAGCGCATGCTGGTGGAATCCTATTATGACGGCCTGGAGTTTCTCGATCGTCTGGTTCGTGCTTATACCAGCGACTGAAATTCGCCAGCTGGCTCAGGCGCCGGTTGCGCCAGAGCCCCGTAAAGTCAGTCGGGTAACGCAAACGCAATCAGATAGTCACCCAGATCTGAGCCCATCGACGAATGGCCACCTGCGGCAATGACCACAAGCTGTTTGTAGTCACCGTCATCGAGTTTTACCTGGAAGCTCATAGGGGTCGCTTGCGGACCGGCCGGCAGGCGTCCCTGCCACAACTCTGCACCGGTGCTGAGGTCGAAAGCCCGCAGGACGTTCTCCCAGGCGCCACCAAGAAATACCAGACCACTGCTGGTGATCAGCGGCGCGCCGACACCGGGAACGCCAATTTTCCAGGGGATCGGTATCGGTGAGACATCCCGAACCGTGCCGTGGGGTACTTGCCACAGCTGTTTGCCGCTGTTGATGTCTATCGCGGTGACGGTGCCCCAGGGTGGTTTGTTGCAGGGTAATCCCCAGGAAGACAGCAGCGGTTGGCGAGCCATTGCGTAAGGCGTTCCGCGCTGGGTGGCGAGTTCGATGCTGAACTCAAATCCCTGACGGCCTTTGAACTCATCCCGTTTTATCAGACGCACCAGGAAAGGCACGTTGCTGCTGCGGGCGACGATGACCTGTCGGTTGGGGTCAACGGCGACGCCGCCCCAGTTGATGCCACCGAGATTACTCGGCGCAACCACTGTCCAGTCCTCGGTGATCGGGGTATAGATCGGCCCGGTGCGGGCGCTGTTGAGAATATCTTCACACTCGCCTTCATCAATAGGCGTCATACCCCAGGCGTCGTCGACGGTCATTTCGGCTGCGACCCGGTATGCGGCCGGTGGAAACGGCTGCACGGGGGAGAGTTGCGCTGCGAGCGGTCCTTCTACGGGTACCGGCTGATAACTGACGTCAACAATCGGCTCGCCGGAAGCCCGGTTCAGGACAAAAATAAAACCCATCTTGGTGCCGGCAATGAGAGCCGGGACAGTTTCACCGTCGATGTCGAGATCGACGAGACTCGGCTGACCGCCGACGTCGAAGTCCCAGAAATCGTTAATCACGGTATTGAAGTGCCAGGCAACTTTGCCGGTGTCGGCGTGCAGGGCGACGATGGCGGTACCGTAGTAGTCCATGTCGGGTTCGCCGCTGCGATAGTAGTCGGGTGAGGGATTGCCGGTTGGCAGGTAGATAAGCCCCCGCGCCTGATCAGCGACCATGGTGCCCCAGACGTTCGGCGTGCCAAGTGCGAAGCCTTCGTCACTGACGGGTTCGCTGTTGTAGTCAAATTCCGGCGGGGCCAGATCGTTGGCCCACAGCTGCTCGCCGCTGCGCGCGTCGTATGCGCGGACGACGCCGCTCGGTGCATCGACTCTGCGGTTATCGGAAATCGCCCCACCGGCAACAACCCGGTCCCCAACAACCAGTGGCGGGGAGGTCAGCTGGTACTCGCCCAGATAGTCCTGATCGCCGACACCCCGGTTCAGATTGATACGGCCGCCGGAACCGAAATCGCTGCAGAGTTTGCCGGTCATTGCATCCAGCGCTAGCAGATAGCCATCGTTGGTGTTGGTGAAAATTCGCGACCGGCAGGCGGAGCGCAGGTCGGGTAACGGGTCGATCCACTGGCTGATGCCTCGGCAGACCAGTTGGTTGCCGTAGTCACCGCGCAGATCTACTTTCGGGTCGAAACGCCAGAATTCACCGCCGGTTAACGGATCCAGCGCGATGACGCGATTGAAAGGTGTGCAGAAAACCAGCGCCCCTTCGACCAGCACTGGTGTTACCTCGAAGGCTGAACCGCTGGGTATGGCCGCGGAATTGCCATCTGACTGATCGCCGCTACGATAGATCCAAGTGGGTTGCAGTTGGTCGACGTTTGCCGCGTTGATCTGGTCAACATCGGCAAATCGCTGACCCTGACCACCTCCGTATTCCGGCCAGTCGGAGGTTTGTCGTCGTTCGGTAGTTTCTGCGCGAGTTGCTTCAAAATGCTCAGTACAGCCTGTGCTGCACAGGACCACGATCAAAACCAGGCTGGTGATTGAGAGTTGCCACATGATACGCACGCGCCTCCACGCAGATGGGTTCCGGCACTGTAGAGTCGTTACTGATCAGGAAATAGTTTCAATAACTGTTCCGCCGGTCAGCAGCGCCAATCAGACTTTGGTTCTTACCGCAGCGCTCAGCTTCCCGGTACCGGGCTTTTGTCCGCCTCGATGTAGACATCCTGGAGCCGCATCATGCCGCGCAACCAGCGGTCGTAATCATTGGCCTTACGTTTGATGTATTCGCCAACTTCCGGATGCGGCAGAACCAGGAAACGCTCTTCGGCCAGTGTGTCTACCACGCACTGAGCCACAACTTCCGGCTCCAGCATGCCGTCGACACCGGCGACGCCGGGTCCGCCTGCGGTCATCGCGGTGCGTACCGCCTGAGGGCACAGCACAGAAACCCGGATACCATCGCGACCATGGGTAATGGCGATCCACTCCGCGAGAGCCACCGCAGCGTGTTTGGTCACTGCGTAAGTAACTGAGCCGATCTGTGATAACAGACCGGCTGCGGATGCAGTATTCAGCAGATAACCGCCGCCGCGCTGTTTCATTCTGGGAATCAGGTGTTTTGCGGCAAAAACGTGGGAGAGTGTGTTGACCTCCCAGATTTTCTGCCAGACCTCAACCGGCTCATCCAGACCTTTGCCAATGCCGATGCCGGCGTTCGAGCAGAACAGATCAATCGAGCCGAAACGGTCTTCGGTGGTTTCAATGAGCTCGGCAATCTGCTCTTCGCTGGCGACATCGAGGGCGGTTCCCCAGCCGGAAACTGAACTGGCCACTGCTTGCGCGCCCGGGCCATCCAGATCAGCGACCACAATGTGTTTTGCGCCTTCCTGATGGAATCTCTCAGCCATCGCTTTGCCGATGCCGCTGGCACCGCCGGTGACCACGATGACTTTATCTTTTAGGTCCATGTTTCCCCCTCGTTCCGCCTGATTTTCCCCGATCGCAGATCGTATCGGGACGGAGAACATTAGACGTTTAGATAGATTGAATCTATAGTGATGGGACTGTGTAAAGCCTGTGTTCAGGTGTTTATGGCTGCTGACCAGGCAGTTCGCTCAGTAATCTTCGAAATGCTCAAGCGCCTGGGATTTGAAGTAACTACAGCAGGCTGCGGCGCCAGTGCTTTAGAACATGCCACCCATCAGAGCTTCGATCTCGTATTTCTCGATCTTGCGATGCCGAACATGTCCGGCATCGAAGTCTTCAGTTCCCGCAAACAGATCAAACCAGAGTCCCGAGGTATCTTCATGACCGATTACTCCAAAGACGAGTTCGGCGATCTGCTTGCCGACAACGAGGACACCACCTCAGTGTGGCCGAAACCCTTGCCGATGCAGGAGTTGAAACTTTCTGTTGAGGCCATGCTGTCGCGCTGATCGTGCTCCTGCCTACAATACTTCCTGCCGCCCGGACCACAAACAACACCAGATCCTTAGTGGGACCTGTGATCCGAATCTTCCTGTTCAGCCTGTTGCTGTCTGCGTCCGGCGGGAGTCTGGCCTCAGCACCTGCCGCGCACACCGTTACTGTTGACGGTCACCCGTTCAGAGTCTGGGAAAAACCTGCCGAGCAGCCGAGTTCGGTGATTCTGCTGGTGCATGGTCGAACCTGGAGTACTCGACCAGATTTTGACCTGCAGGTGCCCCGCGAAGAGAAATCTCTGATGGATGGGCTGGTAGAGCGAAACATCACCGTCTATGGGGTCGATTTGCGCGGCTATGGAGAAACTCCGAGGGATAGCAGTGGCTGGCTGACGCCCGATCGCGCTGCGCGCGATGTGTCCGGCGTTCTGAAATGGTTGCGCCAGCGTCATCCGGAGCTGCCAGCACCAGCGCTGTTCGGCTGGTCTTACGGGGCCATGGTCAGCCAACTGGTCGCGCAACGAATGCCCTCAGAGCTCAGAGCTCTGATCCTCTTCGGCTATCCTCTGCGCCCGGGTTCAGCGGTAACCTCGGCGGGGCTTGATGGCGATCCTCCACGGCGGACGACCACGGCCGCGGCTGCAGCAGAAGATTTCATTGTGCCGGGTAGCATCAGCGACACTGCGGTCGAAGCCTTTGTCGCTGCCGCTCTGGCGGCTGATCCGATTCGCGCTGATTGGCGCGAGCTGGAGCAGTGGCAGGCGCTGGATCCGTCGCAGGTGCGAGTGCCGACGCTGCTTCTGGAAGGCGAGTTCGATCCTCTGGCGCTGGATGAAGTTCATCTGGCGCTGTTCGGTAATCTTGGCACTTCCGACAAAGCCTGGGTGATGTTTCCAGACAGCGATCATGTTGCCTTCATGGAAGCTTCCAGAGACTACTTCCTCGACGTGATGGCCACCTTTCTGCAGGCTCGTTGATAGTTGCGCGGCTGAGGGATTTGGCGTTACCGTTGCGGCGTAAATCTGTCGACACCTGCCACCTGTCCAAGGCCCGGTTTGGGCCACCATGAACGTGTGTCACGTTGCCATTCGGCTTGAAAAAACGGATTAAACATTTTGATGAATCGGGGACACCGTTGAAGACTCTCTGGGTTATAGGGGCTGTTGCTGCTCTGTTTGTTGCGTTGTTCTTCTCTGCGAACTACATCGTCGCGCGCGTCATTGAGGAACGATTGCCGAAGGCGTTGGAAGGCGCGGACGGCCAGCCGGTGAAGATAGTCAATGTCTCTGCCAACCTGTGGCGTCTGCGGGCTTACGCGGATGAACTGGTTTTCGGTTCCGCGGATGCTCCCTATCTGGAGTTCAAGAACGTCTACGTTGAACTCAACGCTCGGGCTCTATTCTCCGGAACCATCAGTATCGATTCAGCGGGCAGCAGCAGTGCTGACATCTATCCCAGTCGCTGGACTCAGGGTGAAGACAGGGAAGCCACCGACTTCACTGCCGCGGATCGATGGATTCCGAAATCGATTGTAATAGACGAAGTGGAACTTTGGGAAAGCGGTGAGGTGATTCACACAACCTCCAATATGGAGTGGCACGTTACTTCTGATGTTGGCCGTGAAGTCGTCTGGAATGAAAGCCGTGACAAGGTGTCTCTGCGCTTCCAGCTGACGACAGATAACCATCTGCAGATATTCAATCAGAAGGGTGCTGATCTGAATTATACAGTGTCTGCCGTAAATGCCTCTGAACCGCTGCTGGCCGGAAGCTTAAAAAGCAAACCCAACGACAGCGCGATGGCGACGACGGTTGAAATGCAGGGTAGGGGATTCCGCGGTACCTGGGAATTTGAAACCGACCGGTTGTTTGCGATTCCTGCTACCAGCAGCTTGAAACTTGAGAAGTTGTCCCCGGACGAATTGACCGGTTTAGCCCCTCTGTTCAGTCCGAATCCTGAGCCAACCGATGGATCTGGGCTTGATTCGGATTTCATGCATAGCCCACTACCCGCGCTTGATCTACCCGATCACAAAATGGAGCTGGTGGTGGTTGAGATGGTCGGTATTGACGACGAACAGATCCGAAACATTACAGGCAGTCTGATCACCAGCGCACCCCTCGGCGACCAGCCGTCCGGCTTCTCTTTGCGCAACATCACAGCGGAACTACCACGTGGAGATCTCGCCGGTTCCGTGAATGTCGTGTCGGGCGCCGACTGGCAGGTGTCTGTTGATGCTGACATCGTGACCCGCAGCCGCAGTCCTGAACGATTGCGGCAGTTTGCCAGTACAGAATGGCTCTGGGAATCCGGTGAGGTATCGGTGACCAGCACAGGCAACAGTCTGGCGACCCTGATTGACGGTATGCGCGGCGAGCTGGATATCGAAGGCATTCATAGGGGTTTGCGGGAAATACCGATAGGCGTCAAAGCCAGTCTCAATGATCGCCGGGGCCGAATTGGCGCTGATGTGGTCGAGCTTTCGCTGGGCAGTTCACGCCTCAAAGGCCGGTTGTGGCTGGAAGAAACTTCCAATGATCTCTATCTGAGACTGCACACTGCATCTTTCGACCTTACCGAGTTCGCACGACCTGCAGCTGCGCACGCCGAAAGCGACGGTGTCGGCTGGAAAGTGCCGGATTTCGGGTTCTGGGATTCAAAGATGCAGATTGATGCAAGGATCACGGCTGATCAGCTGCGCACCTCAGGAGGCACCGTGACCGCTCTGGATTTCAATTTGCAGCGGGCAACTGGCGGAGAAGTTCTGCATCTGTCGTTTTCCTCCGATCGGGTTGGCAATCTGCACGCGCAGGGCCAGACAACCCGGAACGGCAAAGAACGACAGCTGGATCTGACGGTGCAGGCCAAAGATATTGCGGCTGGAGTTTTTGATGATTCATTGGATGCCAATCTGTCTGGTCAGCTCAGGCTGCAGGGCGTCGGCACATCTTTCCCGGAGCTGGTCAGCAAGGTCACGTCTCGAGTGGTATCCGAGTTGCAGTTCAATCAATCGAAGGGAACTTTGAGCGTCAGCGGTAACCCGACGTTGATCAGCCAGGACGACCGAATCGTTGGACTCAGTTTTGAAAACATCAAAGTGGCTGCATCGGGGCAGCCGTTGACGGCTGGGCGCTTCAGTTACGATATCCGAGTGCCGGTGATAACTGGTGAATTGACGTCGGCCTCGTTTGATCTCGATCAGCTGCTCGCTGTGCTGCCACCGACACAAATCTCCGATGAAAAATCAGAGATCGCGTCTTTTGGAACGGTTCTCTCCGTGCTGCCTGACCTGGATATTAAGTTGCAGGCCGCCAAGCTTTCAGGATTTGGTGAAGAGTTGAGCAGCTTTTCAGTACGGCTGGAAAACAAGCCTGATGATGTTCGGCTGCATGATCTGAAGTTCCATAGTCGATTTGGGGATCTCCAGGCCAGCGCCTATTTAAAGTCATGGCAGGAAACCGCAGAGTTTGAATTTGACGGGAAAATAGGTGATCTGGTGGTGTCTTCTATAGTCACGCAGCCGACGATGCAGAAGATCAGCGATCCACTGGCAGGGACAATCAAGGTGTCGACGAGTGGTGACGACTGGCAGACACTGACAGGTAATTTGAGCGGACATGTTCGGCTCCAGACCGGCGATGATGCTCCAGCAGAGGAACGGGTGGAGATCGACCTGGTTGTTCAGCGGGAAGCTCCAGGTGTTTCTGCCAACCTCAGCAAATTGATAATCGGCTCATCAAATCTTCAGGGAAAGGCGACGTTTGTACCCGGCGATTTACCGATGCTGACGATCACTGCGACATCTGATCAGATGAACCTTCTGGAACTCGACAAACTGTTCGAAGACACTGGGCCTGAGAACACTCAGACACAGCAGGAAACGCTAACCCTCGCCGCTCAGGCCGATCAGGTCTTTGAGAGTGTCCGAAGAATTCTAGGCTCACCTTTTCAGTTCTTCGCAGGTGATGCGGACGCGGATTCTAAGGAATTTTTCAGTAAAGAACCGGTCGACGTCGACGTGCTGAAAATGCTGAATGCGAAATTAGAGATGGACCTTGCAGACATTGTTTCTGACGAAGGGGTGTTTTCCAGCATGTCGGTGGCTGGTTCAGTGACTGATGGCATTCTGAACGTTCAGCTGCAGGCGAAACAGAATCTTGGCGGCACGATGAAAACGTCGTTCAGGTTTGACGCCAACCCTGAAATCCCGGAGGCCAGATTTGAAACTGATATGCGTAATTTTCGGCCTGGCTCTGACGAGTCGATGGCGCCGAGCTCAATCTATGCACACCTCGAAGCTCAGGGTAATAACGAAGCAGCCCTGGCGGGTTCCGCTAATGGTGAACTGTACATAGAAGGGGGCAAAGGTGATGCTGACTTTGCCAATTTTGCACTGGGCTTTTTCACCGCGGATCTGCTCAGTCGAATATCGCGCCTGCTGCTGCCAGAAGACGATGATGACGTACCAAAACTGAACTGTACGGTGGCCTTCGGGCAGGTGACGGATGGTGTGCTGGTTACCCCCAAAGCAATGGTGATCCAGTCACGGAGCGCAAATGTCCTGATTCGTGCAGAGGTCGATTTCAAGAAAGAGCGCATAGCCGCTCAGTTTGATTCGCGCTCCCGTACCGGTGCTGGTCTCAGTGTGGGCAACGTGTTCTCCAACACCGTGCGGATCCGGGGTAGTCTCAAGAACCCAGGTCTGGCGCCAAACACAACCGGTATCCTCTGGCGCGGTTGGGCTGCGCTTGCGACAGGTGGCCTGTCGCTGCTTGGCGAGAGCTTTGTTAAGCGGGTGTTGTCGTCGGATAAAGCCTGTGAACATGTTCGCGAAGACATTCAGAAGCTGGTTTGCGATGGTGATACGCTCGCCGCCAGCTCCCCGCTGGTCTGTCCGGGGCTGGCTGCTGTGCCCGCGCCTTCCTGATGTCCTGACGGGTGACGGCTTCGGACCGCAGTTCTAGCTTCTCCGACCGCCGAGGCTGGTGGGTCATTGCCGGCCTGTTTGTGGTCCTGACTGTTTCATCCGGCTTTGGCTTCTACAACATGGCTGTGTACATGAACGTATTGGCTGAAACTCGAAATTTCAGCGTCACCAGCCTGTCCGGCGCTGTCAGTGCTTTTTTTGTGACCGGCGGCATTGCCGGTATTGGCGTGGCACGACTGCTCGAGCGGGTAGACGTTCGATGGATTCTGATTGCCGGCGCTCTGATTTCGGGTGTTGCTTTGTCTCTGGTGGGGGTCGTTGAGTCGATTAAACTGCTTTACCTGTTGTTTGTTCTGTTCGGCATTGGCAATACCGGTGTATCGATAGTTGTCAGCACAACTCTGGTCACCCGCTGGTTCCCCGGTTCGAACCGCTCGGTGGCTCTTTCTGTTGCTTCAACTGGTTTATCCATGGGTGGCATCCTGATTACTCCGGCGTCGGCCTGGCTGTTCGAACAATTTGGTGTTGGTGTGGCCATGCCGGGTTTTGGTCTGCTCTTTGCGGCCGCGATTATTCTCGTGACGCTGTTGCTCATTCGTGATGCTCCATCTGCGCATGCCGTGCGGACGGCTGCTGAGATATCCGGTGATTGGAGCTATCCTGATGCGCTGCGAACCCGGTTTTTCGTGTTACTGACCGCAGGCTATGTTCTTTGTATGGCATCCCAGGTGGGCGGAATTGCCCACCTGTATAATCATGCTGATAATCAGGCTGGTTTTCTGGTGGCTGCTACAGCAGTCCAGGCGCTCACCGCGATGAGCATTCTGTCGAGAATTGTCGGTGGCTTCATTCTGACCCGTATCCCGATACGCTGGTTTACCCTGGGAAACCTGACAGGACAGGCATCCGGACTGGCACTGCTGGCGAGTGCTGACAGTCGAGGGGAGATACTGGTGGCTGCAGGGCTTTTCGGAGCCACTGTTGGCAACCTGTTGATGCTGCATCCTCTGTGGCTTGCGGATGCATATGGGATAGGTGCGTACGCGAGATTGTTTTCCGTGTCTAATGCCTGGACAGTACTGGGAGTGGCGGCGGGCCCGCTGGCGATGGGCATGCTCTATGATTTCGCCGATTACCGTGTTGCGTATGCGGTTGCGGTCGCTCTCTCGCTGGGTGCTGGATTGCTGGTTGCTGGTGCTGGAGCGCGGCCGATGCGAGCTTAGACGTCCGGGGGTCCGGTTCAGTTAAAACCGCCGAAGCAGTTAAGGCTGCATCATACAGACAAAGAGGAAGCTCAAATGAGATTTGGATGGATACTCGGCTGGCTGGTGGCATGTTCGGCGCATGCGGCTCTGCCAACCGAACTTCCAGGTGTTGGTGTTGTGCCCAGCCTTGCGCCTATGTTGGAGCAAACCACACCGGCAGTGGTGAACATTGCCACCTATACAACTTATCAGGTTCGTAACCCGCTGCTGGACGATCCATTTTTCCGGCGGTTTTTCAACGTTCCGGACGGGCGTCGCTATCGCCGCACCCAGAGTGCCGGTTCCGGGGTAATAGTGGACGCCGGTCAAGGCTATATCGTTACTAATTACCATGTAGTGCAACGTGCGGATGAGATAACCATTACCTTGTCTGACGGACGGTCGTTGAAAGCACAGCTGGTAGGAACTGATCCTCATGTTGATCTGGCTGTGCTCAAAGTCACGCCAGACCAGTTGACGGAAATTGAGTTTGCCGACTCAGCAGAGCTTCGTGTTGGGGATTTTGTTGTGGCGATCGGTAATCCGTTCGGGCTCAGTCAGACAGTGACCAGTGGCATCGTCAGCGCGCTGGGGCGTAGTGGTCTTGGAATCGAAGGCTACGAAGACTTCATTCAGACCGATGCATCAATTAACCCTGGTAATTCCGGCGGCGCGCTGGTTGATCTTTATGGTCGTCTGGTTGGTCTTAACACAGCCATCCTGTCTCCTGCCGGTGGCAACGTTGGTATCGGTTTCGCGATTCCGGCCAATATGGTTCTAGCGATCATGAATGAGTTGATTGCCAATGGTGAAATCCGGCGGGGCTATCTGGGCGTCAGTGTGCAGGGCCTGAATCCTCAGCTCGCCGAGGCATTCGGGGTGGACCGTAAAGATGGCGTAGTGGTGGTTGAAGTCGAGCCTGATAGTCCTGCTGGAGGGGCGGGCTTAGAGGCTGGAGATATCATCACTCATGTCGGCGAGCGTGAAGTGGCGACAATCTCTCAGTTCCATGGTCAAACCGCGATAATTTTTGCCGGCCAGGAGGTCGAGTTCGACGTCCTTCGCAACGGTCGCTCGCGTACCGTGACGCTTGAGATAGACAATGAAAGTCTGGATAAACAACGCGGTGAACGTATAGATCGACGTCTGCGCGGCACGCAACTGCAGAATTTCCGCAGTGATGATTCAGCCGGTGACGGTGTGCTCGTAACAGAAGTAGATGACGACAGCGCCGCGTGGAGTTTCGGACTGAGGCCGGGCGATGTGATTGTTGGTGCCAATCGTCAGGGCACACGAAATCTTTCAGAACTGCGCGAGTCGGCGCGTCGTGGCCGTGACCAGCTGCTGCTTCGGGTGTATCGCGCAGGTCAGTTCGGGTATGTGTCGATCAGATAACAGGCGGCGCAGTGAGCTTGATGTGGAATTCATTCGGATGGGTGATCAGCCGGATCCGGCTGATCACCCATCCGGCAGGATGTCAGTCGAACATAATCACTGAACGAGCGATTTCACCGGTTTTCAGCGCTTCCATACCTTCGTTTACATCTTCCAACTTAATTTTCCGGGAGATGAGATCGTCCAGATGCAGTCGGCCCTGGAGATAGAAGTCGACAAATCTGGGCATGTCCACGCGGAATCGATTTGAACCCATATTGGAACCCTGAATTTTTCGCTCCATCAGGAATTCAGGACCATGCAGATCGATCATTGTACCCACCGGAATCATACCGATAATGGTCGCGGTGCCGCCTCGGGCCAACATCTTGAACGCCTGCTCTGTAGTAGGTTTCAGACCAATGGCTTCGAACGAGTAGTGTACCCCGCCACCGGTAAGTTCCCGGACTGCTTCGACCGGATCACACTCGCCCGCATTGACTACGTCAGTAGCGCCGAATTTGCGCGCCAGATCCAGTTTAGAGGGCACCATGTCGACGGCGATGATTCGTGCTGCACCAGCAATTGCAGCGCCGTTGATTGCTGAAAGGCCAACACCACCGCAGCCAATGATGGCAACACTGCTGCCGGGTTCAACAGCTGCGGTATGGATGACTGCACCAACACCGGTGGTGACGCCGCAGCCGATCAGCGCTGCCTGCGCCCAGGGCATGTCATCGCGAACCTTGGCGATGGCGTGTTCGTGTACCAGCATCATTTCTGCAAACGACGACAGATTCAGAAACTGGGCAATGTTCTCGTCGCCTTTTGCCAGCCGGGAAGGTTCTGTAGGCGGACGCTGCAGTTCCGGCTCCTGACACAGGGACATGTGCCCGGTCAGACAATGTTCACAATGACCGCAGAATGCTGACAGACAGGTGATCACGTGGTCGCCCGGCTTCACATAGGTGACCATGTCACCAACTGCCTCGACAATTCCGGCGGACTCGTGTCCGAGTACAGCAGGCAATGGATAGGGATAGGAACCATTCTGGAAATGCAGATCAGAGTGGCAGACACCGGCTGCCATTGTTCGCACCAGAACTTCGCGGGGACCCGGATTCCCGCATTGAACGTCCTCAATCTCCAGAGGCTTGTTGATTTCTCTCAGGACAGCCGCTTTCATGATGTCTCCCTATGACCTACCGCACAATGAGACTGGAGTTTGCCAAAGCGATGTGGGGATTACTACTATGCAGGTAGGGGTAAGGGACAACGACCGTGTCAGTGCAGAACATTAAGGTCCTGGTGGGGCTTGGATCCAATCAGGGCGACTCGCGTAGTATTGTACTCGAGGCAATGCGGCGCCTCAGTCAGTTCTCTTCCGGCGAGGTTGCGTGGTCCAGATTGTGGCGGACCTCACCGGTCGATTGCCCACCGGATTCTGGAGATTTCATCAACGCCGCGGCGGCTTTCAGCCCGCGCTCGACACTTACCCCTGAGGTCCTTCTGGCAGAGCTCAAGAGGCTGGAGCGTGAATTCGGGCGCCAGCGGGCGATTGTGCGCAATGCCCCCCGAGAACTTGATCTGGATCTGCTGCTGTTTGGTGATGAGGTTCGTGATAGTGATGACTTCATCCTGCCTCATCCCCGTGCGGTTGATCGCCGGTTTGTGTTGGCTCCAGCCGCCGAGGTCCTCCCGGATGCAATCTGGCCTGGAACCGGGCAGACCATTGGTCAACTGCTGGCAGCCCTGCACAGCGAAGAACAGGTGGATCCCTTGGACGTCACCCCTGCTGAAGGCGCGCCGGAGTCAGAGCACCTGTGAAAGCGTTTTGGGTGGTGCTGGTGGGGCTGTTCCTGGCGAATCCGGGTCTCAGCTACGAAGGTGACCTGCATCAGTCTTTTACCTTTGTCGCTGCCAAACAGTTCAATCGCTGTGCGGAAGATACCGCGATCCCGCCTCTGACACCTTTGCAGGTGCGTTACATCGCCAAGAGCAGCGTTGCCCAGGCTGATCCGAATCTTCTGGTGAGGACGTTTCGGTGGAATTACTACGATCGCTCTTCTGAATCTGAACGGACTGCTTGGTGGTTGTTCAGCACCCGTTTTCATGAGCGTTTCGAACAGCTGCTTCGGCGTCTGAACGGCGCCCGTAAGGAGGGTGATGTCTATCGGGAATTCGGGCGTATCGCCAGTTACCTGCAGATGGTGACTTCTCCGCCTCGGGTGGTACCGGTTTTTACGGGTCGGTTCTGGCGATTGAGCTTTTCCGATCGTTTCGACAGTTTCCCCATCGAGGAAGCCGCACTCACCGGGGCTATTGAAGCCGACTGCAGTTTTCTGACGCAGCCCCCCGAGGACTATGGCCAGATTCTTACCCAGACTGCCAGCCGGACTTTGCAGGATCTCAAGGCGCCGATACCTGGCATGCCGGTGGACTGGCAGGTCTTCTGGGAACTGGCGAAAGACGCTGAGGGCTTCGGTGAGTACGGTCGGGCCGGCAATAACTTCGGCCGAAAAACCGATTTCCGCTGCGGCGAAGGGCAACGTTGTCTGCTGCTCGACGAAGATCCAATCTACGAGGCATTTGCGCTAAGGCGTCATGCCGATGCAGTGCGGGCGACCATGCAGGCAATGTACCTGCTGCAGACCCGCTCCGAGGCGGAACCAGCAACTCCTGCAGAACGCTGATTCAGAGCTGTTTTTCCAGGATGTTGCAGCAACAGCTGTTCTGCGTGGCGGGCGACGGTCATCGCGCCGTGGTCCTCAGCGGCTACCTCGCTGATCTGGGCAATCCGGTTGAGCGGAGCGATCATCCGGAAAATCCACGGCTGGGAGCGACTCTTTGTCAAACCTGCGTCGCGCTCGCACTCCAGAAGCCGCGCCTGCCTGGTTGCAGGGGCTGTCACCTGCGGTGAAGCAGTCAGCGCTGCAGATTGACTGTGTGCGGGCGATGCTCGCCAGACCCCGGTTCGCCGTCCTGGAAGCAGAGTTTCAGGCATAATCCGGTCATGAAACTTGGTATCACCCCCTGGGATTTTCGCGACCGCAGCGCACGGTCTCTGTCCGCGCAGGCTCAGCGCGCTGAAGCGCTGGGCTACGAGTCTTTCTGGTTGCCCGAAAACCACTTCAATACCGGTGCGATTCCTGACCCGTTGATGCTGCTGGCCGCGGTAGCGGCTGCCACCAGCCGCATCCGTCTGGCAACCACTTCATACCTGCTGCCGCTGCGGCATCCGCTGCAGGCGGCTGAACAGGTAGCCGTGCTCGATCAGCTCTGCGGCGGGCGGGTCACCCTCGGTATCGGTCGAGGCTACGCGCCGATGATGCTTAAAGCCTTTTCGGTAGATCCAAAAAAGAAACGACACCTGTTTGAAACCGCGCTGGAAACCATGTGCCAGGCCTGGCGTGGAGAGCCTGTGATCGTCGGCGAAGGCGCGGATGCGGAAAGCATCAGGCTCGATCCGCTGCCGGTTCAGCAGCCCCATCCGCCGTTATGGGTGGCGGCCTTCGGACCCAAAGCCCTGGCCCAGGCAGGCAGGCTGGGGTATCCCTATCTGGCCTCACCGGTGGAAACTCTGCTGACACTCACCGACAATTATGCCCGTCACACCGAGGCGGCTGAGGATGCTGGTGGCAGCCGGGTAGAAACGGTTCCGGTGATGCGCACAGTGTTTGTTGCTGAAAACCGTCGACTTGGCGAATCTGTGCGTGAACGGGTCCAGAGCCTGGCCCGGCAGACGCCAACCGTCGCCCGTCAACACAATGGTGATCAGGGTAGCGTTGACGACTGGTGCATCATTGGTGATGCAGCTTATGTCAGAGATAGAATTGCCGAGTACCGGGAGCGACTGCGGGTGACTCACCTGATTGTCACCCGACTTCGCATCAATGATCTGGAACCAGCAGCCGTCCAGCAGTCGCTGGAACAGGTACCGGAACTGGTCGGTGGCTGATGCACGAATTTTTGCGGGAATGAGGGGAATCGAGTTTTGACCTACACAGTTCTTTGGCCGGCGATGCGTTGGCCTGGTGATCGTCACATTGAAGAGGCCAGCATGGGCGATGTCGGGCAGGCGGTGTTCTGCGAGAGTTTCAGCGACGTCACCGATGCCCAGTGGGCGGCTGCGGATGCGGTGGTCTCCGCGCCGGATGTGCCGGCTGAGTTTCGCAGTAAGCTGGAACGCTGCCGGATCCTGGTGACGCCCAAAGTCGGTTTCGACAATATTGATCTGGCGGCATGGTCGGAGCTCGGCATCCCGGTCTGCAACGTACCCGACTATGGCACGCAGGAAGTTGCCGACCACGCGATGGCGCTGTTGCTGTCACTGATGAAAGGCATCACGTTTCATACCAGAGAGCTGAAGCAGGACCCTCGAGGGCTCTGGCGGCCAGCGCTGAATCCGTACGGTAAACGTCTCTCGGCCTGTGTATTCGGTGTGGTTGGCCTGGGCCGGATTGGTACAGCCGCCGCGCTGCGGGCAAAAGCCTTCGGCATGGACGTCGTCGTCTACGACCCTTACATCAGCAATGGCAGTGAACTGGCGGTCGGAGTGCGGCGGGTTCATTCGCTGACCGAACTCTTCTCTCAGTGCGACATTGTCAGTCTGCACGCGCCTTTGTCCGCAGAGACAGAAAAACTGATCAACGCCGAGGTGCTGGCTGCGAGCAAACCGGGTCTGGTGCTGATCAATACAGCGCGGGGTCCAATCATCGACCTGGACGCCCTTTACGAGGCGCTGCGAGCAGATCAGATTCAGGCAGTTGGGTTGGATGTTCTCCCGGTGGAGCCCGCGGATCCGGATCATCCGCTCATCAAGGCCTGGGCGGATGGTGAAGACTGGATTGATCACCGCTTACTGCTCACCCCGCATTCAGCCTTTTTTACTCCTGAGAGTGTTTATGACATGCGCTTCAAAGGTGGTGAGGTTGCGCTGACCTATCTGCAGCAAGGGCGATTGCAGAACTGCGTCAACGGTGACTTCATTGGTGAGTTCCGCTGATGCGTCCCATATACGCAGCCGGCAAGTAGCAATGACGACCGAAGTAAAAACGCTGGAGCTGATTTATCATCAGCGTCGGCAAAGAGTTTTTCTGGTGCTTTCGGGTGTATTTCTCGGCACCCTGGCGTTGCTCAATGTGCTTGGCATCAGCCGATTCCTGGACATGTCGTTCGAGGTCTTCGGCATCACTATTCCCGTGGTTGTTGCGGTTGGCGTATTGCCTTACCCGGTCACCTTTGTCTGCACGGATCTGATCAGCGAGCTGTTCGGCGAGAAAAAAGCCCGTGACATGGTGTGGGTCGGCGTGATTCTGAATCTCTGGGTAATTTTTCTGCTCTGGTTGGGTGGCGTGCTTCCCGGATTCGAGAACATGGACCCGGTCTCTGGTCTGCCAGAGCCTGATTCGGCAGGGCGTTTACCCGTATTCTTCGAGATCAGGGAGCTTGCCTTCGGCGCGGTCACTGCTTCGATGGTCGCCTACATGGTCGCGCAGTTCTGTGATGTGCGGCTGTATCATTTCTGGAAAAAGCTCACCAAGGGTCGTCACCTGTGGATACGCAACAATGCATCCACCATGACCAGTCAGATGGTGGACACTACTGCCGTCATCCTGATCACTCACTACTATGCCCATGCATTGCCGGTGAACCCGGACGAGCCGATCTTCGGTCAACTGATGACCTTCATTATTTCAGGATATGTGTTCAAGCTGCTGATCGCAGCGATGGACACCGGACCCATTTACCTGCTTGTTGGCTGGCTGCGGCCTTACCTCGGCCTTAAAGACAACGAAGAGGCAGTAGACGAGATGGTTTTCGGCTGATCGATTCTGGTGGCATCGCCGCGCGTCCTCAGCGTTCGATCTGGCCGAGATTGGCGTGAATGATTGAGCCGTTGATCACCGGATTGGCGGACGCCCAGAACAGGCATTCGGCGATCTCATCCGGATCTATCAGACGTTCGTAAGCAGACATCAAGCGAACGCTGTCCATGGCCTCTGCGGGAACATGAGAGCGCAGCATCTCGGTGTCGGTGAATCCAGGACAGACACAGGCGGTATGGATTTCGCGTCCGGCAAGATCCTGACAGGTGGCACGCATCATGCCGATCATCGCGTGTTTGCTGACTACATAGGAGTAGGAACCGGGCACGGCTTTTTCGGAGAGCGTGGAGCCGACATAGAGCACAGCGGAGCCCGGCTTCATGAATGGGATGGTGTAGTAGTTCAGGGTATTTGGTGCCACCAGATTAATTTCCAGCGTGTCGCGGAAAGCATTGCTGGGTGTTTCTACCGCGCTGTCGTTGTTCATTCGGGCCGCGTTGTGAATCAGCACAATCTGCTCAGCCTGCTGGAGCAGGCCGTTCAGCTGAGGGCTGATCCGCTCCAGAAAACCGGATGCCGCCAGATCACAGTTGATGTGATTGACCTGCTCGAGCGGGCAACGCCGTCGTGACAGGTTGATCACCGTGTAACCCTCAGCAACAAAACGCTGGGCGGTGTGCAGACCGATGCCGGCACTGGCGCCGGTAATGAGCAGACATTTCATGAAGAGGACTCCTGTTGCTGGTTCACTGGGGCACGCATTGCGGGGTCAGTTGTTTGTCTGCACAGCTGACGCCCACTGTCCCGGGCCGGAGGAAACGCTGACTTCCACCCGCGGCAGACGCAGGCCGCAGATCGCCGGATCGTCGAGCAGCGCTGAGAGAAACCAGGGCGCCAGTTCCTCTACGGTGATGTTGGCCACCGGCAGCGTGATCACATCACGTGGTAGAAAAGGCAGCTTTTCGTCGGCGAACGTTGCGACCAGATAGCCGTCTTCTTCTGCCAGTGACAGAAATGGCGAGCGTTCGGGGAGCAGGATTTTCTCGTCGATGCGCTCGCAGAGGGTTTTCAGTCGTTGTTTCACCAGGTTGTAGTCAAAGGCCAGACCGGTCACGTCTACCGGGCTGTCGATCAGCGCTTTCACATAAAAAGTGTGACCGTGCAGATCTTCTCTGTCGGTATCTGAAAATATTGTGAAATGTCCCGAATTGAAGTGCAGATACTCTTTGCTGATTTCAATTCGGGTTAGGGGCGGAGTTGCAGCCATCAGTGCATGCTACCATCCTTGCGAGCCGCGCGGCAGCGACCTCATCAGCGTTCTGGGTCAGTCACTCTGCACGTTGTCCAGAATCAGACCATAGAAGTACTGTTCACTGCGATCGAAGTACCAGCCCAGATGACTTTGACATTGCTCACAGCTGGCAATCCGCCAGCAGAACCCGGCGAACCAGCTGTCAGCAGCTTCCCGCTGTCCGGACAGCGCACAGCCGAGCGCCTCACTGAAACAACCGATGCGGAAGCGCAAGCCGTGCGGGTTAGTCAGATGATGGACAAATGTGCCAGCCACTTCGATGCGGTCTGAAGATTTTGCAACCACGTGCGAGCAGCTGGCGCAGAAAATAAACCCAGCTCCCGGGTCTTCGGCATCTTTGAGCAGTTCCTGCAGTTTCGGGTCCAGGGCTTGACGCTCTTTGTCCGGCACGTCGATCATGGCAGCACCTGAGTCAGACAACGAATGATGGAATCTTTCGATAGCATCTTTCAGCGGGCAGCCGAGCGCAAGGGCGGTGTTGACGCTATTGAGGCACTGCTGCCAGTTGCGGCTGATCCGGCTGACCTGCTGAAAATTCCTGACGATCGCTATCTGGCGGAAATGACCCGGTGTGTGTTTCGGTCCGGATTCGTCTGGAAAATCATCGAGAGCAAATGGGCTAATTTTGAGACGGCATTTGACGGGTTTGATGTGTCCGGTAATGCGATGATGTCTGACGAAAAGCTCGAAGCGCTCAGTACGGACGCGGCTATTGTCCGCAATGGCATGAAGATCAGGAGCGTCCGCCGCAATGCGGCTTTCATTTTAGAGGTTCGTGAGCAGTGCGGGAGTTTCGGCCGCTATCTGGCTGACTGGCCGGAAGAAAAGATTGTGGGACTGTGGGATGAACTCAAAGTGCGCGGTGATCGGCTCGGGGGTCAGACCGGACGCTTCTTTCTGCGCTTTGTGGGCAAGGCAACGCCGGTATTGTCAGCAGACGTGGTGGCTGCGCTGATTGGCCAGGGCGTCATTGACAAACCGCCTGCCAGCAAAAAGTCGCTGGCAGCTGTTCAACAGGCTTTTAATCGCTGGGCGCAGGAGAGCGGTCGTGATCTGTCACAAATTTCCCGGGTGCTGGCGATGAGTGTCTGAACTGGTTTGGCCTGACAGGGGTATCGCGCGCGACTGATAACCGCGCGTGCTTGATAAAGGGGAGAGATAATCGTGAACATTGAGTTGACTGCAAAACAGCTGGAGTTTCAGACGCAGGTGCGCGACTTTCTGGCTGGGAAGCTGCCGCCAGAACTGGCACAGCGCGTCAAATTCGGTAAGAGCGTCAGTAAAGACGATCTGATCCGGTGGACGAGAATTCTCAATGAGCAGGGCTGGGCAGCACCGCACTGGCCGCAGGAATACGGCGGTACCGGATGGTCGTTGGTTGAGCGGCATATCTTTGATGTGGAATGCCGAGCAGCTCACGCACCGCCCCTGTCCGGCTTTGGCTTCAATATGGTCGGCCCGGCGATCATCCGCTACGGCAATGAAGCTCAGAAGGCACAATTTCTGCCGGCGATTCGCAATGCGGAACTGTGGTGGTGCCAGGGTTATTCAGAACCCCAGGCAGGATCGGATCTGGCATCAGTGCGAACCACCGCGGTGCGTGATGGTGATGAATACCTGGTAAACGGTCAGAAGATCTGGACCAGCGCAGCTGAAATTGCCGACTGGATCTTCTGTCTGGTGCGCACAGATCCTGCGGCGCAACAGCAGAAAGGTATCAGCTTTCTGCTGATCGACATGAATTCTCCGGGTGTCCAGGTTGAGCCGCTGTATGCGTTTAATGGCAAACGTCTGTGGAATCAGGTGTTCTTTGACGATGTCCGGGTGCCGATAGTCAATCGGCTGGGCGATGAAAACCGTGGCTGGACGGTCGCCAAGAGTCTGCTTGGCGATGAGCGCCTGATGGTGTCACGGGTGTCAGAAAACAAACGCCTGCTGGGGCGGATACAGGACGTTCTGCATCAGGCTGATGGCCAAGGACTGGAAGTGCAGAGCCTGTCAGCCAAGGTGGCTGCACTCTCTATTCGACTGCAGGCGCTGGAGATGACCAGTCTGAGGATCCTCAGTCAGGCTGACAGTGGCCACACCATCGGCGCTGAACCCTCAATGTTGAAACTCAAAGGCAGCGAGCTGGTTCAGGCAATGGACGAACTGTTGTTTGAAGCCGTTGGCTACTGGGCATTGCCGCAGGATCGATCTGCCGAGAGCGACGCTGCTATCGGGCCGGATTATGCCGAGTACGTTGCGTCCGGGCGGTATCATCACCGCGGCTATACCATAGCCGGCGGATCCAGCGAGGTGCAGCACAATATCATCGCTAAGCAGGTGCTCGGGCTCTAGTCGATTCAACTCGCTGGCCGCTTATCGATTCAGCCCTGATCGGCAGATCCCGATCTGCCTGTGCAGCGCTTGATGGATACCAACGGCAAACAGATCGAAGAGGTGTGGCGGATTTGCGAAAAAGAGACGCCGGATCGTGAGACCCGGCGCTCTAAAGAAGCGGGTGAGAGAGAGGAGAGGAGGAGACGTTCCCACCCGCTTTTATTAAGTATGGCCGTTTTAGAGAAATTCAATACCCGTGATTTTACTTAGCCAGCAGTGTTTTCAGGTCACTGTCGGGATCGGCCAGTACTGCCGGGTCGACGGGTTTGCCGATCAGCTGTTTGCAGATCATGAACTCTTTAGGTGAGTTCACCGCATCGGCGGCCACAATTTTATTGTCCTTCAGATAAAACACCGCGAAAGTATTGGCGGCCATGTCGCCGCGAATGATCTGAGTGTCGCCATCTGAAGAGAATCCAACCATCTGCAGCTTCAGTTCGTACTGATCCGACCAGAACCAGGGAATGGACGCATAGACTTTGTCGCCACCACACATGTTGGCCACTGCTACTCTGGCCTGCTCCATCGCATTCGGTACTGACTCCAGCCGCAGTCGGCGATTGAGCAATTCGTTGGGGTGATTAGTGCAGTCACCGGCTGCGTAGACCCTGTCTGCTGAAGTATGGCAGTGATCGTCGACAACAATACCATTGTCGATTTTGATGCCGGCTGCTTCAGCAACTTCAACGTTGGGAATGATGCCGATACCGACAATGACAACATCAGCGTCGAACGCTTGATCGCCACAGACGACTTTGCTCACCCGAGTGTCGCCGTCGAACCCGCTGACCATGGTGGAAGTATGGATATTCACGCCGCGTGAGGTATGCAGGTTGTGGTAGTAGCTGGACATCTCCGGAGTGGTGACCCGCTGCAGGATCCGTTCTTCCATTTCCAGCACGTCAACGCTCATACCGGCCGCTACTGCCACCGAGGCCACCTCGAGCCCGATGTAACCGCCGCCGACGATGACCAGCCTGCGACCTTCGGTCATCTCGTCGCGAATGTTGTCCACATCAGCAATGGTGCGCAGATAGTGGATGCCTTTGAGATCAGCTCCCGGCACGTTGATGTGTCTGGGCCGCCCGCCGGTGCTGATCAACAGGTACTCATAGCTGATCGTTTCACCAGCATCGGTGGTCACCGTGTTGGCTGCAGTGTCGATGTTCTCGACCCGGGTATTCACTTTGACTGTGATGTCTTTGTCAGCGTAGAATTTTTCCGGCCGCAGATAGACCCGCTCCAGACCCTGTTCTCCCGACATGTACTGTTTGGATAATGGCGGTCGCTGATAGGGGATGTGCGGCTCGTCACCAATGATGATGATCTCACCTTCGTATTTTTCCTGACGCAGACTTGCTGCTGCCTGACCGGCTGCATGCCCGGCTCCGACGATGACGATGGCCATTGAGTTGCTCTCCGAAGTCCTTCAATCCTGACATTCTACTAGAGCGTGATAGCATGTGGGCATAAGGAATGACCGAGCTGATAACAGCGGCAACGGAGCAGACATTGCAGGAATTTCGCACCCTTCATGAAATCGTCCGCGCGGCGCAGAAGAATCTCGAGCGCAACCACTGGGACTATCTGATTGGCGGTGCCGACACTGAGACTGCCGTAGTGCGCAACCGTGCCGGTGTTGATTCCTGGGTGTTTCGTCCGAGAATTCTCAACGACGTCAGTCAGATCCAGGCGAGCACTGAATTGCTGGGTACACCGCTGCGGATTCCAGTGGTCTTGCCCCCCATCGGTTCGGTACAGGTCTTTGACCCCCTCGGTGGCACCGGCGTCGCCAGGGCGGCAGCGGAATTCGGTGTGCTGCAGATTCTCAGCTCATCGTGCCTGCCGGATTTCGAAGAAGTGGCTGCCGAAGTGCCGGGGCCGCGGATTTACCAGCTCTACCTGATGGGCGATCAGGGCTGGATGGATGACAACATCTCCCGTGCCATTGAAGCCGGCTATACGGGCTTCTGTCTGACTGCTGATACCCAGACTTATTCCCGCCGCGAGCGGGATCTGCTTAAAGGTTTTACGCCGCCCTCCGGTCGCCGACCCGGCAACGCGGATTTTGCCCATCAGGCGCGGATGACCTGGGATACGGTTGCTCACATCAAAAGTGACTTTGACATACCGCTGGTGGTCAAAGGGGTCAACGTCGCTGAGGATGCCCGCCGCTGTGTGGAGCTCGACGTCGATGTGGTTTACGTTTCCAACCACGGTGGCCGCCAGCTTGATCACACCCGGTCGTGTATTGATGCGTTACCCGAGGTGGTCAACGCGGTTGATGGCCGCAAACCAGTGGTTGTCGACGGCGGCTTCCTGCGCGGAGCGGACGTGGTGAAGGCCCTGTGTCTGGGTGCCAGCGCAGTGGGCATGGGCCGACTCGAAGGGCTGGCAATGGCCGCAGGGGGCAGCCGGGCTCTGGTGCAGGCGCTGGAGATCATTGAACGTGAGATTCACATCAGTATGGCGCTGCTTGGCGCGGACAGCCTGGAAAGCCTGTCGCCCTCCATGGTGGAAAAGACCACACCGGTCATTGCGCCCGGCGTGCTGTCAGCGTTCCAGTTGCTCAGCGAAGACTACTGAGGACGGATCTATTCGGTCGGGTCAGTTGACAAGAACGAGCGATTCTTTGCCGCTCTGCCAGTCGCCGATCATCTGCAGAAACTGCTTAGTCGGTTTGGCTTTTGCAACCAGATAGCCCTGAACATAGTGGCAGTTGGCTTCGCGCAGATACTGCAGCTGGATTTCAGTTTCCACGCCTTCTGCAACCACCTCTTTGCCCAGCGTTGTCGCGATGCTGATCAGGTGCTGGACCAGAATCCGGGCCTGATCGGATGTCTCCAGCTCAGTGATGAACGAGCGATCGATTTTCACCACATCCAGAGGCAGCTCACGCAACATGTTCAGTGAAGAAAAACCGGTGCCGAAGTCGTCCAGGGCAACACGTATGCCGGCGCTCTGAAGGATCTCCAGTTCGCGGATGGCAGTGCGGGTATCTTCCGCAAAAACTGATTCGGTGACTTCGATTTCGATACAGTGATGAGGCAGTCCGCGGCGATCGAGTTGAGACAGCAGGGTCATCGCGTAGCCGTCCGTCATCAGCTGCTTGGTGGAGGCGTTCAACGCAATGTTTTCGAGAATCACACCGGCTGTGTCGGCTGCGGCAAACAGATTTGCGGTATGTTCGACCTGCACTGCGGTGAAGTCATGAACCAGATTGGTCTCTTCAGCGATGGCCACGAAAATATCCGGGCTGACCACCCCAAGCTCATCATCAGTCCAGCGCAGCAGAGCTTCAGCGCTGTCGATGCGGTGATCCTCCAGCCGCAGTTTGGGCTGGAAGTGCAGACTGAGTTCGCCGCGCTTGAGTGCCCCGCGCAGACGGCTTTCCACCATCACCCGGTGGCGATTGGCTTCGTTCAAGTTGTCATCGAAAAACTCGAAGCGGGCTCGTCCAGTCTCTTTAGCACGGTACATGGCCGAGTCGGCCTTCATCACCAGCTCTTCGACGCTCTGGCCATCGTCGGGAAACATGGCTACGCCAATAGACGCGCCGACAGTATGTTCCATCCGATCGACGACGATGGGTTTGATCATCGAGGCAATGAGCCGTTCGCACAGGTATGAGACGGACTTTTCACTCTCACAGCCAGGCACGATTACAGCGAATTCGTCGCCACCAAGTCTGGCAATGGTGTCGACGTCACGCAGCGAGAGTTTCAGGCGTTCACTGATCTTCACCAGCAGTCGATCACCGGCTTTGTGGCCCTCGGTGTCGTTGACCTTCTTGAATCCATCCAGATCGATAAACAGTACTGCGCCCTGCTCACCGCGCCAGGATCTGGAGATCTGTTCACGCAGTTTGTCTTCGAAAGCATGGCGGTTGATGAGCCCGGTGAGATCGTCAAAGTGGGCTTTCTGATACAGAGTCTCAGAACGTTTGATGTTGGTGAACGCAACGGAAAGCCGGTCGGCCAGATCTGTCAGCTGTTTTGACTCGGCAGCTTCCAGCGGTCGTCGCGCGCGTGCTACCAGGACACCGGTGACGGTGCTTTCAGCAGCAATAGGCAGACAGGCTTTTATATCTTCGCCGCAGACCTGCAGGGCAATCTGGTTATAACCCTCCACATCTTTCAGAGCGTCCTCAGAGATGTTCAGCTGCTGAATGGGCTCCTCGTGGAGGCTGCGTTTGTTCAGATGGTATTTCGACAGACCGGTGGTACTCATGTCCCGGCGCAGCACCAGATCAATTTCCACTGTGCTCATCTGGGCAGTGAGCAGCACTTTGAGCAGTACCGTTTCCAGATCGGCTGATGACAGGATCAGTCGATCAATGTCAGCCACAGACTGACTGGAGCGTACCGACGACTCCAGCTGGTTGGTCATCAGGTTGAAACGTTGGAACAGCTTGCTGAACTCGTTGCCTGGAATCACTTTCAGGCGGTGGGCGTACTCGCCTCTACTCAGGCGTTTAATCGCGTTTTCGAATGCCTGTAGCGGCTTGAGACTGCGGCGGGTCTGATCGCGGATCAGCATCATGGTCACAATCAGCGCGACAGCACTGACCACGGCGCTGATTCGGGCGAACAGCAGCAGAGTATTCGTGCCCGTTGAGTCTCCGGTTGCGCCGAACTGTCCGCTACCCAGATACACCAGCGCGCCTATAGGGATCAGCGCAAAGACGCTGATCGTGCTGATCAGACTGCGGGTCAGGCGCCATCCCGGTCGCTTGTTCATTCTGTCCTTTGAGCTCGAATACAACCGAGTCAATAAAACATGTGAATCACACGGATTCCGTGACCTGCGGCGCTGTTTGCTGAATTTGTCGGACAGAATCCGGCGGTTGCACAGGGTTGACGCTCGCCGAACTGCTCAGTGGCGCAGGTTAAGGTCATGCGCAGTAGAAAATAGCTCGGGCTCAGTCCGGCCAGAAGGGTTCGCGCAGGGCCTGTTTATAGAGCTTGCCGGTTTGATGGCGTGGCAGATTGGTGTGGAAATCAATCTGTCTGGGACACTTGAGATGCGCCAGGTGCGACCGACAGTAATCGATCAGTTCGGCTTCAGTGGCGCTCGAATCAGGGCTGAGTTCAACTGCAGCCCTTACGCTTTCACCAAATTCCGTATTGGGGATACCGAATACTGCGGCGTCTTGGATGGCCGGGTGCATCAGCAGAACGTCCTCCACTTCCCGTGGATAGACGTTGACCCCGCCGGTGATGATCATCTGTGAGGCCCGATCGGTCAGGTACAGATAGCCTTCTGTGTCCACGTGGCCGATGTCTCCGAGCGTAGACCAGCCATGGGTATTGAAGGCTGACGCGGTTTTCTCGGGGTCTTTGTAGTATTCGAAGCGTGGACCGTCAGCAAAGTACACCATGCCGGTGACACCTTCCGCTACCAGGTCACCCTGGTTGTCGACGATTTTCAGCTCACCGAGGATCGATAGACCGACCGAGCCTTTGTGCTGCAGCCACTGCTCGGGGCTGATGGCCGTCTGGCCGTTGCCTTCGGTGCCGGAGTAGTACTCGTAAAGGATCGGTCCCCACCAATCCATCATCTGTTCTTTGATGCCGACCGGGCAGGGGGCGGCTGCGTGAATGGCGAATCGGTGGCTGGATAGATCGTATTGCTGTTTGACCTGCTCGCTCAGTCGCAACAAACGTACAAACATGGTTGGTACCCACTGACTATGGGTGATGCGGTGTGCTTCGATCAGGGCCAGCGAGGGTTCTGCAGCGAAGCGAGGCATGATGATCGAGGTGCCTCCGCTCCGGTGAATCATGGCGTTGTAGCGCAGCGGAGCAGAGTGATAGAGGGGCGCGGTGGACAGGTAGACGGAGCTGGCGTCAACCTGGTGAAGCTCCAGGCGCCTGGCAAACAGTTCGGAAACCGTACCCAGCGGAGCCCCGGGTTTGCTGGCGCGAACGCCTTTGGGGCGCCCCGTGGTGCCTGAAGAATAAAGCATCTCGGCGCCTTCAGCAGGGTCGGCGATCAGAGTTTCAGGCTCTGCGGAAATCGTTTTGAGCCAGTCGTCCAGTGACAGCTCCAGAGGCTGAGGCGGTTCACTGATTTTTTCTCGTTGAGTCGTGGTCGTGACCAGCAGCCGGGCGTCACAGTCGTTGAGGATATAGGCGATTTCATGGTGCTGGAATTGAGCGCTGATGGCGGTCCAGTACAGGCCGCAGATCTGTGCTGCCCAGTACAGGCACAACAGATCGGGATGATTTTCGCTGACCACGACGATCCCGTCGCCGGTTTTCAGTCCGAGTTTGCGCAGCAGCTGTGCGCCTTTGAGGATTCGGCTGGCCAGCAGGGCATAGCTGACGGTGACGGGTGAGTCATCGGAAGCAAACAGGTAAGCGGTTTTGTCCGGCTGACGCTCCGCTTGAATCAGTGGATGCAGAGCTCCGGTCACGGGCCTCAGTCGCGGGGCATCTGTACCGGAAACGGCGTCACCTTGTCACCTTTGCTGTCGATGATTTTGGCGACGCCTTCTTTTTCAACTTCGTCGATGCGAATCACATTCTGCATCGGTACAAAGCTGCGCTGCACGCCTTCGAACTCGTTGCGTAGTTTCTCTTCACCTGGATCGATGACCATCTGACCTTTCTTGCCAAATATGTAGTCTTCGACCTCGATGAAACCGTACAGGTCGCTCTGGTAGATGCTGTGCGCATAGACCTCGTAGACCTGGCCCTGGTTGTGAAAAAGCACTTTATAGATGTGTTCTTGGCTATCGCTCATGCTGTCTTATGTTGAGGTGTTGTGCGTGAATTCAAGCCAGTATAATCGCCGCCCCCGTGATTGGCTCGAAATTCCTTTCGCGCTGATACCCGGGCCTCATTGTTAAGGTTTACGATTCCTTTTGAGTAAGAATTTGAGCAAGAAACTATACATAAAAACTCACGGCTGCCAGATGAACGAGTACGACTCGTCCAGAATGGCCGATCTGCTGAGTGCTGAGCAGGGCTATGAGCTGACCGATGACCCGGAACAGGCTGATCTGCTGCTGTTGAATACCTGCTCAATTCGCGAAAAAGCCCAGGAAAAGGTGTTTCACCAGCTGGGTCGCTGGAAGGCTCTGAAAGCCCGTAATCCGGATCTGCAGATTGGCGTTGGTGGCTGCGTGGCGAGTCAGGAGGGTGCTGCGATCCAGAAAAGAGCGCCCTATGTGGACATGGTGTTCGGACCCCAGACTCTGCACCGCCTGCCGGAAATGGTCTCTGCCAGCAACAGCAAGGCGGCCGGCTCGGCAACTCTGGTGCCGCTGGTTGATATCAGTTTTCCGGAGATCGAGAAATTTGACCGTCTGCCGGAACCGCGGGCGGAAGGTCCCAGTGCGTTTGTGTCGGTGATGGAAGGCTGCAGTAAGTACTGCAGTTTCTGTGTGGTGCCGTATACCCGTGGCGAAGAAGTCAGCCGCCCGGTTCCCGATGTGATGCGGGAGATAGTGCAGCTGGCAGGTCAGGGAGTACGGGAAGTGAACCTGCTCGGACAGAACGTCAACTCGTATCGCGGCAGCATTGACGCTGACCAGGCCGATCTCGCGGAACTCATCCACTATGTTGCCGAGGTTTCCGGCATTGAGCGAATCCGCTATACCACCTCTCATCCAGTGGAGTTCAGCGACTCGCTGCTGGAAGCCTATCGTGATGTTCCTGAACTGGTGAATCATCTGCATCTGCCTGTTCAGTCTGGCTCAGACCGTATTCTGCGGCTGATGAAACGCGGCCATCAGATAGCCGACTACACTGCCAAGCTGCGCCGCCTGCGTGAGCTACGCCCCGCGATCAGCCTTTCTTCGGACTTCATCATCGGCTTTCCCGGCGAGACGGACGAAGATTTTCAGCAGACCATGAATCTCATAGAAGAGGTGGTCTTTGATGTGTCCTTCAGCTTTATCTACAGCGCCAGACCCGGGACACCTGCGGCCGCTCTGGCGGATGCAACACCGATGGCCGTAAAAAAAGAGCGGCTTGCTCAACTGCAGGCACTGCTCAGAGGTCAGGCTGAAGGTATCGCCAAAGCGATGGTGGGCAGCCGCCAGCGGCTGCTGGTGATGGGTGTATCAAAGAAAGATCCTGGTGAGATTCAGGGTCGGACTGAAAATAACCGGGTCGTCAACTTTTTTGGACCAGTTGAACTGGTTGGACAGTTTGCTGAGGTGGAGATTACCCAAGCCCTGCCCAATTCACTGCGCGGCGACCTGATCAGCGGCTGATACAAAGTTCATTTGACTCCCGATTCGGGAGTCTTATGCTGTGGACAGAGTACCTGTGAGGGGGTCCGACAAACAATTGAGGCAGCAATTTGAGTGATGAATCCGCAGTGGTAGCGCTGACCAGCAGCGTCACCCTGGAACCCAACGATACCCGCCGTCTGGCTGCACTCTGCGGCCCCTTCGATCAGAACCTGAAACATCTGGAAAAGCGCCTCAATGTGAACATCCGCAATCGCGGTAATCTGTTCCAGGTCAGCGGGTCTGATCAGCGTACCAAAGCTGCGTGCGCGCTCTTGTCTCAGCTGTACCGTGAAACGCTCGAGCAGGACGAGATTGAACCAGATACCGTTCATCTGTTTCTGCAGCAGTCGGGTGTGGATGATCTGCTTGCGAAAGAGAACAATACTCCGGTTGATCGTGACGTTATCCGTACCGGACGCAAGACCATCAAACCTCGCGGCGCTAATCAGCTGACCTACACCCGGTTGATTCGCGAACACGACATCAACTTCGGGATTGGCCCCGCCGGGACCGGCAAAACCTATCTGGCCGTCGCCTGTGCGGTTGAAGCACTGGAATCCCAGCGGGTTAACCGGATCCTGCTGGTTCGACCGGCGGTAGAAGCGGGCGAGAAGCTGGGTTTTCTTCCTGGCGATCTGGCTCAGAAGATCGACCCGTACTTACGCCCGCTTTATGACGCACTCTATGAAATGATGGGTGTCGAGAGGGTCAACAAGTACATAGAGCGTAACGTGATTGAGGTGGCACCACTTGCGTACATGCGTGGGCGCACTTTGAACAATGCTTTTATTATCCTGGATGAAAGTCAGAACACGACAGTCGAACAGATGAAAATGTTCTTAACCCGTATTGGCTTTGGCTCCACTGCGGTAATTACCGGTGACGTGACCCAGATCGATTTACCCCGTGGACAGAATTCCGGGCTGATCAATGTTCGGCATGTGCTCTACGGCGTCCCAGGGATCAGCTTCACCACCTTTGGTTCAAAAGATGTGGTTCGTCATCCTCTGGTGCAGAAAATCGTCGATGCTTATGCTGCTTTTCAGAATGAGGATGTCAGTGGTAACGACATTGCGGTGCCGGGGCCTGGAGCCAAGCGTGGCCAGCCTGCAAGCTCGGACGATAAAGGGCGCAATGCCGGTTGACGTTCAAATAGCGGTTGCCCATGATCAAATTCGGGATGTTGATGGATGGCTTGGACAAAGCTCAACTGCGCAGAACCTAGAGCAAAAAACAAAGCAGATAAAGGCTGAGCAGTTAGAAGACGAAAAAGAGAACCGGCTGAGCGCGCAGATAGAAGCCTGGGCGCAGGCAGTCGTCACTCGAGAAAAGGCGCTGGCGTGTTCGGCGGCAAAAACACCGGGCTTTAAAGATCCCGAAGTCTGCATCAGAGTTGTGGATGAAAAGGAATCACAGCAACTCAATGCAACCTATCGGGGCAAGGATAAACCGACTAACGTGCTCAGTTTTCCGGCCGCACTCGACGCGCAGATGCTCGAGCAGACGCAGCTGGAGCTGTTGGGGGACATTGTCATCTGTGCCAGCGTGATCGCTGCAGAAGCTCGAGAGCAGGGTAAGAGTCTGTCGGATCATTTTGCTCACATGGTTGTCCACGGGATGCTGCATCTATATGGCTATGACCATGAAACCCGCGCTGCTGCAGATGAGATGGAATCAATTGAGAGGGAGATACTGGATCGTTTCGGGGTGAACGATCCTTATCAGGAAATATGAGTGAAACTCACGAAGGTGCCGCTCCTCGGCGCGGTGTGTTCGAGTGGTTGTCGGATCTATTCTCTGATGAACCCACTGACCGCACTGAATTGATGGAAATGCTGCGTGATGCAGCGGATCGGCAGCTGATGGATGGCGAGGCGCTGAATATCATTTTCGGCGCTCTGCAGGTATCAGAGATGCAGGCGCGGGACATCATGATTCCACGTTCTCAGCTGGTGTATCTGCATGACGAGCAGTCTCCAGATGCACTGCTCGAAAAGATCATCGAATCTCAGCATTCCCGCTATCCTGTGATCGGCGACAACATCGATGACATCAAAGGTATTCTGCATGCCAAAGACCTGCTGCGTCTGGTGCTGGATCGTGATCGGGACTTTGATATCAAAGACTGGATCCGCAGCGCGGCCGTGATTCCGGAAAGCAAGCGGCTCAACGTGCTGCTTCAGGATTTTCGCTCTACCCGTAATCATATGGCGGTTGTCGTCGACGAGTATGGTCACGTCTCCGGTGTCGTGACAATTGAAGACGTGCTCGAGCAGATTGTCGGAGAAATCGAAGACGAGCACGACGTCAATGACGACAGCTTCGTCAAACAGATCGATGACAGAACCTACAACGTCAAAGCCACGACCACTGTCGAAGACTTCAACGAATATTTCGATCTGGATATCGACGAAGAAGAATTTGACACCATTGGCGGTGTTGTACTTAAAGCCTTCGGCCATCTTCCGGAGCGGGGTGAAACTGTCGAAATTGCGGCACTGGAATTCAAAGTTCTGAATGCCGACTCGCGGCGCGTGCGGCTGCTGCAAGTTACAGTGTCTTGATCCCGCTGGCGTCCCTGTTAGCCGGCGCTCTGCTGCCGCTGGCGCTGGCGCCATTTGATCTGTGGCCGCTGGCTTTCATTTCCCTCGGTCTCTGGTTCTATCTGTTACACAGCAATCCTCAGCGCGCACTTCTGCTCGGCTGGTGGTTTGGTGTAGGCAAATATGCGCTGGGTGCGTCCTGGGTGTATGTCAGTATTCATGAGCATGGCAATGCCTCGGTGCCGCTGGCGCTGGGTCTCGTGGGCTTGTTTGTTGCCGGGCTGGCGTTGTTTCCGGCGTTTACTGGCTGGCTGTTTGGCCGCTTTCGCGGCAATGCCGTGTCTGCATCAGCGTTGTGGTTTGTCTTCAGTTATTGCCTGGTCGAATGGCTGCTGAGCTGGCTGTTGACCGGATTTCCCTGGCTGTATTCGGGTTATGCGCTGCTGGATACGCCGCTGGCGGTCTTTGCACCCTACGGCGGCGTTCAGCTGATGAACCTGATTGTGGCGGGAAGCGCTGCGGCTGTGGTTGTGCTGATGCTCGAGCGACAGAAGCTGCGGGTCCGTCTGGCCACCTTTGCGGTTGTGCTGCTGCCGTGGCTGTTGTTTTTCCCCGCGGCGCTGCCACGCTGGACCGAAAGTACCGGCGTTCATCAGGCTGCACTGGTCCAGGGCAACATAGATCAAAGCATCAAGTGGCTTCCGGAAAGTCAGGGACCCATCGTTCGCACCTATCTTGAGCTGTCAGAACCGCACTGGGGCGTCGATCTGCTGCTGTGGCCCGAGGCGGCAATCACCCTGTTTGAGCATGAAGCGCAGGGGCTGCTGGAAGACCTGGATAGCCGTGGTCGGGAAACCGGTACGGGCCTGATTCTGGGCATTCCTGCGGTAGACGTTGTTTCGGGTGATCGGGTGATCTTTCGCAACACGGCCATTGGGATTGGTAACGCCCAGGGTCGGTACGTGAAACGACACCTGGTACCCTTTGGTGAATATGTGCCGCTGGAAGGGCTGCTGCGGGGGCTGATCGAGTTTTTCAACCTGCCGATGTCGCGGGCTGAGCCCGGTCCCTGGCAGCAGGCGCCGCTGCAGGTGGCAGGCAATCCGGCTCAAATGGCCATCTGTTACGAAGTGGTCTATCCGCTGCTGGTCAGCAACCCACCCACAGCACTGTTGCTGACCATTTCCAATGACACCTGGTTTGGCGACAGCCTTGGACCACAGCAGCATCTGCAGATGGCGCGTATGCGGGCGCTCGAAAACGGCCGGTGGCTGTTGCGAGCCACCAGCAACGGGGTGACGGCGATCGTGGACCCAGCAGGTGCGGTGCGCGGTCGATTGCCGCAGTTTCGCGCGGGTGTGCTGACCGGCGAATACCACACCATGGAGGGTCAGACGCCCTTCTCCCGGTTCGGAAACTGGCCATTTCTGGCGCTGCTGGCCGGTCTGGCCGCGGCGGCCCTGACCCTTCGAAAGCGCGTAGAATAGCTGCTATCCTTTCGCGCCTTCGAATTTACACAGAACCAGAGCACATCCTATGAGCGCGCCCTACCACCCACGTACGGTGGAAACCCAAGTCCAGCAGGTGTGGAACGAATCCCACTGCTTCGAAGCAGGTGAAGACGCAGACGCCGAGAAGTTCTACTGCCTGGCGATGTTTCCTTATCCCAGTGGTCAACTGCATATGGGCCATGTGCGCTGCTATACGCTGGGTGATGTCATCAATCGCTACCATCGGCTCAAAGGCCTGAATGTCATGCAACCCATGGGTTGGGATGCATTTGGTCTACCGGCGGAAAATGCCGCAATTAAAAACGCGATCCCACCAGCGCGGTGGACGAAAGACAATATCGATTACATGCGCGGGCAGATGCAGCAGCTGGGCTTCGGCATCGACTGGAGTCGGGAGTTTGCGACCTGCGATCCCAGCTACTACCACTGGGAACAATGGTTCTTCACCAAACTGTTCGCCAAAGGCATGGTGTATCGAAAAAGTGCAGTCGTGAACTGGGATCCTGTTGATCAGACCGTACTCGCCAATGAACAGGTGGTCGACGGTCGCGGCTGGCGCTCGGGTGCTGTTGTGGAGCGACGGGAAATGCAACAGTGGTTTGCCCGCATCACCGACTACGCGGACGAGCTGTTAAGCAATCTTGATGAGCTGGATGGCTGGCCGGAATCGGTTAAAGCCATGCAGCGCAACTGGATCGGCAAGTCTGAGGGTGTGGAAATTCATTTTCCGCTTGCCAGCGGCGAAGACGCTTTAGGCGTCTACACCACCCGCCCGGATACCCTGATGGGGGCAACCTATGTGGCCGTTGCGGCAGAGCATCCACTGGCGACGGCTGCAGCAGCCAGCGATGACACCGTGGCTGCCTTCATTGCGCAATGTAAACAGGCGACCACGGCGGAAGCCGATCTGGCCACCATGGAGAAAGCCGGGGTTGCGACCAGCATTAAGGTGACTCATCCCCTTACCGGCGCAGCGCTGCCGGTCTGGGTGGCGAATTTTGTGCTTATGGAATATGGCTCAGGTGCGGTGATGGCTGTGCCCGGTCACGACCAGCGCGACTGGGAGTTTGCCCGCAAATACGGGATTGAGATCAAACAGGTCATCGAGCCCGTTGATGATTCTCCCTGCGATCTGGACCATGAAGCGTTTGTTGTCAAAGGCCGCCTGATCAACTCGGGGGTATTTGATGGCTTGAGTTCGGCTGATGCTTTTACCGCGATTGCCGAGGCGTTAGAAGATCGCTCACTGGGCTTGCGCAAAACCAACTATCGCCTGCGCGACTGGGGCGTTTCCCGGCAGAGATACTGGGGTTGTCCGATACCGATGATCCATTGTCCGGATTGTGGTGTTGTTCCGGTACCCGACGAAGATTTACCCGTGCTGCTGCCAACCGATGTGCGCTTCGAAGGCGTGCGTTCACCGCTGACCACCATGGAGTCGTTTTATCAGACCCAGTGTCCCGCTTGCGGAGCTGATGCCCGTCGGGAAACCGATACCTTTGATACCTTCATGGAATCCTCATGGTATTACGCGCGTTTTGCTTCGCCGAATGCCAACGAGCCCATGGTGGATGAGCGCGCCAACTACTGGACCCCGGTGGATCACTATGTGGGTGGTATCGAGCATGCCATTCTGCACCTGCTCTATGCGCGCTTTTACCACAAGCTGATGCGCGATCATGGGCTGCTGAATTCCGATGAACCGTTCACCCGCCTGTTAATGCTGGGGATGGTGCTCAAAGACGGCAAGAAGATGTCCAAGTCTTCGGGCGATGCAGGGAACCCGCAGCATCTGCTCGACAAGTACGGCGCAGATGCGGTCCGTTCCGCGATGATGTTTGCCGCACCGCCAGATCAGTCTTTCGAGTGGAGCGAAGCGGGTGTAGAAGGTCAGGCGCGTTTCTGCCGAAAGCTGTGGACTCAGGTCCAGGAGCATCTGGCCGCAGGTCCAGTACCGGTACTCGACGTCGACAAGCTCACGCCGGATGGTAAAGAGTTGCGCCGTAAGACTTATGAGACCCTGCAGCGCGCGGACGACGACTACGGACGCCGCCTGCAGTTCAATACTGTGGTATCTGCCGTCCATGAACTGGTGAATGCAGCCACGCGAATCGATGGTACCACTGCGGAAAACCGCGCGGTTGTTCATGAAGCCTGGAAAATGGCTGTACTTGTGCTGTCCCCGATTGCACCCCACGTCACTCAGAGCCTGTGGAATGAACTGGGGGAAGAAGGCCTGCTGGTGCAGGCGCGCTGGCCTGAGATGGATGAGACAGCCCTGGTGCGTGATCAGGTGGAGCTGGTTCTGCAGGTCAATGGTAAGGTACGTGGCCGTATCGAGGTCCCTGCAGATGTGAGCGAGGCGGACGCCCGCGAGCTCGCGCTGCAGCATGAAAACGTGGTTCGGAACATTGGTGACAAGACGGTCCGAAAATTTATTCTGGTGCCTGGCAAACTCATCAACGTTGTTGTTGGTTGAGGTGGCTGATGTCTGAACTCCCCAGACAAATGGGTAGCCGCCTGCAGCCTGTGCAATCAGGTGCCTGGCGGCTCAGTCTTCTGGTCGCGGTTTTCCTGTCAACCGGCTGTGGTTTTCACCTGCGCACTTTCGATCTCAACACTGCCGTGTCCTCGGTTCACGTCAGCAGCAACGGCCGTAATTTTGTCGAGCAGCCGCTGCGCGCTGGCCTGCAGCAGGCGGGAGTTGAACTGATGCCGGTCCGTGATGAAGCCCAGATTGCTGTGGCTTTATTGAATCAGCGCCGCGACCGACGCAGCGTTGCGGTAACCGATCAGGCTCAGGCTGCGGAGTATGAACTTGATCTTGCGGTGCAGTATTCAGTGCAGAAACCGGACGGCGAGCTACTGATTGAACCTCGCTGGGCGGAAACCTCGCGCATCTATCGGGTCGACAGGGTCAATCTCGTGGGTACCAGCGAAGAGCAGGCGCTGCTTGAGCGCGAAATGATCAACGACCTGGTTCAGCAGATTGTCCGAGCGCTGGACGCGGCGACTCAGGAGCTGGCGGTTGCAGGTTAAAGCCGCCGCGCTGACAGGTTCCCTGCAGCGTGGTCTGGCGCCCATCTACTTCATTTCTGGTGACGAAACCCTGCTGGTGGAGGAAGCCTGTGATGCAATCCTGGCCGCCGCCGCAGCTCAGGGTTTCAGCGAACGCTCTGTCCTGCACGCTGAAGCTGGATTCCGCTGGCACGATGTCACCCAGGACGCGGCCAGCATGTCGCTGTTTGCGACCCGCAGGATTGTTGATTTGCGGGTTGTTTCGGGCAAGTTTGACCGGGAAGCCTCTGAAGTGCTGCGCGCCTATGCGGCAGAGCCGCTCGAAGACACCATTCTGTTGATCAGAACCAAGCGACTGGAAGCAAAACAGCGCTCGACCGCATGGTTCAAGCAGCTGGATGCCGCCGGTGTCATGGTGCTGATCTGGCCGGTGAGCGCAGCTGAGCTGCCGCGATGGCTGGAGGGGCGTCTGAAAGCCGCCGGTCTGCGTCTGGATCGCGAGGCAATGCAGTACTTCTGTGAGCGGGTAGAAGGCAATCTACTGGCCGCGGTGCAGGAAATCGGCAAGCTGAAGCTTTCCGATCTGCCGCAGCCCATTGATGCAGACATGCTGGCTTCGGTGCTGGAAGATGCCTCCCACTACGATACCTTTGAGTTGCTTGATGCGGTTTTCGCCGGTGATGCAGCCAGGGTTGCCCGCATGGTGGTTGGATTGCGCGCAGAAGGGGTAGCGCTTTTTGCGATTGTGGGCGCGCTCACTTCCCAGTTGAGAAGATTTGCCCGCGGTGATCGGATCCCGCCCCAGCGCCAGCGGGTTGTACAGCAGTTTCTATCCAGGCTCGGCAGGGGCGGTGTGGACCGTGTCCTCGCCCAGTGCGCGTTGATTGATCAGCAGGGCAAAGGTCAGCTGCTGGGCGACGCCTGGCTGTCGCTTGAAAGTCTGCTGGTGCGTCTTGCAGGTGCCCGAATGGCGTCGCTGGAACAGCAGTTGCCCTACCTTACCCGCTGAGTTTTTTTCGCTGGCCTGTGCGAGCAAGCCGCTGAAGGCTCTTTATTCGCTGATGGCTCTTTATCCGCTGATGGCTCTTTACCTATGCTGGTTCCACCAGCAAGCCGCTGATGGCTCTTGGCAACTGTGTGGTGATGATTTTTTGTCCTGTGCGGAGGTTGGGTGAACGCACCAGCACCCGGTACTCGCCTTGCTCTGTCAGCAGCTCGCCAACCCGTTCGATGCGAATGGCCTCCAGCCTGAAGTCTTCCACGGCATAAATTCGATCATTTTCGTAGAGCGACTGGATCGGCAGGGCGACCACGTCGGCTTCTTCCGGGAGCGTGACTGTGACCGCAACCATTCTGCCGAGCGCGGTTGTTGGCGCACCGGATTCGACTGTCAGGCCAAAAAAGCCATCCAGTCCGGACTGGCCTTCCCGCACCTGGCTGGAGAAGCGCAGCAGTGGCATTCGAGTACCGCTCGCGCTCTGAGCTTCTATGCCAGACGCTGTGCTCAGATGCTCGAAGAACCGATTGCCGTATTCGTCCGGAATCTGCACTCGAAGTTCGAATGTGCTGGCATCGGCTATGTCGAGCAGGGCAGTGCCCAGGGTAGAGCGGTCGCCCGGCGCGACATGGACGTTGAGCACCGGTCCGCTGAACGGCGCCAGCACCTGGCTCTTCTCTACATCCAGCCTCGCGTCAGCGAGTGACGCCAGGGCGCGGTCCAGTTTTGCCTGCTGTGCAGCAAGCCGGTTGGGAAAGTCTGCCAGCCGGCGCTGATGGGTCTGGTATTCGATTTCCACCTTGTTGGCCTGGCCGGTGACTTCGTCGAGCAGGGCCTGGCTGATCAGCCGCTGGCTCATCAGGTTCTGATGTCGTTCGAGCTTCTGTTGAGCAATCTTCTGCATGGAAACGTAATGCGCGGTGGACTGTTCAAGCTGCTGCGCTTCGATTTCGATGGATCGCAGCGTGGCTTCGAGTTCTGCCACGGTAGCCTGCTGCTGTGCCAGATCCAGCCGGGTTTCGCGATCATCGAGGCTGATCAGCAGCTGGCCCTGGTCCACCCACTCACCTTCTTTGACATGCACTTCGCGCACCTGCGCGCTCAGATCCGTCCGTAGATGTGCCAGGTTGCTCGCTTCGATGCGTCCATGAGCGCTGAACGACGGGCTCAGACGCGCCGGGTCAATGGCGAGTGTTGAAACCGGCCAGGCTTTTTCGGTGCGGGTTTCCGGTTGTGGTTCCGGACCGGTCGCAAAAATTGACGCACTCATCAACGCGGCGACCGCGATAATGCCAGCGCCGATTGCGGCTCTTCGCGCGCGCAGGTTGCGGGGTGTGAGCTTTGTCACCAGGGTTGCGACGTTCATTACCATGTCCTTGTTTTGTCTATCTGCCCGACGCTGTGGCTGCTCGGGCGGGGCAGCAGTTTCAGCAGGTTCATCCCGTGCCGATAGATATGCTCTTTGCCGTCTTCCAGCAACAGAATCATTGCGGGTATCACGATCAGCACCAGCAGGGTGGCAAAAGCCAGGCCGAAACACAGAGTCACTGCGATGGGCGCAACATAGAATGCCAGTGAAGAAGATTCGAACATTAGCGGGGTCAGTCCGGCGATCGTGGTCAGCGACGTCAGAATGACTGCCCGGAATCTTGAAGTCATGGCTCGCTCCAGAGCTTCCCGGACAGGCATACCCGCTTCGATATCGCGTTTAAAGAAGCTGATCAGCACGATCGAATCGTTGACCACAATCCCGGTCAGCGAAAAGAACGCCAGCAGAGTCATCGCGCCCACTTCCCAACCGGTGACCCAGTGACCGAATACCGCTCCGGTAAAGCCGAACGGAATGGCCATCATGATGGCCAGCGGCCACAGATAGGAGGCGAACACCCAGGTCAGAATCAGATAGATCAGCAGCAGAGTGAGCACACCACCCAAAGCCATGGTGGTCATGATCACCTGGTCCTGTTCGGACTTACCGCCCAGCCCGAAGGTCAGATTGTAGCGGTCTAGAATGGCCGGCAGGTTTTTGTCACGAATGTCGTTGGTGATGGCAATGGCGTTGGCGGTTTCAGGATCGACGTTTGCGCTCACGGATACGGCCAGCCGGGAGTCAGTATGGCGGATGATGTCGATGCCGCGTCGGTTATACAGGACTGCAACGCTTGACAGGGGTACGAACGTTCCGTTTGGTGTTTTGATCGGAAACTGCTGCAGCTGGCTGATATCGTCACGTTCCGCATCCGGCAGCATTACCCGGACTTCCAGCTCGCTGTCGTTTTCATTGAAAATCTGCACCCGGCTGCCGCTGTAGGCTGCTCGTAACTGCCTGCCCATCGCGTCCGCGGTGAGTCCAAGTGAACGGCCATTCGGCGTCAGCTCAAAAATAATCTGGTCTTTCCCGTAGGGCAGATTGTCCACCACGTTCGACACGCCAGGGTAAGCGCTGAGTGCTTCGGACAGTTCTTCTGCGCCCTGTTTGAGGGTGTCGATGTCATCACCGCTGAGCACCAGGGTCATGTCCGGCATGCCGTTGTTCTGACCGCCGTCCACCATCACGGTGAGCTGTTCGACAAATGGCGGTTTGCTGATCAGCTCACGCCACTGCCGGACGAATTCCGCGGGTGCCACGCTGCGCGATTCTTCGTAGCTGTAATAGGCGCCGATCGCCGCATACTGTTCGCCCGTTTCCCGTTCGTCATTGAACTCTGCCCGGTTGTGAACCGTTACCCAGCCGAGCAGATTGTCGCTGCCGTTACTCTCATGCACCTGGTTGAGACTGTCTTCGAGGTGCGCAATAAACTCGGCTCTGTCGGTATCGCTGGCGCTGCTGGAAAACTCGATGTTGGCTTCGAGTGATTCCACATCGAAGCCGGTCACAAACGCGAAGCCGACATGCCCTGATATCAGCATGGACATTGCGATCATGATGCCGCCGATGGCTGCGCAAACGGTGGCACCCGGATAGTCAAGCGCGCGTCGAGCGAAGGGTTGGAAGCGCTGATCGCGGAAGCGCAGAAAAGCGCTGTCAAAACGCGCGCGCCAGCTGCCTGGTTCAGGTTTCTTCACTTTGCCCAGTGAATTGCGCAGATGTCCCGGCAGCACCAGGAAACATTCCACCAGCGAAGCAATGATGATGCACAACAGCACGGTTGGCAGTGCGATGATTGCATCCCCCATCTCTCCGCCCATGATGATCAGCGGCAGAAAGGCAGCCAGTGTGGTGAGTGATGAGGTGACCACTGGCACCCACATGCGCTGGGCGCCGGCGACAGCCGCATCCATGGGCGATTTGCCCTGTTCAAAGTGGGTGACCGCGTCTTCTCCGACTACGATCGCATCATCAACGACGATACCAATAGCCATGATGAAACCAATCAGCGCAATGATGCTGATTCCGTAGCCGAAGACCAGATGGAACAGCGCAAGACCAAGCATGAAGCTGACCGGGATGCCGACCATCACCCACCAGCCGACCCGACCGTTCAGAAACAGATAGAGAATACCGATCACCAGCACCAGTCCGGAGAGGGCGTTCTTCACGATCATATGCAGCTGGGCACCAAGCAATTCCCAGACATCGTTGACCAGATGGATGTTGACGCCGGAGGGAATTTTCTCCTGCGCCGTGAGCAGCCAGGCGTCGACAAGCTGGTCAGCCTGATAGGCATCGGCGTCGGTTGAACGCCACAGGTTCATTTCGATGACCGCCTGACCCTCACGGGTGATGAAAGGCTGGCCACGTTGCGGGCGTCGGACGATTTCCGCGACGTTGCCGAGCGGGACTACCTGCGCTCCAGACTGAATCGGCAGTGCTTCGAAGCCCAGCGCATCACGGCGTTGGTCCAGCGAGCGCAGCTGGCGCGAACCCTGACCGCTGCCTACCGATCCGGCCGGCACATTCTGCGACACCCGGGCGACTTCTTCGGCGAGCTCATCGAGGGTGAGTCCCATCGCTTGTAATCGCTGGCTGCCGACCAGCAGCGCGATCTCTTCGGTAGGCAATCCGCGGTATGCGACACCTTCGATGCCGAGCGACAGCAGTTCTTCCTCCAGCGAACGAACCAGCGGGATCAACTCACCAATGTCACCGTCGCTGGTGATCTGCAGGGTCGCGATTGGTTCGGTGTCGATGTGTCTGCGGATCACCGGAGGTTCGATGCTCACCGGCAGGTTGCGGATATTGGCAACCCGTTGCTTGACCTGATCGAGGGCGATGGTCATTTCCGCGTCGTAGTCGAATTCGACCCTGATGGAGGTGTAGTTGTTGCGGGTCGACGAAGTAAGCTGCCTTAAGTCATTGAGCGTTCGCAGTGCCTGCTCGATGGGAGTTGTAACCAGGGTTTCCAGGTCCTCAGCGCTCGCGCCTACCCATTGCACTTCGATGAACACCATTGGCAGCGACATCGGTGGATCGAGCTGAGAGGGCATTACCCGGATCGCCCAGATACCCGCCAGGGTCATCATGATCATTGCCAGATTGGCGGCGACCCGATGTCTGGCAAACTTCTCGATCAAAATATTCCCCTCTTGAGTGACCGCGACACTGTCTGGATCCGTCGCGCTCAGCCTTTGTAGTGTTGGCCCACTACCCTGAACAGATGCTTAATCACCGGCTTCGGTTGCATGGGCCTGTAGTTGGGTCTTTCAGAATCCGTGCCAACTGGTTAGTCGTGCTGCGAGCCCCGAAAGTTTGGGCTGTGAGGCGATACTCTGGCTTGCTCGAGCCGTGGCGAGCGGCAAAACTGCTTTTTGGGCTGGCGGTTTCCACCAACAATTGGTTGTTCTGGCGAAGATCAGCAGAGAAAACGTGCGAAGCAACGTCAGGGGCTGGAGCTACGGCTGGTGTGACCTCACCGGACGCTGATAGAGATCGGTAATGGGGGCGGCAACCACGACCCGGCGGATATAGGTCCAGTGTAGTGCCACTCCGAGCAACACCAGCAGGTGGAAGAGTTCATGGGGTCCGAAGACCCCGGCATACAGTCTCGGCACCTCCGCAAACTCTAAAACCGCGCCCAGGGTGTAGGCGACGGCACCGCCGATCAGCGGTCGCAGCGGCCAAAGGCCAACGGCCCGATAGAGCAGGGTTGCCGACGCCAGGCCCGCCCAGCCAAGGCTGAGATAGAGCAGCAGGCTGACCCAGTCCGGTACCGCAGCGAAAAAAAACAGTTTCAACAGCATGCCTGCCAGCGCTGCACTCCAGACGATTACCAGAATGCCCCAGCGCCAGAAACCCTTGAATTCGATGACATGGATTGGTGTGTAGGATGCAGCGATAAGGAAGAAAATGCCGGCGTGGTCGAGTTTCTGCAGCAGACCCCTGGCCGCGGTATCGCGCTCCAGAAGATGAAAGACACCGCTAGCGGTCAGCGCAAAAACAACGCCGGTGACGTAGACGACGACTGCGGCAACCCTGACTCGATCGCCGTGTGCGCGCTGCACCAGGCCGATACCAAGCACCCCGAAGACGGCGGCGGCCAGCAGGTGGGTCAATGAGCTGATTGGATCAGCCAGACCGAATGCAGCAATCGAGTCGTCGATTAATAGGTCCTCCAGGCTTCGGCGTTGTTTCCGAGCCAGTCGAAAATGCTCTTACGCTGTTTTCCCGCTCCTGTCGTGATCAGCTCGAATAGCAGCCACTGCAGTCGAGTTGATCTGAGCAACTGCGGTTCGCCGCCATTTTACGTAAAAACCGCGGTTCGACCCCACTTCTGGTGGGTCAATTGACCTGAGTGTTTGCCGTTCGGCCCAGTTCCACCATCTGCAGACCGCGGGCCACGGTGCGAATGGTCGTCACTGAGGCATTGTCGGGTGAGAACACCACCACCTGATCGTCTTCCTGGGCAGCGCCGACAACCACGTTGATTGCAATGTAGTGACAGAACACCACGCAGTCTCCGGCCATCGCGCCTATGCAGTCCAGCAGATCCTGCCGCCACTGCTGCAGTTCGGGGCCGAGATCTGACCATCGACCGGCCATTACCTCGCGCAGCCAGCTGGTGCGGGCAGTCAGATCCGGGGTTGGTGAGGGGATTTCGGCCACCCGCGGTTCAGTCAGGATGTCCTGTTGCCAGCGTCGGGCCAGCGGTTCGGCGGTTTCCCGGGCCCGAGCCAGCGGGGAAGAATAGATCGGCATCGGTGGCAGGTTGGCCAGGTCGGCTGCCACTGCTTCGGCCTGCTGCCGGCCCAGCTCGTCCAGACCTGGATCCAGATGGCCATCGAAGCCTGCGGCAGCTTTTCCGTGTCGAACGAGATAAATGGTCGCCATGGTCTGCTCTTTTGCCGAACGGTTCTCTACAATAGCGCCTCGTCTGTACTTGGGGAACGACCTTGACGATTCAAGATTCCGGCTTGAACCCGGATCTCGCACCGGACATTAAAATCAATGTTCGGGAAGTTTTTGGTATTGAGCAGGATCTGGAGGTGCCGGCATTCAGCCAGCGCACCGACTATGTGCCGTCGGTGGATGAGGACTATCAGTTCGATCACGACACCACGCTGGCTATCCTGGCGGGGTTTGCGCACAACCGCCGGGTGATGATCCAGGGTTATCACGGCACCGGTAAATCCACGCACATCGAACAAGTGGCCGCTCGATTGAACTGGCCCTGTGTGCGGATCAATCTGGACAGCCACATCAGCCGGATCGACCTGGTCGGTAAAGACGCCATCGTGCTGCAGGATGGTAAACAGATCACCGAATTCAAAGAAGGCATTCTGCCCTGGGCGATTCAGCACCCGGTGGCTCTGGTGTTTGATGAATATGATGCCGGTCGTCCCGATGTGATGTTTGTGATTCAGCGGGTACTTGAGGTCGAAGGCAGGCTGACTCTGCTGGATCAGAACAAGGTCATTGCGCCAAACCCCAATTTCCGCCTGTTCTCCACCACCAATACCATTGGCCTTGGTGATACCACCGGGCTCTATCATGGGACTCAGCAGATCAACCAGGGCCAGATGGACCGCTGGAGCATCGTCGCTACGCTGAATTACCTCGAGCATGATGCCGAGGTCGGCATTGTGCTAGGTAAGACCAAGTACTATCAGACCCTGCCGGACGGTGATCGCATCATCTCCAATATGGTCGCAGTTGCGGATCTGACCCGTCGCGGATTTGTCAACGGAGATGTGTCGGTAGTCATGTCCCCGAGGACGGTGCTGACCTGGGCTGAAAACGCAGAAATATTCGGCGATATCGCCTTTGCGTTCCGGCTGACCTTCTTGAACAAGTGTGATGAACTGGAACGGCCGATAGTTGCCGAGTATTTCCAGCGATGCATGGGGTCAGATCTGGGTGACGCCTCAGCGGGGATTACCCTGAAGAGCGCCTGAAGATCTCGACCATGAACGATCAGGACAATCCTCTTGAGCCCTTCAAACGGGCCACCACGGCGACGATCCGTGCTATTGCCGGTGACGATGAGCTGGAGGTTACCTTTGGCCAGGGTCCGCCCGCAGCCCGGGGCAACCGTATCCGGGTTCCGCTGCCGAGCCTGGGCTGCAGTGACGAAGAGCTCAATGCCGTTCGCGGCATGGGCGATGAATTTGCGCTGAAGCTTCGTTATCACGACGACAGCGTGCATCAGCGACGCAGCCCGCGCGGTGGACCAGCGGAAGAGATGTTCCAGTGGATCGAAGACGCACGGGTTGCGTCAATCGGCTCGCTGCGCATGGAAGGTGTGGCCCAGAATCTCGATGCCAGTCTGGAAGTTCAGTGTCAGCAGGCAGCCTTCGATACCATTACTGTTGAATCAGAAGCGCCCCTGTCCGTGGCAGTGGGGCTGCTGGTTCGCCAGCGTCTGACTGGCCGTGAGCTGCCGCCCTCTGCGGAGAACGTGGTTTCCTTCTGGCGTGACTACGTTGAAGAGCATGCCGGCAACGATCTCGATCAGCTGCGCCAGGTGCTGCATGATCAGGAAGCGTTTGCCGATGTCTGCCGCCACATCATTGCAGATCTCGGGCTGGCGCCTGAACTCGACGATCCTCCGGAAATGGAGGACAACGATCAGGAAACCGAAACCACAGATGATGGTGCCGAGTCCGATTCAGAGTTCGCGCCCGAAGACGTAGCGCTCGATGACGACACCATGGTGGATGAGAACGCTGACGGCGAATCCACGATGGTGGAGATGGACGCCGACATGGACCTCGACGAGCTCGGTGCAGAAGCCGATCCGGACGAAGCGCCCATGCAGATGCCTGATGATGCCGGTCGTATTCGCATCGACCATAACTACCAGGCGTTCACCAACGATTTTGATGAGCTGGTGCGCGCAGAAGAGCTGTGCGAGCCGGACGAACTGCACCGGCTGCGCGGACTGCTCGACCAGCAGCTGGTGTCGCTGCAGCATGCAACCTCCAAACTGGCCAACCGGCTTCAGCGCAAACTCATGGCAATCCAGAACCGTACCTGGGAGTTCGATCTGGAAGAAGGGGTTTTAGATGCTGCGCGTCTGCATCAGGTCATCACCGATCCGATGAACCCGCTGGCGTTCAAGCAGGAAAAGGAAATGGAGTTCCGGGACACTGTGGTCACGATGCTGATCGACAGCTCCGGTTCCATGCGTGGTCGTTCCATCACCATTGCGGCGATGTGTGCTGACATTCTCGGACGCACTCTGGAGCGGTGCTCGGTGAAGGTTGAAGTGCTTGGGTTCACCACTCGCGCCTGGCGTGGCGGACAATCCAGGGAGCGTTGGATTGCTGCCGGCAAACCCTCAAATCCGGGCCGTCTGAATGATCTGCGTCATATCATCTATAAAGCCGCGGATGACCCGTGGCAGCGGACTCGGCGTAATCTGGGTCTGATGATGCGCGAAGAGTTGTTGAAGGAGAACATCGACGGCGAAGCATTGATCTGGGCCCACAACCGTCTGGTCACACGTAACGAACAGCGCAAAATCCTGATGGTGATTTCAGACGGTCTGCCCGTGGATAACTCCACTTTGCTGGTGAATCCCAGCAACTACCTTGAGCAGCACCTGAAGTATGCGATTGAGATGATTGAGGAGCGCTCACCGGTGGAACTGGTGGCGATTGGCATCGGCCATGATGTTACCCACCACTACAACCGCGCGGTGACCATTACCGATGCGGAGCAGTTGGGTGGCGCCATGACCGATCAGCTCGCTGAGCTGTTTGCCATGCAGACCCGATAGCGGATCCTAGCCGACGACTTCGAGGCGCTGAATGTCAGGAGCACCCGCCATTACGCCAGCAAATTTTGCACCGGCTGCTTTGAAATGGTCTGACGCGCCGTGAGCGGCCAGTGCATCCGCGTCTTCATAGAGCTCCATGACGACATACTTGCCTTCCGCATTCTTGCACAAGGTATATAGATGGTTGCCCGGCTCGTTGGCGCGAACCTGTTCTGCGAGGCCAAGCATCGCGGTTTCGAATTCTGCTTCTTTGCCTTCGGCTACGTTGAGTGTGGCGATGACTGCTAGCATGTGTCTCCCCTGAGAGATTTTTGTTGTTGAGGCATCAACATAATGCATAGACAGCCGCTGCTCAATCTACTCGAGCGATATGCTGCGCGCTGGCCCGAAGAAACCGCGGTGGTCGAGCGCTTTCGGCAGCTGGTGAACGAGCATGAAAACTGTTTCGAAAGAGACTGCTGGGCAGGCCATATTACCGGGTCTGCCTGGCTGGTGAATCAGGCTGGCAGCCATGTGCTGCTCACCCACCACCGTAAGCTGGAGCGCTGGCTGCAGCTGGGTGGGCACAGCGACGGGGAAGCGGATACGCTGCTCGCCGCCAAGCGGGAAGCGCAGGAGGAGTCTGGGCTTGCGGTCACTGTGCTGGACCCCATTCCCATCGACCTGGACGTGCACATGATTCCCGCCCGGAAAGACGACCCTGACCACTATCACTTTGATGTGCGATTTGCGTTTCGCTGCGTTGGCAGCGAGGACTTCGCCGTTTCTGAAGAATCTCTGGACCTTGCCTGGGTGCCGATTGCGGACCTGTCGGTCTATACCGACGAAGAATCAGTTCTTCGTATGGCCCGTAAGTGGCGCAGTTGGGGCTGAGTCGGATTCCTGGGGTTCATTCCACAGGTCAGCCTGGGTGATGCCTTCGAGACGCGAAAACTCCTTCATTGCATAGCTGACGCGTTCTTCTGCATCCGCGGAAGGGGTCTTGAGACCCTCGATCTGGCGCAGTCTGGGTACCAGACCTTCATTGTTGGCAATCTGGATACTCAGGCCCGGGCGGGCGTTGAGTTCAAGAACCAGCGGGCCGTGATGTTCGTCCAGCACGATATCGCAGCCGAGGTAGCCCAGCTGCGTGACTTCGTAACAGCGCGACGCGAGGGTCAGCAGATCCTGCCAGTTCGGCACCGCCAGTTTGGTCAGATCTGCGCCGGTATCCGGATGTCGGGTAATGATCTTTTCATGCTGAACAGCGGAGATACTTCGACCGTTGCCAATGTCCAGGCCCACGCCAATTGCACCCTGATGCAGATTGGCTTTGCCGTCAGATGATTTTGTCGCCAGACGCAGCATGCCCATGACTGGATAGCCACGAAACACGATCAAGCGGATATCAGGCACCCCTTCGTAACTTACGTTGCGAAACAGTGGATTCACCTTGACCAGGGATTCGATGATCGCCACATCCATTCGGCCACCCAGAGAGTGCAGGCCGCTGATGATGTTGGTCAGGTGTCGCTTTATATCGTTGAGGGACAGCACATCGCCGCTGCTCTTGACGAATCCTTCAGCCGTCTGCGACTCGATCACGACAATGCCTTTGCCGCCGCTGCCCTGCGCGGGTTTGATGACAAATGACGGTAAGCTGGTCAGCTCCGATTCGATGAGTTCAATTTCGTGCTGAGTGTTTACGACATGCAGCAGTTCCGGCACATGCAGACCGGCCTCTGCGGCGACCAGCTTGGTTTTCAGCTTGTTGTCGACCAGCGGATACTGGCTGCGGTTGTTGTAGCGACCAATGTAGGAAAGATTGCGTCGGTTCATGCCGAGCACGCCCCGTCGGGCGAGCTGAAGCGGTGGAATCCAGGCGCTCATTGTTCAGTGAAGCTCGAGAAGCGTTTGAGTTCGAGCACGCGGTAGCCGGTGTAGCGACCGAGCAGCAGCACCAGTGCCAGCACACACAGATGCAGTTCTGGAAAGTTGAACGCCAGGTGGCTGACGATGTCGAGGTCCATCAGCAGGAATGCCAGGATTGCCACCAGCAGGCTGCCGCCGCCTTGAATCAGTACTTCTTTCGGACCTTCTTCTTCCCAGATGATCGACATCCGCTCGATTGTCCAGGCCAGGATGATCATCGGGAAGAACATGATGGTCAGACCGCTGATCAACCCCAGCCGATAGCTGACAATACTGATCACGCTGATGATGCCAATGACCAGAATCACCAGAACCGCAATCCTCGCCACCAGCAGCAGGTTCAACGCGGACAGGTAGGATCGCATCATCAGACCCAGCGCAACCACCAGAACGAAACTGACCACGCCAGGCACCAGCTGTGTCTGCAGCAGAGCCATTGCGATCAGCACCGGCATGAAAGTGCCCGCAGTGCGCACGCCGACAATCAGCCGCATGAACACGACGACCAGCGCGCCGACCGGCAGCAGCATGATGAGTTTGAACATGCCCTGTTCTGCAATCGGCAGATTGTCGAGAGAAAAACTGGAGCCGGTATCGACCAGGGCCAGCATCGAGCGGGACTGGCTGATCATTGAGAAACTGACGCGAGAATTCGAACCGCCAACTACCTCCAGCACCGCCGGGGTGTCGGTGTTCCACAACAGCAGATTGTCATTGTCGGCAACCGGGCCAGCGTTCGGGTTGAACAGATACCAGCGATCGGTATCCCAGACCTGCACGAAGGTTCGCAGGGACTGCCGGCGTCGACCGTCCTCCAGTTCCAGCACGTCGACCGTTCGTGCCGGCACCTGTGCGGTCAACAGCAGCAGTTCCAGTAATCGCGGATGGCTGTAACGCTCGCGCAGCAGGCTTACATTCTGACCGGCTGGTACCAGGTTCATGTTGTTGATCAGCTGCTGGGCCAGGGTGCGTTCATCGGCACTGATCGGCATGGCTGAATCGAGGATCTGCGCTGCGGCGGTCTTGTAGGGTTCATCCCAGGCGGGCTGACTGATGCGACCGGGTGGCAGCTGATCGGCCGTGTAGTCAGGATCCTGAACAAAGCGCAGTTTGTAAAACAGGGTCTGTTCGCCGCTGGCATCACGTTTGGTCCAGTGGGCGCGACGTTGTGCGGGTAGATCCTCGAGTTCGAAGCCGAACCCGGAAGACGCGCCAGTTTCACTGACACGACGCAATCCAGCCTGGTCGGGCGGTAACGTCAGAAACACCTGAGAGGGCCCGTTCGGAGCATCGTAGCGAATGCGCGCTTCGATCTCCCAGACCGATTGCCGTTCTCCAGGCAACAGTGGAATTCTGAACTCCTGATGGCGAAAAGTGGCGGTGCCGATACCAGCGGCTATCAACAGACCGATCAGAAACAGGAAAGGGGCGCGCTGCGTCATGCCGGAACCGGCCGCAGCCTAGTCATTCTCCGGTTGGTATTGCGGTTGGATAAACTTTTTACCGACATCGATGAGCGCCATATCGGTGAGGAAGTTCCGACCCAGGATGATCTGATAGTCGAGATGAGATCGATCCGCGAGAGTGAACTCGAAAGTATCCTGCACATCACCGAGGCGAATGCGTAGATTCACCACCGGGCGCCGGCTGCCGTCAGCATCTGCCTGCTGATAAACGCGCACATAGCGCGCAACCTGAGCTTCGACCGGCAGGGCTGCATTATTGACGAGAATGTTGAACCGAACCCAGTCGTCGCCATCACGCTCGAAGCCAATCAGCTCTTCGGCATGCAGAGAACTTGAGCTGGCGCCGGTGTCGATGCGGGCAGTGAGGGTTGCTCCGGGGGGTTCGATCCATACCCGTTCGAGCTCACCCAACAGCATCTTGTCTGCAGCCATCACCACGGGCTGCACCGGATCCCTTTTTTCGCACTGGGTCTCCACTGCCGCAGTTGTACTGCAGAGTCTGGCCAATTCTGCGGGTAGCTCATCCATGCTGGCGCGCACTTCGGCTCTCAGCAGGGAGAGATGTTGAGAGGTCTCCAGGCGAGTATTGGCTTCCTGAACAGTCAGGGACTGGAGGCTGGCCTGGGTCGCTTCCAGCCGGGCTTCGAGGCTGCTGATCTCGCTGCCAAGTGCTGCCACAGTTTCCTGGTGCGCTGCTTCACTGACACAGCCGGAGAGCCACACGCTCAGCAGGCTGCATCCGCAGATCTTCAGAACCTTCCCTCGCAACTGGTTTTCCATGATGATGTGGCAAAAGCAAGTTGCCTAGTCTAGCGGAATCGCTTCACCGAACAACCGCGCTGCCGTACTGTCGCTTGAAACAGGTGGCAGGCCTCTCAGAATAAGTGGCATGCCACTTGGCGGATACTGTCGTCTTTCAGCGGATTCAGTTCTGGCGTTGTGCTTCGACAGATATCCATGACTTTTGGGCAGCGGCTGGCAAATCGGCACCCCGCACCAACGTTGACCGGACTGGGTATTTCGCCGCTGATTGTAGTGGACGCTCTTGATCGTTCGGTGATCGGATCCGGTTCCGGGTTCGACGCAACCAGGACCTCGGTATAGGGGTGTTTTGGCGAGAAAAATACATCGTTGGCGGGTCCAAGCTCGACCACCATGCCAAGATACATTACTGCCATGCGATCACTGACATAGCGCACCATGGACAGGTCGTGGGCAATAAACAGCATCGTCAAACCCATTGATGCTTTCAGATCGTCGAGCAGATTGATCACCTGAGCCTGAACCGATACATCCAGCGCTGAAATAGGTTCGTCGCAGACGACAAATTCCGGCTCGAGAATCATTGCCCTGGCGATACCGATCCGCTGGCGCTGGCCGCCGGAAAACTCGTGGGGATAGCGCCCGGCATGTTCACCCTGAAGTCCAACCTGCTCCAGCCAGCCGGTGACCTTGTCGCGGACTTCGGCGGCGCTGGCTTTGGTATGGAGCTTAAGACCTTCGCCGATGATTTCTCCCACGGTCATTCGCGGATTCAGCGACGAATAGGGATCCTGAAAGATCATCTGCATGCTGGTGGCGTGACGTTCGAAATCCCGTGGATGGTAGTGCGCGGGCAGCGTTTCACCTCTCAGTCGAACTTCTCCGGCGGTTTTGTCATGCAGTCCGATCAGGGTTTTGCCGTAGGTGGATTTACCGGATCCGCTTTCCCCCACCAGGCCGAGAATCTCCTGCTCTGCAATCTGCAGACTGATGCCATCCAGAGCGTGCACAACCTGGCGCACGCCACCCTGTTTGCCGAGATCGAAGTGTTTGGTCAGATTGATGGTTTCAATCAGCGGAGATTGGCTCATGCTTCAACCTCCCGATAGTGCAGGCCGGCGACACGTACAGTTGCCGATGGGTGGTGCTGCCAGCATCGACTGGTATGGGTTTCACTCATCGCGTAGACCTCAGGGTCGGAGTCTTCGCAGATTTTCATTGCGTTGGGGCAGCGAGCGCAGTATCCGCAACCTTTTGGTGGGTGAAACAGATCAGGCGGGCTGCCGTCGATTGGGGTCAGAGTGTGTTCTGCGCTGCGATCGTTGACCGGCATCGCCGCACGCAGACCGAGCGTATAAGGATGAGAAGAACGGTAAAAGACATCATCCACACTGCCCCGTTCCACAACCTGTCCTGCGTACATCACCAGTACTTCATCAGCCATACGGGCAACAACGCCCAGATCATGGGTGATAAGAATGATCGCCATGCCGGTTTCCCGGCGCAGATCGTTCAGCAGATCGAGAATCTGCGCCTGGATCGTTACGTCCAGCGCGGTGGTAGGCTCATCAGCGATCAGCATTTTCGGTTCACAGGCAATAGCCATCGCGATCATCGCCCGCTGCAGCATGCCGCCGGAGAACTCGAACGGATACTGCCGGGCGCGTTTTTCAGCCTCGGGAATTCGAGTCATATCGAGCAGTTCCACCGCCCGTGCGAAAGCCTGTTTCTTCGAGTAGCCGCTGTGTACCAGCAGCGGTTCGGCGATCTGATCGCCAATCGACATGGTCGGATTCAGTGAAGTCATTGGATCCTGGAAAATCATGCCGATTTCCCGACCGCGAATGTCGCGACCGTCAATCTCTTTGCGGCCGATGATGTCAACGTCGTGCATCAGCGCCGTGCCGCTGACGATGCGACCCGGTGGCATGGGAATCAGACCCATCATGCTCTGCACGGTGACAGACTTACCGCAGCCCGATTCGCCGACGATAGCCAGCGTTTTGCCGGCGTAGACATCGAAACTGACCCCGCGTACTGCCTGAACGATACCGCCGTAGGTGTCGAATTCGACCCGCAGGTCTTCTACTTTGAGCAGAGGCTGGCTCATTCTGTTGACCTCATCCTGGCGTCCAGCGCGTCCCGCATGCCGTCTCCGAGCAGATTGAAAGCCAGCACGGTAATGCTGATGAGAAGTGCGGGGAAGATCAGTTCATGAGGTGTGGTGAGCATGGTTTTGATGCCGTCATTACACATGCTGCCCCAGGAGGGTGTGGGCGGTGCAACACCCATCCCGATGAAAGACAGAAAGGCTTCGGTGAAAATCGCGCTGGGTATGGCGAATGTGACAGTCACCAGGATCACACCCATGGTATTCGGAATCATGTGGCGCAGGATCAGATAGCCGGCGCGTGCGCCCAGCAGGCGGGATGCGCTGATGTAGCCTTCTTCGCGAATCTGCAGGATCTGACCTCGTACCAGGCGCGAGGTTGACGGCCACAGCAGTACCACCATGGCCACGAGCATTGGCATCACCCCGCTTTCACCGGGCCCGATGCCGAAAGCAATTTTGAAAAGAATCATGAACAGCAGGAAAGGCAGAGCAACGACAAAGTCGGCAAAACGCATCATTGCCTGGTCAGTCTGGCCACCGACAAAACCCGCAGCGCTGCCGTAGATCACTCCCACCAGCACGTACAGCAGGGGTGCGAAGATGCCAATAAACAGTGACACCCGGGCACCATGCATGAGCCGTGCGAGCATGTCTCTGCCGAGATAGTCTGTGCCCAGTGGGTGCAGCGCGAGGTGCACTACGTCTGAGACCAGCAGATCTTCAGCGCTGTCTGCCAGACCCCGACCGACCGCCTCTTCGACCGTGACTACACGCTTCACGTCAACCGCCAGGGTTTCCCGGTGCACAGGCACGCCGGTGCCATCCAGGGCCACCAGGGTGTAGTAGTAAATGCGCGGAGCCAGATCCAGTCGATCTTCGAAATGAGTGGTGCCGTTGCCAAACAGTTCGATCAGCGGCAGCCCTTTGGCGCTGTTTTCGTCTACAGGCAGTATGTTGCGGTATATCCAGTAGCTTTCAGCGCCGGGTGCTGCCGGCCAGATCAGCCGGACCGCCTGATTGGTCGGAGTGTCTGCAAGCTGAAGTCGCTCGCCATCAACGACAGCCACAGAACCATCCCAGGGTTTGTACGGTTCCACCACCCGCGCGGCCCTGTCCGCTCCCGGCGGACGACTGACCTGATCAACATCCTGCGCCGAAGGATCAACCGTCCAGATCATGGGTCCGATGACTGTGAACGCCAGCAGTCCCAGCACCAGGTACAGGCTGATCAGCGCCCGGGTATTGCTCTTCAGACGGACCCAGGCGTCCTGCCAGTAGGACAGGGACGGTCTTGTCAGAGCGTGGATCTCCCGTTCACTGTGCAGTGGTGTGAACTGGTCTGGTGACCCTGGAGCCGGAGTTGTTGACTCTGCCATGACTATTCCAGCCTTACCCGTGGATCAATCCAGCCGTAGAGGAGATCAACGACGATCACCATGAACACCAGGAATGCGCCATAGAATACGGTCGTGCCCATGATCACTGTGTAGTCGAGTTGCTGAACGGCCTGCACGAAGTAGCGACCGAGACCGGGAATCGCAAACACCAGCTCGACGACAAAGCCGCCGGTGGTGATTGCGGCGATCGAGGGGCCAAGTACGGTGACGACCGGCAATATCGCATTACGCATCTGATGATTGGCAAAAATACGGGTTGGCGGCAGACCTTTGGCTTTCGCCGTGCGGATATAGTCTGAGTTGACGATCTCCAGCATAGACGAGCGCATCAGTCGGGTCAGATAGGCCATAGTCCCCAGGCCGAGAACCAGTGACGGCACCAGCATGTGCCAGACCGTGCCCCAACCGGCCACCGGCAGCAGCGAAAAATTCACCGCGTCGTTCAAGTTTACCAGCGCCAGCTGACTGATTGCGGCCACCACAAAACTCGGCACGGAAATGCCCAGAATCACCAGAAACATGATGATGATGTCCGGCAGCCGATTGCGGTACAGGGCTGTCAGCGCACCCCAGAGCACGCCGCCGAGACCGGCGAACACTACCGCCAGAATGCCGAGAATGGCCGAGATCGGAAAATGTTCGGCGATAATGTCGTTCACCCGTCGATTCTTCTGGGTAAAAGAGATCCCGAAGTCGCCGCGCAGAATGTTGCCCATGTAGATCAGGTACTGCTGGACGAGCGGTTTGTCGAGTCCATACTTTGCTTCGAGATTGGCGCGGATTTCTTCGGTGGCGGCTTTGTCGTTTGCCAGTGGGTCGCCGGGTACGTTGTGCATGGCGAAGAAGGTCGCGGTGGCTATGAACCAGACCGTAATCAGACCCTGAAAGAGGCGTTTTAATGTATAGCGCAGCATCTGCTACAAAATCATCCTGTTGGTCATCCTGTCACTCTGCTTCACTCGACGATTCTGCTTCCTTCGACAATGCTTCATTCAACAATGATTCATTCGACAATATAGGCATTGGTGAAGTCCGGATCTGGTCCCACCGCCCGCCGGACCATACCGCGCATCTGCGGGTGGGTCACATAGGTAATACCGCGCTCGTAATTGGGGATGATCACAACATCGTCGAACAGAATCTGCTGGATTTCGCCAAAGGCGTCCATGCGTTCCTGAACGTCCTGTGATGACTGCGCGACCCTAACCCATTTGTCGAACTCGGGATTTTCATAGCGTCCCCGATTGTTCAGGTTGAAAGAGGCAAACAGGTCAGCGAACGTGAGCGGGTCATCATAGTCTGGACCCCAGCCAGCCAGAACCAAATCAAAGTCTCCGGACAACATTTTCGCTAACCGCTGTTTGAAGATCTGCTTGTCAATTTTTAGATCCAGACCCAGGTTCTTGCTGAAGATCTGCTGATAGTACTCAGACTGAATATTGGAGATGGGGTTGTCGCCAGTGAGCAACACCAGTGGTGGAATCTCTTCGACCCCGAGTTCCTGTTTGGCCAGCTCCAGATGGTAGCGGGCTTTTTCGAGATTCAGCTGGGCTCTGGGTGCTGGATACTCCTGGCGGAAAAAGGTGTTTACACCCTGCAACCAGACCGGAAACAGCGACACGCCGGGCAGATAGCCGGGCAGTTTGGTGACTTTGAAAACCAGTTCAGCGGAATCCTGAGCGTAGAGCATGGCTTTGCGCAGGTTGAGATTTCGCGTCGGTCGCTCCGGTCGATGGTTGAACTCGATGTAGAAAACCGAGCCGTCCATAAAGCGGAAAATATCCCAGCCCTGTTCCATCGCGTTGTTGAGGTTCTCAGCCTGCAGGGTTGCGTAGGCAATCTTGTCGTCTTTGAACAGGTTCAGCGTGGCTGAGGCATCTGAGGTGATGTAGGCGAAATCCAGCTTGTCGACTTTTGCCCGGTCAAGATCCCAGTACTCGGGGTTTTTTTCCATCAACAGATTTGCCCCGTGCACCCAGCGGCTGATCACAAACGGACCGTTGTAGAGCAGGGTGTGGGCGTCAGAGCCGTAGCTGCCGTCAGTGCTTTCGTAGAAATCCTGACGTATTGGATAGTAGGTAGAGAACGCGACCAGTTTGTCGAAGTAGGCGATCGGTCGTTCAAAAGTTACCTCCAGGGTCCGGTCGTCGATCGCCCGTGCACCGATGTCCGAAAGCGGCAGTTCACCTTTGTTGATGGCTTCAGCATTCTTCACCGGATAGAGAATAAAGGAGTACTCGGAAGCAGTTTTCGGATCCAGGGCGACCTGCCAGGCGAATACAAAGTCGTGGGCGGTCAAGGATTTACCGTCGCTCCAGCGGGCGTCGGGGCGCAGATGAAACAGCGCACCGTCTTCGTTGATTTCCCAGCGTTCGGCTATCCCGGGTGCCAGCCGATTATGTTCGTCATAACGCAGTAGACCCTCCATGACATGTCCGAGCACCGACCCGCTCACCGTGTCGGTGGACAGCGACGAATTGAGCTGAGGCGGTTCTTCGCGCAGAAACAGCGTCAGGGTGTTATTGGTGACGTCGACAGCGTCAGTGCTGATGGATCCGGTCGAGGTCAGGCTGGACGCCCAGGACAGTGCCATCATCAACACGATCACACCCGCAATCGAGGCCGCGCCGAAAGCCAGCAGCTGGCGACCGGCTGAGCTGGTAAAGGAATCCTGATTTGCGGGAGTGTGTTTGGTCATCTGGCAACAACGCCTGGCCACAGTGGTGCTGAGTTAGTGGTCTCAGGTGGGTTGCCGTTCACCCGACAGTGCGCAGCAGGTTGCCGACGATGCGCTCCAGGTGCATCAGGCTGTTGCATTCATCAGCCTGATGGCAGTAGGCGATGTATTTCTTCATTTCGGCATCACCAACGTTCCACGAGCTTCTGGGTTCCGGATTCAACCAGATCACCCGCTTGGCGCGATCGTAGAGCTCTTTCATGATGTCGGTGCGCGGGTCGCCGAAGTTGTTGCGGGCGTCGCCTAAGATAATGATCGTGGTGCGGTTGTCGATGTCGTCCAGACAGAGTTTTTTGAAGTCTGCCAGCGCCTGACCGTAGTCCGTGGAACCGCCGCTGTAATCCCGCAGGGTCTTGGCAATGGCGTCTTCCAGATTGTTCCGCGAGAACAGGTCGGTGACTTCTGCCAGATCAGAGGAGAACGCAAAGGAGCGGACTTTCGGCATTACCTCTTCGATGCTGTAGAGAAACATCAGCATGAAGCGGGCGTAGTTGGCGACAGACCCGGACACATCGCAGATCGCGAAGACCTTCGGCCGGTCGACCTTTACCGATTTCCAGTGCAGATCAAAGATCGCACCGTCGTAGCTCATGTTATGACGCAGCGTGCGGGGCACGTTTAGAGCACCGCGCTTGAATACCTTCTTGCGGCGCGAATGCAGAGCCACAAGCTTTTTCGCCATCTTGAAGACAATTTCCTGAATCAGGCGGAAGCTGCGCTGTTCAACGTTGGAGAGTTTGACCTTGCGCAGCAGCTCTTCGCGCAACCGGCGACCGCTGACGTCCGCATGCAGCAGAAACTGCTTTTCAACATAGTCACGCACCTGTTCCCGGAGCCAGTCGCGCCGATGAGTCAGTTCCTGACCGAGGCGTCGATCAGGGACCGCGCCGCGGTCGCGCAGCTCACGGATTTCCCGGTTCAGGTCAGCTAAGCCCATTTCTTCCATGATCCTTCGGGTGTACAGGCCTTTCTGGGTGAACACCTGAATCTCTTTGAGATTGACCGCTTCGCCAGCCTGAGATGTCGCAACGCTCAGTTCGACTTTGGAATTGTTCATCAGCAGCTGGCCAAGCGGAGAGCTGGCTTCACTCATTGCGCCAGCTCCGAGGTCTTCCTCTTCTTCCTCCAGGCCGTCCAGGCTGTTGGGATTTTTGCTCTTGGATTTCTTCTTTTTGTTCTTACCGGCGCTGGCCTGGGTTTTGCGCTCACCGGGCTCACCGCCTGCGCCACCGCCTTCGCCTTCGCCGCCCTCAGCGTCTTCGGACTCGGCATCATCAGAGTCTGAAGAACTTTCTGCGCGTTCACCGGCAACGTCTTTAAACGAAAAGAATTGATCAAAGCAGGCGTCGAAGGTGTCTTTTTCGTCGATGGTTTTCGGCAGGACCAGCGACAGAGAGCGTTTCAGGAACGCCTTGTCTTCGTAGCCACAAAGCTCCACTGCGCTGAAAGCGTCCAGCGTCTCAGCCGTCGAGATCCGGACTTCCAGATTACGCAGCGCGCGAATGAAATTGGCGAGTTGTCTATCCATTTGCGCTCAGTGGCCCTCAGCTGCCTGTCCGCATGCTCGGCGCATTTTTTACTTGCGCGCTTTGCTGGTGAGAGTGGTGATTTCTGAATCGACGTTTTCGATGTCTTCCTGAAATTTCAGGATGACGTTCAGAGTATCGCGCACCATCTGTGGATCCAGCGAGTCAGCGTGCAGCAGGAGCAGCGTGCGCGCCCAGTCGATGGTTTCGGAGATTGCCGGAACCTTCTTCAGATCCATTTCCCGCAGTTCCTGAATGAATGCCACCAGCTGACGGCGCAGCTCGGGAGGAATTTCAGGCACCCGGGCGTGAATGATTCGCTGCTCGAGCTCCACATCCGGAAACGGGATGTACAGGTGCAGGCAGCGTCGCTTGAGTGCGTCGGAGATTTCCCGGGTGTTGTTCGACGTCAGAAACACGATTGGTGGCTCAGCGGCCGCTTTGACCGTGCCGATCTCCGGAATCGAGATCTGGAAGTCAGACAGCATTTCCAGCAGCAGACTTTCGAATTCGTGGTCGGCTTTGTCGATTTCATCAATCAACAGTACGCAGCCATTTTCCTCTTTCAGCGCTTTCAACAGCGGCCGAGGCTCCAGGAATTCCTCTGAGAAGAAGATGTCGCCAAATTCGTGCAGACGGCTGACCGATTCGGCGAAGCCTTTTGCGCCCTGCAGCACTTCGTCGAGTGTTTCTTTCAGAACCTGCGTATACAGCAGCTGTTTGCCGTATTTCCACTCATAGATTGCCTTGGCTTCGTCCAGTCCTTCGTAGCACTGCAGGCGAATCAATGGCAGTTCGAACATCTCTGAGGCGGTCTTGGCCAGCTCAGTTTTGCCTACCCCGGGCGGTCCTTCGATGAGGATCGGCTTGCGCAGGTGGTAGGCGAGATACACGGCCGTGGCGATCTGATCACTGCAGATATAGCGATGATCCTCGAAGTCGTCTTTCAGCGCTTTTACGGATTTAGTGATTTCTGCGATGTGCGCGGCACTGGCTGTTGCCTCTGATTCAGACACTGGTCTCTCTTCCCCTTCGGTTGCAGGCACAAAACCCATTATTATACGGGTCATTGGCGAGCTGATCGCGTTTTTCGTAAGTACATTTAGTAAAGCGTCAGCCTGAAAGGTGCCAGCCGCCACCTATTGAAGACTATTGGTGGATATGAAAATCTCAAAGAACCTGCTGCTTTGGAGACTTGCAGCCCTGGCGGTACTGCTCAGCAGTCAGCCGATTCTGGCGCAAACGGTCATTCATGCCGGCGTACTGGTAGATGTGGATACCGGCGAGCTGCTCGAAGACCGCTCAATCATCATTGATGGTGACCGGATCGTCGCGATCGAAGCTGGCTTTGTCAGCGGCGATGAGGTGTTTGATTTGAAAAATGCCACCGTGATGCCCGGTTGGCTGGATATGCACGTGCATATCACCGGTGAGAACAACCCCAATCGCCGGGTCGAAGCATTCACCCGGGATCCGGCAGATTTTGCTTTCAGATCAACTGTTTATGCGAAGCGAACGCTGATGGCCGGCTTCACTACGGTGCGGGATCTGGGGACCCGGTCGGGCCTGGCTCAGGCTCTTAGAAGAGCCATTAACGAAGGCTGGGTGGACGGCCCGCGGCTTTTTACCGCCGGTAAAGCGCTGGCGTCGACCGGTGGCCACGGTGACCCGAGCAATGGGGTCAACCAGCGTCTGGCATCTGATCCCGGGGCGATCGATGGAGTCGTAAACGGTGTCGAAGATGCCTACAAGGCGGTTCGTGCCCGTTACAAAGAAGGCTCTGATCTGATCAAAATCACCGCAACCGGCGGTGTGCTCAGCCAGGCGAGCAGCGGCCAGAACCCGCAATTCACGATCGCCGAGATCGAAGCGATTGTTGCTGCCGCGCGCGATTACGGCTTCAAGGTAGCGGCTCATGCCCATGGCACCGAAGGTATGCGGCGGGCGGTTGTGGGTGGGGTGGACTCGATTGAACACGGCACCTATATGTCTGAAGAAGTCATGCGCTTGATGAAAAAGCGCGGCACCTACTACGTGCCCACCATCATCGCCGGCAAATTTGTTGCCGAAAAAGCTCAGATCCCCGGATATTTTTCAGAGCTGGTCCGGCCCAAAGCGATTGCCATTGGACCGCTGATCCAGGAAACCTTCGCACGAGCTTATAAAGCTGGGGTACCCATTGCCTTTGGCACCGACACAGGGGTCTCTGCCCACGGTGATAACTGGAAAGAATTCGGCTACATGATTGAGGCCGGGATGCCGCCGATGGCAGCAATTCAAAGCGCCACCGTGGCGGCGGCCGACCTGCTTGGTCGCAGCGCGGACCTCGGCAGCATCAGCGTCGGTAAGTACGCCGATATCATTGCTGTACCGGGTGATCCACTCAGCGATCCGGCTCAGTTCGGAGCCGTGCACTTCGTGATGAAGGGCGGTGTTGTTTACAAGAACGAGGGGAGATGATCATGCTCTGGAAGCTGTTCCCGTTGATTGTCTCCGCGCTGGCCGCTGTTGCCGGGGATGTGCATGCTCGCACGCCGTATGAATCCACGTACAGCCCGAGGCACAGCGAAGACGTGCTGCTCAGAGGCGCTACCGTGCTCACCGGTACCGGTGAGCGTCTCGAGTCAGCCGATGTGCGACTGGCGGTCGGCCGTATTGCCGAGGTTGGTGTCAGCCTGGCAGATAACGGCGCGCGGGTGGTTGATGCCAGCGGACTCTGGCTGACGCCCGGGATCATTGATGTGCATTCTCATCTGGGTGCGTATCCATCACCTTCAGTGCCATCGACCAGCGATGGCAACGAAATGACCAGCCCGAATAGCGCCCGGGTCTGGGTGGAACATTCAGTCTGGCCCCAGGATCCTCAGTTTCCGCTGGCGCTGGCTGGAGGCGTGACTACTCTGCAGATCCTGCCTGGCAGCGCCAATCTGTTTGGCGGCCGTGGGGTAACTCTGAAAAATGTGCCGTCCCGTACTGTCCAGGGCATGAAATTCCCGGGCGCCAAACCCTCGCTGAAAATGGCCTGCGGGGAAAACCCCAAGCGGGTGTACGGAGCCAAGAACCAGACGCCGGCCACGAGGATGGGCAACATTGCCGGCTTCCGGGAAGCCTGGGGAAAAGCCCGGCACGCGCTCGATGAACGCACCCAGGCGGCACAAACACCACCGGAAGACGACAAACCAAAGAAAGCGCCAGCGCCCGATCTTGGCCTGGATACCCTGATCGGTGTGCTTGAAGGTGAAATTCTGATCCACAACCATTGTTATCGCGCTGATGAGATGGCCTGGATGATCGACGTCGGCAAAGAATATGGCTTTCAGATCAGCGCATTTCATCATGCGGTTGAGTCCTACAAGATTGCCGACCTGCTTGCTGAGGAAGGTATCTGTTCGGCGATGTGGGCCGACTGGTGGGGCTTCAAGCTGGAGTCTTTTGATGGCATCAGTGAAAACGTAGCCCTGGTCGACAAGGCCGGTGCCTGCGCGATTGTCCATTCCGATTCGGCGATGGGCATTCAGCGTTTGAATCAGGAGGCGGCCAAAGCCATGGCAGCCGCCCAGCGTCAGGGACTGTCTTTCGATGAAGCCCACGCAATTACCTGGATTACCCTGAATGCTGCAAAAGCGCTCGGGCTCGATAAACGGATTGGCTCAATCGAAGTGGGCAAAGCCGCCGACGTAGTCCTCTGGAATGGCAATCCCTTCAGCGTCTACAGCCGGGTCGAGCAGGTTTACATCGATGGCTATCGCTACTTTGATTTGAACGATCCTGGCCGACGGCCGGTGACGGATTTTGAGCTGCGCCAGACGGTCAATGGAGGTGGCCAATGATCTGTTCAAGCCTTCGCAGCGCGTTTCTGCTCAACCTGATCATTGCAGCATCACTTTCTACGGCTTTTACAGGCACAGCCCACGGTGCTGATTACGCCATTGTGGGTGGCACCGTACACACCCAGACCAATGATCAGCCGTTGCAGCAGGCGGTCATTCTGGTGAGCGATGGCAGGATCAGCGCGGTTGGCGCAGATCTCGCGGTCCCGGCCGGATACGAGATCGTGGCCGCTGCCGGTAAGGTGGTCACACCCGGATTGATTGACTCCTATTCACAGCTGACCATCTCCGAAATTGGTGGCGAAGCCAGCACCGTAGACAGCCAGGTCGTCGCCTATGCGTCGGGTCCTGCATTTGATGTGCGCTATGCTCTCAATCCTGAAGCCACTGCACTGGCGGTGAATCGCCGTGATGGTGTGACCCGGGCCGTGGTCGCCCCCAGGCCCGGCAACGATCCGCTGGCAGGCTGGGGAGTTACCATCAGGCTGTCCGACGTTGAGCCGCTGGTCAGCACCGATGTGGCCTTGTTCGGCGCACTGGGCGCCAATGCGGCCATGTTTACCGGGGGCAGCCGCAGTGCCTTGATTCAAAGGCTGCGCCGCGGGTTGCAACAGGCGAGAGGCTACAGCACCAATCGCTATCAGCCAGGCCCCGGTGACTACAGCCATCAGGATCTCGCCGCGCTGCAGCGCTTCCTCAAAGCTGATGTGCCGCTGGTCCTGGAGGCGCATCGAGCGGTGGAGATTCGCGAAGCGGTGAAGCTGGCGGAGGATTTTGACCTGCAGCTGGTGGTGTTGGGTGGCACTGAAGCCTGGAAAGAAAGTGCTCAGCTTGCCGCTGCGGGAGTCCCCGTAGTCGTTAACGTGCTGGCGAATCTACCGACGAGTTTCGAACGCCTCGGTGCCCGGCTGGATAATGCTGCGCTGTTACATGAAGCCGGAGTGCAGGTGCTGTTCACTGGCGGTGAAACTCAGAATGTCCGATGGCTGCGCCAGGCTGCGGGTAACGCCGTAGCGTATGGCATGCCCTGGTCAGCAGCCCTGCGGGCGGCAACCGCCAGTCCTGGCAGCGTCTGGTCTTTCCCGGAAGGCACCGGTACGTTGGCGAAAGGTGCGCCGGCGGATCTGGTGATTTGGAACGGTGATCCGCTGGAGCTGTCGAACTGGCCCGAACGGTTAATGATTGATGGCGAGTGGCAGAGTCTGGAGTCTCGACAGACCAGACTCTTTGAACGCTATCAGGATCTGTCGGATGATAATCTTTATTACCAGTAGCCAATTCCGATCACATTGATGGTGTTATCGCCAACGGGCAGACAGGGAGTCAGCTGGCAACATGAAGACAGTTCAACACACGTTCCATGACGTGGAAGACTTTATTGATCGAGTGCGCGCCATGGGCTGGCAGGGCGAGATTGCTCAGAGCGAAGCCGGCAGGTTCCAGGTTGATCTGGCTGTTCATCAGGCGCCTGGTCTGATCGGTACGCGAACCCGCCACAACGTCGCCAATGTGCGGGAAATCAACACACCTGCAAACGCCAGAACCTTCGGGTTGGTGGTTCCCGAGCGGGACGGCAACAGCTGGTGTCAGCACAACTTTGACGAAGTCGTGGTGCAGATGATGCCACGATGCGACTACACCGCGGCGAACCCGGCCGGCCACCTGGGTTATCAGCTGGCATTTGACGATGACAGGGTCGCCCAGGCGTGTGAACAACTGGATGTCGACGCAGCGCTGACCAATGACGCCTGCATACTTGAACTGGCCAACTCGCGTGGCCAGCGGGTGCTGCAGTTGCTGGATAATCTGTTTGCCGTGGACTGCGACCTGGCTCAGGTTCAGGCGGCTGACAGCCTGCTGACG
>CAKZWF010000009.1 GCA_937921865.1 uncultured Pseudomonadales bacterium | reverse complement strand
ACAGAGTTCAGCCACGCCAGCATCGAGGAATCTGCGCCCATGTCCGAAGCTACCGAACCCGCCCCATCGAGCCTGATGTCGCTGCAGGGTCAGCAGAAACAGGCCGTGACCAATGAATTGGCGGTCATGCAGCGCCTGCTCAAGCTTGACGGCGCACGCGTTCTGGAGCTTGGCTGTGGCGCTGCCGACAAAACCCGCCAACTGGCTGAGCAGACCCCTGTGAGCGACATTGTCGCGGTCGAAATTGACCCCATACAACATGAAAAAAACATACGGATCAATGACTTACCGAAAGTCACCTTCAAGTCTTACGGCGCCGAAGAAATCGCTGAGCCGGATGCCAGTTTCGACATCGTGCTGATGTTCAAGTCGCTGCACCATGTGCCCGAAGACTGCCTGGATCAGGCGCTCGAAGAAATTCACCGCGTGCTTAAGCCCGGCGGTCAGGCTTACTTCTCAGAGCCGGTGTTCGCCGGCGCTTTTAATGAAATCATGCGGCTGTTTCATGACGAAGAGCAGGTCCGACAGCAGGCTTTTTCGGCTCTGCAGCGGGCTGTGAATTCGCCTTTATTCGACCTTCAGGAAGAGTACTTCTTCCGCAACGTCGTCAGGCTCAAATCCTGGGAGCAGTACCAGCACGGCATTCTCAACGTGACGCATACTGAACATCAGCTCAGTGATGACGTGCTCACCGAGGTTAAGAAGCGCTTCACGGCCCACCAGGGTGATGAGGGGTTCGTGTTCGAAATTCCCAATCGGGTGGATGTGCTGCGTCGAAACGGCTGATCTGAACGCAGATTCCGCTGCTCCCGACTACGCAGAATTGACTATCGACGCACTCCACCGGTGCCGCTAGGTTCATGGGTTATCACGCTGCCTGTGTTGAAACTGGAACAGTAATCAACCACGGGTAGTTACAACTACCGGTAGAAAACTTAGCGAGGGTAGCCATCCGATGAACGTAGCCACCAAGTCCACCAGTCAGCAGACCCAGACCGCCGGTCACTTTGATGTCCTGGTTGTCGGTGCCGGGATTTCCGGGATCGATGCCGCCCATTACCTGCAGGTGGAATGTCCTGAAAAAACCTTCGCGCTGCTGGAAACTCAGGAGAGTTTTGGTGGCACCTGGCTGACCCACAAATATCCGGGCATCCGTTCCGACAGCGATCTGTTCACCTTCGGCTACAAATGGAAACCCTGGATGGGCGCACCCATCGCATCGGCTGAAGAGATTCTCAAGTACCTCAACGAGGTGCTCGACGAAGAAGACATCCGTCGCCATATCCGCTATCAGCACGAGGTGAAAAGTGCTTCCTGGTCAAGCGATGAAGGCCTCTGGCGGGTCATCGTCGAGCGCATCGACAGTGGCGAACTGCTCGAATTCACCACCAACTTTCTGTGGATGTGTCAGGGCTACTACAAACATTCCGAGGGTTATACGCCGGAGTGGCCGGGCATGGACAACTTCAAAGGTCCAATCGTGCACCCGCAGACCTGGCCGGAAGACCTCGACTACAAAGACAAACACGTGCTGGTGATCGGTTCTGGTGCCACGGCCGCTACCATCATTCCGGCGATGGCCGCCGACTGTAAACACATCTCCATGCTGCAGCGTTCACCCACCTACTTCGTACCAGCTCCGAACCGCAACGATGTCGCGGATATGCTGCGGGAACTGGACATACCTGACGAGTGGACCCACGAGATCGTCAGACGCAAAATTCTCCACGATCAGCAGGAAATCACCCGGCGTTCGTTTGAAGAACCCGAAGCGTTGAAAAAGGAGCTGCTCGACGCTGCGAAGATGTTTCTATCGGAGGAAGACGTCGAAAAACATTTCACACCACACTACCGTCCCTGGCGGCAGCGTCTTGCGTTCATTCCGGACGGAGATCTGTTTCAGGGTATTGCCGCGGGTAAAGCCAGTGTCTATACCGACCACATCGAAACCTTTACCGAGAAAGGGGTACTGCTTAAATCCGGTGAAGAGATTGAAGCTGACATCATTGTCACTGCCACCGGCTTTGATCTTCTGGTACTTGGCGGCATCGAGTTCAGCGTTGATGGTAAACCAGTCGATCCTGCCGATACGGTGACCTATCGCGGCATGATGTTCACTGGCGTACCAAATCTGGCCTGGGTATTCGGCTATTTTCGTGCCAGCTGGACTCTGCGGGCGGATCTGATTGCCGAATTTCTGTGCCGGATGTTCAATCACATGAAAGAGCTCGGCACCACCGTGGTCACGCCAACTCTGCGCGCTGAAGATGCAGACATGCCCCACCTGCCCTGGATCGATTCGGAGAACTTCAACCCGGGCTACCTGATGCGCAGCATGCATATGATGCCCAAACAGGGTAATCGCAGTCCCTGGATCTTCACTCAGGACTACTGGCTGGAGAAAGACGAGTTTCCGCTCGCCGATTTAGACGATGGCGCGCTGGTCTATTCGACAGTCACCACCGCATCCGTCGACGCCTCGCAGAGCTCTGCCGGCTGAGTCATCCACTGAGCCGAAGACTCAGTTGTTTTGCGATGAACCGGCCAGTGGCCGGTTCGCACCGAGCAGACCAATTCCCAACGCTGCCATCGCGATGGACACAAATGGATTCAGGTAGTTGAGAAACGCGTACGGCACGTAGTCCAGCGTTGCCACACCCAGTGTCGCGGCATAGAACGCTCCTGCCGTTGTCCATGGGATCAGACCGGTGGTCATGGTTGCACCTTCTTCAACTGATCGAGACAGCAACGGCGAAGGCAGCTGCTGCGCACGAAATGCCGGGGTAAACGACTGCGCGGTCAGAATGATCGACACATAGGCTTCTCCAAGTGCCGCGTTACCGATAAATCCTGTGCCGATAGTCGTCGCGATCAGAGTTGAAGTGCGTCGGATACGCCGGGTTATTACTGCTAAGAGCACGCTCAGAAACTGTCCGCGCAGCAAAATGCCACCCAATGCCAGTGCCAGCAGCGCCAGCATCAGTGTCCAGCTCATGCTGGCCATGCCACCTCTGCCAAGCAGTGAGTCCAGCGACGCAATACCGGTGTTGCCCGGCTGATTCTGCCACAGCACACCGATCAGTTCAGACACAGAGCGATCCTGATAGAAGTAAGCCAGCACCAGTGCGGTCATCGCACTTGCAGTCATGCAGACTTCAGGTGCCACGCGACGCAGGCTCAGCACCAGCATCACCAGCAGGGGTAGCAGACCCACCAGCCAGTTGAGCTCAAAACTGTTCCGTAGCGCGGTGCTTACAACACTCACCTGATCCGGCATGAGCTGCGCCTCCACACCGGAGCCAAGAACCACCAGGATCACCAGCACAATCAGCAGTGTTGGTATCGTCGTGAACAGCATTGATCGAATGTGACTGAACAGGTCAGTACCGGCGCTCATCGCCGCCAGATTAGTGGTATCCGACACTGGCGATAACTTGTCACCAAAGGTGGCGCCGGATATGACCATCCCGGCCACCAGAGGAGCCGAGACATTCATCGCCTCACCAATCCCCATCATCACCACACCCACGGTCCCAACCGTACCCCAGGAAGTACCGGTAGCCAGCGACATCACCGCGGCCAGCAGCAGTCCAACCACTAAAAAGGACTGCGGCGAGAGCCATTCGAGACCCACCACCATCAGCGCCGCTACGGTGCCACTGACCATAAAGCTGGCAATGACCACGCCGATAAGAAAGAAGATAAAGATTGCCGGCAACGCTTCGCTGATGCCCGCCATCATCATCTGTCGAATCTCAGCGTACTTGGCGCCCGCCAGGCGTGCATTAAGCGCCGCCCAGCACAGGGCCAGAAACAACAGCCCATGAATCGGAATCTGCAGCACAAACAGCCCGACACTGAGCAGGCAGACAATGCCGACAAAACAGACCAGAGACTGGACCAGTGACGGAGACGGAATGTTCTGGGGCGATTTCAAGCCGGTATGGTACCGTGACAGACACCTGAAGTGACCGGAATTCGCGGGTGGCTGCGCAAGCTTCTGAGCAGATCTGTAAATGTGGCCGTGCTACCCCGTTCGAGCTGTGCTGCGGACCTCTGCTTGCCAATACAGCAGCCGCGCTAACAGCAGAAGCTCTGATGCGATCGCGCTATACAGCGTTTGTATTAGGCGACGTAGACTACCTCCAGCGCACCTGGCATCCGGACACCCGACCCGAATTTCTGACCATCAATCCGGAGCAGCGATGGCTCGGTCTGAAAGTAAAAGGCACCACCGCAGGTACCGAGCAGGATCACGAAGGTGAGGTGGAATTCGTGGCGCGCTATAAAATTGCCGGTCGCGGACACCGGCTGCACGAACGGAGTCGCTTTCAACGTCTGGCTGATGACTGGGTCTATGTTGATGGCATCCAACTGGAAAAATCAGGGCGCTGACCAGGGTCATTGACTACCCCTGAGAGCCGGAGGCTTGAGGATCCTGGTTGGCAGCTGCCGGCAGGGTTTTACTTTTCAACCAGTTATCTATCCGGCGCTCAAGAATCGTCAGCGGCAGACCCCCGCCACCCAACACCACATCGTGAAACTCACGTATATCAAAACGCTCACCCAGCGCAGACTTCGCACGTGTACGCAGTTCGAGTATTTTCAGCATGCCGATCTTGTAGGCTGTGGCCTGACCCGGCATGACCAGATAGCGCTTCACTTCTGATCGGATCGCTCCTTCGGCGATCGCAGTGTTATCCATGAAATAGCCAACCGCACCCGCCTCAGGCCAACCTTTCGCATGCAGCCCGGTATCCACTACCAGTCTGACGGCCCGCCACATTTCCGTGGTCAGCCGCCCGAACTCTGAATACTCGTCCTGATAGCCGCCCATTTCTTTTGCCAGCAACTCGGCATACAGACCCCACCCTTCAGAATAGACAGTGTAAGAAGAACGCGTGCGGAACTTAGGTACGCTCGTCAACTCAGCAGCAATCGACAATTGCATATGGTGGCCGGGATTACCTTCATGGTAGGCGACTGCTTCCATCGGTGGCTTAGGCATGCTGCGCATATCTGACAAATGCGCATAGTAGACACCTGGCAGAGAACCATCCGGAGTGCCGCGCATGTAATGCTGCGCCGCACCGTCCTGCTCACGGTAGGCCTCGACCCTTTTCACAACCAGCTGAGCTTTGGGCAACAGGCCGAAAAACTCAGGCAGTCGTATATTTATCGCGTCTAGATAGGCCTGGGAATCGTCTACATAAGCCTGTCGACCTTCATTCGTATTCGGATAGAAGAAGCGATCGTCCGTACTCAAATACTCGAAGAATTCCTGCAGGCTGCCGGTGAAACCGACTCGCTCGATCACTGCCGCCATTTCTTCACGAAGACGGGCCACTTCCGATAGACCTATCTCATGGATCGCGTCGGCGCTGAGATCAGTCGTCGTCATTGCCTTCAACCGGTAGGCATAGAACGCATCTCCCTGGGGCAGCTCGGATACCCCCTGCGGTTCGCGATCAGCATTGTCGATATCAAGGCTGAACCAGTCGATCAGCGCGGTATAGCTTGGCAGAAATTCTCCGATTAAAACCTGGCGCGTTGCGTCGATCAAAGACTGTGCCGTGGCCTCATCGATGTGCCCGCCGCTGCGCAGTTGAGCAATTTTCTGCAAGGCATCGGCCCAGATCGGCGCCGCTTCCGACGACTCCGAAAAAGGTGCGCCTGCCAACAGTTTTCCGGATTCCTCAATCACCGCTTCATAAGCAAAGCCCGGCGGTCGAACGCCTTCGGCGGCGTGCAGTTTGGCGCGCTCCAGTAATTGCGCGACCGCCAGCGAAATAGCCCCGATACGATCGATGTATGCACGCATATCCGCTTCGGTGTTCACCTGGTGGTAACGGATGAGAAAGTTCGGGATGGCGGTGTGGGCACCCTGCATCTGGGTAATCACATAGTTGCGACGCCGGAATTCTCTGCCGGCCAATGCCTGCTCGTAGCGGTACACCCAGAGGTCGTAAGAAGTCTGGGTCTCCAGATCCAGCCGTGCATAGTCAAACTGAGACTTCAGCTCAGCCACCGTTGCCCCGAGCCAAGCAAGCCGCCGATCGGCTTCGGCTTCACTGAGATCGTCGTATTCGTCATACCGTTCCCGACGCCCCAGACGGGTCAGCTGCGACGGGCTCATTAACAGCTGTTGCTCGTATTTGTTTTCGAACCAGACATTGAGCCGTTCGCTTTCAGATTGACTGTCTGTTGACCCACCGGTGTCTTGTGCCTTAGCCGCCACGGGCGCTGCTGATTCCCGCTGGCAGCCGGCAAAACAAAAGACCAACACAAAACTCAGTATCGCTATGCGCATCAGAAAAGGTTCCGATTCAAGGTATTTCAGGATCGCTCAGTTTACCGCAGTTGGTCAGAATGCATGGCGGCAAACACTCAAGATCCGCTACTCTTGCTGCACTCAATCGCAGCACTTAATCAAGGATCACGGGCCATGACCAATCTGCATACCCGCACCGCAACCGAACTCGCCGAGCTCATCAGGAGCGGTGAAGTCTCCAGCGTGGAAGTCGTTCAGGCACACCTGAATCGGATCGACTCCGTGAACTCACAGACCAACGCGGTGACCGTGGTGCTGGAGGAATCGGCACTGGCAGCAGCCGCGGAAGCAGACAGAAGCCTGGCAGCGGGAGAAGCTGCAGGACCGCTGCACGGTGTGCCGTTCACGATCAAAGAGAACGTCGACTGCGTGGGCAGTGCTACCACAAACGGAATTCCAGCCTTTACCGGGATGATGCCGAGTATCGACGCACCTGTGGTAGCCCGGATGAAAAACGCCGGGGCAATACCGCTGGGTCGAACCAACATGCCGGAAATGGGTCTGCGCCTGTCCACAGACAACCCGTTGCGCGGCCGGACTGTGAACCCCTGGCACCCGATGCTGACAGCCGGGGGCTCCAGCGGTGGCGATGCTGCCGCTCTGGCTACCGGAATGACACCGTTCGGTCTCGGCAATGACATTGGCGGCTCTCTGAGAAACCCCGCTTACTGTTGCGGCATTACGTCGTTGAAACCAACCCAGGGCCGCATTCCTCACGCCAGTTCTCTTGAACCTCAGGATGCCGGCATGGCCGTGCAGGCGATGCTGGTGGAAGGTCCGATGGCAAGAAGTGTTGCCGATCTGCGACTTGGACTGGAGATTCTGGCCGGACGGGACATACGTGACCCACGCTCTGTCGACGCCAGCCTGAAAGGTCCTGAACCAGCCCACAGGCGAGTGGCCCTCGCAACCGAGATTCCGGGCAATCCACTTCCTGCCGAGACGATTGCGGCCATTGAACAAGCTGGAGCCGTACTGGCGCAAGCTGGCTGGAAGGTTGAAACAGTCACGCCTCCGGAACTGGAGCAGGTGACCGAAGTCTGGGGCTACCTGTTCGCCACCGATTTCGGCGAACTGGTGCCGCTGATCGCGCCAATCATCACCCCGGAGCTGACCGAAATCCTGACCCAGCTTACCGAACGCTACCAACCCACCATCAGCAATGCCGCCGTGCACACTGAACGCTCACGACTCACTCGCGTATGGTCTGCGTTTTTTGCCGACTACCCGGTCGTAATCGGTCCAACCTGGGCACGCCTGCCCTGGGCTTATGACGCAGATCTCGACCCTGACACCGGTCTCGATGTGTTGATCGACACCATTCGTTTCATCACACCTGGCAATGTGCTCGGGTTGCCGTCTGTCGCACTGCCCATGGGTGTTGCTGACGGTTTACCAACCGGGATTCAGATCTACGGTGATCTGTGGCGGGAAGAACTCTGTCTGGATGCAGCGCAAGCCATCGAAAACGTAGTCGGTGCGCCGTTGCCCATCGATCCGAAAAGCTGACAGCAGGGCAAACATGCAGACATTGAATCTGAAAGCTGAGATGGGCAACCGTATTGATGCTTACGGCGCCCTGGACTTTGATGAACGTGGCCAAGGTATCAGCCCAAGGCGCCTGCCCGCCTGGACCCGTGCCCAGACGCCGGCAATGATGGATGTGATGGTCCGTATGCCTTCCGGCGTCCGGCTGCGATTTACCACCACCAGCCGTCACGTTGGCGTCGAGTTCCTGGCCACCAATATGGTGACACCGCCAAATGATCGACGTCCGGTGGTATTCAATCTCGAAGTAGACGGCCAGCTGCTCAACGCCAGCTCCACCGCCGGCAACTGTATTGTGCTGAACCCGCAAAAACCCGGCGATTTCCAGTTACAACGCGGCGAAGCCGACCTGATCACTTTCGATCTGCCAGCAGGGGAAAATACCTGCGAACTGTGGCTGCCGCACAATGCTTTTGTCGAGTTGCGTGGCATTTCGATCGACGATGACGCGCAGCTGCTTGCGCCGTTGCCGGAATCACGCCCGCGCTGGATCCACTATGGGAGTTCCATCAGTCACTGCATGGAAGCGGTCGAACCGGCAAAAATCTGGCCTGCCGTTGCCGCCCGGCAGGCAGGCGTGGCGCTGCAGAACCTGGGTTTCGGAGGCCAATGCCATCTGGATCAATTTGTTGCCCGCACAATTCGCGATGGCGACGCTGACGTGATCAGTCTGAAGACCGGGATCAACGTGATTAACATGGATTCGATGCGCGAACGGGTTTTTGTGCCAGCCCTGCATGGTTTCATCGATACCATTCGAGAGGGAAAACCGGATACGCCTGTAGCTCTGATCTCGCCGATATTCTGCCCCAGCGCAGAAGAACATCCCGGACCAACGGTGCCCGATCGCAACGGCAGATTTGTCACCCTGCCAGGACATGAGGAAATTCGCGAGGGCTGCATGACGCTGACTCGGGTTCGGGAACTGATTGCCAGCCTGGTTGAGCAAAGACGAACGGCTGGAGATGAAAACCTGCACTACCTGGATGGGCTTGAACTGTTCAGCTCAGCAGATGCTCATGATCTGCCTGACGATCTGCACCCGAGTCCTGCCGGCTACATACGCATGGGTGAACGGTTTGCCCCGACTCTGAGCTCGCTGATTCCGAACTGACGACCAGCAACCGGTATACAGCGCGCGAGTTTCAGTCAGCGCTCTCAAAGTGAGCGACCATTTCTTCTACCAGCGCAGGAACCACCGGTTCCGGCATGTTGTGGCCCATGCCTTCGTAAATCACCAGCTTGGAACCACTGATCATCTCGTGAGTGTGTTCACCATGTGCGGGCGGCAGCAGCGTATCGTCTTGCCCATGCAGCACCAGTGTGGGCGCTGAAATCATCGCCACCTGTTCAGAGCGATCTCCAGCACTGATGATGGCCATCAGCTGACGAGGCATCGCTTCAGGAAAAATGCCCATTTCATGAAACCGGGCAGCCGCATCGCCTTCGCTTTCTGCGATTCCCAACAAACCATCAGACGCCTGTTCATCCGCCTCCGGCAGGTGAGGTGCACCGGTTGTGGACATGATCGAAACCAGAGATCGGGTGCGTTCCGGGTATTCGACCGCAATGACCTGAGCAATCATGCCGCCCATGGATGCACCAACAATATGGGCCTGCTCTATATTCAGCTGGTCGAGGACAGCTATACCGTCCGCAGCCATGTCACCCAACGAATAAGGCGCACTGACGTCAAAGCCGATTGCGTTCTTGATCAGTTCCCACCAGAGCACCGGCGTGCCGAGTTCGTCGACAAATGAGGTATCTCCGGTATCCCGGTTATCAAAGACGATGACCCGATAACCCGCAGCCACCAGACCGTTGATCACATCCTCCCCCCACAAACGATGTGAAGCGGTCAGCCCCATGACCATCAGCACAGCAGGCGCACTTGGACCACCTGCTTCGGTATAGGCAATATCTATACCATTCAGCTCGGCAACGGTGACCGGTTGTTCGCGGCTGTAGAGCGAAGCCGTTCGGGTCTGTTCGGGTAGTGCATCACTGTGGCCATAGCCACTGAATAAAAGCAGGCCAATAAGCAGAATTACCTGCCGCAAAGTTGATCTCCGTGAATGATGTATTGTTGCAGAGGGCTCACTCAGCTGTATCGAGCCTCAAATTTTTCGTCAGTTTTTTCTTCTCGAGCTGCAGCCAGGCTGTCACTCAGATCTTTCAGGTATGTGTCTGTCACCTGTTTGTGGAAGGGCGACAGCATCAAATGCAGCGCTTTGGGCTGTGTTGTCAGGCTGGTAAACCAGCCTTTGCGATACATCTGTCGATAGACCGCAAACACATCGGCAGTCGGATGGCTGAACGCAACGATGCCTAACTGAGGTTCGCCCAGCACTTCAAAACCCAGCGCTTTAACACCCTCTTCTATTGCCTTCCGCGCATCAGTTACCTCGGCATGTTTGGCCCGGTAGCCCTCCTCACCAAGAAAATTCATCACCGCCCAGGCGGCAGAGATTGCACCGCCAGGACGGGTACCGGCAAGTGTTGGGGTCACCATCCTGCCGCCGGGCCAGTCACTGCAGTCAAAAACCATATAGTTGTGCAACGCTTCACTGCGATAGAGCACGGTGGATGCGCCTTTGGCGCAGTAGCCGTATTTGTGCAGATCCGCCGACATGGACATCACACCCGGCAACTCAAAATCAAACGCTCGAACGTTGCCACCATTCATTCGCACAAATGGAGCGATGTAACCGCCAACGCAGGCATCCACGTGCAGCCAGAGGTTGCGAGCCACGGCGACGTCGCTTAATGCCTCGATATCGTCGATCAGACCGTAAGGAAAGCTGGGTGCTGATCCAACCAGCATGATGGTCTGATCATCGGTCGCAGCCGCCATAGCAGCAGCATCTGCGAGCAGATCACTGCCAACCGGGATCCGCCGAATCTCCAGCTCCATCAGCTTGGCAGCTTTGTCGAAGGCCGGATGGGCCGAATACGGCGCGACGATGTTGCCCTGCCCTGATACACCACGCTCGGCACGGGCAAAATCCCGTGCGGTTTTCACCGCCATGGCAATGGAGTCTGTGCCGCCGGAAGTCATCGTACCCTTGGCACCCTCAGGGGCATGAAGAAGAGACAGGCCCATGCCGATCACTTCGTCTTCCATCTGCTTCAGACTGGGAAACGCCAGTGGCCCGAGGCCATTTTCGGACATGTACATCGTGTAGGCTTCTTTCTGGACCCGGGCCACGTCTTCACCGGCATTGAAGACATAGACGGCCGTTTTGCCTTCCCGCCAGTTCGCGTCCGCGCCGCCACGCTCCAGCATCTGAGGCTTCAAATCCTCCCAGCGACTCCCATTTTTCGGCATTTTGATATGCATTGAATCCCCCTGTCCGGCGCTGAACATCGCCACATCAGGAGGCTATCACACTGCTTGGGACGGCTTCAGCTCACTGAGTTTCTTTGGATAGCATCCGTACCGGGGCACCAAGCACGGCCACTGCCAACAATCACGTCTTGAACGAAAGCGCCGACGATAGTAAAACCCTTGCTCCGAACTGCACCCGCAGCAAGTAATCGTAAACAGGGTCGAAAAGAACATGGCGGAGAGCTTACGTGATCAGCTGGTCAAAGCCGGACTGGCAACCGCTAATCAGGCCAAAAAAGCCGAACGCCAGGCCGAAGCCGAAAAGCGTACCAGTCGCCCGGCGCAGGACAAGACAGCCGGTTCCGATGCAGCCAAAGGCGGCAGTAAAAAAGGTCGCAATAAACCTGCCGGACAGTCCGCCCAGGCCAAAGCGCGCACTCGAGCTGCGCAGCTGAACGCACAGAAACTGGAAAAGGATCGAGCCCTGGCCAGTGTCCGCAACGAAAAAGCGGCTGCCAAGGCGCTGCGCGCAGAGATCAAACAGATCATCCTGCAGAACGATCAGCGCGCAAAAGAAACCAAGGAAGATGATGCTCCTTATAATTTCCTTCACGGCAAAAAGATCAAACGAATTTATGTTCCCAAAGCTCAAGTTGAGCAGCTCAGCGCCGGAACGCTGGCTATCGTCAACAACGATGGCCGCTATCATCTGGTGGCGCGCGAAATTGCCGACAAATTGAGCGAAAAAAATCCTAAGTGTGTGATTGCCGCTCACAGCAACGAACAAAAAGAAACAGGCCCTGACGACGACTACTACGCGAAGTTCCAGGTGCCAGATGACCTCGACTGGTGAGCTCCAGGCTTCACCTCTCTGCCCGCGATTACAGACCGCACGCCTGCTCTTAGCTGCACATCAGCGTGGCTGACCAGCCTGGCTCTCCCGCCGATCCAAGTTTCGCAGCCGGATTCAGCCTGTTAAAAAACCCGAACGTCGCCAAGATGTTCTTCGCCTATCTGGTCAGCTATACCGGTACCGCAATGGCACCCATTGCCATTGCCTTCGGTGTTCTGGAACTCACCGGATCAACCGCCGACGCAGCCATTGTTATCGCTGCTCCTACGCTGGCCTCCATCCTGATCCTGCTGGTCGGTGGTGTGGTTGCCGACCGAACCTCACGAAAGCGAGTGATCTACAGCTCAGAGCTGCTGGCGATGGCCGCGCAGTCGGCTCTGGCGTTCTTATTCCTGTCAGGTACCGCAACAATTCCATGGCTGACCGCCTTCATGCTCATCAACGGCATCGCCATGGCATTTCATGCTCCCGCCGCCACCGGCCTGATCATTCAGCTCGTCGAAACCAAAGACCTGCAGGCTACCAACGCCCTGCTTGGCACCGCCAGAAACGGCGCGATAGCCGGTGGTGCAGCGCTCGGAGGCATTCTGGTGGCAACCATCGGTGCCGGCTGGACGCTGCTGGTCGATGCTGTCTCGTTTGGCCTGTCTGCTGCACTGGTATTCACTCTACGCCCCAAACAACAGATCTCGCTGGAGCCGGCTTCCGTATTCGAAGACCTGCGCCTGGGCTGGCGGGAATTTACCTCACACACCTGGCTGTGGGTCATCGTCATCCAGTTTTCGCTTATTGTTGCCGCTGGCGAAGCCGTATTCGGGTTGATCGGCCCTGCGGTTGCAAGAGAGCAGCTGGGCGGCGCAGTTTCCTGGGGGTTTATCGCGTCTGGATTCGGATTGGGCACGCTGATGGGTGGCGTCATCGCCATGCGCATCCGGCCAAAGTATCCGATGCGATTTGCCACCTGTCTGGTGCTCTTCTTCGCCGGTGTGGATCTCACTCTGGCCGTGCCGCTACCGGTATTTGTGATTGCTACAGCCGCCTTTGTCAGCGGCTTTGCCGGTCAGATATTCGCGGTCATCTGGTACACCACCCTGCAGCAGCGGGTGCCCGGCCATATGCTGTCCCGAGTCAGCGCTTACGACCATCTGGGGTCAATTGTGCTGGCGCCGCTGGGCATTGTCATCGGTGGTATTCTGTTCGAGACGGTGGGCTATCGAACCACGCTGATCATTGCGGCACTGACCGTTATCGTCCCTACCCTGATTACCCTGTGTGTTCGTGATGTCCGGACGATGACAAACGACTGAACCGCCGATCTGCGGCCGGGATAGAATACCGACAATCGCCTATCGAGAAACCAAGGGGGAGAGAAATGCCAGAGTTAAGAATTGGCGTCAGCTACGATTTCCGCAATCCACCGGATTCAGGTGTAACAGATCAGATGCTGTATGCGGAGATACTGGAACAGGTGAAATGGCTGGATCAGATAGGCGCAGATCTGGTGTGGTTTACCGAACACCATTTTGTTGACGATGGCTACCTGCCCAGTTGGACGCCCATCGCCGGGGCCATGGCAGCGCTTACCTCCCGGGTTCGCTTCGGCACGGACATCTGCCTGATGCCTTTTAATCACCCCATTCGACTTGCCGAAGATCTGGCCGTGCTGGACAACATATCCAATGGCCGGGTCGAGCTTGGGCTGGGTATGGGTTACGCCCCCCATGAATTCAAAGGGTTTGGTCTGCCGGTGAAAAATCGGCTGTCGTTGATGAACGAGGGTATCGAAGTTCTGAAAGAATGCTTCAGTGGCAAACAATTCAGCTACCACGGCAAGCGCTGGCACTTTGATGACGTGATCATCACTCCTGGCTACGTACAGCCTGGGGGTCCACCACTGTGGATCGCTGCCATGTCAGAAGCGGGTGCGCTACGCGCGGCCAAATACGACACTAACTTTCTGCCCCAGGGATTGAAAACCCGCTCATATGATCCCTGGGTCAACGCGCTAGAAGCAAGCGGCCGCAAACCTCAGGACAAACGAGTCGGCATCATCCGCAGCATTCTGGTGACAGACGATCGCAACACTGACTGGCCGGTGGTCCGTGCCGCAGAAAAATACCGCATGGAATTGTACAACCGCTTCTTCAAAGAAAGTGGTGAAGGCTTTGGTGAACGCGGTGAACCCATACCACAGACATGGGTTGTTGGAGACGTTGATCATTGTGTCGAAGAGCTGACGAGCTTCATCGAAACTTTTGGCATCACCGATATTGTTAGTATGGCTGTGCCGCCTGGTCTGCGCGCAGAGCAGATGGCACCCAGCCTGGAACGACTGTTCAAAGAAGTTGTGCCGCAGCTGAAAGCACAGGTGAATGGCTAGTCGTAGCCAATCCAGAGACACCAGAGAGTGAGTCCTAGAGCCGCTCTTCCTCCAGAACCTCCATAGACACCAGCTTCCACTGACCGTCCACCGGACGAACGTCGAGTTCTGCCTGGTAGCGGTTGCGGCGCTCGTGCAGATGCCCCCAATGGCCAACGCTACCGCCTACTTCCCAGGTAACGCTGGCGAGCATGCCGCCATCCTCTCCATCCCGTGCGTCGAGGTCGACCAGCTCGATTTCCTTAACCTTGGCTCTGGCACCACCCTGATTTTCCAGCACCAGACCACGACGGGTTTCCAAGTAGATATCAGTGAGCAGGTCCCCGCTGACACTCTGAGTCAATACGTCATAGACATCAGCTTCCGCACGAAAATCGAAGGCTCTGTAGACGTTGTGGAGCAGATTGCCGACAACGTCCCTGGCGTAATCCTGGGACAAACCGACTGGAGCCATCCAGAAACTGATTCCCGCTATGGTGAGCAGCGACACTGCCAGCCCAGCGCTTCTCCCGGCATTAGCTTGCCCCCTCCGCGCGGACCACGCCCGCCAGCCCAGCAGCAGCGCCAGAGCAAGAAAAACCCAACTCAAATAGCCAGCTGCCTTTTCCAGCAATGTTGGCGGTGCCAGCACTGCTTTCAGAGTGGGCAATTCCGGAAAGCGCAGAAAATTCTGCCACTCCAGACGGGCATAATCGGGTTCGAGCAGTGTCGGCAGTGCACCGGCCTGATCAACACTGGCTACCGGCACAGCGGGGATCTTTGCTGTGAACAGATCCCATAACATGTCGACGGCCTGCGGCAATGGCTCCACTGTGGGATAAACGAAGATCGCCCCCAGCGTGGCTGAATTAATATCAAGATCTTCAGGTGGATCAATGACTCGACTGGCAGTCAAAGTACGCTCTAAAAAATTGATGCGGGCGAGTTCAGGTTCAACTGCCTGACCATCAATCGTGACCGGCTGATGCTCGCGGAGAAATTCGCCGACGCGGCGTTTCAGTTCAGCCTGCATCTCCACCGGGATTGTCTTGCGGCCTTCAAGTCCCAAATCGACCCAGTGTTGCAGATCCTTAGGCCGAATAATGATCTCTTTGCGGACTTCATACGGCTCGATATAAAGAAACCCGCTCATCGGCGCATAGTAGGTCCGGCGCAGCGTCCGGCTTTCAAAGCTTGTATACCAGGGATCTTCCCAATCGAATACTACTCTTTGGCCGGCTCCAAGATAGCGGAAATCATTGACCGCTACACCACTGTGATAGAGCACAAAACCCAGGTTCGCTGGCACGCGTTTGCCAAACGTCAACGCAGCGGGTGGCGTTTCGAATGGAAAGATGATCTGCGCAAATATGACCAGCTCTGGCTCTTCACCCTCCCCGAGTGGCAGCGGTTCGCCGCTGATCGGATCGCGGCGGATCCGTTCGCGCGGTTCAATCATCTGCAGCTGGCCGCCGAGCGGCTTTTCATCGGCGATCACGTAGAGATCGTTCTCGAGCAGTTCAACCAGGCGCTCTGCCAGAGGTCGAACCTCGCCGGTCATCTCTGTATAGAGCTCATCCGGTAACAGGTTCTGGAAGCTCTCAAGTTCCGTTAAGCCAATTTCCAGCTCAAGTCGAATACCCGACTCATCAACAAAGTACTGCGCAATCGCGCCAGCCTGCATGGCCTGTGTCCGTATGATCGCGTCAGACCAGCCGGATACCGGAACGAGGAGGTGCACCACGCCTAAAATGATGACGCCGACTAATGATTTACAGTTGCAGATATAGCTCATCGGTAAAGGATAACAGAGTGGCTGATTGATCTACCTTCAAACCTGCAAACGTTGCGAAATTTCCATAAACTCAAACTTATGATCCGTATCGACAACCTTCGCTTCAGCTATCCGGACAGCATGTTTCGGCTGGAGATTGAAGAACTCGTCATCGGAGCTGCAGAGCGAGTCGCGGTTATCGGTCCCAGCGGCAGCGGAAAAACTACCTTGCTGAATCTGATCGCCGGTGTCGACATCGCCGAGCACGGCAGCGTCACAATCGATGACACACAAATCTCCCAACTGACCGACTCCGCTAGAAGAGAGTATCGAATCGAACAGATCGGCCTGGTGTTCCAGACCTTTGAGCTGCTCGACTACCTGACGGTTTTAGACAACATTCTGCTGCCACTGCGAATCGGCGCGAACAAACAGCTGACGCCGGAATACCAGGCGCGGGCGAAAGATCTGGCAGGCTTTGTCGGTATGCAGGACAAACTCGACCGACACCCTGCACAGCTATCACAGGGAGAACGTCAGCGCGTCGCTGTCAGCCGGGCTCTGCTGCTGGAGCCAAAACTGCTGCTGGCTGATGAGCCCACTGGCAATCTCGATCCGGGAAACAAACACATCGTGCTGGAACTGTTACAGAGCTACGCAACAGAGCATAGCGCTACCCTGGTCACCGTCACCCACGACCAGAGCTTCCTCAGTAGCTTCGATCGGGTCCTGGATTTTGCCAGCGTAAACCAGGCAAACTCCGCGTGAGAGGCGTGTTCTATCTGGCCTGGCGCTACCTGACCTGGCATCGGTTCAAAACTTCGGTCCTGGTCGGCGCTATCAGTCTGGTGCTGTTTCTGCCCTCCGGATTGCAGCTGTTGATCAACCGCACTGCCGAAGACATGACCGCTCGCGCCATCGCCACACCACTACTGCTGGGTTCACGAGGCAGCCCAGTAGAACTGGCATTGAATTCGCTCTATTTCTCTGAAGACTACCCGAGTCAGCTCGACTACCTGGAGCTCGATCGTCTCAATGAGACCGGGCTGGTTGATGCTATCCCGCTGTATATACGCTATCGCGCCCGGGGACACGCAATCGTCGGCACCAGCCTGGACTACTTCACTTTTCGCGGACTGGAGATTGCCGACGGCCGGCCACTGGTCGAGCTCGGTGAGGCGGTGCTCGGCGGCGCTGTTGCTCAGGAACTCGGTCTGAGTGTTGGCGACTCGGTCATTTCATCCCCAGAGACACTGTTTGATCTTGCCGGTGTGTATCCGTTGAAGATGACTATTGTTGGCGTGCTCGCCACCAGCCACAGCAATGACGATCAGGCGATCTTCGTAGATCTGAAAACCGCCTGGATCATCAACGGGCTCGGTCATGGCCATCAGGACCTGAACAAAACAGCAGCTGCCAACGTCGTGCTCACGACCAGTGATGAACAGGTTGTCGCCAATGCATCACTGGTGAACTACAACGAGATCACCTCAGACAACCGCGACAGCTTTCATTTCCACGGTGATCTGAGCGACTACCCGTTGACTGCGGTGCTGCCGATCGCCGTGGACAGAAAATCGGCTACCCTCCTCCAGGGACGCTACCTGGATCATCCAACCCTGCAGCTGATTGAACCCGTCAAAGTAATGGATGAGCTGCTCGCGACAGTCTTTGCCGTCCAGCGCTATGTGCTGTTCGCTATCGCCATGGTCGCCGCTGCGACGGCAGCCGTGGTCGTGCTGGTATTCATGCTGTCGTTGCGGCTGCGGCGCGGTGAATTGCTGACCATGACCCGCCTTGGTGGGGCCCGCTGGGCAATCACCAGCCTGATAGCTGCTGAAATCATCATTGTCCTTATAATGGCGGCTACAGTGGCAGCCTTACTGAATCTGGCGCTGGTGCTGTGGGGAGATACCTTATTGAATTCACTGGTACTACGTTCGTGATGCTGCGCCAGCTGACTGCGCTGTTGCTGCTGACGTTGAGTGTCGGTTGCAGCCAGCCACCTGACCAACAAGGTGATGCACAGCCTGCAGCCGCACTCCAGGAAGGCATCGTGTATACGGTAAATTATCCACTGGCATTCTTTGCCGAATATTTGGGCCAAGGCGGCCTGAGGGTGGAACTGCCGGTACCAGCCGAGGAAGATCCTGCCTACTGGCAGCCGCAGCCAGAAATTGTGCTGGGCTACCAGCAGGCAGATCTCATTCTGCTAAACGGCCCCGGCTACGCCTGGGTAAATCGGGTAAGCCTGCCGGCAAATACTCAGGTGGATACCAGCACCGCCTACACTGGGCACTTCATTGAACTGGATACCGGACCCGTACACAGTCACGGGCCAGAAGGAGATCACAGTCATGGCGAAATCGCTTTCACGACCTGGCTCGATATGTCACTTGCATCCCTTCAGGCGGCGGCTGTTGCCCAGGCCCTGCAGAAACTTATGGTCGATCCCCAGGAACTCGAACAACGCCTCGCAGCTCTGCAATCTGAATTGTCGAGCATCGACGCTGCGCTGATCGAAGCAGGTCAAATACTGGATAATGCGCCGGTACTTTTCTCCCATCCGGTTTATCAGTACCTGTCTGATCGCTACGGTCTCAATGGACAGGCTCTGCACTGGGAGCCTGAGATCTATCCAGATGAAGCCGATTGGAACGCTCTCGATAAAATTCTCAGCGAACACCCCGCGACTATCATGCTCTGGGAAGACCAGCCTATTCCGGAAATCGAGTCCGAACTGCGCAAGCGTGGCATTGTCGTGGTCGTGTTCAAACCGCTTGGCCGACGACCGGATTCCGGAGACTTTCTTGCAGTTATGGAAACCAATGTTCAATTACTGAGCGCGGCAGTAACAGCTATGTGACGCCGTCGACCTGCACCTGTTGAACATCTACCCGGCCCGCTTCGACCACCAGTCCCAGCGCACCGTTTTGTAATGTGTCATCTTCAACCTCGAACAGGTCAACGCCGTCGATAGCTGCACACAACCGATCTCCCTGGGCGCTCAGTGTCATCTGGTAGGTACGATCGAACTCCCAGGGAAAGTCCATCTCAGCGAGTATCGTCTCCTGGTGCAGCATCCGAACCAGCTGCAGACGATTCTCAGGCGATAGCAACAGCGCATAGTAGCGCCGCAAGCCCTGAACTCTGATCGCCACGCCGGTTCGGACCGCCATATGCGGGGTCATTTCTGCGCTCACACAATAGTCCCGCCACTCCCGTGTGCCCTGCATTGCAAGGCCCGTGCCCTCATTTTGAATCAGACGGAACATTTCCGGCAGGTGCCGCCAGGCTGTGAGCGAGTCCACCGCATCCACCCAGGCGCGCCGCCACATGGTGCCTTTGTGAGGGGGTCGAGAAAGCGTCAGCGCCGGTTCTCCGCTCCAGCGCAGGGAATCCAGCCAGATAGAGCCTGATCCGGAGACTACTTCCACACCAACATCGAATATTGGCCCCGGCACTTCGGGCACTGCCAACGCCAGCCGCTGATGGGACCCGGAATCCAGTGCAATCACTTCACCACTGATCTGCACAGGCTGATCGTCTTCTCCGTAACAACACAACGACAGCCGCACGGTTACGCCGGAACCATCACACAGCAGGTCCGCCTGCAGAGTCTGCCCGGTAAAAACTCTGGGTGACGCAAGCAGCGCATAGCCACCGCGTTCAAAGTATTTTGCAGTGTCTTTCGACGGCACGAACACCGGAGTTGCCACCCGCACGGGATTGGTGAACGTGAGCTTCAAACCCCGACCGCCTTCCGGCATTGACTGATTGCTGAGTTCCCCCTCTCCGGCAACTACCTGAAAACCCTGCACCGAACCGGGCAGGGAAAAATGAAACTGCGCACCGTCTTTCGGCTTCAGCGGTGCGACACCCACCAGAGACCGGCCCATATTCACCACATGCAGCGCTTCCGCAGCACAATCGCTGATCGCTCTGCCTCCTTCAGCCGTTGGCAGATAGAGCCTGTCGGCTACCGGGCCGCGCCAGTCCAGCCCGCGGTTCAGACCAGCATCAATCCCTGCCAGGCCTTCCTTGATACCGACCAGGCAGCCGACATTGCCGGAATTGCAGTCGGTATCCCAACCGCAGGTGTTGATGATCTTCATGGTCTGAGAAAAATCACCGTCACCGTGCAGCAGCGAATGAATGATCAGGCCATGATTCGGAACCATGTGGCAGTTGCCACCATAGCGGTCATAACCATAGTTGGCTTCAATCTGTTCACGGGTAGCCCGCCAGTCTTTTTCGATGGCATGCCAGTGGCGGATGTCACCAATCATCCGGGCAATCACCGAATCGGTGGGAATATAGCCAAGGGCGGTATCAATCAGCACATCGGTATCTGATTCCACAAAGGCCATGGCTTCCATCGCCGCAAGTACTTTGGCGCCATAAACCGCTTCACCATCATGGCTGACCCTGGCTGCCGCTTCGGCAAACCGCACCGCCTGATCAGGATTGCCAGGCGCAACCATGGCCCAGCCATCAATAAAGATCTGCGCACCGATCTGTTCAGAAACGACCTTGCCGTTAAGCGCCATCGAACCGCTCCGGGGCGCTTCGATGCCGCTGGCAAGGCGAATATAAGCAGTGTGTTCAGTGGAATTGCCTAACCCGCCCCACCATAGGATTGTCCGCTCCCTGATCAGATAGTTGAGCCAGCTCTCACCCACTTCCCGCGCGCTGATATCGGCACGGATACCATGATCTTCAAGCGCCCGCAGAAAAGTAAACGTTCCAGAGATGTCGTCGTCAGTAACGATCAGAGGCACGTTGAGTTTATCGTGTACGTAGTAGTCGATGTCTCCGAGCTTTTCCTGGATGAGTTGATAACTCCAGCCTTCGAACGGTCGTCCGAGATAAACGCCAATGACTTTACCCAGGACACCTGCATAAACCCTTTCGGCGTAATCTTCGGGAAGCGTTGCGCCTTGCTGAATATCCCCTGTCGACATCGTTGCTGGTTCCTTCGTCTCTACAACACTGGTTCTGGAGCCCGAGCATAGGCAATCAGGCGCAGGGGTAAAACCCCGAAAAATAGTGGTAGCATCTGTTCTGACCATGCTGGGGAGCGAGTCATGAGCGAAACCGAACTGGGGTCTGTGAGCGCCGCACAACATGCAGCAAGCATGGCCAGTTACGTCCATGCCGGCTGCGCACGCGCGGCACAGCTGAGCAATCGAGGTCCACTGCGCTTCGACGCCAGTGGAGGTCTGCATCCAGACATCCTGGCCGCCTATCGAGAACATGGTTGCTACGTCTTCGAAGGTATCGTCGACGAGCAGGAAATTGCCGAACTGAGAGCCGATATTCAGTTCCTGCTTGATCATGCGCCCACTGGTCAGGGTGCGAGCGTCGATCACCTTGGCAGGCCGGCCTACGGCCAGGACTTCGCGATCAACCCCTACCTGTTCATCAAACCCCTGTCTGACCCCTGGGGTGGGACAAAAATTCTGGGCGGGCGGCATCCCACTAGAATGATTCAACCCACCCCTTCGGATACAGCACCCGATGAAGTAGTGCATATTCTCACCGGCATGTGTCAGACCATGCCATCGGGATTGCGGCTGTACGGTCATCCTGATCTGCTGGCCATTGCCGCGGCAATCAACGGTGATGATTTTGTCCCCTACAACGATGCCACTTTCGTCAAACTACCCGGGCTTGGCGGATCGGTGTCCTGGCATCAGGATGGCGTCACCCATTGGGACAACCCAGACTGGGACGACGGCATTCACGGCTTCAACTTCCAGGTACAGCTCTATAAATGTACCGCGCGTAACTGTCTATGGGTGGTCCCTGGCACCCACAAACTGGGTCGGATAGACATCAAATCTCTGATCGCAGACAACGCTGGCAGCGAGCAGCTGCCCGACGCGATCCCACTGCTGTGTCAGCCAGGGGATGTCACCGTCGTGAATCGGCAGATGCTGCACGGATCCTTCGCCAACACCTCTCAGGACCTGCGGGTTTCACTGACGTTCGGTTTTCATCGCCGTTCTTCAATACTCGACGCCCACGGTGCGCTCGGTCAGTCAGCGACTGAAACCTACGATGAACAGCGCATCTTTGAGCGTTCACAACTGATCCAGGTGGCGATTGATGCCCGCGCCCGGCACCATCCGGAGGAAACGCGCTTCAGCTACCAGCCGTTCGTCGGGCTGGAAGATGACTATCGGTTCAACCGCGAGTGTTTCGAGCACATTGTCCGGGACTACAATCTGAAAGACCTGTCTATATGACTTGGAGAACAACACTGTGCTTGTGCACCGCGTTGTTGCTCACGCCCGCGACCTGGGCAAACCAACCGGAGGACAACGGGCAATCGTCTGCCTCGCCAATCCCGGCCATGAACGAGACTGATCTCGCCGCCGGCCGACAACTGTTCAGCGTGCATTGCGCGCGCTGTCATGGCATGCAGGGTGATGGTGGTGAGGGTCCGAGCCTGCAACGTGCCCGCTTGAAACACGTCAGCGATGACGAAAGTCTCTTCGAAGTGATCAACGACGGAATCCAGGGCACCGGCATGCCCGGCACCTGGGCTCCCAATGACGATGAAATCTGGCAGATTGCAGGGTTCGTCCGCTCTCTCGGCAAACTGCCAGAAGAGCCCATGCCGGGTGATCCCGCTGCGGGTGCGATCCTCTATGCAGACAGCGCCTGTGCCACCTGCCATATCAGCCGCGGCCAGGGTCGCGGTGTAGGACCCGAACTGACCGAGGTGGGATTGCGTCGCAACGCTGAGTATCTGCGTCGCTCTCTGACTAACCCGGATGCTGATTCACCCATGCTGGATAGTCAGATAACCGGACGTATCAACGGCTTTCTGACCGTAAGAGCCGTAGCCAGCGACGGGGAATACGAAGGGCTGCGGGTATCTGAAGATGAATTCAGCGTTCAGCTTCGGGATCTCCGCGGCACTATTCATTCATTCGAGAAAAGTCAGCTGCTGCGTTACGAAAAAGCCTTCGGTCACAGCCTGATGCCCGGCTACCTGACTGTGCTTAATAACCAGAATACCGACGATCTGGTCTCCTATCTGATGAGCCTTAAAGGAGACTCATGAATCATTGCGCCGCTGTGAAGAAGTCCGTCCCGCTCACCATCCGCAGCCTGATAACGCTGATTGTGATCACCATCGCCATCCCATCAGCAGCACAGATCAATTTCGAACGGCTGCTTGCAGACGAAGCAAACGGCGCAGATTGGCTTTCCTATTCCGGTGGATATCGGTCTGAGCGGTTTTCACCACTGGCGCAGATCAACCGGGACACCGTCAAAGACCTCAAGGTCATCTGGGCTTATCAGATGCAGCCGACGGACATGTCGGGCGCCGGACTTCAGGAGACCACGCCACTGGTGGCTGAGGGCATCATGTACCTGACCGAGTCACCGAGTAGCGTTACCGCGCTCGATGCGCTGACCGGCCGACTGCTCTGGCACTGGTCACCGGAAATTGACGAAGAAGTTCTGCACATAGGCTTCCCGAAGGTCAATCGCGGCCTGGCCATTCTCGATGAGACGGTGTTTGTTGGTACTTTGGATGCCCGTCTGTTTGCGCTCGATGCCGGAACCGGTGCGGTTCGCTGGGAAACCGAGGTCGCGGACAACTCTGTCGGATTTTCTCTGACCCTGGCTCCACTGGTTGTCGACAACCTGGTCATCATCGGCATGAGTGGCGCTGAGGCCGGTGTTCGTGCATTCATCGACGCTTACGATGCAAAAACCGGAGAACGGGTCTGGCGTACTTACACAGTACCGGCGCCTGGCGAACCTGGCAGCGAAACCTGGCAGGGTGACAGCTGGCAGACGGGGGGTGGTTCAACCTGGCTGACCGGGTCTTATGATCCTGAACTCGACCTGCTGTACTGGACCACCGGCAACCCGGCGCCCGACTGGAACGGTGACCTGCGCCCGGGCGACAATCTGTTCACCTGTTCACTGCTGGCGCTGGATCCGGCGACCGGCGAGATGCGCTGGCACTTTCAATACACACCACACGATACCCACGACTGGGATGCCAATCAGATACCGATACTCATCGACGGCAAAATCAAAGGCCAGAACAGAAAGCTGGTTGCGCTGGCGAATCGCAACGCATTTTACTATCTGATCGATCGAACCAACGGAGAGTTTGTCCACGCCTCACAGTACTCAAAGCAGACCTGGGCAGCCGGCATCGACGGTACCGGACGACCTATCCTGATCCCCGACAAAGAGCCGTCCGAAGAAGGCACTCTGGTCTGGCCAAGCCTGCAGGGTGCCACCAACTGGTTCTCCCCTTCTTACAATCCCGACACCGAACAGTTTTTTGTCGCCAACCGACGCATGGGTGCCGTTTACTACAAAGCTGATGCGGAGTATGAGCCGGGTACGCCTTTTCTGGGCGGTGGTGAACAGGCCCTGTCTGGAGACGACGCATCCGGCGCAGTGCTCGCACTCAACGGCTTAACAGGAGAACAGCAGTGGGAATTCCCGTTGCAGTCACCGCCCTGGTCCGGAGTCATGGCGACTGGCGGCGGACTGGTTTTCGGATCCAGCAATGAAGGCTATTTCTTCGCGTTGGATGCAACTTCCGGCCAAGCCCTGTGGCGTTTCAACACCGGCGCACATATCCGCACCAATCCGATGGGATTTGCCATCGACGGCAAACAGCGAGTCGCGATCACCGGCGGGCAGACGCTCTATGTTTTCGGCTTGAATCAGTAACACCTGGCCGAGCCTGATTCCTCGTCTAGAGCGACGAGATGGTCTATCGCGGATTCACTATAGTTAGCATTCTGACGTCAACCGGTCTGCGCATAACAACTAAAAGGTCTTCCAATGTATGAACTGCTGGCAATTTTCGCCATCTTCACCCTGCTCTACAGCGCAACAGCTGGTGGCATCTCCCGGACACCGATCAGCGGCGCGATTATTTTCACAGCGTTCGGCCTGCTGGCAGGTCCCCTGTTCCTGGGCTGGCTGCACCTGGATATCGACAGCGAAGGCTTACGCTCAGTTGCGGAAGTCACTCTGGCCGTGGTCCTGTTCACCGATGCAGCTAACGCTGACCTGGGTGTTCTGCGGCGAAGCAGTGGCATTCCCGAACGATTACTTCTGATCGGTCTCCCTCTGACCATACTGCTGGGCTACTTCGCCGGTGGAGTGATATTTCCACAGTTCGGTCTCCTGGAACTGGCGATCCTGGCCACCATGCTGGCACCCACCGATGCCGCGCTGGGCGCGGCTGTTGTTGCCGACAAAAAGGTCCCCGCCAACATCCGTCAGGGCCTGAACGTTGAAAGCGGCCTCAATGACGGGATCTGTGTACCGATTCTATTTCTATTTCTGGCACTCGCTGCTGAGTCCAACTTCGATGGTGGGACAACGCAGCTGGCCCTGCGTCTGTTTGCTGAAGAGATTGGTATTGGCGCAGTCGTAGGCATCACTCTGGCATTTGCCACGGCCAGATTCCTTAAATTCTGCGTAGCCAGAGACTGGATCACCGATACCTGGCGCCAGTTGCCGGTCATCGCGTTAGCCATAGCCTGCTTTTCATTAGCCCAGTACTTCGGCGGCAGTGGATTCATTGCTTCTTTTGTCGGCGGCCTGGTCTGGGGAGGCTTGTCGAAAGTACACAAAGAACAATTTCTGCTGGCCGCAGAAGGCACCGGTGAAACCCTGGGACTGATCACCTGGATCATCTTCGGCGCCGCCGTTGTCGGACACAGTTTCCATGAATTCACCTGGGAAGTTCTGATCTATGCCCTGCTGAGTCTCACGGTAGTGCGCATGATTCCGGTGTTTCTGGTACTCACCGGTACCGGACTGCGGACAAGCGAAAAACTCTTTGTCAGCTGGTTTGGTCCACGCGGTCTGGCGAGCATAGTATTCGGCGTAATCGTGGTGACCGCAGATCTGCCGCACGAAGACCTCATCGCCAACACGGTGGTTGCCACAATTATCCTGAGCGTGCTGCTGCATGGTCTGTCAGCTAATCCTCTGGTGGCCGCGCTGTCAAAGCGGCTCGCCTCTAGCACCACATCAAAAACCTGATCTTATTGCTGCAAGGAACCAGAAAATGTCTGAAAGAACTGCTCTGATCACCGGAGCATCCGCCGGGCTGGGTTTGGAGTTCGCCGAACAGCTGGCCGCGCAGGGCTATAACCTTTTTCTCATTGCACGACGTGCCGAACGGCTGGAGCAGATAGCCGCAGATCTGCGCTCCCGCTTCGCCGTTACCGTCAATACCTGCAGTGCCGATCTTGCCGATCCGCAGGCACCCGACGATATTGCCCTGGCCGTCAGCAATGCCGGCGTCAGCATCGACTATCTGGTTAACAACGCTGGCTCAGCGGGTCCTGACCTGCTCGAAGATCGGGACTGGTCAGAACAGCAGGCCTTCCTGCAACTGATGATGTTGTCGGTTGCCCAACTGTGTCATCTGTTCATCCCTGGCATGCGCGAGCGGGGTTTCGGTCGGGTGATCAACGTTTCTTCAGTCGCGGCGCGAATCGCCCAGGCAGGTGGATGCAACTATGGCCCCACCAAAACTTATCTGGTGGCGCTGTCAGAAGAACTTGCGCTGACTTTGAAAGGCACAGGGGTAAACGTCAGCGCGCTGTGTCCGGGGTTCACGCACACGGACTTTCATGAAGTTGCCGGAATGAGCGAAATGAAAGCCAGCACACCCCGGTTGCTCTGGTATTCGGCAGACGTCGTGGTTCGGGAAGGGCTCAGGGCCTGCGAGCGAGGCAAACCCGTCTACATTTCCGGACGGCTGTACCGTTTGCTGGATCCATTCCTGCAATCAGTATGGACCCGAAAACTGACGCGACTTTAGCGCTCAGCCAGGCCCTGCTCTCTAATTCAGGTAACTGTCGTCAACACGGATCATTTTGCGCTTGACGGCCTGCCAGGCGAGCGGTCCGACCGTTCCATCGAACAGAACCCGGCTCTGCTGCGCGGCTTTTTCTGCTGAGCCCTGGGGCGGCTGGCTGATTGCGACGCCACCGGACAGCGCTCGAATCTGCATCGTGCAGGCCCGCTCCAGGTAGAACATCGCCATATAGGCATCAGCACACGAACCTCCCACTGTCAGGGTGCCATGATTACGAAGGATCATGCACTGTCTCCCAGCGAGATCAGCGACGATCCGCTGTCGTTCGTCCAGATCCAGGGCAACGCCTTCATAGTCGTGATAAGCAATTTCACCAAGCTGCATCGCATGCTGGGTTATTGGTAACAGACCGCTCTCCTGAGCCGAAACAGCAACGCCATCATCTGTGTGCAGGTGCATCACACAATGGGCGTCTTCACGGGCCATATGCACGGCTGAGTGAATTGTGAAACCAGCCGGATTCACATCATACGGCGTCTCCATCACCTTGTTGCCTTCCACATCCACCTTGACCAGGCTGGACGCGGTAACTTCTTCGAACATCAGACCAAGCGGATTCAGCAGAAAGTGGTGCTCAGGACCGGGTACCCGTACCGACAGGTGAGTAAACAGAAAATCGTCCCAGCCGTGGTGAGCGACAATCCGGTACAGACAGGCCAGGTCCTGACGAATCTGCCATTCTTCCGTACTGACCTGATCAGCAACCGACTTCAATTCTTCAAGCTCTGCCATTTTCCCGCTCCGACCATTTAGGAGACCGAGTCTAATACGCACCTCGCCTCAGGGGAAATTCGCAACTGCCACTTAGACCCGAGAACCCTTTACACTGGGGTTCCTTCAGGGGTGCATGGTCAGAACTTGTGGCGTCAGCAGCGAATCTACATTCGATAACCAGATGGCTTTTGCCGGGCATGCTGCTTGCCTCCTCAACTGTGTACGCGGCGACCCCGGCAGAAACATCTGAAGACGATGCAGCTGTCATGGTTGAACAGCAGATAGACTCGAAAACCGACAAACCACCCTCGTGGGTCGACAGCCGCTACGATCAGATCACCGAGCGAGGCGACAAGCTCGCAACCTGGGTCGACGGATTCTTCAATCAGACCCGCTCCGTTGAAGACACCGCATCAACACTCATTCGAATCAGACCGCAGTACGAATGGGACGAAGACAACGGCAGTGACTGGAAATTAAGGGCCACCGGGCGCCTTGAACTGCCTTCTATCAGCGACCGTCTCAGCCTGATATTTATCGGCGAGGATGGCGATTTCGATCAGGAATTTTATGAGCCGGGACTGGTCGAGGATGGCAGTTCAACGGTTGGTGTGCAGTACCGTGTCAGCGAAGAAGAACACTCGCGAATTGACCTCATTGCCGGTCTTAAAGCTGGCCCCAAAGGCAAACTCGGCACAAAATATCGCTACCAACTGCCTCTAGGCAAGCGCAACCGATTCCGCTTCAGCGAAGAGCTTTACTGGATTGGAGGTGACGGCTTCGGCACCCTGACCAGGGTTGACCTCGATCGTAGCTTTGGCAACGACACACTGATTCGCTGGGCCAACAAAGCCCGCTATTCGCAAGAGTCAAATGGTGTGGAATGGAGCACTCTGGTAGCCTGGATAAGACGGCTGAACGAAAAATCCGCGATCAATATTGCCGCGTCCATCCGCGGCGAAACAGATCCCAGATACTTGAAGAGTCGCGGGTTCAGCGCAAGTTACCGCCGGGAGTTCCTCCGACGTTGGCTGTTCTGGGAGGTTCAGCCTCGCTACGAGTGGCGCAAAGACAATCCCGGAGAGAATCGCAACGGCGTTTTCAGCATTGACCTGCGCCTGGAAATTGTTCTTGGCGAACGCGAATTCAACTGACCCCGGATCTTCTCTACTCACCCGGTATGTCGATACTGCATCGCGCTTCGGACGCGCTCGTGGGCTATGCTGGTGGCAACCGCTCGGGGCGTGAGCGATTCGGTGGCAGATCTCTCCAACATCTCCCGAACGTTGGCGCTGATTCGGTCCGATATTGTCATCATTGCCTGAGACTGGTTGCCACCATGATATTCGACCGCAGCGCAGATAACGCCGCCTGCGTTGGCAACAAAATCCGGGATCACCAGAACGCCCTGCCCTGCCAACATCTGCTCCGCCTGGGGCGATGCAGGAATATTCGCACCCTGCGCCACAATCTTTGTGTTCATACGCGACACATTGTCTTCGCGGATTACATCCGGTCTGGCCGCGGGTATCCAGACGTCACATGGCACCGCAAGCAGTTCTTCTGAATCAATCAGCTCACCATCGGAAAAATCTGCAACGCCACCGCCCTGCCTTTTATGCTCCAGCAACTTTTCGAGATTGAACCCATCCGGACAGGTGCGAGCCCCTCGACTATCAGATACTCCGACCAGGCGGGCCCCCTGTTGGGCCAGAAAGCGCGCGGCATGCTGACCGACAGAGCCGAAACCCTGCACAACAATGGATGATCCATCGAGATCGAGGTTAGAGAATTCTGCCGCAATCGACAGTGCAACGCTCAGGCCGTAGCCAGTCGCGCCGATTTCATCCAGCGGAATACCCCCAAGCTCAACAGGAAGCCCCACCGCTCGACCCGTAACATCGCGCACGTGTGCCATATAGAGCTCATTGGTGCCCATATCCGGTCCGGGAATGTAGTCGAGCACATCTTTTATTGCGTGCGCAAAAGCACGCACCAGTCTGACCTTCTCCGACTCCGGCATGTTCGGATCCGCCGCAATTACTGACTTGCCACCACCATGCGCTAAACCCGCCATCGCATTCTTCAAGGTCATCGCTCTGGCCAGACGGAAACACTCCTGTTTAGAAACGTCCGGGGCCATTCGCAGGCCACCGATGGCTGGGCCCGCAGCGACATTGTCCACCACCAGAATTGCGTGCAGGTTGGTGGCCGGGTCGTAAATTTCGAGGACTTTTTCAGGGCCCAGCGCATCGACAAATTGAAAGTCGGTCATCTGGTAGGCTCCTTCAGATTTTCGAGTCAGACTGATTGATCGTGAGCACTCAGAGTCTGGCGCCAATGGTTCGAAAATCAGTAAGGGAATTTGCGTAGGACAAAATACCGTAGGTCCAGAGAAAAACCTTCGCCTCAGCAATCACGGAGCCGGGGTTCACTTGCCAGGCCAATACTGATCGCGGAGCAGTCTCTTGTAGAGCTTACCGGTTGGCAGGCGCGGCAGTTCAGCAATGAAATCGATTGTCCGGGGCACCTTGTATCCGGCCAGGTGCTCTCTGGCGAACTGGCTGAGTTCTGCCACGATCGCCGATTCGTCAGCGCCTGAATCGCTCACCCCACCAGCAAGCTGCACAACGGCTTTGACTTCCTCGCCAAATTCTTCGTTCGGCACGCCAAACACAGCAACGTCGGTAACCTTGTCGTGAAGAATGAGAACATCCTCAATTTCCCGGGGATAGATGTTTACCCCACCAGAGATGATCAGATAGGCCTTCCGGTCTGTGAGGTACAGATAACCTTCCTCATCCAGATAGCCCACATCACCAAGAGCCGTCCAGTTGGCGTGATCAGGATGCGCTGAGTCAGCCGTTTTTTCCGGCGCGTTGTGGTAAACAAATGGGCGCTGGGGTTGTTCGAAGTAGATCAAACCCTCCTGACCCGCCGGCAGCTCCTGGCCATCTTCGTCACAGATGTGCAGGACACCGCTTCTGGCCTGGCCAACAGAACCCGGATGAGCGAGCCAGTCTTCGGGTCCGATAACCGTTGAACCGTTGCGCTCGGTACCGGCGTAGTATTCCCAGATAATAGGGCCCCACCAGGCCATCATCTGCTGTTTTACTTCTACCGGACACGGCGCCGCAGCGTGAATGGCACAGCGGTGGCTGCTGAGGTCATATTGATTACGGTCGCTTTGCGAAAGCTTCAACATGCGCACAAACATCGTCGGTACCCACTGACTGTGGGTAACGCGATAACGTTCGATCAACTCCAGAGCACCAGCCGCGTCAAACTTCTCCATCATGATCACCGTGCCGCCAAATGCCAGCGTTCGCATGCAGTAGCCGAACGGAGCCGCATGATAAAGAGGCGCCGGAGAAAGGTAGATGGAGTGTTCATCAATCCCATAGGGGCTCGTCAGATCCATGCCCGGAATCCCTTCGGTCACACTGCGACCGGTAAGCGGTCGCTTAATCCCTTTAGGCTGCCCGGTAGTCCCTGAGCTGTACAGCATGGAATCACCCATCGGTTGCTCCGCCAGCGGCAGTGATGGCTGTGCGGCGACGGCTTGAGGCAACGGCTCCCATCCTGACGCTTCACCGCGCACGATGAACCGGACCGGGCAATGTTCGATCAGCCCGGCTAGCGCAACACAATCTACTACCAGGGCTGATGCCACAATCACTCGACTGCCGGAATCCTCAACGATGTAAGCGGCTTCTTCAGCGGTCAGATAGCGGTTGATGCAGGTGAGATACAGCCCCGACCGGAACGCCGCCCACGCCACACAGAAGAAATCCAGATGGTTTTCCATCAGCAGCGCAACATGGTCCCCGGTCGCCAGTCCCCTGGCCCGAAAGAGCTGAGCAATCTGGTTCGATGCGTCGTCCAGTTCCTGCCAGCTCAAGGTCTCACCCGTCGCAGCATTAATAACGGCAGGGCTCGAGCCCTTAATCGTCGACCAGTGACCGGGATACATGGAACCGCAGACTCTCGATAGCAACAGGATCAATCAAATTAGCGATAGCTGAAGTTCAAAACAACCTGCTTCGCCGCCCTGTCGCTACCAGCTACCAACACCCGACAGAGTAGAACAGTTACTTTCTGACTAAATTTTCGGCTTTACTTCTTTTAACTTTGTACTTTAAAGTACTTGGCAACAGATACAATGCAACGCTGACAAGCCCAGCGTCTAAGAATCCATCCTCTATGACTGTAGACCTCAGAGACACTGCCGAAGCCAATATCCGGTTCATTCGCGGCGCGATGGAGCGGGCGGAGCGATCTTCGTCTGTTTCCGGATTGAGCGGCATGGTTATGGGCCTGGCAGGGCTCAGCGCCTCAGCAGTCGCCTCTACTGCGTCCGATCTTTCTAATCAACTGCTGGTGTGGATAGGCTGCGCTGTCGTGGCCAGCCTGGCGGGTACTGCGGGTGCATGGCACAAGGCGCGAACTCACAATACAACCCTGCTCAATGATGCAGCTCGGCGTTTTCTGCTGTGTATGCTGCCAGTACTACTGGTCGGAACTCTGTTGACACACGCTCTGTGGCACACCCCACAACTTACCCTGCTGCCAGCCATCTGGATGCTGCTTTATGGTTGTGGGCTGATGGCTGCCGGTACTTATGCTGCCCGCCCGATCATGCCAATGGGCATCTCCTTCATAGTCTGTGGTCTGCTGGCTTATCTACTCGATGCTCAGTGGAGTAATCTGCTGCTGGCGTTTTCGTTTGGCGGGCTGCATATAATCTTTGGCTATCAGGTGTATCGCAATCATGGTGGCTAAGTCACAACCGACGCCTACTCAAGCTGCTTCACTGAAAGCAATTTCCGGTTTTGTCGGCAAAGACCGCGATGGCGACTTCCATCGCCTGCTCAACGATCGACTGCGCCTGGGCATCCTGTCGAGTCTTGCAGTTACCGACAACCAGAGCTTTTCTGATCTCAAGCGTCTGCTGGATGCCAGCGACGGCAATCTCAGCGTCCATGCACGCAAGCTCGAAGAAGCCGGCTACATAAATTGCGACAAGCGCTTTGATGGACGAGTACCGAAAACCTGCTATGCGATCACGAAATCGGGTCGTAGCGCCCTGCAGCGCTTTCTCAAACACATGGAAGCGCTGATTCGCGCTACTTCCGACTGATCACCTGAAGGCTTAAACAATGCACCACCAAACCAGCTCTCCAGCTTCTGTCACGCCTACTAACTTTGTATTACAAAGTACTCCGCAACATGTGGCAATCATCATGGATGGTAATCGCCGCTGGGCAAAACAACGCGGGCTGCCGGCAGCATTCGGCTATCGTGCCGGTATCAATCGGCTCCGGGAACTTCTACCCCAATTTGTGCAGAGTCAGGTTGAGACCCTGACTCTGTTCGCCTTCTCCGCAGCCAACTGGCAGCGTGCAGAAACCGAGGTCTGCGAGCTGATGCGTCTCGCTGAGCAGGCAATTTACCAGTTTGCGCCGATCTGCAAGAAACATCTGATCCAAGTGGAAGTGATTGGCAGACAGGATCGTCTTCCAAAATCACTCATCGAAGAATCAGCTGAGATCGCGCAACAGACGGCGCACGGCAACAGACGACTGCGCATAGCCTTCGACTACTCTTCCCGGGAATCAATACTGGCCGCCGCAGCAAAAGTCGAAGGCGATTTCAGCACCCGAAAACTGTCGGAGAATCTTGGCGATGTCGGTGACGTGGACCTCCTGATCCGCACCGGCAAACAGCAACGTCTCAGCGATTTTCTGCTCTGGGAATGCGCTTTCGCCGAACTGTACTTCCCCGATCTCTATTGGCCCGACTTCACAGCCCAGGCGTTGGACGCAGCCATCAGCTGGTACGCCGGCCGCAACAGAACTTATGGAGCCTGAACATGAGCAACCCGACTAATCGACAGACGGCGACCCGATTCGCAATCATTGCTGCCCTGGTGCTGGCGATGTCGATTCCGCTGGCTCTGGTGAACGGCGTCGCCGACGAACGCCAGGGATTTTTCGATCAGACGCTTGCAGACATCTCTGCTACCTGGGGAGGCAGCCAGCAGATCGCCGGGCCGTTCCTGATCATTCCCGAGGCTCACAAGCAACAGCTGGATATCGAGGACGGACAAGTCGTCTCCCGCGCACAACGCACCTACCAGATTGTCCTTCCAACCCAGCTCGAGCTGGATATCCAGATCGATCATGAAATGCGCCATCGAGCGATTTACGAGGTACCCGTTTACCGTGCGCAGCTGCAGGCCAAAGGCAGCTTCGACGCGGTGAATACCATCCTGCAGAGCCGCAGCGGAACGACGCTGCTGCTCGACCAGGCATTCATTGCGGTGGGCATCAGCCACAGCCAGGCAATCAGTGCAGCGTCAGCGTTGAAGCTTGCAGACGCCAACGCCACGTTCAGTTCCGGCACTGGCCAGAACTGGCTGGGTAATGGCATCAAAGCCAGGGTAATTGATTTCAATCCCGACAAGCCGATTGCTTTTGAGTTCGATCTTGCAGTTAAAGGAACTCAGCGACTCGACTTCCTCCCGCTGGCAGAGGCGAACCAGGCCCGGGTGCAATCTGACTGGCCACACCCCAGCTTCACCGGCCGCTACCTGCCCGAACAGCGTCAAATCACAGCCACTGGTTTCACAGCTGCGTGGCAGGTTAATGAACTGGCCAGAGCGTTACCCGCGAACTGGTCGACGGACGAGTATCGGGCAGACCTCACCGGCAGTTTCGCCGGTATGGAACTGTTTCAACCGATCACCGACTATCGAACCGTAGATCGAGCAATCAAGTACGGACTGCTGTTTGTCAGCCTGACGTTTCTCAGTTTCGCGTGCTTTGAGCTGACCCAGGCAATCCGCTTTCACCCGATTCAATACGGCGTGGTCGGGCTCGGACTGGTGCTGTTCTATCTCGCTGTGCTGTCTCTGTCCGAACATATGGAATTCCGCCTGGCCTATCTGTCAGCCACAATCCTGCTGACCGCGCTCATTGCCAGCTACGTCTGGGCGATGACCAGGCGCCGTGTGCTCGCAGTCTGCAGCGGCAGCACCGTTGTCATCCTCTACGCCACCCTGTACGTACTGTTGCAGCTCGAATCGTTTGCACTGTTGACCGGGACTGCTCTGCTCTTTGGTGGACTCATTGCGTTGATGTATGTCACCCGAAGCCTGACCGAGCGGATTCTGCTCAATGAGCCCGACGATCCATCGTTCAACCAGCCTCCCGGGCTAAACGCATAAGCTGAATTCGCACCGGCGGCGTTGGCACCGGCGGCGCTGGCAAAGCTCGGAAAACGCCTATATCCCACCGCCGGTGTGTAGGTCATGATTTTTAAGCCAGTCACGAAAGCAGGTGAACTCATGGCCCAGACAGATCTGATCCGCCATTTCGAGGAGATCAGCCTAACGGACCTCGACAGGGTGGGAGGTAAAAACGCCAGCCTCGGAGAAATGCAGCGTCAGCTCAGCGGGCACGGCATCCGGCTCGCACCCGGTTTTGCGACAACGGCAGACATGTTTCGCGACTACGTGCAGAACAATCAGCTGCAATCTCGCATCGACTCTGAACTTGCAACGCTCAGCACTGGGGACCAATCACTGTCAGCCACCGGCAGCAACATCCGCGAGGCATTTCTTGCCGGTCACTTCAGCGACGATCAGGTAGCCGCGATTACCCAGGCTTACGCCAGACTGTGCGATCAATGCGAAGCTGCTGAACTGGCCGTCGCGGTCCGCAGTTCGGCAACTGCCGAAGACCTGCCCGAGGCCAGCTTCGCCGGGCAGCAGGAAAGCTATCTGAACATGCGTGGCATTGACTCACTGCTGGAAGCCTGCAGGCGATGTTTCGCGTCTTTGTATACCGACCGCGCTATTTCCTATCGGGAGCAACACGGCTTTGCCCATACTCGAGTGGCTCTGTCTGTCGGGGTCCAACAGATGGTCGAAGCAGATGCTGCCGGAGTGATGTTTTCCATCGATACCGAATCCGGTTTTCCGAAGGTTGTCAGTATCAGTGCGAACTGGGGACTCGGGGAAACGGTAGTCAATGGCAGCATTAACCCGGACCGCTACATGATATTCAAGCCGCTGCTGGAGCGCCCGGGTAAAAGGCCAATCATTGAGAAGACACTGGGCAGCAAACTGCAGAAACTGCTCTACGGATCGGATAGCAGCCAGCCAACCCGATTACTCAACACCTCTGACGCAGAACGCCAACGTCTGGTGCTGAACGACGACGAACTGCTGCAGCTGGCGCAATGGGCAGTCATGATCGAGCGTCATTATGGTAAAGCCATGGATATGGAATGGGCGCGAGACACCAGCAGCGGTGATCTGTTCATCCTGCAGGCCAGACCGGAAACTGTTGAATCAGCTCGAGATCAATCGGTTCTGGAGAGCTACAGCCTAAACAGCAAAGGTCCCGTCCTGGTCGAAGGCGCAAGCGTCGGTAGCGCCGTAGTCGTCGGCACCGTCTGCCATGCCCAAAGCGCCCTGGAAGTCGACAGATTTCCGCCCGGAGCGATCCTGGTCACCGAACGAACAGATCCCGACTGGTTACCCATCATGCGCAAAGCCGGAGGTGTGGTTACCGACCGCGGTGGACCCACCAGTCACGCCGCCATTGTCAGTCGTGAACTGAAATTGCCGGCAATAGTCGGTACCGGAAATGCCACGACCAAGCTTAGCGACGGTCAGGAGGTCACGGTGAGCTGTGCCGGTGGGGCAACCGGTCAGGTTTTTGCGGGTGCACTTGAATACGAAGTGCAGGCCATCGCGCTCCAGGACCTTCCTGCAACGCGAACCGATATCATGATCAATGCCGCGATGCCGGACGGCGCGCTGCGCTGGTGGCAGCTGCCAGTCGCGGGCATTGGCCTGGCACGCATCGAGTTCATCATTTCCAGTCAGATTCGCGCGCACCCTATGGCACTGCTGCATCCGGAGCGCGTCGAAGACTCCACGGAACGGGATCAAATCGAAGTACTGACCCGCGGCTACGAACGGCCAGGCGACTATTTCATCGAGTTGCTGGCACTGGGGGTCGGAAAAATCGCCGCTTCACAGTGGCCATTGCCGGTGATCGTGCGTACGTCGGATTTCAAATCCAACGAATACCGTGGTCTGCTTGGTGGCAGTGGTTTCGAACCGCTGGAAGAAAATCCCATGCTGGGACTGCGTGGCGCATCCCGCTACTACCACCCGAGTTATGAAGAAGCCTTTCGCCTGGAATGTCAGGCTCTGAAGTACGCCCGCGACTCGATGGGCTTCGACAACATCATTGTAATGATTCCGTTCTGTCGAACACCCCAGGAAGCTGACCGGGTTCTGGAAATCATGGCTTGCGAAGGTTTGCAGCGTGGCAAAAACGGGTTTCAGGTTTATGTGATGTGTGAAATTCCTTCCAACGTTATTCTGGCCGAACAGTTTGCCGAACGTTTTGACGGTTTTTCGATTGGCAGCAACGACCTGACCCAGCTGGTACTCGGCGTCGATCGGGATTCCGCAGAGCTGGAGTCAATATTTGATGCCCGTAACGAAGCGGTGAAACGGATGATCAGCGATGTCATCCGGATAGCGCACGAACATGACCGCAAGGTAGGTATCTGCGGTCAGGCGCCGTCCGATCATCCCGAATTCGCGGCTTTTCTGGTGAACGCAGGGATAGATTCGATCTCTCTGAATCCTGATTCAGTTCCGGCAGCGAGCGCTCACATTGCAGACGCTGAGCAGGCAGATAGATCCTGAACAGCTGCTAACGCTGACCTCACTCGACAGTTTCACCAAGCCCCTGAGTGCTGCACGATGCCCATAGCCATTGGGGAAAATCCGGCATTCAGTCCTTAGTGAGCTGTTCAAGTATCGCGCTCAGCAGTTCGAGTTGTTCCGACGCATCGGAAAATCTCTTGTCACCAAGCGCTTCGAGATAACTGTCGAATGCTCTGCGTGCATCAATCGCCAGCTCAGTGGTCGATCCCTGCTCATTCAGCCCACCTGGATTGCGTTTTTCGAACAGACCCAATAGTGCCTCATCGAACGTTTCAGCATAGCTGAGACTGTCTCCCTGCATCACCGCTACCAGCCGTAACTCAGGATATGCGGCCGTCTCAGCGCGCAGATAGATCGGCTCGACATACAGCAGAGAATCATCGATGGGAATAGCCAGCACGTTGCCACGGATGACTTCTGAGCCCTGCTGATCCCAGAGCGTAAGCTGACCCGAGAGAAACGGATCCTGGTCGATTTTTGTTTCCACCTGCTGAGGACCCAGCACCCGACGCTCTTTCGGAAATTTATACGCAATGAACCTGCCGTAGTTGTCACCATCCGACAATGCCGCAATCCAACCGATCAACACCTGACGGTTCTTCGGTGTGAACGGCAGAATCAGCACAAACTCAGCCTGTTCCGATTCAGGCAGTGCCCACATCACATAGTAGGGCTCCACCGGCTTGATGGAGCCATAGTGTTTTTCGGTTGCACGTACCCAGAGGTCTTCCTGGTTATAAAACACAGCCGGGTCGGTCATATGATAGCTGGCGAAGATCAGCCCCTGGACCAGCAGAAAGTCCTGTGGATATCTAACATGGGCTTGAATACTGTCCGGCAATTCATCCCGATCACGAAACGTATCAGGAAGTATCTTCCGCCAGGTCGCAATGATCGGATCATCCGAATCGAAGACATAGAAATTCACCGTGCCATCGTAGGCGTCCACAACAGCTTTGACAGAATTGCGGACATAGTTTTCGCCGTTCAGCCTGTGTACGGTACGCCCTGCGCTGCCAGAAACTCCGCCGTTACGGGATTCCATGTGTTCCAGAGAGTTAAACGCCTGACTGTAGGGGTAGTAACTGGAACTGGTGTAGGCATCTACGATCCATTTCAGACGGCCGTCAACTGCCACCATGTAGGGATCTTCATCAAATACTAAAAACGGAGCAATCCGTTGGACACGGTCCTGAATACGACGGTGGAACATCACCCGGCTTTCTCGAGTCGGATAGCTCGACAGCAGCAGAACCGTGCCGTCGAACTTCCAGCCAAATAGAAACCGGCGCCAGAAATTCGACAGGACTACCCCACCGATGCCCTGGTAACGTGCATAAACGTTGGCTTCCCCACTGGGATAGTCGAACTCTTCTTCAAGCGTGTTCACCACGGCCGGCTCACGGGTCAGTTCACCGTAGTAGATTTCCGGTCGAGAAACGGCCAGCTCTGGATGTGCCGTAACCGGCGGGATGTTTTTCACCAGAAGATTCGGCAGGCCTTCCGAGGTGAAATCACTTACCGGGGCGAGCGTATAGCCGTAGCCATGGGTGTATTTGAATCGCTTGTTGACGAAGGTCTGGCTCTGCTGCGGCAGGTTGTGCTGAGCCATTTCGCGCGCCGCAACCATCACCTGACGATATCGATCACCGATGTGATAGCGATCGATGTCTACGTCGACAAACTCGTAATAAAGCCGGATTTCCTGAAACTGTTTATACACCGCATCCAGTGCGCGCCAGTCCCACAGTCGCACTTCTGAGAGCAGATGAGGATTCCTGGCCAGGGTGCTCCGTTCCAGCGCAGCATCAGCTGAAAACTGCTGCTCCTCGATCTGATCGAGTTTGAAGGCAGCTCGAGTGAAATTGATATTGTGGCTGATATAGGGCGTTTCAAAGGTGATTTCGTTCGGTCGCACCACCAGCCATTGAACCAGTGCCGGAACAGCAAGGACCAGCAGTACCCAGACTGTGCCAATAAGTGCCCAGGCTCCGGTTGTTGCCACCAGATTAGCCGGCATGCGAACCGACCAGCGCTGAACCAGACGGGTCATGAAAGTACGGAAGCCGGCAAACAGCGGTAAAGCCCCGGCGGCAAGAAAAACGCCACCCATCAGAATCAGCGCCGGCAGCCGGATGTGCACGTCTGTCCAGCCCGGACCCTGCACTACGCCCAGTTCCGAGTAGAGAAGGTGACAGACCGCGAGCATCTCACCGTAAGCGAGCACCATGGCCAGCGCCATGCTGGCGCCGGGAATGAGCAATCTCTCAGCGGGGACCAGGAAAGGTGGCGGTAAACGCGCAACTCCGTCCTGTTCGCGGAAACACAGAACGGCCAACAGCACCAGCACTGCAACGGCCCCAACCAACCAGAACAGACTATCCAGCATGGGCAGGGTGAACAGATAGAACCCGGTATCAAATCCGAGCAACGGATCGGAGGTCCCGGTATGAACCCCGTTCATGAACAGCAGCACTCGCTGCCAGAAAGCCAAGCCCCACAACGCTCCAGCGAGAACGGCCAGCAGGGTAATCGCTCGCCGCAGCTGCGAACCTGCCCCGCGCAACAGAACCAGACTCATGCCACCCGCAAGCACAATCCCGAGTACCATCGCGCCGATACGGGCTACGACAAACGTCCAGAATCGATGTTCGAAATCGAGCGCGGCGAACCAGAGCATTTCCGCCCAGAACGCCATCACAATCAGCAGCAGCCCAACGCTCAGGATCAGGACAGCACCGCCCCACACCATTGTGCGTCGACGACTGATCGATCCTCGAAACACCAGCACGCCACCGGCGCTGAGGAGAATGGCAAACAGCAGAACGTACATAAAATGCCGCCAGAGCTACTTTCAGACCAGTTTCCATCGGCCAGACGCTGACCGCAACTGTGGTAATCGCCTAGGTAGTTCACCCCTCAGCGATGCGGTCAGACATCCCGGCAGGCATCCCACCGGACTGGGCAGACTAGTCACTTCTACGGATACCTCAGCGGATCAGATTGCGTTCTGCTGTTAACCTACGGTGATAGGCGGGAGGTTATCATGCGCGCACTTCTAGTAATTCTGGTTTCCATTCTGCTCGCGGCTTGCGATCAGCAATCTCGCGGCTTCAGCCTGCCACCTGGCGACATCGAACGTGGCCGCACCACCTTCGTCGAGCTGGGCTGTCCACAATGCCACCGAGTCGTCGGTGATGATCAGCTGGGTATAAAAACCCCGGATGCCCAGTTGCAGGTCGACCTTGGTGGTCGGGTTACCCGAGTCAAAACCTATGGTGATCTGGTGACCTCTGTGATCAACCCGTCACACCGGATTTCCTCCAAAGGTCCGAATACCACCGACGCGGACGGCAATTCCAGCATGCGCGTCTACAACGATGTGATGACCGTAGCGCAGCTGGTCGATCTGGTGACATTTCTCCAGGAGAACTACGAAATCTATATCCCGCAGACCCAGTTTCCGACCTATCCCTGAGCACTCCCTGACGCGCACAGATCCGATATACTCGTGACTCAATTGACCCTGGGGAGGGCAATGACTGATCACGACGAGACTAAAGGGCCAGAAGGCTACAAGGTTGAAGCCGTTGAGCGCTGGGTTACCGAAAACGTGGCCGGCCTTACTCCGCCACTGCAATGGACACGCCTCCAGGGCGGCCATTCCAATCTGACCTATCAGATTGAGGACACTGAAGGCCGTAAAGCGGTGATTCGACGTCCACCGCAAGGCCAGCTGCTGCCGAAGGCTCATGATATGAGTCGTGAGTGGGCGCTGATCTCCGCCCTGGGCCCGACATCCGTGCCCGTGCCTGCAGCTTTGGGATTCTGCGAAAGCCCGGACATTACCGGCGCCTGGTTTTATGTCATGGGCATGATCGACGGGCACCCGCTCTACAACAGCGAGGACACCAATCGCTGGGTACCCGAGACGCAGCGCCAGAAAATGGCGTTTTCATTCATCGATGTGCTGGCTGCACTGCATGAAGTTGATCCGGACGAGGTTGGACTCGGGGACCTTGGCAAGAAGGAAAACTATGTCGGTCGCCAGTTGAAAACCTGGTACCGCTCGTGGACTTCATCGGTGGAGCCCGCGCAGTTCGATGATCCGCGGGCCCACGAGCTGCAGGAATATTTCCTGGAAAATATGCCGGATCAGGGCCCTGCCCGGGTTGTGCACGGTGACTATGGTTTACACAACTGCCTGATTGGCCCGGACTGCACCATTGCTGCCGTTGTCGACTGGGAAATCTCCACGCTGGGTGACCCGTTAGCCGATCTCGCTTACGCTCTGAATCAATGGCCGGACCCAACGGATGCAGAACCCTTCCCACCCGAGGCCGCCACAGCGCCGCCAGGATTTCCCAGCAGGACCGCGTTGACCCAGCGATATGCAGACAAAACCGGCCGCGATCTGTCCAGGCTCAACTACTACATCGGCTTCAACCGCTGGAAAACGGCGGCAATTGTCCACGGCGTTTACGCGCGCTATCTGGAAGGCAAAAAGAGCACAGACGGGATCGATCTGGAAGAGATGCGTGAGCGGATTTCCCGCTCACTCACACTGGCTGAAGAGGCGGTGCAGAAACTGAACTGACACCGCCGCTTCAACCTTCTGACGTTTTGACCGCCAGCTTATTACGATTGCAGGCTGGCAAAGGTCTTACCCTGGGCAACCAGCTTCTCCAGCAGCGGCGCAGGTTTCCAGATATCGCCTCCGTAGATCTCCTGGAATCGCTTGATGTCCGCCAGGACATTCTCCAGACCCTGCTGATCTGCCCAGAACATTGGCCCGCCGGTCACTTCAGGGAAGCCATAACCGTTGATATAGGTGATGTCGATATCACAGGGCCGAATGGCAATGCCTTCTTCCAACACTCTGGCGCCTTCGTTGATCAGCGGGTAGAGGCAACGCTTGAGCACTTCGTCGTCGTCGATCTCACGCCGCTCAATACCAAGCTCTGCTGAGGTTTCTTCAACAATTTTCACCACTTCCGGATCCGCCTGGCCGGCACGGCTGCCTTCCGGGTAGATGTAGAAACCACGACTGGTTTTCTGACCGAAGCGTTCCAGCTCACAGAGCTTGTCAGCGACGCGCGCGGTAATCGGCACATCTTCAGGCTTCATCCCCGACAGCTTGCGGGCTCGCCAGCCGAGGTCGAGACCCACCAGATCATTCATCTGAAATGGTCCCATCGGCATGCCGAACTTCAGCAGCACGTTATCCACCTGGTACGGCGTTGCACCCTGGAGGATGATTTCCCCCGCCTGGCGGGTGTAGCCACCCAGCAGCCGATTGCCAATGAACCCAGGCGCATTGCCGGACAGCACAGCCACTTTGTTGAGCTTCTTACCCAGTTGCATGGAGGTGGCAATCACCGACTTACTGGTCTTCTCACCTCGGACCACTTCCAGCAGTCGCATCACGTTCGCCGGGCTGAAGAAATGCAGGCCGATGACCGCTTCGGGTCGCGAGGTTGCAGCGGCCATCTTGTCGATATCGAGCCCTGAGGTGTTACTCGCAAGAATTGCACCCGGCTTCGCAACCGCTTCAATTCTTTTGAATGTCTCTACTTTCACGTCGATGTTTTCATAGATGGCTTCAATGACCACGTCAGCAGTACCCAGATCTTCGTAACTGGTGGTGCCTGTCAGCAGACCCATGCGGGTGTCCACTTCTTCAGCCGTCATCCGTCCGCGCTGCACCTGGATGTCGTAGTTACGCTTGATCACACCCATACCCCGATCCAGCGCCTCCTGATCGAGTTCGAGCACGGTGACAGGAATCCCGACATTCAGAAAACACATCGAAATTCCGCCGCCCATGGTGCCGCAGCCGATTACCCCGGCCTGCTCTATGTTGAGAACGGGGGTGTCACGTGGTACATCCGGGATCTTTGCCACTTCCCGTTCGGCGAAGAACATGTGAATCAGCGCCTGACGCTGCGGGTGCTGCATACACTTCGCGAAACACTCCTGTTCGATCTTCATGCCCGCATCGAAGTCGCCAACGTTCACGGCGGCTTCGACACACTGAATAATCATTTCCGGCGCGAAGCGTTTGCGCATGCGGCGTGCTGATGATTTTCTCGCCGCATCAAACAGCTCAGGCCGGTCTCTGTCTGCCGCCACCACCGCTGATTCATCTCTGATCCGGCGGACTTTGCCGCCATCCGCAATGACTTTCTGCGCATAGGCAATACCCGCCGCTACGATGTCACCGTCTGCCACTTCGTCAACAATGCCCAGTTCGGCTGCTTTGGGACCCGGAATTGGGTCACCGGACAGAATGAAATCCAGCGCTTTCTCAGCGCCAATCAGGCGAGGCAGGCGCTGCGTGCCGCCGGCACCCGGGAGCAGACCCAGTTTGACTTCGGGAAGGCCAACGGGCGCAGTCGGGGCGATGACCCGGTAATGACAGCACAGCGCCACTTCCAGTCCGCCACCGAAAGCAGTGCCGTTAATCGCAGCCACAATCGGCTTATCACTGTCATCCATAGCCTTAAGGCAATCCTGAAGACCCGGTCCTTCGGATTTGCCGCTGAATTCAGAAATGTCCGCACCAGCGATGAATGCACGACCCGCACCGGTCAGAACGATGGCTGCCACCTGGTCGTCGGCGAGCGCTTTACTCAAACCGTCTGCGAGACCCTGACGGACACCCGAAGACAGCGGGTTGACCGGGGGATTATCGATTGTCATCAGTGCAACGTTGTCGCGGAGTTCGTAGTGAACGGTACCTTTCATGATTGCGTCTACCCTTTCATGGTTTGTAATTATTCAATCCCCTAGTTTGCCTCAACTGGCCGCCCCGGCCTATCCTGCCGTCTGCACGGGAATCTAAGACAACTTTCTGGAGGGGAAGCATTGAGCGACATTCTGTCGAAGAAAACCATTTGGGCCCATGGTGCGGTGGGTCTGCCGCTCGCAGTGATCGGCTATCCGCTGTCTATCTGGATACCCGCGCACTACTCAGGCGGTCTCGGCATCAGTCTCGCAGCCGTGGGCACCATCCTGATGCTGGCCCGTCTGACCGACGTCATCACCGACCCGTTGGTGGGAGAAATCTCCGATCGCTTCAGAACTCGAATTGGTCGCCGCAAACCGTGGCTGCTGGCCGGCATGCCGGTGATGATGATCGGGGTCTACAACCTGTTCATCCCGCCCGAGGGGGTTGGGCTGCTGTACTTCCTGATGTGGCTGACGATTTTCTTCCTGGGGGCAACCATGATTGCGCTGCCCCACCGGGCCTGGGGCGCTGAGCTTTCTCCCGACTACCATCAACGCAGCCGGGTAACAGCCGCTCGGGAAGTTTACGTTCTGCTCGGTCTGATGCTGGCTGCCGCGGTGCCGATGATCATTGAAATCCGTGCTGATGGCGGTAGCGGTGTCGCCGAAGTCTTTACCACGTTATGGAACGATGCGATTGGTGCATTTTCCGGCGATTTCCGTGACAAGCAGGTGGTGGATCGAGCTACCTTGACCGGACCGGTCCTGGCCGGATTGGCGTGGACTGTGGTGATTGTGCTGCCGATCTGTATCGGCATCGCCGTGTTCATGGTCAAAGAGCCTAAAGCGATCGCCAACGAACCACGTCCGAGCCTGAAAGACGGCTTAAAACTGGTGATGAAGAACGGCCCGATGCTCAGGGTTCTGCTGATCGTGCTGCTGGTGCATTTCGGCGAATCCTTCCGCAACGCGGTGTCGCTGTTCTTCATCAGAGACATCGTTGGTGTCCCGACGATTGGCGCCGCCTACTTTTTCTACTTTATCGCCGGACTGGGAGCGATTCCATTCTGGTTGTGGCTGGGTCGTAAAATCGGCAAACACCGGGCCTTCATGGGCACACTGATCACCGTTGCCACGGTCAGCGGCGCCAACCTGTTTCTGGGCTACGGCGACTATCTGGCGTTCTTTCTGTTGTTCATCATCAAAGGCTTCTGTTTTGGTGGTCTGCAGTTTCTGCCTTTCGCAATGCTTGCCGACGTCGTTGACGTAGACGCAGCCCGCTCTGGCGGCAAGCGAGCTGGCACCTACTTCGCCTTTCTCGGCTTTACTGAAAAAATGGCTATCGCCTTCGGTACCGGCGTGTCTCTCAACGTGGTCGGACTGCTCGGTTTCAATCCCAGTGGAGGCGTTGCGGCAAGCACCGAAATCGGCGTGTTGTCGTTGCGCCTGGTGTACTGCCTCGGACCAATACTGTTCTATGGACTGGCGCTGAAGCTGATCTGGTCATATCCGCTGACCCCGGCCCGACATGCGCGGCTGCGTGAAAGTCTGGAACGCCGGGCAATCAGACTGGGGGCCAACTCACCAAGTCCGTAAGTTTTGCAGACGAAAACGTCAGGCTTCTCTACAACCAGGGATGTTTGGCGTTGATCTGTACAACGAAGCCGGCCCTCGAGCGCCTGCAACACAACGCAGATCCACTGTTGTACAGCTGATGTAAACACGACAGCGGGCACCGACCTGTTCACAGTCTTGAGGCATCCATAGTGCATAGACTTGGGTCTGAAAAGATTCCAAGCAGGTCGAACCATGATCTTCAGCCTACCGTCTTTAGCCATTGCCATCGCCATCATCGGCCAGGCGCTATGTCTTTACATTGCTTTCAACATTCGCCAGACCGATACGTCACGCCCGTGACTGCGTGGGGCAAATTGTTTAGCGGCGCATCACTTTAGAGAGCATCGGCGAGCTTCTGGCAGACCATCGCCTGCCGCACCAGTTTGCGGAGATCTGTCCGCCTCCAGTCTGGCCGGACCAGCACCAGCCGGGTATGCTCGTGTTAAGGGGAATCTGGGGAGATCCACAACACCATGACCGACACCGATAAGGTATCGACGGGAAGCTACGCGTTTCTGGGCTTTCTTACTTTGCTGAACGTGATGAACTTTGTCGACCGGCAACTGCTGGCCAGCTTCGCCAACTTCATAGTGCCTGATCTCGGCTTGAGCAATACGGAATTCGGCCTGCTGACCGGGTTGGTGTTTCTATTTTTCTATTCAGCCGCAGGCCTGTTCATGGGTGCGCTGGCGGACACCGTTAACCGGACCCGCCTTATTGCCGCCGGTCTCGCCACCTGGAGCCTGTTGACCGCTCTATCGGGTGCTGCGCGAGGTTTCATGAGCCTGGCGATCCCGCGAATGTTCATTGGCGTTGGTGAATCCATCATGACACCGACCTCGATGTCGCTGCTGGCGGATCGCTTCCCCAGCCACCGGCTTGGTTTTGCCTCGGGCGTCTACTACATGGGAGTACCGATAGGCGTCGGCTGCAGCCTGCTGGTTGTAGGCTATCTCGGACCCGCGATCGGCTGGCGAAACTGTTTCTATCTGCTCGGCGCTCTCGGCCTGGTTTTTGCGCTCATCATGCTGTTCATGCGGGAAACACCGCGCCGGCACCTGGAGGGACAGACGGCGGAAACACCCAGACCAACCTTTCGAGAGTTGATGGCGGTTCTGATCATCGCGTTAAAAGAGTCTCCGGCACTGTTGATGACCATCGGCGGCGGCGTGGCCTTTCACTTCATTCTCGGTGCAGCCACTTTCGATCAGCTCTGGTACGTGGAAGAACGCGGTTTCGAAAGAGCTGAGATTGCTCAGATTACCGGCTGGATCGGTATTGTCGGCGGAATGATGGGCAATCTTTTCGGAGGGTTGGGCGGCGACTGGTTTCTGCGTAAAACAGGAGTTGGCAGACCAATGTTTCTGTTCTGGATCATGCTGATACTGGCGCCCATCAATATCGCCTACCGACTGGTTGAACCGGATACGATCTGGTTCTGGATTGGCGTGTTCACCGGATTTTTTCAGCTTGGCTGTTTCTACGGTCCCACCTTTTCCACCGTTCAGGAACTTGTTCCCCCGCAGATTCGCGCCACCGTGGTGGCTTTATACATTCTGCTGCTGAATATGGTGGGCGTAGCAATTGGCGTCAGCGCTGCCGGAATCTACGTCGACTGGCTGATCACTCAGGGCAACGAACAACCCTATACCATCGCGCTGCTCTGGTTCACGGTGATCTCCTTTCTAGCCATCCCGTTGTTCTTCTTTGCCGGGCGCCGTTACGATCAGGACCGGGAAGCCCTGTTTGCCAAAATGGCTGCGGCTGAATGAAACAGACACAAGACACCGGCAGATAACAACCAATAACAGGAGATAACACTACATGCTGACTGTTCTCGATGGTGGCATGGGCGGCGAACTCATCCGCAGAGAAGTCGCCCCGCGCGGCGAACTGTGGTCCGCCCAGGCCCTGCTTGACGCCCCGGATGCCGTTCGCGAAGTGCATGATGCCTACATCGCTGCCGGCGCGGATATCATAACCACCAACTCCTATTCCACCATTCCCAGTTACCTTGAAAAACTGGACCTGGCCGGACGCTTTGAGGAATTGACGGCACTGGCCGGACGGCTGGCCCGACAGGCAGCCGATCAGGCTGATCACAGCGTTCTGGTCGCGGGATCGCTGCCGCCTCTGGACGAAAGCTATCGCTGGGACCTGGTACCTGCTGACGATGTCGCGATGCCGGTGTATCGAGCGCTGGTCAAAGCTCTTGACCCGTTCGTTGATCTGTTTTTCTGTGAGACCATGTCCTGCATCCGGGAGTCGGTCAACGCGCTGAGCGCAGCGCGCGACGTCGCACCCGACAAACCCCGCTATGTCTCCTGGACACTGGACGAACAACCCGGACGAGGCCTGCGCAGTGGCGAATCCATCGCCGCCGCTGTTGCAGCCGTCGCTGATCTCGAAGTCAGCGGTCTGCTGTTCAACTGCACATCACCGGAAGCGATTTCAGAAGGTCTCGCAGAGCTGGCAACGCTGACCCGATTGCCATTCGGCGCCTACCCGAACCGACTCAGCATTCCTGACGGCTGGACTCTGGACAACGCAGTTCCTACCGGTTTGCGCAACGATCTCGATGTCGCCAGGTATTGCCAGTACACCGAACAATGGAGACAGCTGGGCGCCAGCATCATCGGCGGTTGCTGCGGGATCGGACCGGAGTACATCGAAGCACTAAGGCGCAACGTCAATCAGGAGGGCTGAACCATGCACAGACGCGGATTTCTGAAAGCCGCGATGCTCAGCTCAGGGGCAGCGATACTGCCGCGCAGCATTGCAGCTGCCGACCTACCCAGCGAGATCACCAGTCTGAGCGCTTCCCAGCTGTCCGCAGCGATCCGTCAGAAGCTGGTGAGTTGCGAAGAAACCATGGCCGCTTACCTGGCCCGCATACATAGCTACAACCCCGTCTACAACGCCATAGTTTCAATGTTGTCGGACGATGAGTGCCTGGAGCAGGCGCAAGCAGCTGATCGTGCCTTGAGCGCCGGTCACTATCGCGGTTGGATGCACGGTATGCCACACGCGGTCAAAGATCTGGCTGATGCAGCTGGACTTCCCACCAGTCGCGGTTCGCCAATTTTTGCCGGGACCGTGGCAGCTCAAGACAGCTTTATGATTGCGCGGATCCGCAGCCAGGGCGCAATCTTCATCGGTAAAACCAATACCCCTGAGTTTGGCATGGGCTCCCAGTCCTATAACCCGGTGTTCGGTGCGACCGGCAGCGCCTGCAACCCCGCGCTGACCGCCGGTGGCAGCAGCGGAGGTGCAGCCTCGGGTCTGGGTACCCGGATGCTGCCGGTAGCTGACGGCGGAGATCTGATGGGTTCGTTGCGCAATCCGGCAGCCTTCAACAATGTCATTGGCTTTCGCCCAACTCAGGGCCGAGTACCGGGAGGTGGCAGCGGCGATCTGTTCTATCAGCAGATGGGTACCGGAGGACCGATGGGCCGCAATACCGAGGACACCATTCGGCTGCTGTTGAGCATCTCCGGGCCAAGTGCCGGTAACCCACTGTCGTTGCGCGACCGCCTGCCGGATGCCGGCGCATTCAAACCACGCGAACTTAACGGCACCCGAATCGGCTGGATGGGCAACTTCGACGGCTATCTGGCAATGGAGCCGGGGCTACTGGAGCTGTGCCGCCAGCCGCTGCAGCTCCTGACTGATCAGGGTGCGATTGTTGAAGACTGCAAACCGGACTATGACCTGTCGCGACTCTGGCAGACCTGGCTGACACTGCGGCACTGGACCCGGAACAGCATGCGCGAACTCTATGAGGATCCGGCAACCCGCCAACAGCTGAAACCGGAGGCCATCTGGGAGATCGAAGGCGCTCAAAATACCAGTGCAGCAGACATCTACGTTGCCGGCATCGCCCGCGCTGACTGGTTCCGGGCCGTCAACGCGCTTCTGGACAGATATGACTATCTACTGCTGCCAACCGCTCAGGTATTTCCCTTCCCGAAAACGCTCGCCTGGCCGAGCAGTATCAACGGTCGGGACATGGACACCTACCATCGCTGGATGGAAGTCGTGATCGGTGGCACCCTGGCCGGGCTGCCGGTAGTCAATGTACCAGCCGGGTTCGACTCAACAGGCCGGCCGATGGGCATTCAAGTGATGGGGCGCTTTGGCGCCGACCAGTCGGTACTGCAGTTTGCCCTGGCCTATGAACGGGTGACCGGTTACCTGGATCAGCAACCGGCGCCTACCCCCGCTCAGGATTACTGAGGCAACTGCTCAAAACCGCCGGCAAAAGCAAGCTCGGCCAGCGTCTTTCTGCCGGACGGCAGTTCCCGTTCCTGGTAAGCGTCCGCCAGATCTTCCACCCGACCCGGATGACCCACCGCAATTATCGCCTGCAGCTCATAGAGTTGTGGCACCTTCAAACAGTCACACGCTGCGTCGAGATCGAAACCTCTCATGCCATGAGCCACCAGGCCCATAGCCGACGCCTGCAACGCCAGGCTCATCCAGGCGGCACCTGCATCAAACGCATGGGTGGGCGCACTGGCACCGTTGTGCTCGAATTCTTTTCTCGAGATCACTGCAATAAGTGCCCCTGCCCGCTGTGCCCAGGCCTGATTCCCGGGAACCAGAGTGGCGAGCAGTTCCTGCCAGCCGGGTGAGCTATTTGCCACGTAAGCGAAGCGCCACGGCTGTGCATTGAAACAGGACGGCGCCCAGCGGGCTGCTTCCACCAGCGTGAGTAACTCGGTGTCCTGCAACGACTGGCCGGTCATCGCCCGCGGTGACCACCGATCGAGAAAGCGCTGATCCACCGACAGTCCGCTGGTTGCTTCCCGGTGTTGCGCCACTTTGATATCAGATACGTTCAAGTCTGTTCCTTTTCCTTGCCGGCGGGAGATCTTAGCACGGCAGATTTCCTGCCAGGACAGCCTTCCGGATCCATCCCGGCGCCAGGCTTTCGATGCCGAATTGCGCACCGGGTCACAATACTCCCGGGCAACCGTCTCAGCGACAGTTGCCCTTTATCCCTACCTTCAATCAGGATATTCGTGATACCTGGATAGTTAAGCCACGTTCCGCCCCGATTGCGTGGCTGCAGTTAACTGAGGCACCAGTCATGGTATGGGTTGTCAGATCGTTACCGATTTTCAGCATTGTCGGCGCTGTTGTGCTGTTGGCTCTGCTGCTGTCAGTTTCTACGGCAAAGTCCAGCGAAGCATTCCGCAGTATGGATCTGAGATCGCAGTACTTAAGCGATCTGATAGCGGCCATCGATCAGAGGATTCAGAGCGGGTTATCGGGTCGTCTCAGTGACACTGGCCCGCTCGAAGATTTAACATCGCGGGTAACCGGCGTTGTTGATGGCATCAACCTGGATCTGCGCCGCATATATCAGCCACAAACCCCGGTTGAGCGCATTCGTCAGATCAGCATCAGATTGTTCAATTCTGCCGATGCCACCGACATCGATCTGACCGACCCGGGCGTCCACGCTCGAAACTTTTCCGAGCTGAGCCTGAAAGCGGACCAGGTAGGCGAATACCTGCCGGAGTTCATCGACAACCATGTTCTCTACAGCAGCGGCTATGCAGGCCTCGTCGGCGAAAGCCGGGAACTGGTGCAATCGCTGCGCAGTTCAGGCCGGGACGAACTCGCCGATCAGATTTTCCGTACCAGCAACCAGATCCTCGAATATCTGAGATCGAGTGATTCCAGCCGTCAGCAACAGGCAGTTGCCATGCTCGCCGGACTTGAAGCCCTGTCGCAATCTTTGAGCGGAAACGAGCGCACGATTGCCGGAGGTTGGATTCAACAGGTACCCGTCCTGGCAAGCGTCCGACAAGCCATGAGCGACGCCACATCAGCAATGGATCTGACCGGGCTTTCGACTTCGATCAGCCGTTTCCGTGATCAGGCAACAGTCACCAACGTCCACACCCTGTCGACGATCAATGACGCCAGGGTCCTGCTGAATCTCTATACCGTGTTTCTGTTGATTACCCTGGCCTACTTCGGCCTACGACTGCGCAGCAGCTATCGTGCGCTGAACCGGTCGCACGGAGAACTCGAAGTGCGGGTTCAGGCACGCACCGCGGACCTGGAGAATGCCTATCACGACCTGCAGGAGTCTCAGGTGCAGCTGGTTCAGGCGGAAAAACTGTCATCCCTCGGCCAGCTGGTGGCCGGTGTGATGCACGAGATCAATACGCCGTTGCTTTATGTGTTGAACAATACTTCGCTGACCGCCGACGTCGTCAACGATTTGCGCGACTATGTGAAAGTCACTTCGCCGATTCTGCAGGCAGAGCAAACCGACGAGATCACCCGCTCGGTGCGAGATCTTCTGCAACAGCGCGAACGCTTTGACGTGACGGCTCTGACCGAGAGCATGCAGGAACTCAATGCATTGAGCACAGACAGCATCGAGGGACTGCACCAGATCAGCGATCTTGTGCAGAGCCTGAAAGATTTCTCGCGGCTCGACCGTGCCGCTGAAGACCGATTCAATGTGATTGAAGGCATTGAGAAAACCCTGACCATTACCCGCAACCTGCTGAAGTACGGCATCGAGGTGGAAAAAAACTTCGAAGACGTTGCGGACATTACCTGTTCACCCGCGCGGATCAATCAGATATTCGTCAACCTCGTGACCAACGCCGCTCAGGCCATGGCTGGCAAAGGTCGGCTGACGATAGACGTCAGAGCACAGGATCAATTCATCGAGATCAGCTTCACTGATACCGGATGCGGAATCGCTGAAGAGAATCTCTGCAAAATCATGGATCCCTTTTTCACGACCAAACCGGTTGGCGAAGGGACGGGCCTGGGACTGTCTATTGTTCGCCAGATCATTGAACAGCATAACGGCCATATCAACATCGAATCCGAAGTCGGCCAGGGCACCAGAATAACTCTGCTGTTACCCACTCGACCTATCGAAGACGAAGAGGCTGCCTGATGACCTCCCCTCCAGCCCACGTATCGAGCTCGCGATCCGCGAAACTGCTGTTCATTGACGATGAACAGCGGGTACTGACCTCCATGAAAGCGCTGTTTCGGCGTCACTATCAGGTGTTCATCGCCGACAGCGGCGCAAAAGCGCTGGCCTTTCTCGAACGGGAGTCTGTTGACATAGTGATTTCCGATCAGCGGATGCCGGGCATGACCGGGGTCGAAGTGCTCTCCGCAATCAAACGGCAGCATCCCGACATCATTCGTATTCTGCTCACCGGCTATGCGGACCTGGAGGCTGTTGAAGCCTCGATCAACGATTGCGAGGTCTTCCGCTATCTGATGAAGCCCTGCCCATCCGATGAACTGATGTCAGTCATAAAGCTGGCACTGGACCGGGATAAGGTTGTAACTCCGCGAGAAGCTCAACTGATCGAATTTCCTTCAGGAAACCGTTCTGAACGCGATCGCAGCAAACCAGCCAGATCGGCGCGGCCAAAGACCTCCAGGCGATCCGAAGCGGAGATTCTGGTATTGAGCCCCGACCGCGAACTGGTGAGCGCAATCAAATCTGCCGCAGATGGCGCAACCATCTGCCAGGCCCGCAGCCTGGAGGCTGCCCTGAATCTGTTACAGACACGTCCGGTTGGCGTGATTGTCACAGATACCGCAGCTGACAAGCTGGACATCCAGCAGGTGACTCTGGCAATTCGCACCCGAGCACCAGGCGTGGTGCCGATTGTTGCCAGCCAGAGATCTGATGCTGCGTCTCTGATCGACCTGATCAACAGTGGCGACATCTACCGCTTTCTGCTGAAACCGGTATCTAAGGGACAGTGCCGACTATGGCTGGCTTCGGCCATGCGTCGCCATAACGAGCTGAGCAGTGCGACCTCCGGATCATCAGCCATCAGCAGCAGCGCTCAACAGGCAGGATTGCTCAAGCGCCTATGGCGCAGCTGCCGGCGCCTGGCGGGTGTCCAGACATGAGCGCAATCGCTTTCAACAGCCGACCTTTGAGCCTGCTGCAGAGTTTTGGCGTTGCCTCACTGATGATCATTGTTGGCGTGGTTTCAACCTGGGTATACCTGAAACGTTCCGGCGGCGAAGCGATTCTGGACTTTCCGGACATAACTGTCGTTGCCGCGACCACATCAGACGTCAGCGGCAGCGCCGCAACAGCCAGCTGGATTCGCTCTGGCGAAGAGGCTTACGCTGCCGGTCGAGTAACCACGCCGACGGCTGACAACGCGCTCTACTATTTCGAAAAAGCCCTGGGCGAAGCACCCGGGAGCTCAGAAGCGCTTGCCGGGCTGGAACGCGTTGCTCAGTATCTGCGAGTCGGTGTCGAAAGTTCTATCTTCCGCGGCGACTGGCTGACCGCGCGCACTCAAATTGACCAGATCCAGAGTATTTATCCAGACGATGCGCAGTCACGCCTGCTGCGGGTGCGCATCAACCGCTACGAACAGATTGAAACCCTGCTGCAGGTGGCAGATGGCCAGATTGCCGCCGCCCGCCTGACCGCGCCGCAGAACGACAATGCGATCAGTACCTATCGTACGGTTTTAGAACTCGACGCCGGTAATCAGCAGGCGACCCAGGGTATCACCTCGATCATCGAGCGCCTGCTCGGCATCGCGCAATCGGCCGCACTGGCCGGTGAACAGGACAAAGCCCTGCGCTTCATCGAAAAAGCGCGCGCCGTTGATCCCACAAACCCAGGGCTGGATCAGGCCGAACGAGTGGTTGGACAGTGGCGAGAGTTGGAGAGCAATCGACAGCTTAAACAACGTCTGGAATCGGCATCTGCTGCTCTGCAGGCCGGCCGTTTGACGGGCAGCGATGGCAGCGACGCACTGACGCTGTTTAACGCCGTCCTCGACGCAGAGCCTGATTCTGAAGCCGCGCGTCAGGGTAAACGCCTGGTGGTTCGGGCACTCGTCGATCAGGCCTGGACCGACGTTCGGGCGGCTCGATTCGATCAGGCGACTGCGGCCGCAGACCAGGCCAGCCAGGCTGGCGCCGAATCAAGCGAGATTCGGGCTATACGCGAAGAGGTCGAGTATCAGCAGTCTCTGAGTCTCGCCCGCTCCGGTATGTTTGACCGAATCTATGGAATCAATGAACTGGAAACGCGCCGGCGCGAAGTACCCGAGTATCCGCGCATGGCCAGCGGCGACGGTTGGGTAACGGTCAGGTTCACGGTGTCTGAAAAAGGCGAAGTGCGCGACGCGATCGCGTTTGAATCCAGCAGCGACATGTTTGTCGAGGCAGCACTGAGTGCAATCAACAAATGGCGATTCAAACCAATGATATTGAGCAGTCGGCCTATTCCTGTTCGCGGCGTGGTTAGATTTGCATTTGAGGAATAGTCAGAGCACGGCGTCTGCCCGACAGGTTATTGCAGGTACTCAGCGAGAAACTCATCGACCGCTTTCAGAAATTCCATCCGATGGGACTGACGGCTGAATCCGGGATCAGACTGGAATCTGCTTCAGTCGTGGTTTCGCCAGCGGCCTCCGCTGCTGCAGCCCCGTCAGGATAGGCGCTGAGACGCCGCTGCCCCGGTGTTGAAACGACGATATCGTGCCAAGCTTTGCATGACTGTCTTGTTTGAGGGGGCTGGACATGGGCGGTGCGCCAAAATCCAGATCCGGACCACACGGGTGCCCCGGACGGGCCCCATTCCTCCACAAAAATATAGTGGCGGCCGGGCTCCTGGTCGATCACGTGGGTTCGCCAGCTGGTTTTTCCGGTGAGCGCATCCAGCGACATCAGCGAGCCGCGGAACTTGCAGCAGCCGTAAAAAGGATTCATGGCCAGGGCTACTTCTAAAGGAGATGCACATTGCTCTGATCGACTGCAGAGGTCGCAAAGCGTTTGTTTTCCTGCGAACCACTCCAACCTGAATTGAGAAGTTGGGAGAAGTCAGGCGGATCTTCACATTGCGCTCCCGGGCTGGTGGCCGCCATAGCGCAATCAACAAAGAGCGCAGACACCAGCACAAAAGCAACCAGATCACTGGCTCTCACAGTTCCCCTTAACAAAACAAGCCAACGGCACCAGCATCCCTGATCCAGGCATCACTCGCAATCCCCGAACCCTGACTCGAAACGCCGTTGGCGGTAATCGCTTCTGTGCTTGCGGGTCGCCGGAAGCCTCCTTAGTATCCAACGGCTTCAACACCAGAGCGCAACGGCAACCGCTGTTTCATTTCATGCTCTGGCAATCAGCCGGTATGCGCGAATGAACCCTACAGACAAAGAGAGCTTCAGTACTCTCGATCTCGCACCGGCCCAACTGGCCAATCTTGCCAGCATCGGCTATGCGAGTATGACCGCCATTCAGGCTGCCAGCCTGCCGTTGATCCTGCAGGGTAAAGACCTGCTTGCTCAGGCTAAAACAGGCAGCGGCAAGACGGCCGCGTTTGGTCTGGGTCTGCTGGAACAGGTGAACCCGAAACACTTTGCGGTTCAGGCACTGGTGTTATGTCCAACCAGAGAACTCGCAGATCAGGTCGGCAAAGAACTCCGCCGCCTCGCCCAGGGTATTGGCAATATCAAGCTGGTATCCCTGTGTGGCGGCAAGCCGTTCGGTCCGCAGAAACTGTCGCTGCAGCATGGCGCTCACATTGCGGTCGGTACGCCAGGTCGCCTGCTTGATCATCTGACCAAAGGCACGCTGAAGCTCAAAGATCTCAAAGTGCTGGTTCTCGACGAAGCGGACCGAATGCTCGATATGGGGTTTGCTGATGAGATGCGGGACATCGTCGCCCACGCTCCGCGGCAACGTCAGACCCTGCTGTTTTCGGCCACCTACCCCGATACCATCCGTGAGATCAGCCGGTCGCTGCAGCGCGACCCGATCATGGTGACGGCGGAAGCCGAACATCAACCTGGCACCATCGAAGCGCTGTTTTATGAAGTAAAAAAACATGAACGCAACAGCACCCTGATCAGATTGTTCGAACACTATCAGCCCAGCGCCGCGCTGGTGTTCTGCCACACCAAAGTCCAGTGCGCCGAAGTCGCTGATCTACTGAATGATCAGAACATCCAGGCGCTGGCCCTGCACGGTGACCTGGATCAGCGGCAGCGGGACCGGGTGCTAGTGAGATTTGCCAACGGCAGCACCCCGGTGCTGGTCGCCACCGACGTTGCCGCGCGGGGGCTGGATATCAAGGCAATGCCGCTGGTGATCAACTATGAGTTGCCCCGGGATCCGGAGGTCTATGTGCATCGCATTGGCCGAACCGGGCGTGCCGGTGAAAGTGGTGTCGCACTGAGTCTGTTCACAGAAGCTGAACAGGCGCGTCTGAACGCGATAGAAACAACCACCGGCGAGCCGTGCGTCTGCGACGTTGGCGAATCACTCAATCACCATCCGAACTACAAACTGTATTCCGAGATGACCACAATTGAGTTCGCAGCAGGACGCAAACAGAAGATCCGGGCTGGCGATCTGCTAGGAGCACTGACCCGCGACGCCGGACTGGCTGGCTCAGATGTGGGAAAAATCGATATCTTCGACATGTGCAGCTTCGTTGCACTGAAAAGCGCCAGCGTAAAGCAGGCTCTGAACAGTCTCGCAGATGGTAAAGTCAAAGGCCGCAATATCAGGGCTCGAAAACTTCGCTGACGCAGCCCTGCCTCAGCGCCCGCTGACCAGAAGCCTCAAAACCATGGACCAGGCCATATGAAAAGAAACATCCTGTTGATCACCACCGACCAGATGCGCTACGACGCGCTCGGCTGTAATGGTGGCGAGATCGCCCGCACCCCGACAATCGACGGGTTGGCTAGAAACGGCATCAACTATCGCCGTGCGCACAATCAGAACGTGGTCTGTATGCCGGCCCGGGCAACCATCATCACCGGGCAACACGTCAATTCCCATGGTGTCTGGATGAACGGTGTGTCGTTACCCGAAGATCAGGACACCATCGCTCATCATCTCAATTGCAACGGTTATCGAACCGCCCTGCTCGGCAAAGCCCACTTCGAACCCTGGCTTGGGGACCCCGAGATCTTCTTTGAAAATCGGATGGCGTCGGAACACAACACCGGCCCTCATCGCGGTTTCGACCACATGGAGCTGGCCAACCATTTCTTCGAAGGACACAGCCACTACGACCGCTGGATGGAAGGCAATGCAGAATATAAGTCGCGCTTCTATCCGATGGTCACCCGCAAAGGACAGAACACTGCAAGTACGGGCGAAACCGGCGCGGTACAGGTCTGGCCAATGGATGTGCCGAAAGAGGTCTATCACACAGACTGGGTAGCAGAGCGGACCATCAACTGGCTGTCCGGTGTGGAGGCTGACGAGCCCTGGTTCTGCTGGATGAGCTTTCCGGATCCGCATCATCCCTGGGATGTTCCAGCTTCGGAACTGCACCGGGTCAACTGGCGTGACGTCCCGCTGCCGGCGCTTTACAGCGAAGACGAAAGCGAACTCCGCCGCTGGCTGGCGGAGAAGCCAGCGCACTGGCTGGGTTACTTCGATGGCAGTGTCTGGACCAATCTGGAATCACCGCGCGAATTTACTCCAGCACAGATGACGGCTGATCAGATCCGCGAAATCAACGCGATGACCCATATCGAAAATGAGCTGATCGACGAAGCCTGCGGGCGGGTGCTCGACTATCTGAGCCGGCGCGAATGGCTCGCCAACACCGACATATTTTTCACCACCGACCACGGTGAACTGCAGGGTGATTTCGGGTTGCTGTTTAAAGGTCCTTATCACATTGATGCGCTGATGAGATTGCCGTTCATCTGGCAACCGGCAAGTGCGGCAGGCATTGCCGCCAGTGAGGTTGTCAGTCCTGTTGGTCACATCGATCTGGCGGCCACCTTCTGCGAGGTTGCGGGTATCGAACCACCTGCGTATTGCCAGGGCACAGCGCTCCCGGTCAGTGAAACCGAAGCCCGCGAACAGAAGCGGGACAGCGTGCTTACCCAATGGGATTCCCAGCACGGGCCCATCGACATGCATCTCAAATCGATTTACCACCACGATGGCTGGTTGTTGACCTGTTACGAGCCCAGCCATCTCTACGATGGCAGCGAGGGCGAACTCTACGACATGAACAACGACCCGCTGCAGCTGCACAATCTCTGGGATGATCCAGCGGCTGCGCAGAAGAAAGTCGAGCTCAAAACACTGTTATACGAGGATCTGCCGCCGCCGCGGGAACCTCAGCTGCCCAGACAGGCACCGGTTTAGCCCTACCCGGACCGGCGACCAGTGTGGCGCCATTGCCGACGCCAATATCCCTATCGGACCGGGTTTCAACCAGACCAGAGCCCGGCATACGCAGCTGCCCTTCTGATTCCACGCCCTTCCCCAACGATTTATTCTTGTCATATACTTGATCACTCAAGTATCATGCACGCATTATGAAAAACACCTTAGCAAACCACACAGAATCCATCGTGCTGCAGTTCCTGGAAACCGCCCACAGTCTCGAGCGGGACATGGACCGGGCACTCTCCTACACCCGGGGCATCAGCTTCAGCGAATACCGCCTGCTGCGCGCGCTCACGCACGTGTTCAGCGGCAATTCCGCCCGCATCGACCTGGCCAATGCGGTTGGCCTGACCGCTTCAGCGGTGACTCGCGCGCTTAAACCCATGGAAAAGCTTGGTTACGTCACCACCGAAAAGAGCGAGCGGGATGCGCGCCAGAGCCGAGCGGTTATCACCTCGGCGGGTCGGGAACTGCTCGACGATGCCCAGGGGGTACTACATGACCTGTTCAAAGAGTTGCCGTTGAATGCCCGCAGTCAGCAGGAAGCCAACGACTTCCGGGAGCGGTTGAGCGAACTGAGGCGAGCGCGATGACGCTGCCGGATCTCAATTCGGGCGCACTGGCGCCGGTGGCTGACGAGGTCGAGGTATTCGATCTGTCTGTCACTGGCAACATTCCGGCTGAACTCACCGGGACGCTGATACGCAACGGCCCCAACCCATTCAGCGGCCGATTCGCTGGCGAAGACGTCCTGTCCTGGTGGCCTGAAGCCGCCATGCTTCACGCTATCAGCTTCGTCGACGGCGCCGCCCGCATTTATCGCAATCGATGGCTGCGCAGCGCGAACTGGGCGAACCTGCCATGATGCATGACATGGCGATCACCGAATCCCGCAGCATTCTGATGGATCTGAGCGTCGGCTATGACTTCTCCATGCTCGAGCAAGGCTATCGGATACCGATCCGCTGGCAGGACGCTCGTCAGTCGCGGCTGGGTGCTGTTCAGCGTCTACAGTGCCGACACGCAAACCAATGAGATCCGCATCCTGGATGCCAGCGACTTAAGCCAGCCGCCGTTAGCCAGCATTGAACTGAACCGACGCATCCCGGCAGGGTTTCATGGTGCGTGGATACCTGGCGAGATATCGAGACCATAGCTCAACCCGACCGGCATCTAATCGAGCCGGGAGTACCAGGTCTGATCCAGATGCGCGGCTCTGACCTGATTGCGCTCACTCAGCGCAGCATGAGCCCCCGCCTCGTCGCCGGCTCTGATCAGCGCCGATATCAGAGTGTCCACAATTACATCGCGTTGCGCATGACTGCCGCCAAGCGCTGCCGTCTGTGGCAGCAGGGACTGCAACGAGTCTGCGGCTGCCCGGTAGTCTCCACGCCCATAAGCACTGATGGCCATGCACAGCGGCGCATTCACCTGCACCAGGGCACTTTCGCCAGCAGGGCCCTCAATCGCCCGGGTAAACTCCTCAGCCAGGCCAGGATCGGTCAGCTGCCGCGCCAGCACCCCATGCAGATTCACAAACGGTATTGTCGGTGCAGGGAAATGCTGAACCGCGAAACTCTCAATCTCCTGCAGGCGTTCAACATCCAGAGCGAAACCCGACAGCCGACTGCGCCAGGCAAAAGCCGCGCAATCTACCATTGTGAACATCGGCAGTGCGGCTGACACCGACGGTCGGATATACCGGTCATACACCTCGAGTGCCGGCTCGAAATCACCCTGCTGCAGGTGAGTCAGCGCCATGTGCCAGGCAATGTGGCAGTGCAGTGGTTCCTCGGCGCCATAGCCCGGCAGCCAGGCTTCGAGAAACGCAAGACCTTCCGCAGCCGCGCCCATTTCGTAGTAGCCGTGCGCCCGGCCATGGGCCGAATTGGCATTGTCGGGTTTCAGCTCCAGCGAACGGTCGAGCATCCTGGTGCCCCTGGCCCACTCACCCGTTTCCACATAAGACCACCCCAGCCAGGACAAAAACCACCAGTCTTCATCCCAGCTCGGCGCCAGACTTTCCAGCAGTGCCAGCTGCTGCTCGTGATGATCTACAAAGCCACCAAACCCCAGTAGGCTGTAAACCCCGAGCGCAAACGACAGCGGCAATGCGTCCCGGGGATAATCACCAGCATGTTGGCGAACCAGCGGCAATGCAGCGGTGCTCTCTCCGCGCGCCACCATCGCGACAATCCGGGCGTGTTGACGCTCCCGTTCACTCGCCCGCCCAGCCAGTTCCAGTGCATGCTCGGCGGCGGCAATGGCGCCGGGGGTGTCCCCTTCAAACAACCGGACCCGGGAGTCCACACAGTGTGCCAGCGCAAACTCGGGATCAGCTTCGAGGGCCTGGTCAATGGCCGGCCGAGCGGCGCTGTGCATGGCAAACAGATGATCAAGTGCTGCGACATAGTGTTCGGCTGCCGGCGCGGACGTGGTTGTCAGCGTTTGTCCAAATCGATCCTGCAGCAGCATTGGTTAACTCCCCCGGCAAGCGTTAATAATACACAGGCCAAATCAGCAGAGTGATAGACTGTGGGTTCCAGCATCCGCTATGGCGTGCGGAAATGAATGTCGACACTCTCATCACCTCCCTGCTGACCTCAGACATCGCCTCGATCCGCTACAAGATTCGAGTCAATGTGCTCAGCGAAGATCCTCACAGTGATTCGATTAAAAGGCTTCGCGACGAGATAAAAAGGAGCCCTGTCGTTCAGGCACTGCTGAGTCAGCAAGACGACGGCGGCCAACTGGTCACCCGCAGCGTCTACGACAAATGGCAGGGAGCCCACTGGGTATTGGCAACACTGGCGGACATCGGCTATCCGGAAGGTGATTTGAATCTTGCGCCCATTCGAGATCAACTGCAGGCGCAGTGGCTGAGTGAAAACTACTATCAGGAATTTGACGCCCCCTCTCGCGCCGCAGCCTACCGAAAGACTGGTGTGCCGGTGATGAACGGACGCCATCGCCGCTGTGCATCGCAACAGGCCAATGCCCTTTGGTCAATACTCAAACTGGGCCTGGCCAATGAGCAAACTGAGGCATTCGTCGAACGCCTGCTCCACTGGCAGTGGCCCGATGGTGGCTGGAATTGCGACAAGAATCCGGCAGCATGCAACTCTTCGTTTATGGAATCGATCCTGCCGCTGCGCGCACTGTCACTGTATGCGGAGCAATCCGGCAATGAGCAGGTCAGCACAGCCGTAGCGCGGGCTGCTGAAATTTTCTTAAAACGTCGTCTGTTCCTGCGTCAACGGGATTCTTCAATCATCAAAGCCGAATTTGTCGCACTGCACTACCCGCTGTACTGGCACTACGACATCCTGCACGGGCTGAAAATCCTTGCCGAAGCCGGTTACATCAACGACCCAAATTGTAGCGAAGCGCTGGAACTGCTGGCGAGCAAGCATATCGCCGGCGGCGGCTGGCCTGCCGACAAAAAGTACTACCGCACTTCGAGCGAATCCGGCAACGGCTGCGACTACGTCGACTGGGGTGGGACCAGCAACAGAACCATGAACCCGTGGATCACCGCAGATGCGCTGTTTGTACTCAAGTCCGCAGGAGTGATAGCTGCAGCAACTGCCTAGCGTGCTGCTGCTCTGGTCTTACCCAGCAAAATCTCCGCCACATCTCCGTTCGTCTGGATGCTGGTGATGAACAGATACGCAGTCAGAAACGGCGCGCCGCCCGTCAGACCCAGAACACCCAGCACTAGACCGCCTGGCGAAAAATGATGCCGCCAGG